>NZ_JBSGBQ010000002.1:0-538608 GCF_053601335.1 Amycolatopsis sp. NPDC004747 | reverse complement strand
GCTGCGACGTCCTCTACTCCATGCTCCGCAACGGCACCCACTACCGACACCCCGCGCCCGCCGCGGCTTGACAACCACATAGGGACACCCCCCCCAACCGCCGCGCAGTCCGCGTGCGGCGCGCCAGCCGCCGCAGGGCGGGCCCGCCAGTCGCCGCCGTGCAGCCACCGAGCGGCCCCGCCTGCAGTCCGCGGGCGGCCCATCACCCGCCGTTCGGCCCTCCAAATCCCACTCACTTCCCCTGCCCGCCGTCTGGCGACCGAAGCCGGACTCCGGGAAGCTGAACCCCACAGGAGGTGCGCCATGCCCGAGATCCGCCTCGAACGCCGGCTGCCCTCGTTCGACCTGGCCGAACTCATCGGGCGGAAGACCGCCGAAGCCAGGGCGCGCTGCGAACGCGACGGCTTCCGCGTGCAGGTCGTCGACCTCGACCGGGCGTCGGGGGTCACCCTGGACTGGCGGCCCGACCGGATCAGGCTCGAAACGCGGCGAGGCCTCGTCGAGGACTGCCACCAAGGGTGACCACCGAACCGCCTGGTCCGCATGATGTCCATCACCCGGGACTCAACTCCCGCAGAGCGGGAAAAACCGGGTAACGTGCGTTGACTTACCGATCCAAGAGGGAAGGACCGGGCATGTTCCGCAAGGTTCTGGTGGCCAACCGCGGGGAGATCGCGATCCGGGCGTTCCGCGCCGGCTACGAACTCGGTGCCGGCACGGTTGCCGTGTTTCCGCACGAAGACCGCAACTCGCTGCACCGGCTGAAGGCCGACGAGGCGTACGAGATCGGCGAACCCGGTCACCCCGTGCGCGCCTACCTCTCGGTCGACGAGATCGTCGCCGCGGCGAAGAAAGCCGGGGCCGATGCCGTCTACCCCGGTTACGGCTTCCTCTCGGAAAACCCCGATCTCGCGCGTGCGTGCGAAGAAGCCGGTATCACCTTCGTCGGACCGAGTGCCGACATTCTCGAACTCACTGGTAACAAGGCCCGTGCGGTCAAGGCCGCGCGTGAGGCCGGCGTGCCCGTGCTCGGGTCGTCCGAACCTTCGAGCGACGTCGACGCCCTGGTCGCGGCGGCCGAGGAGCTCGGCTTCCCCGTCTTCGTCAAGGCCGTCGCCGGCGGTGGTGGGCGCGGGATGCGGCGGGTCGAGGACCCCGCCCAGCTGCGCGAGTCCATCGAGGCCGCCGCGCGCGAGGCCGAGTCCGCCTTCGGCGATCCGACCGTCTTCCTGGAGAAGGCCGTCGTCGAGCCGCGGCACATCGAGGTGCAGATCCTCGCCGACGGCGCCGGCAACGTCATCCACCTCTACGAGCGCGACTGCTCGGTGCAGCGGCGCCACCAGAAGGTCGTCGAGCTCGCCCCGGCGCCCAACCTCGACCCCGAGCTGCGCGACCGGATCTGCGCGGACGCGGTCAAGTTCGCCCGGCAGATCGGCTACCGCAACGCCGGCACCGTCGAGTTCCTGCTCGACAAGCAGGGCAAGCACGTCTTCATCGAGATGAACCCGCGCATCCAGGTCGAGCACACGGTCACCGAAGAGGTCACCGACGTCGACCTCGTGCAGTCGCAGCTGCGGATCGCCTCCGGCGAGACCCTCGACGACCTGGGCCTGAGCCAGGACAAGATCTACCTGCGCGGCGCCGCCCTGCAGTGCCGCATCACCACCGAAGACCCGGCCAACGGCTTCCGCCCGGACACCGGGATGATCTCCGCCTACCGCTCCCCGGGCGGCTCCGGCATCCGGCTCGACGGCGGCACCGCCTTCTCCGGCACCGAGATCAGCGCGCACTTCGACTCGCTGCTGGTCAAGCTCACCTGCCGCGGCCGGGACTTCAAGACCGCCGTCGGCCGGGCGCGCCGCGCCGTCGCCGAGTTCCGGATCCGCGGCGTCGCCACGAACATCCCGTTCCTGCAGGCCGTCCTCGACGACCCGGACTTCCGCGCGGGCCGCGTCACGACGTCGTTCATCGAACAGCGCCCGCAGCTGCTCACCGCTCGGCAGTCCGCCGACCGCGGCACGCGCCTGCTGACCTACCTCGCCGACCAGACGGTCAACAAGCCGCACGGCGAGCGCCCGAAGACCCCGGACGCCACGGTCAAGCTGCCGAAGCTCGCGAAGGACGCCCAGCCGGCGCCGGGGTCGAAGCAGAAGCTCGCCGAGCTGGGCCCGGCCGGGTTCGCGGAGTGGCTGCGCAACTCGCCGCACATCGGCGTCACCGACACGACCTTCCGCGACGCCCACCAGTCGCTGCTCGCCACGCGCGTCCGGTCGAAGGACCTCCTCGCGGTGGCGCCGGTCGTCGCGAACACCCTGCCGCAGCTGCTGTCGCTGGAGTGCTGGGGCGGCGCGACCTACGACGTCGCGCTGCGGTTCCTCGCCGAGGACCCGTGGGAGCGGCTGGCCGCCCTGCGCGAGGCCGTGCCGAACATCTGCCTCCAGATGCTGCTGCGCGGGCGCAACACCGTCGGGTACACGCCGTACCCGACCGAGGTGACCACCGCCTTCGTCCAGGAGGCCACGAAGACCGGCATCGACATCTTCCGGATCTTCGACGCCCTCAACGACGTCGAGCAGATGCGTCCGGCCATCGAAGCCGTGCGCGAGACCGGGTCCGCCGTCGCCGAGGTGGCGCTCTGCTACACCTCGGACCTGTCCGACCCGGGCGAGAAGCTCTACACGCTCGACTACTACCTCAAGCTGGCCGAGCAGATCGTCGGCGCCGGGGCGCACGTCCTGGCGATCAAGGACATGGCCGGGCTGCTGCGCGCGCCCGCGGCGACCAAGCTGGTCACCGCGCTGCGCAAGGAGTTCGACCTGCCGGTGCACATCCACACCCACGACACCGCGGGCGGCCAGCTGGCCACCTACCTCGCGGCGATCAACGCGGGTGCGGACGCCGTCGACGGCGCGGTCTCGTCGATGGCGGGCACGACGTCGCAGCCGTCGCTGTCCTCGATCGTGGCGGCCACCGACCACTCGGCCCGCACCACCGGCCTGGACCTGCGGGCGATCGGCGACCTGGAGCCGTACTGGGAGAGCGTGCGCAAGATCTACGCGCCGTTCGAGGCCGGGCTGGCGTCGCCCACCGGGCGCGTCTACGACCACGAAATCCCCGGCGGGCAGCTGTCGAACCTGCGCACGCAGGCCATCGCGCTCGGCCTGGGCGACCGGTTCGAGGACATCGAGGCGATGTACGCCGCCGCGGACAAGATCCTCGGCCACCTGGTGAAGGTGACCCCGTCGTCGAAGGTCGTCGGCGACCTCGCGCTGCACCTGGTCGGCGCGGGCGTCTCGCCGGCGGACTTCGAGGCGGAGCCGAACAAGTTCGACATCCCCGACTCGGTGATCGGCTTCCTGCGCGGCGAGCTCGGCGACCCGCCCGGTGGCTGGCCGGAGCCGTTCCGCACCAAGGCCCTCGAGGGCCGCGCGGCGGCGAAGCCGGTCGCCGAACTGTCCGAAGAGGACCGTACGGCGCTCGCCGAGCACCCGCGGCGGACGCTCAACCGGCTGCTGTTCCCCGGCCCGACGAAGGAGTTCGAGGCGCACCGCGAGGCCTACGGCGACACGTCGGTGCTGCCCAGCAAGGACTTCTTCTACGGGCTGCGGCCGGGGGAGGAGTACGCGGTCGACCTCGAGCCCGGGGTGCGGCTGCTCATCGAGCTGGAGGCGATCGGCGAGGCCGACGAGCGCGGCGTCCGCACGGTGATGTCGACGCTGAACGGCCAGCTGCGGCCGATCCAGATCCGCGACCGCTCGATCGCCTCGGACATCCCGGCGACGGAGAAGGCCGAGAAGGGCAACCCGAAGCAGGTCGCGGCGCCGTTCGCGGGCGTGGTGACGCTGCAGGTCGCCGAGGGCGACACGGTCGAAGCCGGCGCGACGGTCGCGACCATCGAGGCGATGAAGATGGAGGCCTCGATCACCGCGTCCACCGCCGGCACGGTGGGCAGGCTGGCGATCACGAACGTGCAGCAGGTCGAAGGCGGTGACCTTCTGCTGGTCCTCGAGTGAGCGATACGCTCGGCGGATGCTGATCAACGCGGTACCGCAGCGGCAGGGCGCGGCCGGGCCGCGCGCGGCGGAGCTGCCGGACGGCTGTGTGGCCCTCGCGGAGCTGGCCGGGCACGTGCTCGGCCGGCCCGTGCACCACGTCCGGCAGACTCGTGCGGTGTCCGAAGTGGACCGTGGCATCGCGTCGCGGGCGGTGCTGACCGGCCCGAACCGGGCGGCCCAGCTGGCCGCGTTGGAGGCCCCGGGTGGCCCGGTGCTGACGATCGGCGGAGACTGCGGCGTCGAACTGGTGCCGATCGGCGTCGCGCGGTTCCGCCACGGACCCGGCCTGGGCGTCGCGTGGTTCGACGCCCACGCGGACCTGAAGACGGTGGAATCGTCGCCGTCGGGGGCGTTCCACGGCATGGTGCTGCGGTCGCTGCTGGGCGAGGGCGACCCGGAGTTCGCGGCGGCGCCGGCGTTGACGCCCGGGAACGTGGCACTGCCCGGGACGCGCGTGTTCGACCCGGACGAAGAAGCCGCGGTGGCGCGTGGCCTCGCGGTGACGTCGGTCGAAGCCCTGACGGGTGTGGAGAAGCTGTACGTGCACGTGGACCTGGACGTGCTCGATCCGGGAGAGTTCGCGGGCCTGAACTACCCGGAGCCCGGCGGCTGGTCGATCGCGCGGCTGGTGGCCGAGCTGGACGCGCTGGCCCGGTTCGAGGTGGTCGGCGCGGGGATCACGGAGTGCGTGGGAACGCCGCGCGAGGTCGAGGTCCTGGAACCCGTGATCGCGGCGGTGGGCCGGCTGCTCGGAGCGAGGTAGGCGCCGCTCAGCCCGGCCAGGCGGTGCGGACGGCCTCCAGCGTGGTCTCCAGGTCCGCGCCGAGGTCACGGGCCTGGGCCGCGAACTCCGCCGCGGCCGAGGCCAGCAGGGCCCCGCGGTCCGGGCGGCCCGACGGGACCGTCACCACCGTGCCGCGCGCGCGGGCGGTCGCCACCCAGCCCGCCGCCTCCAGCTCGCGGTAGGCCCGGGCCACCGTTCCCGAGGCCAGCCCCAGATCCCGGGCCAGCTGGCGGATCGGCGGCAAGCGGGTCCCCTCCGGCAGCGCACCCGTCGTCGCCGCGCGGATCACCTGGTCGTGGACCTGCCGCCACGGCGGCACGCCGTTTTCGGTGTCGACGACGATCTTCACGCCGCCGCCGGTCGCCGTTTCGCCGGGGCCGTCACCGCCAGGAACGCGGCCAGGCCGGCCACGACCGCCAGGAACGAGACGAAGTCGCCCGCCGGCCAGCCGACCGCCGTGCACGCGCCGATGCCCAGGCCGACCGCCACCCGCGCGCTGCGGCAGCGCAGCGCCAGGTCGGCTCGCGGGGCGCCGATCGCCGGGCGGCGCACGGCCAGCAGCGTGATCGCCGCGCTGACTCCCGCCGTGCCGGCGGCCACGGCCAGCAGCTTCCACTGCGCCGTCAGGCCCAGGTGCAGCAGCGATCCCGCGGCCGCCAGCCCGCCCAGGACCAGGATCCACGCCGGGACGATCTCCTGCAGCGTCCGCGGTGCCAGCTCGGCTTCGCGGCGCGGGCCGCGGGACGGGCGCTGCGCCAGCAGCTCGGCGATCAGGCCCCCGAGCAGCAGCGTGGCGAGGATCGAGCCCGTCGTCGTGTCGTCGAGCAGCGGCGGGATCACGAGGAACAGCCACGGGTACCAGAGCCGGCGCCGCTTGAGGTAGCGGACGGCGAGGTCGACCTCCGCGGCGTCGGGCTTGGCCACGCCCCACCGCTCCAGCAAGCGCTTACCGTGCTTCCGACCCGGCCAGAGCACGATCAGGATCGCCAGCCCGACCAGGCCCATGAGCAAAGCGACAGCGAGCACGTTGTCCCAAGGCATGCGGTTCCTCCTCGACTTGTATCAACCACACGATACAAGATGCGGGCGTAACCGCAGCGCGGGCCGCTCGTTGGAGGTTCGGCCGTTCGTACGCATGTGCACGTGCAGTCGGCGGGACGCCTGTCACCCGCTCGCAGCCGGGCGGCGGGAAATTGTCATGGATGTGACAACAAATCGGTTTTCCTTCACGGGTGTGACACGTTTGGCGTTAGTTTTTCGATGTGCCCGTTGTCACCCTGCAACAGGTGCGGGGTCGGAGCGAAGGAGCTGCGATGTCGGTGGAGCGCGGATTCGATCACGCTGCGCCGCCGCCGACCGCCGCCCTACCGCGCAAACTGGCCGACATCCTGCGGCCGGAACTGGCCAGCCTCGCTGCTGAAATCGTCGAAGAAATCCGCGCGACCATCCCGGCCTACGCGCGCCCGCTCGACGGGCCCTACGGCAAGTCGATCCGAGCCGGTGTCGAATACGCGATCACGTTGTTCGTCGCGCAGATCGCCGACCCCACGGTGTCGAAGGAACAGTCCCACGAGGTGCACCACCGGTTGGGGCAGAACGAAATGCGCGAAGGCCGCAGCCTCGACACGCTGCAGTCGGCCTACCGCGTGGGCGCGCGGGTGTCGTGGCGCCGGATCATGCGCGTCGGACGGCGCAGCGGCCTGTCCTCGGCGGTGATGTCCCAGCTGGCCGACGCGATGCTGGCGTTCATGGACGAGCTCGCGTCCGTGGCGCTCGACGGCTACCTGGAGGCGAAGGCGCGCACGGCGGGCGCGCTGGACACCTGGCGCCGCAAGCTGCTCCACCTGCTCCTCGAGACGCCGCCGGCGTCCCCGAAAGCGGTTGCCGAGCTGGCCCAGCTGATCGGCTGGCCGGTGCCGTCGGACGCGACGCCGGTGGCGGTCGGCCCGGCCGGCGGCGTCGCCCCGGCCCGGCGGCACGCCGGGCTGGACGCGGACGTCCTCGCCGAACTCGACACGCCCGAGCCGAAACTGATCGTCCCGGGCGAACTGAGCGGCGCCCGGCTGGCGGCGCTGCAGGTGGCGCTGCCGGACTGCCGTCTGGCGATCGGCCCGTGCGTCCCGCTGGCTTCGGTCGCGGATTCCCTGCGCTGGGCCCGGAACTCCCTGCAGCTGGCCGAGCGCGGCGTCCTGCCGGCGCGCCCGGTGATCCGCGCCGAAGAGCACCTGGCGACGCTGCTGGTCAACTCCGACACGGGCCTGGTCGGGACGCTGCGGCACCGCTTGTTCGCGCCGCTGGCGGACATGACGGGCAAGCAGCAGGAGCGGCTCCTGGAGACGCTGCGGGCGTGGCTGGACAGCCAGGGCAACGTGGTGGAGATCGCCGAGCGCCTGGGCGTCCACCCGCAGACGGTCCGCTACCGCATGCGCCAGCTGCAGGCGACGTTCGGCGAGAGCCTGAAGGACCCGGCGGCGCGGTTCGAGATGGAGCTGGCTCTGCGGGCGGGGGCGGCGCCGCTGCCGTTGCGGTACCCGGTGAGCGAGCTGCTGCCGTCGCCGCGGACGGGCGGTTCGCGTCCGCAGTGGACGTCGAAGTAGCCCGTCCGGCCGGCGGTTTCCGCGACGATCCGGTTCAGCTGCCCGCGCGCTGCGCTGCCAGTACTTCGTCGGTTATCCGGCTCTGTTCGGTTGCCGGATAGGGAATGTTGCGGACGTTGGGAAGTGTCACGGGCGTTCCGATGTTCACGAACTTCGTTGCCGGATTCGCCGAGGCGACGGCCTGGAAGTCGGCGAAAAGATTTGTTCCGTCGGCGACAATAAGCCGGCATTGTGACGCGATGAGGCCGGCGAAGTAGGGGCCGGTCTCACCGGTGGCGTCGTCCGGGACGACGAGCTTCTGCGCGTTGATCGTGCCGGCGCCGGTCGAGGCCTGGACACCACGCCAGACCAGCTCGGTGTCGGCGCTGTTCGCCGAGGTCAGCAGGCAGGTCTTGAAATGGGACGATACGTCCGGATGGTCCGGTTCGGTGTCGAGCAAAAATGCTGCGGCCAATATCCCCAAAGTGGCTGCTCCGAATGCAGCACAAATGGCGATTCGGAGCCTTCTTTGTGGCGGAGTGAGGGTGGTTGGCATGGGAAGCAGCTTAGCGTGGTCGCGGCATGGCGAAGACCGGAAAAACTGTTCGATGGTGACAAAAAATACGCCTTGTCGCTTTCTGTCGATTGACGGCCGGGTTCGGGCTGTGCTGTATTGACGGGCGGTTTGATCGCCGGAGCCACGAGGGGGAGTGGTCATGCTGGTGCGCCCTGGACGGATCGCGAAGCGCTGTGTTCCCGTTGTCGCCTTGACGGTCGCCGTGGCCGTCGGGTTCGGGCAGTCGGCCGCGCAGGCGACCGAGGCCACCTGGCGGTACCCGGCCACCCCGGCCACCCGGGACATCGCCACCCCCGGCCAGCTCACCGGCTCCGCCGCGGGACGGGGGCACACCGCGTCGTCGGCCGACACCAAGGCATCCGACGGCGTTCAAGGGCACGCACCCGGGGTCGCGCCGCACCAGCTCGAAGCCGATGTCGCGCACCAGCGGGCCGCGACGCCGCGGCTGTCTTCGAACACCGCGACCGTGACCGCCGCGGGTACGTCCACCCCGCCCGGCAAGGGCGAAAGCAGTTTCGACGCCGCTCGCAGCTCGTTGCGGGCGAACGCCGGTGACGAGCACACCCTCGTCTACGACAACCCCGATCACACCAGCACGGCGAAGATTTCCGCCGGCCGCGTCCAGTACTTCCGCCCGGACCACCGCTGGGCGCCGATCGACAACACGCTGACGCGAGCCGGAAACGGGCGCTGGACCAAGAAAGCCGACTCACAGGACGCCCAGCTGGCGCCGAACGCGGCCGACGCCGCACTCGGCTCGCTGGCGGTGGGCGCCGGGCAGCGGGTCGGGTTCGGCGTGGCCGGGGCGGCTCCCGCCGTGCCGCAGGTCTCCGGCGACACGGCGACCTACCGGCTGGTGCGGCCCGACTCCGACGTGCAGCTGCAGGCCGTGGAGTCGGGCATCAAGGAGTCACTGACGCTGCGCTCGCCCGCGGCACCGACGTCGTGGGTGTTCCCCCTGACCGTGCAGGGGCTCACGCCCTCGGTCGCCGCGTCCGGTGACGTGGTCTTCGCCGACCGGTCGGGTGCGGAGCGCGTGCGCATCCCCCACGGATCGATGGTGGACTCCGCCGTCGACCCGCGGTCGAACGAAGGCGCCTGGTCCAGCGGGGTCACCTACCACCTGACCACCGTCAACGGCGGCCCGGCGCTCCAGGTCGACCTGGACGCCCAGTGGCTGCACGATCCGGCGCGCAAGTTCCCCGTCGTCGTCGACCCGACGACGCTCACGAGCACCGCGTCCACCTACGTCATCAACACCGACTGGACCAACCACTCGGCATCCCCGCTCCTGAACGTGGGCTCCTACGACCGCGGTGCCCATGCCGCGGGAGCCGCCCTCAAGTTCGACAACTTCGCCGGCACGTTCGCCAACGACTTCATCCGCGGCGCGTGGCTTTCCGTCTACGACGCCTTCGACCAGTCGTGCACCCCGCAGGAGGTGAAGGTCTGGTCGATCGTCAAGCAGTGGTCCCCGGACGCGGTGAACGCCGACAGCCCGCTGTTCGGCGCGGTGCTGGGGGCGAAGTCCTTCGCCAGCTCTCCGAAGTGCTTCGGCGGCAGGACGGGGAGCTTCAACTGGGCCACGATCGGTCTCGACCCCTCGGCGTTCGACTCGTGGGCGCACGGCGGCGGCGTCTACGGCCTGAGCCTCAGCGCCGACGTCCACTCCGCGTCGAGCTGGAAGCAGCTGGCCTCCAGCACGTCGGCCAACAAGCCGTACCTGTCGATCGACTTCAGCCCGTATGGCGTCAAGTGGCCGGGCAACCTCTCCTGGAGCACCACCCCCACCGCGGCGACCGACGGGGTGCTGCAGGTCCCGGTCCAGAACTGGGGCAATGCGGCGTGGACGTCCGGCAACGGCTACAAACTGCGCTACACGCAGACGAACGCCGACACCGGCGCTTTCCTCTCCCAGGGCACCGCGAACGTGCCGGGAACCGTCACGCCACAGCAGTCGGTGACCATCCCGATCACGATCGCCCACCAGCCCGCGGGCACGCCGCTGCACGTGGCGCTCGACATGGTGGCGCCGGACGGCTCGGCCTTCAGCAGCTGGTTCGCCCCGACCGAGACCTTCGACTACACGCCCGCCGACATCGCCCCGCAGATCGACCGCCAGTCGCCGCCGTCCAACGTCACCGAAGGCACGCTCACCCCGACGTTCAGCGCGACCGGCCACGACCCGGACAACTACAAGGACCCGGTGACCTACGGCTTCTGGGTCTGCCCGGCCACCGCGAAGTGGCCCGACGGCTGCACTGCGTCGGGGTGGCTGCCCGCCGGCGTCAGCGCGTGGACCGTGCCCGCGGGCAAGCTCGCCTACAACCAGAGCTACTACTGGGTCGCGGAGGCCTACGACGGCATCCAGGCGAGCTACCCCAGCGCCCCCTCGTGGTTCACCACGGTCGTCGGGCAGCCCGTTATCACTTCGCACCTCGCGCAGAACTCCGACCAACGCGGGTTCGACCCGGAGATCGGCAACTACACCACGGCCGCGACCGACCTCACTGTTCCCGGGGCCGGGCTGAAGCTCGCGGTGGAACGCACCTACAACAGCCTCGACCCGCGGACGCCCGGGGCGTTCGGCGCCGGGTGGTGGTCGGTGTTCGACATGCAGGCCGTACCGGACGCGGACGGCACCGGCAACGTGGTGGTCACCTACCCGAACGGCCAGGCCGTCCGGTTCGGCCGCAACGCGGACGGCACGTTCACCGCGCCGCAAGGCCGGTACGCCACCCTCACGACGACCGGCACCACGGGGTACACGCTCGTCGACAAACTCGGCACCACCTACGTGTTCACGGGAGCCGCGGGCGCGGTCGCGTTCCCGATCGCGTCGATCACCGACCGGGCCGGGCACCAGGAGCTGTTCGCCTACGCCGGCGGGCGGCTCGCGACCGTCACCAACACGACCTCGCACCGCGCCCTCCACCTGAGCTGGACGACCCCGGCCGGTGCGCGTGCCGCCCACGTCAGTGCCGTGGCCACGGATCCCGTCGCGGCCGGGAACTCGGCGTCGGCGGTCACCGCCACCTACCAGTACACCGCGGACCAGCTGAGTTCGGCGTGCCGCCCGGGACCGGAGTGCACCGGGTACGCCTACCAGGCGGGCGCGCACGACAGGTCCGTCGTCCTCGACGCCGAACCCTCGGCGTTCTGGCGGCTGGCGGACCAGCCCGGTGCGGAGCAGGCCGTGAGCGAGGTGCTCCAGAACGAAGGCGAAGACACGGCTCGGCGGGTCGACGTCGCGTTCGGCAAGCCGGGGCCCAACCCCACCGCGACGGCCGCGGAGTTCGACGGCACCCAGTCCTTCGTCCAGCTGCCCCAGGACCAGATCAAGGGCGTGGCGTTCCTCACCGTCCAGCTGTGGTTCTCCACGACTTCGTCCGGGACCGCGCAGATGCTGCTGGCCACCGGGCACGACCCGGCGAACACCGCGAACCCGAACACCGGTGCCATGCCGGTGCTCTACATCGGCACGGACAACAAGCTGCATGGCCACTTCTGGGACAACACGGTGGCCGGCATGGCCTCGGCCGCCCCGGTCAACGACGGCAGGTGGCACCAGGTCACGCTCACCGGGTCGGCCGGCGCCCAGGCGCTCTACCTCGACGGCAAACCGATCGGCACGGAATCCGGCACGATCGTGAACATCGACCCGTACACGATCGTCGGTGCGGGCGTGTTCAACACGAAGGGCTGGCCCGCGGCCCCCAGCACCACCACGTGGTCCCACTTCCACGGCTCGATCGCCGACGTGGCGATCTACCCGAAGCCGCTGTCGGCCATCCAGATCGCCTCCCAGTACGACGGCGCCGCCAACCCCGCGTCGCTGCTGACCGGAACCACGCTCCCGTCGGGCAAGACCGCCGCTTCCGCGCGGTACGACACGCGGGCCGACCGGCTCGTCGAGCTCACCGACCAGAACACCGGTACCTGGCACGTGGGCGGGCCGACGGTGTCGGGGACGTCGGCGATCTACCGGTCCACCGTCCTGGGCGCGGCGCCGTACGGGTACTGGCGGCTCGGTGACAGCGCGGGCACGACGGCCGCCGGGGAGACGGACACCCAGACAGGGACCTACACCGGTGTGACGCTCGGCGTGGAGGGACCGTTCGGGCGGAACGACAGCACCGCCGCGTCGTTCGACGGCACCGGCAGCTACGTCCAGCTGCCGTCGGACATGCAGCCGTCCTCCGTGCCCAACCTGTACCCGGTCATCCCCAGCCAGGGACCGATGGCGATCGAGCTGTGGTTCTCCACGAAGACCAGCGGGGTGCTGTTCTCCTACTCCGGGAACCCGGTCACCGGAACTCCGAACGCCAACTACGACGACTTCACCCCGGCGCTCTACGTCGGGACCGACAACAAGCTCCACGGTGGAACCCGCACCTGGGACCTGGGGAACAACATCCTCACGATGCAGAGCAAGTCCGCGGTCACCGACGGGAAGTGGCACCACGTCGTCCTGTCGGTCGACGGGGCGGTCCAAACCCTGTACCTGGACGGCACCTCGGCCGGCACGCAGGCTTATCAAGGGGCCTACGACAGCGGCTACGTCTACGCCGGCGCCGGGTTCATCGGGAACCGGTGGCCCGCCGCGCCGCAGCAGGGAACGGGCACGTCCGGGCATCCGAGCCACTTCACCGGCAGCATTGCCGAAGTCGCGGTCTACCAGCACGAGCTGAGCTCCGACGACGTCGTCCACCACATCAAGGCGTACGGCAACTCGCTGTCCCACGCCTCGCCGACGCTCAGCGTCGCCGTCGAGGACCCGGCCGGGAACCCGCAGAACTACACCTACGACCCGTACAACGGCGGCCGCCTGGTCAGCTCGAGCGACGTGCTGAACCACACGACGTCCTACGGCTACGACACCGGGGGCTTCCGCCACACCGTCACCGACCCCAACGGGGTCCAGGTGATCACCGGCCACGACGTCCGCGGCAACGAGGTGTCCCGGACGACGTGCCAGGACTTCTTGACCTCGAAGTGTTCGACCGCCTACTACACCTACTTCCCGGACGGCACTTCGACGTCCCTGCGCCCGGACCCGCGCAACGACGTGGTGACCAGTTTCCGGGACGGGCGGTCGGCCGACGCCACCGACGCCCGGTACGCGACCCGCTACACCTACGACGTCAACGGAAACCTGCTTTCGACGGCAGGCCCCGCGGTCGAGGGAGCCCCGGCCGGCCGGACCACGAGCACCGTCTACACCGACGGGACGACGGCGTTCCCGAGCATCGACGGCGGAGCCGCGCCGCCCGCGCTCCCGGCCAAGACGACCACCCCGGGTGGCGCGACCACGAGCTACCGCTACTTCGCGAACGGGGATCTCGCCTCCGTCACCGACGCGGTGGGTCTCGTCACGAGCTTCACCTACGACGGTCTCGGCCGGGCACTGACCTCCAAGCAGACGAGCGACAGCTACCCGGCGGGCCTCGTGACCGCCCTGTCCTACGACGCGGCCGGCCGCCAGACGACCGTGACCGCGCCCGGCGTCACCGACCGGGCCACCGGCACGGTGCACACCGCCAAGACGACCACGAACTACGACCGGGACGGCAACATCGTCGAGCAGGTCGTGGCCGACACGACCGGCGGCGACGCGGCCCGGACGACGAAAACCGGCTACGACGACTCGAACCGGGTGGTGTCGACGACCGATCCGGCCGGTGCCGTGACGACGTACACCTACGACGTCCTCGGGCACCGCACGTCGCTCACCGACCCGGCGGGGACCACCACCGCCTACGAGTACCTGGCCGACGGCCACCTCGCGACGACGACGCTGCGCGGGTACCGGGCCGCCGACGGCTCCACCCGCGACCTGGTCACCCAGTCCCTCGCCTACGACCCGGCGGGGCGGCTCGCGTCCACCACGGACGCCATGGGCAGGATCACGAACTACCGGTACTACGACGACGGCAAGCTGCAGTCGAAGTCCCACCCCGACCCGGCGACCGGCAAGACGGGCTTCACCGAAGTCGCCTACGAGTACGACCTGGCCGGCAACAACAACACAGTGTGCCGCAACAACTGCCGGCTCGGCTTCGAGGCCTACAGCCAGGGCCTGTTCACCCGGTACCGGTTCGACGCGGCCGACCGGGTCACCACGGCCACGACGCAGTACGACTCGGCGAAGATCGGCACCGTTCCGGTCCCGCAGCCGCGCAACTCCATCACCACGGTGACCTACGACCCGGACGACCACCCGGTGACGATCTCTTCCACGGACGAGCAGTCGCCTTCGGTCAACGGGACGAACGTCGGCTACACCTACGACCCGCTCGGCCGGAAGACGAGCGAGACGGTCCAGCAGGCCCTGCCCGCGCAGGCGGCGGACGCCGCGTTGCTGGCGCAGTGGGACCTCGCCGACGGCACGACGACCACCGCGGCGGACGGTTTCGCCGGCGTGACCGCCGGCCCGGCGACCCCGCTGCCCCTCGACGACACCCGGTACCCCGCGTCGGCGAGCAAGGTGTGGAACGGGCAGGCCGCCCGGCTCGTCTGGCAGAGCGACGGCAACCTCGTGCTCTACCGCACCAGCGACAACGTTCCGATCTGGAGTTCGGGGACCGGCGGCAAGAGCGCGAACGCCGTGCTCGTCCTGCAGAGCGACGGCAACATCGTCATCTACGGCGATCCCACGTTCAAGACCGTGCTGTGGCACACCCAAAGCGGGGGCAACCCCGGTTCCAAGGCTGTCCTGACCGCACGCGGTGAGCTGGTCGTCACCGGCCCGTCGGGGGCGACGCTGTTCACCAGCCGCTCCGCGCAGCTCGGGTTCAACAACCCCGCGACGGTGTCGGGTGGGGTGTCCTGGAGGGCGGCGGATCCGTACTCGAGCGCCTTCGACAACAAGGGCTCCGTCCGGTTCGACGGTGTCACCGGGCAAGCGAGCACCGCCGGGCCCGTGGTCGACACCACCGGCTCGTTCACGGTGTCGCTGTGGGTACGACCGGACGAGTACGGCACTCGCTCCCAGACCTTCGCCGCCCAGCAAGGCGCCCAGCAGCCCGGGTTCGCTCTCGAGTACCAGGGATCGACCGGCAAGTTCGCGTTCACGAGGGCGCTGACCGACACCGCGAACGCCCAGGCCGTTTCGGCGCAGGCGCCCGTGCTGTCGTCCGCGCACGACTTCTGGACGCACCTGGTCGGCGTCTACGACCGCGCGACCGGCAAGGTCTCGCTCTACGAGGACGGCAAGCTCCAGTCGACCGTCACCGACTCCACGCCGTTCGCCGCCACCGGCGCCTTCCTCATCGGGCGGGGCTTCGCCAACGGCCAGGCGACCGGTTTCACCAACGGCAAGATGACCAACGTCCGGGTCTACTCCCGGGCGCTCGGCGACAGCGAGATCAAGGACCTCGCTATCGGGGCCGCCGGCGCCGGTCCGGGGCAGCGCGGCCTGGCCGGGGCCTGGAGCCTCACCGACGGTTCCGCCGGCGCGGCCGTCCCCGCTGCCGGAAACGTGGCGGCCACGCCCAGCGGCGAGGTCGGCTGGTCGGCAGAACACGGCGGCGCCGCGCAGTTCGACGGTTCCTCGGGGCTGCTCCAGAGCAAGCCACTTGGGTTCACCCACACGAAGAGCTACACCGTGGCCGCCTGGGCGAAGCTGGACACGGTGGCGAAGTCGCAGACCGTCGTCTCCCAGGACGGGGCGACGCTGTCCGCCTTCGCTCTCCGGTACGACGCCACGGCGAAGAAGTGGGCCCTCTCCGCGCCGGCTTCGGACACCGCCGGAGCGGCGCTCACCAGCGCGTTCTCCACGACTTCGCCGTCGGCCGGCGTCTGGACCCACCTCACCGGCGGCTATGACGCGGACGCGCACCGCCTGAGCCTCTACGTGAACGGGCAGCTCGCGGGTTCGGTCCCGTACACGGCGCCCGCTTCCTACGAGGGCACCATCGTCATCGGGGCCGGGATGAGTGCCAAGGCCCGCTCGGAACCGCTCGACGGGCGCGTCTCGGGCGTGAAGGTGTTCCAGCAGCTCCTCACCGCGGACCGGATCGGCACGGTGTACGCGGGCGGGAACCTACTGCACCCCACCACGACGCAGACCACCACGTGGACCGTCGACCAGCGCGGTCTCACGACGTCCGTGACCGATGCCCGGGGCAACGCGCCCGGCGCTTCGAAGGCCGCCTACACCACCACGTACGAAAACGACGAAGCCGGCCGGCTCGCGTCGGTCCTGGCGCCGACGGTCAACACCGAGGTCGCGGGCGGAGCCGCGACGCCGACCCGGCCGCGGACCGTGACCGGCTACGACACCTTCGGCGAAGTCACCGAGACACAGGACCCGACCGGGAACATCACGACGACCGGGTACGACCCGGCGGGCCGCCCGGCCTCGGTCGCGCGGCAGGCCTACACCGCCCCCGGAGCCACCGCGCCGGTGCACGCGGTCACGGTGACCACCTACAACCAGCTCGGCCTGCCCGCGACGGTGACCGACCCGCTCGGCAACCAGACCGGGTTCGCCTACGACCAGCTCGGGAAGCTGGTGAAGCGGACCGACCCGGCGGGCGGTGAGTGGACCTACACCTACAACGCCGACGGAGAGCTCGCCTCGGCCACCGACCCGACGGGGGCGCAGAACCAGCTCACCTACGACTACCTGGGCCGGAAGCTGACGAGCACCCAGGTCGTCCGGCAGGCCGGCGCGGCGTACACGACGACCTACGGCTACGACGGGCAAGGCGATCTCGCCACGGTGACCACGCCGGCCGGGGTGCAGACGAAGAGCACGTTCGACAACGCGGGCGAGCAGCTGACCGTGGTCGACGGCGCGGGCAACACGACCGCCAACACCTACGCCAACGGCCGGCTGGTGGCGACCGTCGCGCCCGACGGCAGCAAGGTCAGCCGCGGCTACGACGCCGCGGGCCACCTGACCACGCTCAGCGAGTCCGACAGCACCGGCGCGGTGCTGCGGACCAGCAGCACCGGCTACGACGCGGTGGGCAACCGCACGTCGGCGACCGACGCGACCGGGGTGACCACGGAGTTCGGCTACGACGGGGCGAACCGGCTCGTCAGCCAGCTCGAACACGTGTCGGCCGGCTCGAACATCGTCACGACCTACGGGTACGACGCGGCGGGCAACCGGACCCGCTACACCGACGGCAACGGCAACCCGTGGATCAGCACGTACAACGCGTGGGGCCTGCGCGAGTCCAAGATCGACCCGAGCACGCCCGCTTACCCGGCGCTCGCGGACCGCACCTACACCACGGGCTACGACGCCGCGGGACGCCCGGCGGAGGTCGCCAAGCCCGGCGGGGTCCGGCAGACCCGGACCTACGACGTCGTCGGCAACCTGAAGCGGGAAACCGGCAGCGGCGCCGGCGTCGGCACCCCCGACCGGGAGTTCGGCTACGACACCGCCGGCCGGCTGACCTCGGCGTCCGCGCCCGGCGGCACGAACACCTTCACCTACGACGACCGCGGGCTGCTCACCGGCACCGACGGGCCGTCCGGGAAGGCGTCGTTCGGCTACGACGCGGACGGCCGCACCACCAGCCGCACCGACGCCGCCGGAACCACGGCCTACACCTACGACACCGCCGGCCGCCCGGCGACCTTGACCGACCCGCTCGCGCAGGTCGCCGGGACCTACAGCTACACCAAGCTGAACCAGCTCGCCGGGATCGACTACGGGACCGGGAACAACACCCGGGTGTTCACCTACGACGCCCTGCACCGGCTCAAGACCGACACCTGGAAGACGAGCACCGGGTCGGCGGTCGGCTCGATCACCTACGACTACGACCTCGCCGACCGGGAGACCGGCAAGACCACCACCGGGTTCGCCGGCTCCTCGGCGAACGCCTACACCTACGACCAGGCGGGCCGGCTGTCCACTTGGGACAACGGAACCGCGAGCACGGCCTACGGCTACGACGGCGCGGGCAACCGCACGAAGATCGGCTCCCGGACGTTGACCTACAACGCCCGTGACCAGCTCCTGGACGACGGGACACGGTCCTACGGCTACACCGCCCGCGGCACCCGCGCCGACCTGCCGTCCGACGCGTTCGACCAGGAACTGGCCGGCGACAGCAGCTACGACGCCCTCGGCAGGCTCGTCGCCCACGGCACCACGAAATTCGCCTACAGCGGCCTCGGCACCACCATCGCGTCCGAAGGCGACACGAGGTACAGCCACGACGCCGACGGCGGCGGGCACGCCGCCGCCAAGGCCGGCAGCGCGCTGATCACCCTCACCGACCGGCACGACGACCTCGTCGGCAGCAGCACACCCGGCGCAACCGCGCTGGCGGGCTCGACGACGTTCGACCCGCTCGGCAACCCGACCGCGCGTGCGGGCACCCAGTTCGACCTCGGGTACCAATCCGGCTACACCGACGGGACCTCGGGCCGCGTCAACATGGGCGCCCGCTGGTACGACCCGGGCAGTGGGCAGTTCGGCAGCCGTGACACGGTTTCGAACAGTCCCAACCCGGCCAGCGCCAACGCCAACCCGTATGCCTACGCCAACGGGAACCCGGTCAACGGAACCGACCCGACCGGTCACACGTGCTGGGGGTGCATCGTCGGCGGGGCGCTCGGCGCCATCGGCGGGGCACTGATCGGCTGCGTCGTCACCATCGAGGTCGGCTGTATCGGCGGCGCGGGCGTCGGAGCCTGGCAGGGCGCGGGCTGGGGAGCCGCCGCCGGGATCTGGGGCGGCTTGGCCGCGCAGGTCGTGTCCGACATCAGCAACCCCGACTGGGCGAACGGAAATACCGCAGGCATCCCCACCGTGGAGGTGCCCGTCCTGCCCCTGCCCGTGATCACCGGTATCCACGCCGGAGCGGGCGGACACGCGACGTCCACCGTCCGCGCCCGCCCGTACGTGCCCCGGCCGCCACCGCCGCCGACGCCGACCGACTACGCGAAGAAGCCGCAGCCGCACCCCTTTGACCCCATCCTGGGTTCCGGTTCCGGGATCGCGGCGTCGATCGCGCAGCTGATCGCCGTCGCCACGGCACTTGCGGTGCCGGCCGACGAGCTGACCCAGTACCAGCCGGAAGACCTGGGGACGCTCACCAGCGGAGGGCTGGCCGCGGGCGGAGCCCTCGGCCTGACCGATTCGCCCGATGGGCCGCACCTGCCGAAGCCGCCGTCGCCGCTGGACCTGTTCAACATCGCCAACAGCATCATCGGGCTGCAGAACTGCGATACCATCATCGACTGCGCGGCGGCAGCATTCGGCATCATCCCCGGCGAAGCGCTCGCCGGCGCCGTCGGCCGAGGCCTCGCCGATTCCTCGGCCGCTGTCGCGAACGACGGCCCGGAAAGGATCTTGTTCGGGCAGGCCAGAATCAGCCCGGAATACTCCGGGAAAGCAAGTGCGCCCGACTACCTGCGGAACCGCAACATCTACGAAGTGGCAGATGATCTCATGAACGGCCGGTTGTCTCCGGACCAGTTCCACGTGGTCGCGTTCAGGCACTTCGAAAGCGGTGAACTCGTCACCAACAACAACCGGAGCCTTGCGGTGCTCAGCCTGGCCGGTCTGCGCCCCACCAACCTGCGAATCTTGAATACGCCCGAGGAGATCGCCCGGGCGATACAAGACGGAAGCGTCGACCGGGACATACTCGATCGGCTGCGCGAAGGGAACCCGCTCGGAGATACACTGCCGTCTGTCCGGATACCTGTCACGCCGTCCCAGCGTGATTTGACGATCGACTACGGCGATCCGCAGCGGCCAGGCGTGATCTACATCCCCGGGGAGGCGCCGTGACGCACCGACGCGTCGGAGGCGATGAAACACGCACCCGATATGCGTCCGCTCCCCGGGTCACCGTTGCCGCGCGGCCGAACAACCTGCCCACCTTGACCATGGAGTTCCCCTGTGCCGCGTGGCGCGGGACCGGTCCAGGACCGACGACCAGGCTGACGTTCGCCGATGTGTTCGAGTACCGGTTCGTCGAATCCAAAATCGCCTATTTCGAATCCAATTCGGAAGATTCCGCACTTGCGTTGATCGAGATCGTCGATTCGCAGCTCAAGGAGCGGATCCTCGGCAGGGGTTGGTATCGGAACACTGCCCCAGAAGGCGAATGGATGCCCGGCATAAAAGACGCTGATGTGCACCACTACCGGATCGGTTTCGACGAACACGGGCACTATGAAATCGTATGCCTTGGAGTTGACATAGAAGAAACAAGCGGTGAATGGAGCTAGTCAATTGGCGGCCTGCTGATGTGAGTTCACCTCGGCTTCGCGGCCGCCTTCTGCGCCGCCGCCGGTGAGCCCTGCGTGGGCGGGAGGGTGTCCGGCGGGCACTGGGTGTGGTCGGGCTCCATGCAGCCGTTCAGGTTGTAGGTGTCGATGAGGGCCTCGTTGCCCTTGCCCGAGCTCATGCCGGTGAGCAGCGGGGTGAGGTCCTGGCTGCCGGAGCCGCAGTCGCGGAATTCGGGCAGCTTGAAGTCCGGGTCCTGGATGTGGCCGGTGGAGAAGGGGTCGTAGTGGCCGCTGACGTGAAGGGTGATGGGGTCCTTCGTCACGCAGTCGGGGCCGACGTCGACCGGGACGCCGTTGATCTTCACGCCGCTCACCCGGCCCATCACGTCCAGCTGGGTGGTCAGCCACACGTAGCCGTCGTCGCCGGTGTACAGCCCGCCGCCGATTTCGATCATCTTGCTGTTGAGGTAGTCCACCGGCAGGAACTCGACGGTCGCCGTCACCGGCACGAACCCGAACGCGAGGAACGTGGTGGTCGCCGGCTTGAACACCGCCGACCCGGAAACCCGGGACGCGCCGGTGTCGAGGTCCACCGAGAAGAACCCGTTGATCAGGAGGGCGGGGTCGGACACGACCTTCGCGCCCAGCCGCTTGATGGTCGACTTCGTGAAGATGGTGATGAGGCCGAGCGGCACGGTGTATTCGTTCGGGGGCGGCGGTTCGTCTTCCGGCGCAGCAGCCGCGCCGAGCGCGGCCTTCTGCTCGGGACCCGCCGTCGGCTGGACGAGGATCGTGCCCAGCGTCGCCTGCTGGTCGGGGTCGAGGGTGCACGCGATCGGCGGCGCCGGCTGGGCGGCCGCGGGCGTGGCCGGCGCGTCGGGCGCGGTGGGGGTCGCGGGCGCCTCGGGTGCGGGGACGGCGGTCAGCGCGAGTGTCGGCGCGGTGACGTCGAAGGTGACGGCGCCGATGGTGTTGATCGCGATCTCCGGCACGTCGCCGGTGGTGGTGAGGGTGACGTCACCGGTTTCCGGCAGGGGCGTCGGCGCCACGGTGAGGGGGACCGGGATCTTGTCCGAGCGTTCGCCCTGGTGCACGGTGAGGTCGAGCTGCACCGCGCCCTGCAGCGAACCGGCGGTGGCGCCGGCGGGCAGGAGCGACACCGCGACGTCGCGGGGGAGGCTCAACTGCACCGAGTACTTGCCGATCGTCGCCGAGGTGCCGGACTTCGCCTGGCTGGGCAGGGTCGCCGACGTTTCGACGGTGAGCTTGCGCGGGCCGAGCGGATCGGCGAAGGGACAGGTCACCGAGACCGACGCCGTCGCCGTCTTCTCCGGCGGCGATGCGGGGGCGGGGGCGGCCGAACCGACCCCGGTCAGTGCGCCGTTCGCCGCGGACAGCAGGCCGGCGGCCGCCAGCGCGGTCACCGTGACGGAGCGGGGCCGGACTCGACGGGGCATCGGTTTCCCTGGTGTGTTCGAAAGCGGGGACGGAAGATCCCGGGTGCGGGCCCGGCGAGGGGTCCGCACCCGGGAAACCCGGTCAGGAGACGGTGATGCTCGGGCTGAACGCGGTGTTCTGCGCCGGGTTGGTGACCTTCAGGTTGCAGCTCATCGTCCACGGCGTCCAGGTGTTGTTCGCCTTCTTGTGGAACTCGAGGCTCGCCGTGACCGTGTTGCCCATCGACAGCGTGTCGGTGCCCGCCGTCGCCGGAGCGGTGTAGGTCGGCACGGTGGAGGTCGCGACCTGCGAGATGTTCACCGTGATCGGGCCGCCGGCCGGGTAGATGGTCTCCGGGATGTCGAGCCCGGTGGCCGCCGGCTGCGACAGGGTGCCCGACGCCGCCGTCACCGGCACCGTGGCGGTACCGCGGATGCCGTCGTAGCCGACCGCGGTGAGCAGCGCGTGGACGCCGGCGCTGATCGTCGCGGAGCCGCCCACGTTGGCCGGGGTGACGGTGCCGCCGGCCGCGACGGAGTCATCGGCGTCCAGGTGCGACGTGACGAGGACCGGCTGCGGCGAGACGCCGGGGAACGTGCAGGTGTAGGTCAGGGGCGTGGTGCCACCGGCGGTGTAGGTGATCGTGGCGGCGGCCGCGGTCCCCGCGGTCAGCACCGCGATGGCGCCGACGGCGGTAGCGGTGGTCGCGATTCCGGCGGACAGCCTGCTGAGTCGGGACATACCCATCTCCTTTGATTCAGTACAGTCTCGGCTTTGGCTGATCGATTGCTCGCCGTCGTTGGTCTCCCATCACGTTCGCCCGCCCCCATTGCCCCGAGCGGCGGGACGTGAATTCACCGACGTGCGAGGTGGAGGTCCATCTGCCGGGAATGAGGCTACTCGCGAGTTCATTACGGTACAAGACTTTGTGGCATCGTCAGCGCACCGCACCGGGACGGTTCGGGTTTCTTGTTCGCTGCCGCGCAGGACTGACGGCGGTTTCATCGGATCTTGACAAAGAACCACCGCGTGGTCGAACACCGCTCAGAACGGTCTACCATTCACGATCTTGCCGAAGCAATCCAAGATAACGAAACGGGAGAAAGGAGGCTACCGTGCCACTTATTTCACGTTGTGAACGGGTATCGCTCAGGGGAGCCGTATTGACGGCCTCGGCGGCGGTGGCCCTGTCGCTCTGCGCGTCGCCGGCGTCCGCGGCCACCGTGGGCGGGGTGGTCGGCTGGGGGAAGCCGGACTTCAACCTCACCGTTCCCCCGGCGGCGGCGCTGACCGGGGTCACCGCCGTGTCGGCGGGCACCACGACCGTGCTCGCCTTGAAGGGTGGGACGGTCCTCGCGTGGGGCGCGAACAACTGGGGCGCCAACGAAGTGCCCGCCGCGGCACTGTCCGGGGTCGGCCAGATCGCGTCGGGCTGGGGCCACGAACTCGCCCTCAAGGACGGTCAGGTTCTGGCCTGGGGCAACGACTGGTACGGCCAGACCGACGTGCCCGCCTCGGCGACCAGTGGTGTCACGGCGATCTCGACGTCCTACATGCACAGCCTGGCGCTCAAGCAGAACGGTCAGGTGGTGAGCTGGGGCGTCCGGACCGACGTGCCGGCGGCCGCGCAGTCCGGCGTGACCGCGATCGCCGCCGGTGGTGACCACAACCTGGTGATCAAGAACGGCGGCGTGCTGGCCTGGGGGAGCAACATCTACGGGCAGGCGGCCGTGCCGGCGGCCCTGGCGTCGGGCGTCACCGCGGTGTCCGCCGGGTTCCAGCACAGCCTGGCCTTGAAGGACGGCCGCGTCTACGCGTGGGGGCGCAACAACTACGGTCAGGTGACCGTCCCCGACGAAGCCCTGTCGGGTGTCGTGGGCATCGATGCCGGGGCCAACCACAACCTGGCCTTCAAGGCCAACGGCGACATCATCGCGTGGGGTTCGAACCTCGTCGGCGAAACCCACCCGGACCCCGCCCCGTGCGGGCCGGTCTTCGCCGTCTCGGCCGGGGACAGCGACAGCTTCGGGCTGAAGGAAGATCCCACCGCGGTGTGCTGAGCGGGCGGGTGGCGGGCGGTGCGCCCGCCACCCGTCGCCTCAGCTGACGTCGCTGGTCAGGTCGAGCGAAATCGTGTTGCCCGGCCCGGAAACCAGGGCGCCGAGCGCGAGGTCGGCGAGGAAGCAGTTGTTGAAGTCGGGGATGGTGTAGGTCGAGCTGAGCGTGATGGTCGGCGACGTGATGTCGATGTTCGGCGCGACCAGGTCCATTTCGATCGGCGTCTTCGTCTTGCAGGCGCCGGGCAGGGTCGGCAGCGGGATGGTCGGTTCGCTGAGGATGCCGAAGTAGATGTTGGAGATCTCCATGTTGGACTTGGCGTGCGCGGTCAGCGTGCCGTCGGCGAGGGTGCCGGTGGACGGCCCGAGCGGGACCACCTTCACCGTCGCCTTGATCCGGAACAGACCGGCGACCAGGGAGATGTTGGCCTGGGCCGGCGGCAGCGACAGGTCCGCGCTGAGGCCGACCGAGCCGGTCTGGTCGTCGATGATGAGGTTGCCCTTGAGGGTGCCGGGGCCGAGGGTCATGGCGCTGCCGGTCTTCTTGACGGTGGTGGAGCCGGACACCTTGTAGGACACGGGGATCTCGATGACGTCGGCCGAAGCCGGCGTCACGGCCACCCCGCCGAGCACGACGGCCGTCGCCGACGTGAGCACGGCCAGTCTCTTCAGCTGCGTTGCCACGGACATGGTTGTCCTCCTTTTGCGTTTTCCCGGCCGTTTCCGGGTGCTCCCGGAAACGGTTACGTGCGGTATTTCGGCGAGTCGGGTCAGCGCGGCTCGAGTGCGGTGATGACCCAGCCGCCGGTGGTGTGCTCCGCGGTCACGGAAAGCTGCGCCGCGGCACTGTCGGTCGCATTGTTTTCGGCCCGGACGGCTGATTGGTCGAGAAAGACGAGCAACCGCGCTTGACCATTTTTGAGTTCCTGCACGGCGATGGCCGAAACGCGCGACGTGAGCACGAGCTTCTGTTCGGGTGCCTTCCGCTTCACTTCGGTGAAGAGCTTGTCGTAGGAATCCTTGGCCGACCCGCGCAACACGGCGGCGGCGGCCTTTTCGGTGACGTCGGTCCGGTCGTAGGAATAGGAGAAGATCCGGTTGACGGCGAGGGTGACCGCGGAGCTGACATCGGCGGTGGCACCGACGTCGGTGAGCGCCACGTTCGCGGCGGCGGGGTTGCCGGCGGCGGCGCGGGCTTCGAGGGTGAACCAGACACCGGCCCCGGCGAGGACGAGGGCGGCGGCGAGGAGGAGGGCGGGCAGGCGGCGCCAGACGGGCCGCGGCTCGGCTGGGGCGGCTTCGGCTTCGGTTTCGACGGCTTCAGCTTCGTCCGGGTCGGCTTCGGCGGTGGAGTCGGCTTCGGCGGTGGAGCCGGCTTCGGCCGGATCGGTTTCGGCGGTGGAGCCGGCTTCGGACTGGTCGGTTTCGCTGGCTTCGGCCTGGTCGGTTTCGGCTGCGGGCTCGGTCGCGCGGTCCGCGGTGGCGTCGGCCTCGGCCCCCGCGCGGGCGGAGGCACTGCCTTCGGGAGACGGGGTCGCACCTCCGGAGCCGGCGGCGCCGGGCTCGGCCGCGCCGCCCTCGGCGGTGTTCGCGTCAACGGCGTCAACGGCGTCCGTGGCGGCAGCGTCGGCCGGCTCCTCCACGGCCGTCTTCGCGCGGCTCATCGGGCACCCACCGGCAGCTGGTCCAGCGCGCTCAACTTCCACCCGTCCGGCGTCCGGCTCAGCGCCGCCGCGAAGCGGTTGCGCTTGACCGCCGGGGCCGTTCCTTGCTTGGCCATCGTGATCTCCACCGAGGCCAGCAGCTTCGCCGTGCCCGTGTGCTCGTCCAGTTCGCTCAGGCCCGCGTCCACCACGCGGCCCGTCGCCACCGTGGCGTTCGCCGCCAGGGTCTTCTTCGTCGTCTCGTCGGTGCGGGCCAGCTGGTCGTGCAGCGGGCCCGTCGAGGCCGACAGCCACTTGCCGAGACCGGCGTCCACGTCGTGGTAGTCCAGCGTGGTGAGCTCGGCCACCAGCGTGCGGCCGGTGGCCAGTGCCTCGTCGCGGGCGGCCCCGTACGTCACCGAGGTCGCGTGGGCCGCCGAGTACCACGAATAGCCCGACCAGCCCGCGAACACGGCCGCCGCCGTCAGGGCCACTACCGGCGCGAGCTTCAGCGCAGCCACAGCACCTCCCCGAGGGTCGTCGCCGTCGCCTGCGTCCCGAGCGAGAGCGGGTTCGTCAGCCCGCCCGGCAGCACCGCCGCCGGGACCGGCGGGTGCGGCGCGTTCTGCGAGCCGCGCACCGAGCTCGGGTTCCCGTAGGGCAGCGTGCAGGCCGCGTCGGTGTTGAACGGCATCGGCGAAAGGTCGTTGCTCGGCCGGTGCGGTGTCTTCTCGTAGCCCTGGGTGCACGGCGGCGGGTCGTTGAAGTTCAGCACCAGCCCCATCCGCAGCTGGTCGCCCCGGTCGTTCAGCGCCGACCCGACCGTCGCGACCGCGCGGGGCACGTCCGACAGCAGCTGCTCTTCAGCCTGGGTGCGGGTGCCGAACACGCGAGCCGTGGTCAGCAGGTTGGCCAGCAGGATCGGCAGGCCGGGGTCGTTCTCCTTCAGCAGCCCGCCGAGTTCGGACGCCGCGGGCGGGGCGGCCGCGATCAGCCGCCGCAGGTCGCCGTCGGACCTCGCCAGCTGCTCGGCGAAGACGCGCGCGTTGCTGCTGAACGCACGCCACTCGCCGGAGGAGTCGATCTGGGTGCGCAGCACCGTGGCGCCGTCGCCGATCAGCTTCGACGTCTGCGGCAGGTGGCTGCTCGCCTCCTGGGTGAACGTCGTCGCCGAGTCCATCAGCGTCTGCAGGTCCGGGCCCGTGCCGCGCAGGGCGTCGTCGAGCTCGTTCACCACCGTGCGCAGGTCCTGCGTCGGCACGGACCCGGTGAACTGGTCCAGGTCGGTCAGCAGGCTGTTGACCGGCAGCGGCAGCGTGGTCGACTCGCGCCGGATCACCGAGCCGCCCTCGAGGTAGGGCGCGTCGGCGGTGCGCGGCTGCAGGTCGACGTACTGCTCGCCGACCGCCGAGCGGTTCGCCACCACGGCCCGCGAGTCGGCCGGGATGGGCGGGGCCGCGTCGTCGATCAGCAGGTCCGCCTCCATCCCGGTGACGGTGAGCCGCAGCTCGCCGACCCGGCCGACGGCGACACCGCGGTAGGTGACCTCGCCGTTGGTGAACAGCCCGCCGCCTTCGGCGAGTTCGAGCTTCACCGTGTAGCTGCCGGAGCCGAACAGCCGCCCCAGCCCGGCGTAGTTCGCGCCGACGAACGCCGTCGTGGCCAGCGCGATCACGACGAACAGGACGACCTGGACGCGTACCCTGTTGCTCAGCATCAGCGGCCTCCGGAGGGAGCCGGGGTGGTGCTGCTCGGCAGCGGGGGGAAGATCGGCAGGCCCTCCCGCGGAACACCCTCGTTGAGCGGCGGCAGCGGTGCGCCGGGCGCCGGGATCATCGAGACGAAGGCGTTGACGTAGTCGCCCTTCACCGCGCCGAGCACCGAGTCCGGGAACGGGAACGTCGGCAGCATCTGCAGCGACTGCGGCAGGTTCTTCCCGGCGGCGGCCAGCTGCTCCAGGATCGGGGCCAGCGCCCGCAGGTCGGCCACCATGTCGGCCCGGCTGCGGTCGACGACGTCGGTGGCCACCGTGGAGAGCCGGTCCAGCGACTGCAGCATCGAAACGAGCTGGGTGCGCTGGTCGGTGAGCGTCTTCAACCCCGGCGTCAGGTCGGTCAGCGCGCCGGAAATCTGCTCGTGGCGGTTCGCCAGCGTGGTCGACAGCCGGTTCAGCCCGTCGAGCGCTTCGGTGATCTCCGAGCGGTGGGCGTCCAGGTCGGTCATCAGGGTGTTCACCCCGGAGAGGAACGACCGGATCTGCTCTTCGTTGCCGTCCATCACCTTCGACAGCTCGCGGTTGATCGTCTGCAGCTGCCCGATGCCGCCGCCGTTGAGCAGCAGGGAAAGGGCGCCGAAGATCTCTTCGAACTCGGGGTTGCGGTTGGTCCGGTCCAGGGTGATCGTGGCGCCGTTCGCCAGCCGGCCGGTGCCCGCGGTCTTCGTGTCGCCGTCCGGTGGGGCCAGCTCGACGAACTTCTCGCCGAGCAGGCTGGACTGGCGCAGCCGCGCGACCGCGTTCGCGGGCAGCACGACGTCGCCGTTGACTTCGACGACCGTTTCGGCCGTCCAGCCGTCCCCGCCCAGCCGGACTTCGCGCACGCGGCCCACCGGGACGTCCCCGACCTTCACCGCGGCCTGCGGCACGAGGTCGAGCACGTCGGCGAACTGCACGGTCACCGAGTACGGGTGGTCGCCGACGTCGGCGCCGCCCGGCAGCGGCAGGTCGTAGACGCCCTTGAACTCACCGGACGAGCAGCCCGCGAGCGTCAGGCACCCGACGGCGAAGACGGCGAGCACGCGCTTCATCGCCCGCCTCCGTTCGTGTAGGTGTCACCGGTCACCGGCAGCGGCAGCGGCGGCTGGAGGTAGTAGTCGAAGTTGCCGCGGCCGAGCAGCCGTCCGGTGGCCGGGTCGACCGCGTTGAGCACGTTCGCCACCGCCAGCGGCGCGACGTCGAGCGTTTCGGCCAGCGACGCGCGCTGCTCGACGAGGGTCCGGGTGGTCGTCACCAGGTTGTCCACATCGGCCTTGAGCGCGCCGCGGTTGTCCCGGATGAACGCCTGGACGTCGGCGAGCGCGCGGCCGAGGCCGTCGAGGGCCCGCGCCAGCTCGCCGCTGTTGGCCGCGAGGGTGCCGGAGATCTGCGCCAGCTGCTGGTTCACGGTGCTGACCTGGTTGTCGTTGGTGGCCAGCATGGTGGTGAACTGCTGCAGCTCGGTGACGGTGCCGAACAGGTCGTTCGAGTTCCCGGCCAGCGTGCGGGCCAGCTGGGCGAAGTTGCGGACACTGTCGTTGAACGCGCTGCCGTTGCCCTGCAGGGTCTGCGCGCCGGTCTTCAGCAGGTCCGACAGCGCCCCCTGGGAGTTGGCGCCGTTCGGGCCGAGTGCCTTCGAGATCGTGTCGAGGCTGGCGTAGAGCTGGTCGAGCTCCACCGGGGTGGCCGTCCGCCGGATCGGGATCGTCGCGCCGTCGGGCAGCCGGGGGCCGCCCCGGGCCGGCTTGGCGAACTGCAGGTAGCGGTCGGCGACGACGCTGGGCGCGATCACCAGGAGCGTGGTGTCCTCGGCGACGCCGACCGAGCCGTCGACGCTCATGGTCACCCGCACCTGCTCGCCCTCCGGCGTGACCGAGTCGACCTGGCCGATCCGGACGCCGAGCACACGGACGTCGGAACCGGGGTAGACGCCGACCGCGCGGGTGAAGAACGCGGTGACGTGGTGCTGGCCGGAGCCGGAGAACACCCACCACAGCGCCGCCGAAACGACGAGGGCGAGCAGTAGGGCGGCGGCGACGAACCGGCTCGCCAGGACGCCGGCGCGGGTGGTGGTCAGCGCGCTCACTTCGCTCCTCCCTTGTTCTTCGGCGGGGTGCAGGGGTCGTGGTTCTCGGGCAGCAGCCCGCAGAGGTAGGCGTCGACCCAGTGGCCGTTGCCCGCCGTGTTGGTGAGCACCCGGAAGTACGGGCCGGCCAGCTGCAGGCCCTTGGAGAGGTTGTCGTTCTGCCGCTTGAGCAGGTCGGTGACCTGGTTGAGCGACTGCAGGGCCGGCTTGAGCGCGTCGTTGTTGTCCTGCACCAGCCCGCTGAGCTGGGTCGCCAGCCGCGCCGAGCCGTCCAGCAGGTCGCGGATCGCGTCGCGGCGGCTGTTCAGCTCGGTGAGCAGCAGGTTGCCGTCGCCGATCAGCTTCTCGAAGTCGTCGTTCGAGTTCGCCAGCGTCGTGGTCAGCTTCCGCGCGTTGGCCAGCAGTTCGGCGATCTCGCCGTCGCGGCTGGAGACCGTCTTGGACAGCTGGGACAGGCCGTCGAGCGCGCTGCGGACGTGCTCGGGGGAGTTGCGGAAGGTGTCCGACAACGTCGTGAAGCTGTCCGCGAGCTGCTTGGTGTCGATCGCGCCGACGGTGTCGGCGAGGCCGTTGAAGGCGTCGGTGACGTCGTAGGGCGTGACCGTCCGGCTCCGCGGGATGGGCCGATCGGGGTCCTGGACGTCGTCGCCGGTGGGGTTGAGCGCGAGGAACTTGCGGCCCAGCAACGTCTTGATCTTGATCTCGGCGGACGTGCGGTCGCCGATCCAGGCGTTCTTGACCCGGAAGGAGATCAGGACGTGGTCGTCGGCCAGCGCGACCGTGCGGACCTCGCCGACCTTGATGCCGGCGATCCGGACCTCGTCGTCCGGCTGCAGGCCCGCGGCCTCGGAGAACTCGGCCGCGTACGTCGTGCCGCCGCCGACGACCGGCAGGTTGTCGTAGTTGAGCGTGACGGTGAGCAGGGCGGCCAGGCCGATGCTGCCCACGACGCCGAGGACGATCGGGTTGCGTTCCTTGAAGGACTTCACGATCCGCACCTCGCCGTGTGGGTCAGCACTCCGCGCGGGGGCGTGGCTTCGAGCGTGGCGCGGCAGAGGAAGAAGTTCATCCACGATCCGTAGGAGGCGGTCCGGCCGATTTCGGTGAACTTCACCGGCAGGTTGGTCAGGAAGCTGTCCACATCGGACTGGTTCTGGGCCAGCGTGCCCGCGACCTCCTGCAGGCCGGCGATGCTGTCCTTCAGCGGCGGGCGGGCCTGCTCGAACAGCCCGGCGGCCGACTCGGTCAGCGCGCCGATGCCGCTGATGGCGTCGCCGATCGCGGCGCGGTCGCCGGCCAGGCCGGAGACCAGCTGACGCAGCGTGGACACGAGGTTCGCCAGCGCGTCGCCCTTGCCGTTGACCGTGTTCAGGACCGTGTTGAGGTTCCCGATCACCTCGCCGATCACCTTGTCGCGCCCGGCGAGGGTGGTGGTCAGGGAACCGGTGTGCTGCAGCAGACTCTCGACGGTGCCGCCTTCGCCTTGGAGCACCTGGACGATTTCGCCGGAGAGCTCGTTGACGTCGTTCGGCGACAGCGCCTGGAAGAGCGGTTTGAAGCCGTTGAAGAGGTCGGTGAGGTCCAGCGCGGGTGTCGTGCGGTCCAGCGGGATCTCCGCACCCTGCGGCAGCTGCTCCCGGGTGCCGGTGTTCCCGCGCTCGAGGGCGACGTACCGCTGGCCGACCATGTTGCGGTACTTGATGACCGCGCGGACGTCGGCGGGCAGCCGACGGCCCTGGTCGAGGGAGAACCCGACCACCGCGCGGTTGCGGTCGCCGATGTCGAGGGATTCGACCTGGCCGACGCGGACCCCGGAGATCCGCACGTCGTCGCCGACGTTGAGCGAAGTCGCGTCGAGGAACTTGGCCGTGTAGCGCTCGGTGGCGCCGACGCCGGAGTTCGTGATGGAGATGGCGAGCACCGTCGTCGCCAGCACGGTGACGGCGATGAAGATCAGGCTCTTGATCAGCGGGGCGGCGATGTTCCTCACTTGAGCGTCACCTCCGTGCCGCGGAAGAGCGGGCCGACGAGCACGCTGCTCCAGCCCGGGACCTCGGCCGTCGGCACCCCGATCGACGGGGCGAGGAGCGTGGACAGCAGCTGCTGCTCCTGCGGCGAGTTCGGGAGCCCGAGGTCACCCCGGCCGCCGGTGAGCAGCGGGTGCCCGGTGGTCCCCGGGGCCGCCGCGGCGGTGCCGATCGTCGGGGAGACGCCGGAGGGGTAGCACCGCGGCTCGCCGCCGCCGGTGAAGCGCGGGTCGTCCCGGCCGCCGGGCAGGTACTTGCCGCTGTCGGGCACGATCGCGACTTCGGCGTGCACGCCCGGTTCACCGGTGCCCGCGCCGAGCACCTTGTCCATGGAGCCTCTCAGTGCGTTGAGCGAGCCGATGGTGCAGGCGAAGCTGGGGGAGTACTTCGCCGCGATCTCCAGTGGCGCGCGGCTGTCGGCGGCCAGGGAGATGAGGTTGTCCCGGTTGGCGGCCAGGAAGGTGGCGACCTCCTGGGACGAGGACGTCACCTGCTGGTACACCCCGGCGAGGTCGGACTGCTTCTCCTTGACCGTGTTGAGCGTGACGGCGGAGTCGGTGAGCGCGTCCAGGAGGTCGGGCGCGATGTCGCCGTAGAGCCGCGAAACCGTCGCGAGGTCCTTCAGGTCCGAAGTGAGCTGCGGGAGGTCGGGGTTGAATTCCTTGAGGTAGTCCGCGGCGGTGCCGATGGTCTTGCCGAGCTGCTCGCCGCGTCCCTCCAGGGCCGTCGAAACCGCGGTCAGGGTCGTCGCCAGCTTCTGCGGCTGGACCGCCTGGAGCACCGGGAGGAGGTTGTCGAAGACCCGTTCCAGCTCGACCGCGTTGGCCGACCGGTCCTGCTCGATGACGTCGCCGGCGACCAGGTGCGGGGCCCGCTCGCCGTCCGGGATGGACAGCTGGACGTACCGTTCGCCGAACAGCGTCTTCGGGACGAGCAGCGCGGAGACGTTGCGGGGCAGCATGTCCACTTTGCCCGGCTCCAGAGCAAGCGCTATCTCGGCGCCCTGCGGCGTCGCCCGGACGCCGCGGATCTCGCCGACGAGCACGCCGCGGGCCTTGACCTGGCCGCCGGGGGAGAGCTGGTTGCCGATGCGGCTCGCCTTGAGCGTCACCGGGACGGTGGTGACGAAGTCCTTGTCGTACACCTTGATGGACAGCGTCACGAGGACGCCCATCACGGCCAGGAACAGCACGCCCGCGGTGCGGACCCCGGCCTTGTGGCGGGTTTCGCGTCTCATCCGGCCACCTGCACGGTCGTCGTCGCGCCCCAGATCGCCAGGGACAGGAAGAAGTCGAGGACGCTGATCGCGACGATCGCGGTGCGCACCGCGCGGCCCACCGCGACCCCGACGCCGGCCGGGCCGCCGCTCGCGCGGAAGCCGTAGTAGCAGTGCGCCATGACCACCACGACGCTGAACACCAGGACCTTCCCGAACGACCACAGCACGTCGCCGGGCGGCAGGAACAGCAGGAAGTAGTGGTCGTAGGTGCCCGCGGACTGGCCGTAGAACCAGACGGTGACCTGCCGCGACGCGAGGTAGCTGGACAGCAGCCCGATCGCGTACAGCGGGATGACGGCGAGGAAGCCCGCGATCACCCGGGTCGTCACCAGGTACGGGACGCTGGGGATGCCCATGACCTCGAGGGCGTCGATCTCCTCGGAGATCCGCATCGCGCCGAGCTGCGCGGTGAAGCCGCAGCCGACGGTGGCGCTCAGGGCCAGGCCGGCGACCAGCGGCGCGATCTCGCGCGTGTTGAAGTAGGCGGAGACGAACCCGGCGAACGCCGACGTCCCGACCTGGTTCAGCGCGGAGTAGCCCTGGAGGCCGACGACCGTGCCGGTCGCCACGGTCATCCCGATCATCACGCCGATCGTGCCGCCGATGACGGCCAGCGCGCCGCTGCCGAAGCTGACCTCGGCCAGCAGGCGGACGACTTCGCGCAGGTAGCGGTGCAGGGCGCGCGGGGTCCAGGCGATCGCGCGGAGGAAGAAGAGGATCTGGTCGCCGAGGGTGTCGAGGAAGCCGAACCGGCGGTCGACGGCCTCGCGTACCCGAGCTGCTCTCGGGAGGTCCGTGGTCGTCACTTCTAGCTCCCCTTGGGCGGGACGAGTTGCAGGTAGACGGTGGTGAGGATCAGGTTCAGCACGAACAGCAGCAGGAAGGTGATGACCACCGACTGGTTGACCGCGTCGCCGACGCCCTTCGGGCCGCCCTTGGGGTTGAGGCCGCGGTAGGAGGCCACGACCCCGGCGACGAAGCCGAAGATGAGCGCCTTGATCTCGCTGATCCACAGGTCCGGAAGCTGGGCGAGGGCGGAGAAACTCGCCAGGTAGGCGCCCGGGGTGCCGTGCTGCATGATCACGTTGAAGAAGTAGCCGCCGAGCACGCCGACGACGCTGACCATGCCGTTGAGGAAGACCGCGACCCCCATCGCGGCGAGCACCCGCGGCACGATGAGGCGCTGGACCGGCGAGACGCCGAGGACCTCCATCGCGTCGATTTCTTCGCGGATGGTGCGGGAGCCGAGATCAGCGCACATCGCGCTGCCGCCGGCGCCGGCGATGAGCAGCGCCGTGACGATCGGGCTGGCCTGCTGGATGATCGCCAGCACGCTCGCCGCGCCGGTGAAGGACTGCGCGCCGATCTGCGTGGTCAGCGAGCCGATGTGCAGCGCGATCACCGCGCCGAACGGGATCGAGACCAGCGCCGTCGGCAGGATCGACACGCTCGCGATGAACCAGAACTGCTGGATCAGCTCACGCACCTGGAACGGGCGGCGGAAGGTCAGCCGGACGACGTCGAAACCGAGCCCGTAAAGCCGGCCGGTCTGCCGCAGTGCGGCCGCCCCCGGGAACGACGCCGTCGTCGTCCGTTCGGCCATTCGTGTGCCTCCAGCGGTTTCGGCGGCACGACGAATACGCCCGAGAAGACTAAAGGGAAATGGTCCGAACGGGGTAACAAATTCCGGCCATTCACGGTCTCGGGGGCACCGTGCCGTTTCCTACTGGTCGGTACGCTAACGACGGCCTTGCTGGGAGACAAGAACTTGAGCAGGATCACGGGGTCACGGGCTGGTAACCGAGCATTTCTTGTCCGGTGCTGACAAACGGACCCGATCTTGTTGTCAACGAAGGAAAAGAACCTCCGCTCCCGGCGCGCACGGGCTTGACAATTCCCCGCGCGTTGTCAATTCCCGCGTACCGGAACAGACGACACGCGTACCCCGCCGGACGACACGCGTACCCAGCTGGACGACACGGGAAACCCGGCGGGCGCGGCCGTGTCGTCCTTCGGTGTACGCGTGTCGTCCGGCCGGGTACGGGTCAGGACTTGAGGTCGGCGAGGAGTTCGTAGGAGCGGATGCGGTCGGCGTGGCCGTGGACCATCGTGGTGACCATCAGCTCGTTCGCGCCGGTGTCGGCCAGCAGCTGCTCGAGTCCCTTTTGGACGGTCTCCGGCGAGCCGACGACGCTGGACCCGAAGCGCTCGGCGAGGAACGCACGGTCCATTTCGGTGTACGGGTACTCCGCGGCCTCTTCCGGTGTCGGCAGCGCGATCGGACGGCCGCGGCGGAGGCTGAGGAACGTCAGTCCGCTCGGGCCGGCCAGGAAGCGGGCGCGCTCGTCGGTTTCGGCGGCGACCACGGACACGCCGAGCATCACGTACGGCTCCTCGAGCACGCCGGGCCGGAAGTTCTCGCGGTAGAGCTGCACGGCCGGGATGGTGTTCTCGGCGGCGAAGTGGTGCGCGAAGGAGAACGGCAGCCCGAGCCGGCCGGCGAGCTGGGCGCTGAAGCCGCTCGAACCGAGCAGCCACACCGGCGGCTGGTTGCCCTCGGCCACCACCGCGTTGACCCCGCGGGCCTCCGAGTGGGTGAAGTAGCCGATCAGCTCCTGCAGGTGCTCCGGGAAGTTCTCCGCGGACAGCCCGCCCGGCCCGCGCAGGGCGAGCGCGGTGCGCTGGTCGGTGCCGGGCGCGCGGCCGATGCCGAGGTCGATCCGGCCGGGGTGGAACGCCTCCAGGGTGCCGAACTGCTCGGCGACGACCAGCGGGGCGTGGTTGGGCAGCATGATGCCGCCCGACCCGACGCGGATGCGTTCGGTGGCGTCGGCGACGTGCCCGATCAGCACGACGGTGGCCGAGCTGGCGATGCCGGGCATGTTGTGGTGCTCGGCCAGCCAGTAGCGGTGGTAGCCCAGCCGTTCCGCGGCGCGGGCGAGGTCCAGGGTGTTGCGCAGCGTCTCGCCGACGGTGTTCCCCTCCGAAACCGGGGACAGGTCGAGCACGGACAGCGGCACGTCAGGCAGTGAGCTCACAACCGGGGTCAACGCCCCGGTGCCGTCATTGCTTCCCGCAACGCCGCGGGATCACCGCCGCGGAAGGCCACCACGCCGTCCGGACGCACGAGCAGCGCGTCGGCCGGGGCGTCCGGGCACTCGGCTGTGACGATGTTCACGCCCGCCCCGGCCGCCTCCCGCAGGTCGGCGCGGTCGGCGAAGTCGAACAACACCGTCCGCGCGGCGCGCATGACTTCGGCCACCCGGGTCGGCTCGCCGCCGACGGTCAGCGGCAGGTCGGGCACGTAGGGCAGCTCGTCGGCGTCCCGCAGGAGCTCCCCGAGCCGCCGGGCCGGCTCGGGGAACGCCGCCAGCTCGCCGAAGAGCGTCCGCAGCGCATCGCCGTCTTCGCCGGTCAGGCGGTCGAGCAGGGCTTGGACGCGGGTGTGCGTCAACGTCCGCGCGGCCACCGGGTGCCGTTCGGCGTGGTAGCTGTCGAGGAGGCTTTCCGGTGCCGAACCGCGCACGACGGCGGCGAGCTTCCAGCCGAGGTTGACCGCGTCCAGCAGCCCGACGTTGAGCGAGGACCCCCCGGCGGGAAAGAGGTGGGCGGCGTCGCCGGCCAGGAGCACGCGGCCGGCCCGGTACCGCGAGGCGAGCCGCGCCGAACTCGTCGTCCGCGACAGCCAGAGCGGTTCGCCGAGGGGGAGGTCTTCGCCGAGGACCCGCCGGAGGGCGGCGCGGAACTCCGCCAACGTCGGCTCGCCGGGCGGCTCCGGCGTCACTTCACGGACGCCGACGATCACGACACCCGGCGTCAGCGACGTCACCAGCACGCGGCCGCCCGGCCGGCGCCGCCAGCCGCCGGTCGCGCCGGACAGCGGCGCCTCCGCCCGGAAGTGGCCGAGCCGCAGCAGTTCGCCGTCGGTGGTGCCGGGAAAGCCGATCCCGGCCAGCTCGCGGACGCGGCTGTGCGCGCCGTCGCAGCCGACGACGTACTCCGGGTCCGCGCGGTACTCGCCGTCCGGGCCGCGGACGGTGAACGGGTCGAGGCTCACCAGCTCGTGCCCGCGCCGGAGCTCGGCGCCGAGCTCGGTGGCGCGTTCGGCCAGCACGGCCTCGATCCGCGGCTGCTGCACCAGGAGCGAGTGCAGCGGCGAGCGCGCGAGTGGCGTGAAGTCCAGCGGCACCGGCCCGAACGGGAAGCGGGGGACCGGCCCGGCGAACGCCGCTTCGGCCCGGAACCGGCCGAGGAGCCCGCGGTGGTCGAGCTGCTCGACGATCCGGCCGACGAGGCCGTTGGCCCGCGGCCGCGGGTCGGGGACCGCGCGCCGCTCCAGGACCACCGGGGCGGCGCCGCCGAGCCGCAGCTCCGCCGCCAGCATCAGGCCCACCGGGCCCGCTCCGATCACCGCGATTTCCATGACGCCCTCCCTGGTGTCAGTTCAAACTGACGAGGATGTCAGGCTAGACTGACACCCGTGGAAGCGGAAGAGCTGGCCGGACGCGTCTCGGAAACCGATCCGGCGGTCGCGCTGCGGGCGGTGGGCGCCCTGCACCGGCTCGCCGAGCAGGTCGAAGCGGCGGCCGTCGCGCACGCGCGGGACCGGGGCTGGTCCTGGGAGCAGATCGGGGACGCGCTCGGCGTCGCCCGCCAGTCCGTGCACGCCAAGTACGGGAAATGAGGCGCTCGTGCTCGACCGGCTGATCGCCAAGAGCCCCTTCGCCGCGGTGGTGACGGCGGCCCTCGAGGAGTCCCGCCGCCGCGGCGACCGGCGGCTCGGCACCGAACACCTGCTGCTGGGCCTGCTGCACGATCCGGACTGCGCCCGCACCCTGGGTACGGACCTGACCGCGGCCCGCGCGGCCCTCGACCGCCTCGACCGGGCGGCACTGGCGGCGCTCGGCATCGACGTCGACGGCCTCCGCCCGGCGGAAGTCCCGCCGCGGCGCGGGAAGCCGGGAGCGTTGACGTCCGGGGCGCGCGCGGTCGTCAACGAGGCGATCCGCGGGGTGCCGCGCCCGCGCGAGCCGGGCCGGCTGCTGCGGGCGCTCGTGCGGCTGACCCCACCCGATCCGGCGGCCGATCTGCTGGTGGAACTGGGCGTCGACCGGGACGCCGTTCGCCGTCGGCTGGATTCCGCCACCTGATGCCGCCCGATTGGCTACGGTGGGCGAATCGGAAAATGAACAACAGGAGGGCCGGGTGCCGCGTCCCGAGCGACCCTTGGATCCCGGGGATGATCTGCTGACCGAATTCGCCGCCGATCTGCGGCGGTTGCGCGAGAGCGCCGGGAATCCGACCTACCGCGAGCTCGGGCGGCGCGCGCACTACTCCGCCGGCACGCTGTCGGAGGCCGCCGGCGGGCGGAAACTCCCCAGCCTGGCGGTCACCTTGGCCTACGTCCGGGCCTGCGGCGGGGTGCCGGGGGAATGGGCGGAACGCTGGCACGCCGTCGCCGAAGAGTCGCGGCCGGACGGTGCCGATTCACCGCCCGAGCCGGAACCAGGGGAAATTCCGCCGTACGTCGGGCTGGCCGCTTTCGGACCCGCCGACGCGGAACGATTCTTCGGCCGGGAACGGCTTGTCGAAAAACTCGTCGAAAGACTCACGAGACAACGTTTTCTCGCCGTGCTCGGCGCGTCCGGTTCGGGGAAGTCGTCCCTGCTGCGGGCCGGTCTGCTGCCCTCGGTGAAAGGGCCGGTCGTGCTGCTCACCCCGGGCCACCGCCCGCTGCAGGAGTGCGCGGTCAAGTTCGCCGCCGCGCTCGGTGTCGCGCCCGGCGCCCTGCTCGACGACTTCGCCGCGCACCCGCGCAACCTCGGCCTCGCCGCCCGTCAGCTGGCCGACAGCGGCGAAGAAGACCTCGTGCTGGTCGTCGACCAGTTCGAGGAGGTCTTCACGCTCTGCCAGGACGACCAGGAGCAGGCCCGGTTCCTCGACGCGCTCGTCACCGCGACCACCGAACCGGGCAGCCGCACCCGGGTCGTGCTCGGCATCCGCACCGACTTCTACACCCACTGCGCGCGGCACGCCGAACTCGCCGAGGCCATGCAGGACGCCCAGGTCCTGGTCGGCCCGATGACGACCGAGGAGCTCCGGCAGGCCATCTCGCGGCCCGCCGTCGACACCGGGTACCGCGTCGAGAACGCCCTGGTCTCCCGGCTGGTCGCGGACGCCACCGGCCAGCCCGGCGTGCTGCCGCTGCTTTCGCACGCGCTGCTGGAGACGTGGCGCCGTCGGCGCGGCACCACGCTGACCCTCGCCGGCTACGAGTCGACCGGCGGCATCGAGCGGGCCATCGCGCAGACGTCCGAAGGCACCTACGCCAAGCTGTCGGCGCGGCAGCAGCGGTTGGCGCGGCAGATCTTCCTCCGGATGACCGCGCTCGGCGAAGGCACCGAGGACACCAAGCGGCGCATCGGCCGCGCCGAGCTCGACGCCGACGACGCCGACACCGCCGTGGTGCTCGCCGAGCTGGCCGCGGCCCGGCTGGTCACCCTCGACGACACCGGCATCGAGATCACCCACGAAGCCCTCATCCGCGGCTGGCCGCGGCTGCGCGAGTGGCTCACCGAAGACCGCGAAGGCCTGCGCGTCCACCGGCAGCTCACCGAGGCGACCGGCGCCTGGGAGTCCGTCGCCGAAGACCCGGGCTGGCTCTACCGCGGCACCCGGCTGGCGATCGCCCGGGAGTGGGCCGCGCGCCAGGACTCCGCGCTGTCCCGCCGGGAACGGCGGTTCCTCGACGCGAGCCTCGCCGTCGAGCACGCCGAGCTGGAACGCGACCGGCGGCGCACGCGGCGGCTGCGCCAGCTGGTCGCGCTGCTGGCGGTGCTGCTGGTCTTCGCCGTGGCGGCCACCGTCTACGCCGTCCGCGCCGAGACCACGGCCACCGAGCAGCGCAACAACGCGCTCGCGCAGAAGGTCGCCGGCCAGGCGCTGGCCATGCGCGCCACCAACCCCGCGCTGGCCGCGCAGCTCGCGCTCGCCGCCTACCGGCTCGATCCGGGGGCCGAGGAGCGCAGCGGCCTGCTCGGCATGTTCGGCTCGCCGTACGCGACGCGGCTCACCGGGCACACCGGCCGGGTCAACACCGTCGCCCTCCGGCCGGACGGGCAGGTCGTCGCCACGGCCAGCTGGGACGGCACGGCCCGGCTCTGGGACATCCACGACCCGCACCACCCGGCGCCGCTGGGCGTGCTCGCCGGGCACGAAGGCAACGTGAACAACGTCGCCTTCGCGGCCGACGGCCGGACCGTCGCCACCGCGGGCTTCGACGGCACCGTCCGCGTCTGGGACGTCTCCGACCCGGCCCGGCCCGGGCCCGGCACCACGATCGAAAAGCACGCGGGCAAGGCCTACGCCGTCGCGTTCAGCCCGGCCGGGCCGCTGCTGGCGACCGCCGACGTCAAGGGCACGATCCGGCTCTACGACACGACCGACCCCGGGCACCCGCGGCCGTCGGGGGAGCTGACCGGGCACACCTCCTACGTCAACAACCTCGCTTTCAGCGGCGACGGCCGGCTGCTCGCCTCCGCGTCGGCCGACAAGACGGCCCGCGTCTGGGACGTCGCTTCGCGGGGCCAGCTCGGGGTGGTCGAAGGGCACACCGACGTCGTGCACTCGGTCGCGTTCAGCCCCGCCGGGCCCGTTCTCGCCACGGCGAGCCAGGACCAGACCGCGCGGCTGTGGGACATCGCGGACCCGGCCCACCCGGTGCCGCTGGCGTCGCTGACCTCGCACAAGGCGACCGTGCGCTCGGTGGCCTTCGCCGCCGACGGGCACACGCTCGCCACCACCGGCTTCGACCGCACGGCCCGGCTGTGGGACGTCGCCGACCCGCGGCAGCCGCGCGAGCTGCAGTCGCTGCCCGGGCACATCGGCGCCGTCGTCTCCGCGGTGTTCACCCGCGACGGCCACGCCCTCGCCACGGCCAGCGACGACCAGTCCGCCCGGCTCTGGGACCTGCCCGGCCCGGGCATCCCCGCGCACACGGCCCAGGCGTGCCACGTCACCTTCGGTCCCGGCGGCAAGCTGATGGTTTCCGGCGGCTACGACGAAACCGTGCGGCTGCACGACCTCACCGACCCGCGCGCGCCGCGGCCGACGGCCACGATCGGCGGGTTCGGCAACGCGGTCTGCGGTGTCGCCGTCAGCCCGGACGGCCGCACCCTGGCCACCGGCAGCTGGGACCACACGATGACGCTGCGGGACATCACCGACCCGGCCCACCCCGGGCCGCCGGTGCTGTTCAACCCCTACACCGACGACATCGACGCGGTCGCGTTCAGCCCGGACGGCCGGCTCCTCGCCACCGCAGGCCAGGGCCACACGGCCCGCCTCTGGGACCTCACCGACCGGCTGCGGCCGGTCGAGATCGCCAAGCTCGAAGGCCACGACGACGACGTCCACACCCTCGCCTTCAGCCCCGACGGCCGGACCCTGGCCACCGCCGGCTGGGACCACACCGCGCGGCTCTGGGACATCTCGGCGCCCCGGGCCCCGCGGCCGCTGGCCAAGCTGACCGGGCACACCGACACGATCTTCTCGATCGCCTACAGCCCCGACGGCAGGCACGTCGCCACGGCGAGCGCCGACCGGATGGTGCGCCTCTGGGACGTCTCGGACCCGGCGCACGTGCCGCCGCCTGCGGTGCTGGAAGGCCACGCCGACATCGTCATGTCGGTGTCCTTCAACGGCGACGGCGGGACGCTGGCGTCCGGCAGCTACGACCGGACGATCCGGCTGTGGGACGTCGCCACGGCGGCGCCGTACGCGGTCCTGCCCGAGCAGCGCGACCGCGTCTACGTCGCCCAGTACGCGCCGGACGGCCACACCTTGGCGGGCGCGGGCGCGGACGGCACCGTGCGGTTCTGGGAGGCCGACCCCGACCGGGCGGCCGAACGGATCTGCGCGGCGGTCTCGCCCCGGATCACCGAAGCCGAGTGGAGCGAGAGCTTCCCGGACCTCGGCTACACCCCGCCCTGCCCCTGACCGGGTTGTTCGGCGTTGTTGTTCGGTGGGTGAGCGCGGACACCGAACAACCCGGATCGACTAGACATGCCCTCGGACGGTTCGTCCCACGACGTTCATTTCACCGGGGGTCTGAAGGGCTCCTTCGAGGACACGGGAACCCGCCTCCCGCTCCGCGAAGGGGCCCTTCAGCGTGTGACCTCCCCGCAAGCGCGCCCCGATGCGGGCTCCCGTGCGACTCCCCCGCACCCGAGCCCGCGTCGGGGCGCCCGGATCAGGCGGCCGGGATCCAGTCCGGGTCCGAGGCGAGCACGATCAGCTGCTGCGTCGCCCGGGTCAGCGCCACGTACAGCACCCGGCGGCCCGTCATCGACTCGCGCACGAGGTCGACCGGCTCGACCAGCACCACCGCGTCGTACTCCAGGCCCTTCGAGTCCAGGCTGCCCACGACCTTCAGCCGCTCGTCCGCCTGCCCCGGCAGCCAGCCCGCGACCTCCGGCACCCGGTCCATCGCCGTGATGACGCCGACCGTGCCCTCCACCGCGCCCAGCAGTTCCTTGACCGCCGCCTGCGTCGCCGCGGCCAGCCCGGCCGCCTCCACCGGGCGGACCTCCGGCTCCACGCCGGTGCGGCGGACCGCCACCGGCAGCTCGCCCGCCTCCGCGTGCCCGGCCACCACCTTCGCCGCCAGGTCGAAGATCTCCGCCGAGTTCCGGTAGTTCGTGCGCAGCGTGTACCGCCGCCGGGCGGTCTTGACGCCGAAGGCCTGGTCGCGGGCCGTGGCCGCCTCCGCGGGGTCCGGCCACGAGCTCTGCACCGGGTCGCCGACCACCGTCCAGCTCGCGTACTTGCCGCGCCTGCCCACCATCCGCCACTGCATCGGCGAAAGGTCCTGCGACTCGTCGACGACCACGTGCGAGTACTCGTCGTAGTGCTCCGGCCGCGTCGGCGCCCCGCCCGAGCGTTCCGGCTCGGCCTCGAGCACCTGCCGCCGCTTGCGCTTCGGCGGCGGCCCGACCAGCACGCGCAGCTCGTCCAGCAGCGCCACGTCCGCGATCGACCAGCCCCGCGACCGGTCCGCGAAGTCCGCGGCCAGCATCGAGATCTCCTGGCGGTTCAGCACGCCCTTCGCGGCCGCGGCCAGCCGCTTCTCCTCGCCCAGCCACTTGAGGATCTGCGCCGGGTACAGCACCGGCCACCACACGACGAGGAAGCGGTGGAAGTCGATCCGCTCGCCGAGGTCGGTGATCAGCTCGGCGCGGTCGATCTGCCTGCCGTCGTCCTTCGCGTGCTCCTCGGCCTTGGCGGCGAGGGCGTCCAGCAGCAGCTCGGCCGCCCGGATCCGCGACCGGTTCGGCGGCGCGCCCTGCGTGTGGGCCTTGCGGCGGACCTTCTCCAGCTCGCGCGCGCCGAGCTTCAGCACCTCGCCGCGGTAGACGATCCGCATCTCCTCCGGCGCCTCCGGAGGCGTGTCGCGCAGCGCCCGCAGCAGCACCTTCCGGATCCGCAGCGATCCCTTGACGGCGGCGAGCGGCGCCGCGTCCTGCCGGGTCGCCTCCAGGCCGTCGAGGACCTCGCCGAGCGCGCGCAGCTCGACGTTGGTTTCCCCCATGGAGGGGAGGACCCGCGAGATGTAGCTGGTGAACACGCCCGACGGCCCGATCACCAGCACGCCGGCCCCGCCGAGCTGACGCCGGTAGCGGTACAGCAGGTACGCGGCGCGGTGCAGCGCGACCGCGGTCTTCCCGGTGCCCGGCCCGCCGGTGATCTCGGTGACACCGCGCCAGGGCGCCCGGATGACCTCGTCCTGCTCCTTCTGGATGGTCGCGACGATGTCGCGCATCTTCTCGCCGCGCGAGCGCCCCAGGGCGGCCATCAGCGCGCCTTCGCCGACGATCTGCATGTCGTCGGGCACGGCGTCGGCGATCAGCACGTCGTCGTCGACGTCGAGGACGTTCTGGCCCGAGCAGCGGATCACCCGCCGCCGCACGACGTCCATCGGTTCCTCGGCGGTGGCCTGGTAGAACGCCGCCGCGGCCGGCGCACGCCAGTCCGTGACGAGGTTGTCGAACTCGGCGTCGCGGATGCCGAGCCTGCCGACGTAGGTGCGTTCTCCCTCGCGGTCGTCGAGCCTGCCGAAGACGAGGCCCTCGTACTCGGCGTCGAGCGTCTGCAGCGTCTGGTTGGCGTGGTAGACCATCATGTCCCGCTCGAACAGCATCGACGCCTGTTCGAAGATCGCCTCGCGCTGCGCTCCCTGGCCGATCTCGTAGCCCTTCGTGCGCATGGCCTCGGCCTGCGCCCGCAGTTCGTCCAGACGGGTGTACACGCGATCGACGTGGGCTTGCTCGATGGCGATCTCGGCCCGTCTGACCCGAGGTTCGGACACGCATGGCTCCTTGACAGCTTTGGGATCGCCTCCGAGGGCGAAGAACGACTCTACGCGGTGGCCCGGGCGGGGACACCCGTGTCCCGGTCATCCGCGCCGCGTGCCGTCCCCCACAATCGGGGGGTGACCAGGATCGTGGCCGGGACGGCGGGCGGACGGCGGCTCAAGGTGCCGCCGAAGGGCACCCGGCCGACGTCGGAACGCGTGCGGGAAGCCCTGTTCAACGCCCTGGAGACGGCGGGCGAGCTGGACGGCGCCCGGGTCCTCGACCTCTACGCCGGCTCCGGCGCGCTCGGCCTCGAAGCCCTCTCCCGCGGCGCGGCGGACGCGCTGTTCGTCGAGTCCGACCGGCGGGCGGTGGACGTCCTGCGCGGCAACGTCGCCGCGCTGGGCCTGGGCGGCACGGTCCGGGCCGGGCAGGTCGAGGCGGTGGTCGCGGCGCCCGCCCCCGCCGCGTTCGACCTCGTGCTCGCCGACCCGCCGTACGCCGTGGACGCGGCCGCGCTCGGGGCCGTGCTGGCGGCGCTGGCCGCGGGTGGCTGGCTGGGGCCCTCGGCACTGGTCGTGGTCGAGCGCGCCGCCCGCGACGGCGAGCCGGACTGGCCGCCGGGCTTCGAGCCGGCGCGCACGAAGAAGTACGGCGACACGGCCGTCTTCTGGGCGGAGTACACGGCTGTGGCGTGAACCACGCGGCGGAGACCGGGGCGGGCACGGTAGCGTCCGCGCCATGCGGCGTGCGGTCTGTCCCGGTTCCTACGACCCGGCCACCAACGGGCACCTCGACATCATCGAGCGGGCGAGCCGCCTGTTCGACGAGATCGTCGTCCTGGTCGGGGTGAACAAGAACAAGAAGGGCGTCTTCGACATCGAGGAGCGCCTGGAGATCCTGCGCGAGATCACCGTGGAGCTGCCGAACGTCCGCGTCGACTCGTGGGAGGGCCTGCTCGTCGACTACTGCCGCGAGAACGGCATCGCGGCGGTCGCCAAGGGCCTGCGCTCGGTCAGCGACTTCGACTACGAGCTGCAGATGGCGCAGATGAACCGCGAGCTCACCGGCGTCGAGACGCTGCTGATGGCGAACAACCCGGCGTACGGCTTCGTGTCCAGCTCGCTGGTCAAGGAGGTCGCGGCGCTCGGCGGCGACATCGAGCGGTTCGTGCCGGCGACCGTCTACGAGCGGCTTTCGGAGAAGTTCCCGAAGCTCGGGGGCTGATCCCACACCGGACTCCCTGTCCGGTTCCCGTCGTTCGGCCCCCTCCGTTCGTCGGGACTTCGGCCCGGTGGACCGCGAGTTCACGTCGGCGTCTCCTGACGATCATCCAATCGGGTTACGGTCCGAAAATGACCAACTACCGATCACGCCTGGTCGCGGTCCTTTTCGCGCTCGTGGCCACGCTCTTCGCCGGGGTCACCGCCGCCGCGGCCGATTCCCCGGCCACCCCCGCCCTCGTCGCGCAGAACGCCTGCGGGAACCTGTCCGGCTTCTCGCACACGACGCTCTCGGCGCTGCCGCCGGAAGCGACGACGACGTACCACCTGATCCAGACGAACGGGCCGTTCCCGTACCCGAAGAACGACGGCGTCGTCTTCGACAACCGCGAAGGCGTCCTCCCGGCCTGCGCCTCGGGCTACTACCACGAGTACACGGTGCCGACGCCGGGTTCGAGCACCCGCGGCACGCGCCGGATCGTGACCGGCGGCGCCGGCGAGTACTTCTACACCGGCGACCACTACGCCACCTTCAAGGTCATCGACATCGGCGGCGGGACCACGCACGCCTGCGGCGACCTCTCGGGCCTGGCGAAGATCGGCTACTCGCAGCTGTCGGCGGCGGCGAAGACCGTCGTGGACAACGTCCGCAACGGCACCTCGGCCGGGACCACCTACGAGAACCGCGAGGGCGTGCTCCCGGCCTGCGCTTCGGGCTACTACAAGCTCTTCGCCGTCGGCACGAACGACCGGGTGATCTCCGGCAAGGCGGGCGAGCTGGCCTACACGCCCGACCGCTACGCCACGTTCAAGCGGATCGACCCGAATTCCTGACCCGTGCAACGCGCCGCGCCCCCTCGTCCGTGAGGTACACCGGGAACCGGACGAGGAGGCGCGATGCGGGCTGCGGACGACGCGGACTTCCGGGAGTTCGCCCGTGCGCGTGCCGGCGCGCTGAGACGGACGGCGTACCTGCTGTGCGGTGACTGGCACCTCGCGGAGGATCTGGTCCAGAACGCCCTGTTCAAGCTGTACCGGGTGTGGCCGAAGATCACCCGGCGCGGACCGGTCGACAACTACGCCCGGCAGGTCTTGCTGCGGTGCTGGCTCGACGAGTCCCGGCGGCCGTGGCGGCGTCGCGAACGCCGTGACGGCGTGGTGCCGGACGAGCCCTCGCCCGCACCCGAGACCGGGATTTCCGGCCCGCTCCTGCGTGCCCTCGCCGAGGTGCCGCCGAAACAACGCGCCGCGGTCGTCCTCCGCTACTGCGCCGACCTCCCGGCGGCGGAGGTCGCCCAGGTGCTGCGCTGCTCGGAGGGGACCGTCCGCAGCCAGGCCGCTCGCGGGCTCGAGACCCTCCGGGGCGTGCTCGAGCACAGCGCGGAGAGGAGCACGTGGTGACCGGACTCGAAACCCGGCTGCGTGAGCTGGACCTGGCGGAGCCGCCGCTCGGCTTCGACACCGACGAGGTCGCCGACCGGGCGGCGCGGCACACCCGGTGGCGCCGGGCGGGGATCGCCGTTCCGGCGGTGCTGGCCTTCGCGGCCTTCGCGTGGTTCATGCCCAAGGTGTCCTCGGTGCCGCCGGCCGCTCGGCCGTCCCCGCCGCCGCTCGCCGAGCAGGCGCGGATCCGGCAGGCCCTCACCGACGCCGTGACCGCGGTGCTCCCCGGCCTGCGGAGGCTGTCGGTCGGCACGTCCCCGGCCGACGCCATCGGTCCCGGCCGGATGGCGGTGACCGCCGCCTTCGCCGACGCGTCCGGGCGGCCGGGGGACTTCCAGCTGACGGTGTACGGCAGGCAGGTGCCGGACGACCGCGTCCCGATCGCCCGGTCCTGCCCGGAACCGGGGACGTCCGCGCTGGCCTGCGAGCGGATCCCGCAGCCCGGCGGCGCCGTGCTGGTGGTGTCCGAAACCGGCTTCGTGAGTGCTGGGGGATTCACGAAGCTGCGTGGCTTCGTCGGGGTCCTCCGCCGGGCCGACGGCTCGACGGTGACCCTCGTCGACGCGGCCGACGACGCCGCCGACTCGGTGCAGCTGACCAAGCAGCAACTGACGCGGGTGATCACCGATCCGGCGTTCGTGCTGCCGTGAGGGGGAGCCGGCACCGGGCGTGGTCCTGGGGGACACGCCCGGTGCCGGTGGCGTTCACCGCTTCCGCGCCGGATGCGGGCAGACTGGACGCAGCGACAGGGGATTGGAGTTGCCGTGTACCGGGTTTTCGAGGCGCTCGACGAGCTCGTCACCATCGTCGAGGAGGCGCGCGGCGTCCCGATGACGTCCAGCTGCGTGGTGCCCCGCGGCGACGTGCTCGAGCTCCTCGACGACGTCCGCGACGCCCTCCCCGCCGAGGTCGACGACGCCCAGGACGTCCTCGACAAGCGCGACGACCTGATCCACGCGGCCCGCAAGGAGGCGGGCGAGACGGTGGCGGGCGCGAACGCCGAGGCTGAGCGCACGATCGCCGACGCGACGGACGAGGCGGAGCGCATCCTCGCCGACGCCCGTGCCCGCGCGGAGCAGATGCTGGCGGACGCCCACGACCAGGCCGACCGCACGGTGGCGGCGGGCCAGGCGGAGTACCAGAACCTCACGGACCGCTCCCGCGCGGAGTCCGAGCGCATGATCCAGGCGGGCCGCGACGCGTACGACCGCGCGATCGAGGACGGCCGGGCCGAGCAGGCCCGCTTGGTGGCCCAGACCGAGGTGGTCCAGGCGGCCCACGCGGAGTCGGCCAGGATCGTCGACGAGGCGCACGCGGAGGCGGATCGCCAGCGCGCGGACTGCGACGCGTACGTGGACGGGAAGCTGGCGGAGTTCTCGGAGCTGCTGGCGACGACGTTGCGGACGGTCGATTCGGGGCGCAACCACCTGCGATCGCCGGCCAACCTGCCCGGTTCGAGTGGGCGGTCGACGCTTTACGACTACCAGGTGTGATGAGCTTCTCAGCTTTTTGAGCGGGTTCCGGGTGGTTGCTCGGCCGAGTCCTAGGTGGGTGGGCTCGGTTTTCGGGTGGTCCACAGGCCTGGCAAAGTCGATTGCTGCCGCGGGGAGCGGGGTCTGCTGATCGGGCTTCGCCCGGAGTTGCCACTGGTCTGGGCGTGGTGCCCCCCACCCCGAAGTCTGATTGTCACTACGGCCGGTGGTACCGGGTCAAGGCGGGAAAGCGTGCCTTGACCCGGCACCACCGGCCGTGTGGGGGCTTCGGATCGGGGTGGGGGGAGGTGTGGGCGGGGTGCGGGGCTGGTGTCCGTGTGCCGTTCGGTCCGGTGGGCAGCTGAACAGGGCACTCCGGCTTTGCCGGAGCCCCCGCCCCGCAGGCTCCGCACCGCTCTCGCCTCGGCGGCTCCGCCGCCCGCCGACTCGCAGCCCCGTGGAATCCGCCACTGCGGCCGGCGCCGCCCCGCGGCTGCTCGGCCCCGCCGCCCGCCGCCCGCCGCCCCGCGCCCGCCGCCCCGCCGCCCGCCGCCCCGCGGCTCCGCCCCAGCCCCGCGTGACCTGCCCAGCTCAAAAGGGGTGGCGACCAGTGCGTACCCTGGACTGGATGTCCGAGAACAAGACCCCCCAGCTCGACGACCGCAGCCCGTGGGTGATCGACACCCGTGAGCTCGGCCGTCACGCCGGCCTCAGCCGCGCCGTCAAGCGCAGCGTGCCGGTGGAGACGCCGCTCGGCGTCCCCGATGTCATCACCATCGAAGCCGGCTCCGAGCTGGAACTCGACCTGCTGCTCGAGTCCGTCGTCGAAGGCGTCCTTGTCAGCGGTACCGCACGGGCCACCGCGAAGGGCACCTGCGCCCGCTGCCTCGACCCGCTGACCGAAGAGGTCGAGGTCGAGGTCCAGGAGCTGTTCGCCTATCCGGGGTCGGCCACCGAGGAGACCACCGAAGAGGACGAGATCCCCCGGCTGGTCGACGACCGGATCGACCTCGAACCCATCGTCCGCGACGCCGTCGTGCTGGCCCTGCCGCTGGCTCCGCTGTGCACCGAGGACTGCGCCGGGCTCTGCACGGACTGCGGTGTCAAGTGGGCCGATCTCGAGCCCGGACACGGGCATGAGAAGATAGACCCTCGGTGGGCCGCACTCGTCGAGCGCTTCGACGAGAACGCGGGCGAAAAGCCTGGGCCCAGCTGAGCAAGCCTGACGAGCGTCCAGCTCGTTCCGGAGGAAAGTTCGCTCGCACGACCGCGAGCAGACCGTCATAAGGAGATCTACTCGTGGCCGTCCCGAAGCGGAAGATGTCGCGATCCAACACGCGCTCGCGCCGCAGCCAGTGGAAGGCGGCTCCGGTGCAGCTGGTGCCCTGCTCCAACCGCGCCTGCAAGCAGCCGAAGCTCCAGCACGTCGCGTGCCCGTCGTGCGGCCAGCACAACGGCCGCCAGGTCGTCGAGCCCGCCTGATCGGGTAGCCGATATGGGGGGCAAGACGCCCGGGGGACCCGCTGCCGATCCGGCGCCGTTGCTCGAAGCGCTCGGGGTCACCCTCGACCCCGAGCTGCTCCGGCTTTCGCTGACCCACCGTTCGTACGCGTACGAAAACGGGGGTCTGCCGCCGAACGAGCGGCTGGAGTTCCTCGGTGATGCCGTGCTCAGCGTCGTCGTCACCGATCACCTGTACAACACACACCCCGACCTGCCCGAAGGTCAGCTCGCGAAGCTCCGCGCCAGCGTCGTCAACATGCACGCGCTGGCGCGGGTGGCACGCGGGCTCGGCGAGGGCGGTCTCGGGGCACACCTGCTGCTGGGCAAGGGCGAAGAGCTCACCGGCGGCCGGGACAAGGCGAGCATCCTCGCCGACGGCCTGGAAGCGGTCATCGGTGCCGCGTACCTCGAACACGGCATCGAGATCGCGCGCAAGCTCGTCCACCACCTCTTCGACGGCTTGCTCGCCGAAGCGCCGCTGCGCGGGGCCGGGCTCGACTGGAAGACGAGCCTGCAGGAGCTGACCGCGTCGGCCGGGCTCGGCGTGCCCGAGTACAAGGTCGAGGACACCGGGCCGGACCACCGCAAGGAGTTCACGGCCACGGTGCTGGTCGCCGGCCGTCCCCTCGGCCACGGCACCGGGTCGACGAAGAAGGAAGCCGAGCAGAAGGCCGCCGAGACGGCCTGGCGTTCGCTGTCCGCGGAACTCGAGGCGCAGAAGAAGGCCGAGCCGGAGTCCTGATCAGCGGGAACCCCCGTTGACGCTTTGCCGGACCGCTCAGTAGCGTGTGGACATCCGCCGCCCGGTGCTCACTGAGAGGTTTGGCGGATGCGTCTGTTCTTCGTACCCTTGATCGCCGCGGCGCTCGTCGTCGTGCCCGGCCCGGCGGCGTCGGCCGCGCAGGTCCGCGTCACCTCACTGGCGGCGCTGCAGTCCGCGATGGACAAGGCGAACGCCGGTGACACGATCGTCCTGGCCGATGGCTCGTACTCCGCGGGGTCGACGTTGTCGATCAAGCGGTCCGGCACCGGTTCGGCGCCGGTGACGATCGCGGCCGAGCACACCGGCAAGGCGACGATCACCGGCTCGAAGACGTTCTCCTTCGCCGGCGGTGTCCACAACGTCGTGCTGCAGGGCTTCAAGTTCCGGGGTTCCGCGGCCCTGAGCGTTCCGGCCGGTGCGTCGCACAACCGCTTGTCCCGCAACGACTTCCAGCTCAGCGGTGACGGCAACTGGGTGTCGGTCAACGGCGACGACACCGAGGTCGACCACAACGTCTTCCAGAACCGCACCAGCCAGGGCGTGTTCCTGCAGATCCTCGGGCCGTCGGACGCGATGGCGCAGAACGTCCACGTGCACCACAACTACTTCTACAACCACCAGTTCTCCGGCTCGAACGGCGGCGAGTCGATCCGGCTCGGGCTGAGCAACCACCAGTCCTACTCCGCGCACGCGGTCGTCGAGAACAACCTCTTCGAAAAGGCCGACGGCGACATCGAGGCGATCTCGGTCAAGTCGTCGGACAACGTCGTCCGCTACAACACGATCCGCGACAGCAAGGGCTACATCGTGCTGCGCCACGGCAACCGCAGCACCGTCGAGGGCAACGTGCTGTTCGACTCCGGCATCCGGTTCCACGGCAACGACCACCGGATCGTGAACAACTACGTCGCCAACTCCGGCGGGCGGGCGATCGTGTTCGGCTCGGGCGACGAGGCCGACAGCGGCCCGACGAGCAAGCTCCACGACCGCCCGGACCGCGACACCGTCGCCTACAACACGGTGATCGGGTCGAGCAGCGTCATCGACGGCGACGGCGGGAACTTCAAGCCGAAGGACTGCGTGGTCGCGGACAACATCGTCAAGGGGACGTCGGGCACGCTGGTGACGCTGCCGAGCGGGTCGACGGTCAAGTACGAGGGCAACATCACCTTCGGCGCCGCGGCGGGGATGCCGTCGCGGAACGTCGACCCGAAGCTGGTCAAGGACGCCGCCGGGCTCTACCGGCTGGCTTCGGGAAGCCCGGCGATCGACGCCGGCACCGGGTCGTACCCGTACGCGGCGAAGGACTTCGACCTCCAGACCCGCGCGGGCACCTACGACGTCGGCGCCGACGAGTACTTCGCCTCGGGCACGACCCGGGTCCCGCTCGCGAAGGCCGACGTCGGACCGACCGCGCCGTAGGTGCCTTTTCGAAAACTGTCGTACCCGCCGGGCACAATGGCCGTATGCCCGAACTACCCGAGGTCGAAGTCGTCCGCCTGGGCCTGCAGGCGCACGTCGCGGGGCGGACCATCCGCGAGGCGGAGGTCCTGCACCCGCGCGCCATCCGCCGGCACGCCCTGGGCGCGGAGGACTTCGCGCGGCGGCTCGCCGGCACCCGCGTCGAGGCGGCGCGGCGCCGGGGCAAGTACCTGTGGCTGGAGCTGTCCGACAAGGAGGCGCTGCTGGCCCACCTGGGGATGAGCGGGCAGATGCTGGTCCAGCCGGAGGACGCGCCGGACGAGAAGCACCTGCGGGTGCGCCTGCGCTTCGACGACGACGGGCCGGAGCTGCGGTTCGTCGACCAGCGGACGTTCGGCGGCCTGGCGCTCGACGACCTGAACGACGTCCTGCTCCCGGACACGATCGCCCACATCGCCCGCGACCCGATGGACCCGGAGTTCGACCTGGACGCGGCGGTGCGCGCGCTGCGGTCGCGGCGCACCGAGGTCAAGCGGGCGCTGCTCGACCAGACGCTGGTGTCGGGCATCGGCAACATCTACGCGGACGAAGCGTTGTGGCGCGCTCGCCTGCACTGGGCCCGGCCGACCGAAAAGCTCACCCTCGCGAAGGGCCGCGAGCTGCTCTCGGCGGCGTCGGACGTGATGAACGCGGCGCTGGGCGCGGGCGGCACGTCGTTCGATGCGCTGTATGTGAACGTCAACGGGCAGTCGGGGTACTTCGACCGGTCGCTGGACGCGTATGGCCAGGAGGGGATGCCGTGCCACCGCTGCGGCACGGCGATCCGGCGGGAGCCGTTCATGAACCGCTCGTCGTTCTCGTGCCCGCGCTGCCAGCCGCGGCCGAGGGCGAACTCGGGTAGATAAAGGGGGTTCACCTTTCAGCTAGGATGAATGCGCCTGGTAGCTGAGGGAGTGCATCGTGGTCAAGGAGCCCGGAAAGTCGACGCTGGCCGACAAGATCGACCGGCTGTTCCACGTGGTCCGCAGGCCCGATCGGGAGCCGTACAGCAACGAAGAGGTCGCGAAGGCCTGCCGCGAGGCGACCGGCGAGAGCTTTTCGACGACGTACTTGTGGCAGCTGCGCACGGGCCGCCGCGACAACCCGACCAAGCGCCACCTCGAGGCCTTGGCCCAGTTCTTCGGCGTCCCCCCGGCGTACTTCTTCGACGACGAGCAGAGCCGGAAGATCGCGGAGGAGCTGGCCCTGCTGGGCGCCCTGCGCGACGCGGGAGTTCGCGACCTGGCGCTGCGAGCGGTGACGCTGTCGTCGGACGGCCTGGACACGATCAGCGACATGATCGACGCGATCGCCCGGAGGGAGGCCGGCCGCGGCGGCCCGAAGAAGGAGAGCTGAGCGTGGCCTTCCCGCGCCGAGGGCCGGGCCGGCCGGATGTGGCGGGGGAACTGCTTTGCCGGTGCGGGGCCGGGCGTGCTTGGTGCCGTGCCTTGCTGCCGGGGGTGGTGCGGGGAGGGCGTGCTTGTGTGGCACCGCGTCTTGCTGCTGCGGGGCGGTGCGGGCCGGGAGTGCTTGCTTGGCGCCGCGTCTCGCAGCCGTGGGGCGGCGAGCTTGCGGCCTGCCGTTGCGAGTTGCCTGCGGGTTTCGGATCGCCCCGCTCGCGCGGGCTTGCGCGCTACCGGCGCGAAGTGCCGTTGCGGGTTCGGGGTTGCGCGCTACCGGCGCGGGAGCCGCCGGTGCGGGTGCGATTGGTGGGCATCAAGCCTGGAAGCTGCGCCCGGCCGTCGCGAGCAGCCGGCGGGGGTCGCGGTGCGCGTCACCTCCGTGGGCCGGCCCGGGAGCGTGGGCGGTATCGTCGCTCCGGCCGCCGAGCCGTCCGCGGGAACCTCTTCCGGCGTCCGCGCGTCGGATTTTCCCCGGCCGCGCAACCACCGGCGCTCTGCCGCGTTGATCCGGCTGGGACCGTCCGCGGCGTGGTGAAGGAGGGCTGAGGTGGCGCGACCATCGTGGCGGCGGCGACCCGCCCGCTCGCTGTGGCAGCGGGCCCGTCAGGTCGCCGATGGCGTCAGCCTGCCCGAACCCTTCGAGGCCGGCGCCTTCGTCGCGGGCCTGGCCGCCGAGCGCGGGCGGCCCATCGAGCTGATGCCGGTCAGTGCGCCCGAAGGTGCGCCGTGCGGGTTGCTGATGAGCACCGAACGCGCCGACTACATCCTCTACCCGACCAACACGACCGCCCTGCACCGGCGGCACATCGTGCTGCACGAGGTCGGGCACCTGCTGTGCGGCCACGTCGGCTCCGACAGCCACGCCGCGGGTGCCGACGGGGTGGCCATCGATGCCGCGGCCGGGCGGCAGCTCATGCCGAACCTCTCGCCCGAGCTCGTCCGGCGGGTGCTCGGGCGCACCACCTACTCGGAGGTCGAGGAGCGCGAAGCCGAGCTCGTCGCGAGCCTGCTCGCCCAGCGCGTCGCCCGGCCCGCCCAGGCCCGCGAGCCCGCGCCCGGTGTCCCGGAAGGCGTGCGGCGCTTCGATTCCCTGTTCGGCCGCCGCGCGCCGTGATCGAAACCCTCGCCTACTACCTCTGTGCGGTGGGCTTCGCCGGGTTCGGGTACAAGCTCATCGAGGCGCGCCGCAGCCAGCCGGCGCGCACGATGTGGTTCCTCGCCGGCTTCGGCATCTGCATCGCCACCGGCATCCTCGTGCTGACGCCCGCGATGTCGGCCCTCGCCGGCCCGGGCCCGGTGGCCGAGTGGGTCCTGAACCTGGCCGGTGACGAGCTGAAGCTGGGCGCGATCGGCTTCGCGGTGGCCTTCACGCAGTCGGTGTGGCGCGGCGAAGGCGCGCGGCTCGCGCCGCACGCCCTGTTCACCGGAGCGACGATGGTGCTGCTCGCGGTGTGCTTCGCGCTTTCCGAACCGCGGCGCGTGGGCGACGACACGGTCTTCTCGGACGCCGCCCTGCCGTTCGCCTTGGCCGACAAGGTGGTGTTCCTGCTGTACAGCCTGGTCAGCCTCGGCCTGCTGTTCGCGGTGTTCGCCCGCAGCGCGTGGCACGCCGAGCCGGGCCCGCTGCGCGCCGGGCTGTGGCTGCTGGCTGTCGGCGTCGGCTCGGCGGCCGCGTGGACGTTCTGGGACGTCGACGACGTCGTCCGGCTGGCCCGGACGGCCCGGATCGGCGCCCGCGAGGACCTGCCGTCCTCGATCCTCGCGGCCGTGACGATCGTTTGCGTGGCGGCCGGGGCGACGCTCAGCGCGTGGTCGCCGGCGGTGTCGTCGGTGGTCGGCCGGGTGCGCGCGTACCGGGCGTACCGCCGCATCGAGCCGCTGTGGACGGCGCTGCGCACGGCGGTCCCGGGCATCGCCCTCGACCCGGGGCGCGAACTCGCGGGAGGCGCGGAGTTCGCGTTGTACCGCAGGGTGATCGAAATCCGCGACGGCCACCTGGCGCTGCGCCCCCACTTCGATCCGGACCTCCCGGCCCGCGCGGAAGCGGCGGCGCGCCGGGCGGGCGTCCGCGAGGCGGAGGTGGCAGCAACGGTGGAAGCGGTGACCCTGGCGGCGGCGATCGAGGCGGGCCGCGCCGGACGCCGCTTCGACCGCGAACCCGACCACCCGCCGGACCCGGCCCCGGAGGCGGAGGCGGACGTGGCGGCCGAGGCGGCCTGGCTGGTCCAGGTGAGCCGAGCCTGGCGCCACCGCAACGCAGTGGCGGAACGAGTGGAGACGGCCACACCCGGCTAGCGCGGGCTTGCGCGGTCGGCGGTCCTGCTCCAGCTGCAGTGTTTGGTCCGCGTGGGGCTTGCGGCTGGCCGGTGGCGGTTTGCGCGGCCTCCCGCGGCGGCGATCGGCTCGCGTGGGGCTTGCGGCCGCCCTGGTTTCCGCTGCCGCGATCTGCCCGTGCCGTCGCCGCAGCGGAATCCGCGCGTGCTTCTCAGCGTGGGTAGCGGGCCCCGTTCACCGTCACCCTCAGCGTGTACACCGAACTCGAGGCCGTGATGAACAGCTCGTTGCCCCTCGCGCCGCCGAACGTGAAGTTCGAGCACACCTCCGGGATGCGCAGCTTGCCGATCCGCGTCCCGTCCTCGGCGAAGCAGTGCAGACCGTCGTGCGCCGCGGCCCAGACCTGGCCTTCGCTGTCCACGCGGACTCCGTCGAAGCCGCCGCTGTCGCTCGTCGCGAAGATCTCGCCGCCGGTCAGCCTGCCCTCCGGGCCGACCTCGAACACCCTGAGGTGGCTCGGGTCCTGGCGCGTGTCCGCGATGTACAACCGCGACTCGTCCGCCGAAAACGCCAGGCCGTTCGGCCGGCTGAAGTCGTCCGCCACGATCGTCACCGCACCGTCCGGCGCTGCCCGGTACACGTGGCACGCGCCGATCTCGCTCTCCGCCCGGTACCCCTCGTAGTCACTGTCGATGCCGTAACTCGGGTCGGTGAACCAGATTGACCCGTCCGAGTGCTCGACCACGTCGTTCGGGCTGTTCAGCCGCTTCCCCCGGTACTCCGACGCCAGCACCGTGATCGAGCCGTCGTGCTCGGTGCGCGTCACGCGGCGAAGGCCCTGCTCGCAGCTGATCAGCCGTCCGTGGCGGTCGACAGTGTGCCCGTTCGAGTAATTGGACGGCTGACGGAAGACGCCGACCCGGCCCGTCGTCTCGTCCCAGCGCAGCGTGCGGTCGTTGGGGATGTCGCTGAACACCAGGTAGCGCCCGGCCGGGAAGTACGCCGGCCCCTCCGTCCAGCGGCAGCCCGTGTGCAGGCGCTGCGTCCACTCGTCGCCGTTGACGCGGGCGAACCGCTCGTCCAGCAGCTGGAAGTCCGTCTTGATCAAGTCCATCGACCGCTCCTCATGAGATTCTGCAAAAAGCATGGATCACCGAACCTGATACGGTCAAGCCGTGGACGAAGTAGATCGCATACTGCTCAAGGAACTTCAGCGCGATGCGACGCAGGCCTACGCCGCCTTGGGCAAAGCCGTCGGGCTCTCCGCGGGCGCGGCCCACGAGCGGGTGCGCAAGCTGCGGGACCAGGACGTCATCCGGCGGACCACCGTGGACGTCGACCCGGCTGCCGTCGGCCGCGGCGTCGCGGCCTTCGTGCTCGTCGAAGCGAACGCCTGGATGGGCGACCGCCCCGTCCGCGAAGCGCTCGAAGCGCTGCCCGAAGTCGTGGAGGCGCACGTCATCGCCGGCCCGGCGTCGCTGCTGGTCAAGGTGCGCACGGCGACGACCGAAGACCTCCAGGCCTCGCTGCGCCGGCTCTTCGCGATCGACGGCGTCACCGGCACGCAGACGATCGTGGTCCTCGAATCCTTCTTCGAGCGGCCGGTCGACACCCGGGGCTGACCGGCGGCGTCGCGCCATTGGGCCTCCGCCGTGCACACTACTGTGCAATGCGTGGTACCTTTCCAAGCGTAAGACTGGAGGGTGCAGTGGAGATCAGTCAGCTGCTCAAGGGCGTGCTCGATCTCGCCGTCCTCGCGGTGCTCCGCGAAGAAGACGGCTACGGGTACGACGTACTGAGAAGACTCCGGGCCGCCGGCCTGGACGAGGTGGGGGACGCGTCGGTGTACGGAACTCTGCGGCGCCTGTACAAGGCCGGATTGCTGACCTCGTACGTGGTTCCCAGTGAAGAGGGACCCCACCGCAAGTACTACAGCCTGAACGAGCCGGGCCGGGCGCGGCTGGCGGAGTCGGGCAAGACGTGGCAGAGCTTCGCATCGACGATGAACGCGCTTTTGGGAGAGGCAGCATGAGCGACAAGCCGACCGCCGTGCGGGTGTATCTGGCGCGGGTCCGGACCGCGCTCGCCGACCTGCCCGCGAGCGAGATCGAAGAAATCCTCGAAGACGTCCGCCCGCACCTGGCGGAGCTGGAGGCCGAGCTGGGGGAGGGCGCCCGCGTCGAGACCCTCATCGAACGGCTCGGAACCCCCGAGAGCTACGCCGCCGAGCTGCGCGCGGCCGGCGGGTACCCGGCGCCGGGGGAGGGCACCACGCAGGTGCTCGCGACGGCCGCGCCCAGCCTGGTGAAGCCGCGGATCGCGTTGTGGGGCCTGGTGTTCTGCGCGCTGGGGCTCGCCCTGCTCGCGTTCGGCGCCACCGTCTCCCTCAGCCCCGACGCCTTCATCGGCCTCCTGCTGTTCGCGCCGGTGTTCGTCGTCAGCCTCGTGCTGCTGCTGCGTGGCGGGGTCGAGCCGGTGCTGGCCCTGCCGGAGGTGGTGTGGCTGCGCGACACCATGGCCAAGGGGCGCGAGCAGGAGGACACCGGCAAGTTCCTGCGCTTCGCCGGTTCGCTCAAGCCGGCGTGGTGGGTGCTGTGTGCCGTCGCGCTGATCGCGTTCGGGCTGCTGTTCATGCTGCGGCACCGGAGTGGCGTGCTGCTGCTGCCGTTCCTGATCCTCGCGGCCGTCGCGGCGCTGTGGGTGGGGCCGCGGGTGCGGACCGACCGGCGGCTGCTGTGGGTGGCCGTGCCGATCTCGGCGTTCGTCATCGGCGGCGCGCTGGGCGGCTTCGGTGCCGCGGTCGACCTCTTCGGCCGCAGCTCCTACTCGAGCCCGTCGTCGTACTACCCGTCTTCGGCGGACCACTACGGCACCGACCAGCTGTTCTACGGCGGGCGCGAGGTCGAGAACGTCTACGCCTTCGACGCCGAGGGCAGGCCGCTGACGGAGGTCTACCTCTACGACGAAGAGGGCAGGCCGCTCACGCTGACCCGCTACGGCTGCGAGCGCTCGAGCGGCAGCCGCCAGAAGATCGGTTCGGACAACCGGTTCCCCCGCCCGAAGATCGAGCAGGGCGTGGTCGACGACCAGGGCAACTACAACGGCTACAACGGCTACCGCGGCGCCTGCCGGGAGCTCGGGGGCGTGCCGTTCAGCGCCGCGATCCCGAAGGTGACCGTGCCGGCCACGACGACCACGCCGTCGCCGACGCCGTCACCATCGGCGTCACCGACGCCATCGCCGACGCCGACCAGGTAGGGCCGTTCCGGGCGCGTTCACCCGTTCCGAACGCGCCCGAAACGCCGCGCGAACGTGAGCGTGCTGAGCTGGGCGGGTGACGCCACCGACGGACAGGTTCGCCCCGCGCACCCGGGTCGTCCACGGGTACGAGCGCGCCTACCGGATGGCCGGGCGCGGGCCGGTGCTGCTCTTCCTGCACGGCATCGGCGACGACTCGTCGACGTGGCTGGACCTGCTGGCGTCGCTGGCCGACGACTTCACGGTCATCGCGCCCGACCTGCTCGGCCACGGCTTTTCGGCGAAACCGCGCGCGGACTACTCGGTCGCCGCCTACGCGTGCGGCATGCGCGACCTGCTGACCACCCTCGACGTCGACCGGGTGACGGTGGTCGGGCACTCGCTCGGCGGCGGGGTCGCGATGCAGTTCGCCTACCAGTTCCCGGAGCGCTGCGAACGCCTGGTCCTGGTGGGTTCGGGCGGGGTCGGCGCGAGCGTCCACCCGCTGCTGCGGCTGGCGGCGGCGCCGGGGGCGGGGCTGCTGCTGCCGTTGCTGGGGACCCCGCCCGCGGTGGCGGCGCTGCGCGGGTTCGCCGGCCTGCTGCGGGTTTTCGACGACGCGGACCTCGACTACGTGCTGACCCGGTACGCGCGGCTGCTCGAGCCGGACACGCGGTCGGCGTTCCTGCGGACGCTGCGCTCGGTCGTCGACTGGCGCGGCCAGGTGGTCAACATGCTGGACCGGTGCTACCTGACCGAGGGGATCCCGACGCTGCTGGTGTGGGGCACGGAGGACCGCGTGGTGCCGAGCGGCCACGCGCTGCGCGCGCACCGGGCGATGCCGGGCAGCAGGCTGGTCCTCTTCGAGGGGGTGGGCCACTTCCCGCACCGGTCGGATCCGGAGCGGTTCCTCGAGATCCTGCGGGAGTTCCTGGCCGAGACGCCGCCGGCGCGGTACGACCGCGCGGGCTGGGGGAAGCTGCTCCGCACGGGCCGGCCGCAGCAGCAGCCACTGGACCTGGCGGAGATCCCGGACGCGCCAACGGTGTCCTCGGGCACCTGAGCAGCCCCCGTTTCCACGCTACCGGCGGGCACCGACGGTTCCGGGGCGCCGGCCGGGCTGGTGGGGACAACCGGGGCCTCGGCTCGGCGTTGTGGACAACTCGGGCCGTGCGTGGCGAGCCCGCCCGGACCTGTCGGCCCCTCCCGGTAGCGTGGAAACCGGGGGCTGCTCGGACACGGCGAAGGCCGCCTCCCGCAGGAGACGGCCTTCGCGAGCTACCGGATGAGTGGCCGGGCGACCTACCGGGTCAGTGACCGGGCGACCTACCGGGTCACTGACCGAAAGCGCTGCCGGTTCAGAGACCGGACGTGCTGCCCGTTCAGTGACCGAAGCGCTGCCCGATCAGTGGCCGAACGCGCTGCGCGCCGCAAGGTCGGCCAGGAGCGCGCGGCCCTTCTCCGCGTTCCGCGGCTGGGACAGCACGTCGTACCGCCGGGCCACCAGCTGGCTCTGCGAGATGAACCCGCGCTTGTTGCGGTTCACCGCGTAGCCCAGCGCGCCGAACAGCAGGTTGAACCCGAGACCGGCGACGAGGCCGATCACGATCGGGACCAGGCCCGCGCCCGGGTTGAGCAGGCTGAGCATCAGGCCGAGGAACAACCCGAACAGCGCACCGGACGTGGCCGCGCTGCTCAGCACCCGGCCCCAGGACATCTTGCCCGCCACCCGCTCGACGAGCATCGGTTCCACGCCCACGATCGTGACGTCGGTGACGGGGAAGTCCGCGCCCGCGAGGTGGTCGACCGCCCGCTGTGCCTGCTCGTAGGACTCGTACGAACCGATCGGCCAGCCGGTGGGCAGGGTCGGGAGCTGGGGCCGGGCCTGCTGCTGTCCGATCGTGGTCTGCTGCGTGAATGCTGTGGTCATCGATCTCACCTCTCTTGCCCCGTTCAACGTGCGAGCCCCCGGTTTTCCTCCCGGAGCGCCGGATTCACAGACTCTTCTCAGCCGGGCAACCCGGACAAACCGGCCGCCGACTCAATGGTTCAAAAAGATACCTTTTCTCGGGTTGACCACGCCCACCCGACCGGGTAGGAAGGACCGGCAAAGGATTCATATCAAACCTTTGGGGCGACGATGGCACGCAGGCGAGGCATGCTCACGCTCGACGAACTCCGGGCGCGCGTGGACGCGGGCACGATCGACACCGTGCTCGTCGCGCTCACCGACATGCAGGGCAGGCTGCAGGGCAAGCGCTGCTCGGCCGAGTACTTCCTCGACGAGGTCGTCGGCCACGCCACCGAGGCCTGCAACTACCTGCTCGCCGTCGACGTCGACATGAACACCGTCGACGGCTACGCGCTCTCCTCCTGGGAGAGCGGCTACGGCGACTTCGTGCTGCGCCCCGACCTCGAGACGCTGCGGGAAATCCCCTGGCACGAGGGCACCGCGCTCGTCCTCGCCGACGTCGAACGCGTCCAGGGCGGCCCCGTCCCGATGTCGCCGCGCCAGATCCTGCGCCGCCAGCTCGACCGGCTCGCCGAACGCGGGCTCGCCGCCTTCGTCGGCACCGAGCTGGAGTTCATCGTCTTCGACGACACCTACGAGACGGCCTGGGACAAGCGCTACCACGGTCTCAAGCCCGCCAACCAGTACAACGTCGACTACTCGATGCTCGGCACCGCGCGGCTCGAGCCGCTGCTGCGCCGCATCCGCAACGACATGGCCGGCGCCGGGCTCTACCCCGAGTCCGCCAAGGGCGAGTGCAACCCCGGCCAGCAGGAGATCGCCTTCCGCTACACCGACGCGCTCGCCACCTGCGACAACCACAGCGTCTACAAGAACGGCGCCAAGGAGATCGCCGCGCAGGAGGGCAAGAGCCTCACCTTCATGGCGAAGTACAACGAGCGCGAAGGCAACTCCTGCCACATCCACATCAGCCTGCGTTCGACCGAGGGCCGGGCCGTCCTCGCGGGCGACAGCGAGCACGGCTTCTCGAAGCTGATGGAGCACTTCCTGGCCGGCCAGCTCGCCGGGCTGCACGAGCTGACCTACTTCTTCGCGCCGAACGTCAACTCCTACAAGCGGTTCGTACCCGGCAGCTTCGCGCCGACCGCGATCGCCTGGGGCACCGACAACCGCACGTGCGCGCTGCGCGTCGTCGGCCACGGCGAGTCGCTGCGCGTGGAAAACCGCGTGCCGGGCGGGGACGTCAACCCCTACCTCGCCGTCGCCGCGCTGGTCGCCGCCGGGCTGCACGGCATCGAGAACGAGCTTGAACTGGAAGAACCGTTCACCGGCAACGCCTACAACTCCGGCCGCGGCACCGTGCCGACGACGCTGCCCGAGGCCGCCGCGGCGCTGGACGGCAGCGACCTGGCGCGCGCGGCCTTCGGCGACGACGTCGTCGACCACTACCTGAACGCGGCGAAGATCGAGATCGACGCCTACAACGCCGCCGTCACCGACTGGGAGCTGATCCGTGGCTTCGAGCGCCTCTAAGCCCGTCATCGGCCTCACCAGCTACCTCGAACCGGCGAAGTTCGGCGTCTGGGACACCGAAGCCGTGCTGCTGCACCGCGGCTACGTCGACTGCGTCGTCGCCGCGGGCGGCACCCCGGTGCTGCTGCCCCCGGTGTCCGACGCGCACGAGCGCCTGGTGTCCACTGTGGACGGCCTGGTGCTCACCGGCGGCGCCGACGTCGAACCCGGGCGCTACGGCGCCGAGCCGCACCCGGCCACCTACGTCCGGCCGGAGCGGGACGCCTTCGAATTCGGCCTGTTCGCCGCCGCGCGCCAGGCGGGCAAGCCGGTCCTCGGCGTGTGCCGCGGCCTGCAGGTGATGAGCGTCGCCCTCGGCGGCACCCTGACCCAGCACCTGCCGGAGGCCACCGAGTCCACCGAGCACCAGCCCGCGCCGGCGACGTTCGGCCGGGGCACGGTCACGCTCGCCGGGGGCAGCCGCGCGGCGGCGATCCTCGGCCCCGAGACCAAGACGCTCTGCTACCACCACCAGGCGATCGACCGGCTCGGCGCCGGGCTGGAACCGGTCGGGTGGGCCACCGACGGCACGATCGAGGCCGCTGAACTACCCGGTGAGTTCACCCTCGGCGTCCAGTGGCACCCCGAACAGGACACCGACGACGTCCGGCTGTTCCAGGCTCTCGTCGAAGCGAGCAAGGAGACCCGATGACCACCTTCGCCGTCCTCAACCCGGCCACCGAGGAGGTGGTGCGGGAGGTAGCGCTGACCAGCGCCGAGGAGACCGACGCGGCGATCGCCCGCGCCCACGCGGCCTTCCCGGCCTGGTGCGACGTCACCCCCGGCGACCGCGCACGGCTGCTGCGCCGCTTCGCCGACGCCGTCGAGGCCGACATCGAAAACCTCGCCCGCCTGGAGGTCGAGAACTCCGGGCACACCATCGGCAACGCCCGCTGGGAGGCGGGCAACGTCCGCGACGTCCTCACCTACTACTCCGCCGCCCCGGAACGCCTGATCGGCAAGCAGATCCCGGTGCCGGGCGGGATCAACGTCACCTTCCAGGAACCCCTGGGCGTGGTCGGCGTGATCGTCCCGTGGAACTTCCCGATGCCGATCGCCGGCTGGGGGTTCGCGCCCGCGCTCGCCGCGGGCAACACCGTCGTCCTCAAGCCCGCCGAGCTGACGCCGCTGACCGCCATCCGGCTGGCCGAGCTGGCCCGTGAGGCGGGCATCCCGGAGGACGTCTTCCAGGTGCTGCCCGGCAAGGGGTCCGTGGTCGGGCAGCGGTTCGTCGACCACCCGGCCGTGCGGAAGGTCGTCTTCACCGGCTCGACCGAGGTCGGCAAGCAGATCATGGCGGGCTGCGCGGCGCAGGTGAAGCGGGTGACGCTGGAGCTCGGCGGCAAGAACGCGAACATCGTCTTCGCCGACTCCGACCTGGAGAAAGCGGCCGCGACAGCGCCCTACGGCGTCTTCGACAACGCCGGCCAGGACTGCTGCGCGCGCTCGCTGATCCTGGTGCAGGCCGGCGCCTACGACCGGTTCATGGAGCTGCTCGAACCCGCGGTGCACGGCGTCGTCGTCGGCGACCCCGGCGACGAGAAGACCGAGATGGGCCCGCTGATCTCGGCCGCGCACCGGGAGAAGGTCGCCTCCTACGTCCCGGCCGACGCGCCGGTGGCGTTCCGCGGCACCGCGCCCGATGGCCGCGGCTTCTGGTTCCCGCCGACCGTCCTCACCCCGCCGGACCTGCGGCACCCGGTCGCGGCGGAAGAGGTCTTCGGCCCGGTCGTCGCCGTCGTGCCGTTCGCGGAGGAAGCCGACGCGGTCCGGATGGCCAACGCCACCGAGTACGGCCTGTCCGGGTCGATCTGGACCCGCGACGCCGGCCGCGCGTTCCGAGTTGCGCGCGGCGTCGAATCCGGCAACCTCTCGGTGAACTCGCACTCGTCGGTGCGCTACTGGACGCCGTTCGGCGGCTTCAAGCAGTCCGGTCTCGGCCGCGAGCTCGGCCCGGACGCCGCCGCGGCGTTCACCGAAACCAAGAACGTCTTTCTGAGCACGGAGGAGTAATGGTCCAGCGTTTCGAAGGCCGCGTCGCGGTCATCACCGGCGGCGCCAGCGGCATCGGGCTCGCCTCGGCCCGGCGCCTGGCGAGCGAAGGCGCGAAGGTCGTCATCGCGGACCTCTCGCCGGCCGAGGGCAAGGCAGCCGCCGACGAGATCGGCGGCGCGTTCATCCAGACCGACGTCACCGACGCCGAGCAGGTCGAGAACCTGTTCCACAGCACGGTCGAGCAGTTCGGCTCGGTCGACGTCGCGTTCAACAACGCCGGCATCTCCCCGCCCGAGGACGACTCCATCCTGACCACCGGCATCGAGGCGTGGGACCGCGTGCAGCGGGTCAACCTGACCTCGGTGTACCACTGCTGCAAGGCCGTCCTGCCGCACATGCAGCGCCAGGGCAAGGGCTCGATCATCAACACGGCGTCGTTCGTGGCGGTGATGGGCGCGGCGACCTCGCAGATCTCCTACACCGCGTCCAAGGGCGGCGTGCTCGCGATGAGCCGCGAGATGGGCGTCCAGTTCGCGCGGGAGAACATCCGCGTCAACGCGCTGTGCCCGGGACCGGTGAACACGCCGCTGCTCAAGGAGCTGTTCGCCAAGGACCCGGAACGCGCGGCGCGGCGGCTGGTCCACGTGCCGGTCGGCCGGTTCGCCGAGCCGGAGGAGATCGCGGCCGCGGTCGCCTTCCTGGCCAGCGACGACGCCAGCTTCATCACGGCGTCGCAGTTCCTCGTCGACGGCGGCATTTCGGGGGCGTACGTCACCCCGATCTGACAGGCTGGCGCGATGACAGCGGAGCGGCCGGTGCCCACCCAGGACGACGTGCTCGGGTACTTCGACGCGCTGTCGAACTGGGGGCGGTGGGGCGAAGACGACGAGCTCGGCACGCTGAACCACATCACCGACGACGTCCGGCTCGCGGCGGCGGGGGCCGTGCGCCACGGCCGGAGCGTCTCGTGCGCGTGGGAGGTGGCCGTGCCCGAAGAGATGGAGCGGTCGACGACGACGTGCCCGTGCTTCGCCGACATGCCGGGCGCGGAGAACATGCCGTTGCCCGGCTTCCGCAACGACCGGCACTGGGGCTACTCGAACGAGCGCCTCGGCATCCTGTTCCACGGCAACACGATCACCCACGTCGACTCGCCCTGCCACATCTTCTGGGACGGCAAGATGTACAACGGGCGGTCGCACGCGCTGGTCGGCGCCGAGACGGGAGCGGCGTGGGGAGCCGTCACGGCGGCGGCGAACGGGATCGTCACGCGCGGGGTCCTGCTGGACATCGCAAAGGTCCGCGGTGTGCCGTCGCTGGAACCGGGTGACGGGGTGTTCCCCGGCGACCTCGAGGAGGCCGAGCGCCGCCAGGGTGTCCGGGTGCGCTCCGGCGACGCGGTCCTCCTGCGGACCGGCTACGGCCGCGTCCGGCACGAGGCCGGGGCGTCCGGTGGCGTCACGCAGGCCGGCTGGCACGCGTCCTGCCTGCCGTGGCTGCACGAACGGGGAGTGGCGCTGATCGGTGCCGACACGCCCACCGACGTCCAGCCGTCGGGGTACGACGACCTGGCGATGCCGGTGCACACCGTGGGCCTCGTCGCGATGGGCCTCTGGCTGCTCGACAACTGCGACCTCGAGGCGTGCGCGGCGACGGCCGCCGAACTCGGCCAGTGGGACTTTCAGCTCGCCGTCGCGCCGGTCCGCTTCGCCGGCACGTCCGGCAGCCCGGTCAACCCGATCGCCACGTTCTAGCGGCGCGTCTTGACGCCGTAGACCTCCTTGAGGAACTTCCAGGCGGCGTTGAGGCGTTTGCGCTCCTCGGAGATCGCTTTCTCCCGGCGGCGCAGGACGCGGGTGGTGACCTCGGAGGCGAGGAAGGCGCCGGCGGCGAAGGTCAGCACGCCGACGATGAGCGTCAGGGCGATGAGGGTGGTCGTCATGGTGACCAGCGTCGGAGCGCCGTGGGCGGGTTGTCCCCGCGCAAAGCTAGCGGGTTTCGTTAGCTTTGTGAGGTGACGCACTGGCGCGCCGACGAATGGGCGGAAGCGGTCCGGACCGGCATCCGCTCCCGCGGGCTCTCCCTGGACGAGGCCGCGCGGCGCATCGGTGTTCCGACGTCGACCCTGCGCAGCTGGATCGAGCACCGGCACGCGCCGAAGGTGACGGTGTTCGACCACTGGGCCCAGCTCGCCGAGGTCACCGGGCTGGGGGAGGCCGAACTCCTGCGCGTCGCCGGCGTGCTGCCCGAGAGCCTCGCCGGGCCGGTGCACGTCGCCCAGGCGGCGAAGGCGCTGCGGGAGGGCATCGACCGGGCCGGGCAGTTCCTCCGGCAGGCCACCGCGCTCGTCTACTCCTCGCCCGGCACGCAGGTGGCCAACGCGATCGCGGCGTCGCCGATCGACTGGGAGATGCGGATCCGCTCGGCCACCCGCGGCGACGAGGTCCGCGTCACCTACCACCACTACGTCGGCATCGTGCCGCCGCGGGACCTCCCCTACTCCGACGCCGAAGTGCGGCGCATCATCGAGCACGACGTGCTCGGCGAGCTGTGGCGCCCGCGCGGGCTGTACTGGCGGGTCGCCGAGGTGCACGACTGGCACGAGCCGCCGCGGCTGGTGATCCAGGTGCCCGAACAGGAGGCCACCCGCCCGCCCGTGCCGTCGCCGGTGGTCGCCGCGCCGCCGGTGGTCGTGCTGTCGCCGATCTGGGGCTACGGCGAGCTGCTGGCCTCGCTGGTCGCCGACGGGCTCGGGTTCGGCAACGTCGACTTCCGCTACTTCGGCCTCCCGGACGCGATGGCCGACCGGGTCCGCAGCACCGCCCGTGAGCTGGCCGAACCCGCGCCGCGGCTGGTGCACTCGGTACCGCCGATCATGCTGCTGCACGGCCTCGCGGTGCCGGACCTGACCGGCAGGCTCCCGGTGGTGGTCCGCTACGGCCCGAAGATGCGTGCCCGCGCGGCCCGGATCTACCGGTCGGCGCTGCTCGAAGCGGGGTTCGCCGACCCGCTCGACGGGGCGAGGGCGATCGAGGAATCGCTCTCGGTCCCGCCGGGCTGCCCGTACTACGAGGTGACGCTGGCCGACGAGGACGTCTTCGACGGCGACCGGCCGTCCCTGGACCGGCTCAACGACTCGGTGGCCTGGCACGCCGAGCAGATCGTCGAGCAGGTGCTGCTCGGTGCCGGCCACCCGCCGGTGCCTCTGGGCGGGCCCTTGAAGCGGCTGGTCCTGCCCTCGGGCCGGGTGCGCCGCCCGCCCGCGCTGGCCGGCCGGGTGGTGCGCCGGGTCGCCGATCGAGGCGGGGTCGAAGACTGATGTGGTGTTGGCCGGGTGAAGTAGACGGCCGCGGGAAGCGCCGGGTACCGTGGCCGTCACAACTGCAGATCGGGCCGTAGAGCCGAGGCGGGAGAGCCCTCACGAAGTCGGTGGGGCACCGAAGGAGCAAACTCCCCGGAATCTCTCAGGTACCTGCTACCGCTTCGCGCGAGGCCACTCTGGAAAGCAGGCGCACCCGCGCCTCACCCAAGGTGAAAGCCGTGTCGCCCACGGTGAAACTCTCAGGTGCCATGACAGAGGGGGAGTTCCAGCGCACTGGTGTGCCCGGCCCAAGGAGCTCCCGATCACTTCCACGCAGTTCGACGCCCGCCACATCGGCCCGTCCGAGGCCGAACGCGCGAAGATGCTCGCCGAATGCGGCTACGGCAGCCTGGACGCCCTCGTCGGCGCCGCCGTCCCGAGCGCCATCCGCGCCACCCGTGACCTGCGGCTCCCGCCCGCCGCGTCCGAAGAGGACGCCACCGCGGAGCTGCGCGCCCTCGCGGCGCGCAACCGGCCGATGACGCAGATGATCGGCCTCGGCTACTCCGACACCGTCACCCCCGGCGTGATCCGCCGCAACGTCCTCGAGAACCCGGCCTGGTACACCGCGTACACGCCGTACCAGCCGGAAATCTCGCAGGGGCGCCTCGAAGCCCTCCTCAACTTCCAGACCATGGTCGCCGACCTGACCGGCCTGGCCACCGCGAACGCCTCGCTGCTGGACGAGTCGACCGCCGTCGCCGAAGCCGTCACGCTGATGCGCCGCGCGTCGAAGTCCAAGTCCAACAAGGTCGTGCTCGACGCCGAGTGCCTGCCCCAGACCATCGCCGTCGTGCGCACCCGCGTCGAGGCGCTCGGCATCGAGGTCGAGGTCCGCGACCTGCTCACCGGCCTGCCCGAGGAGTTCTTCGGCGTCGTCGTCCAGTACCCGGGCGCCTCCGGCGTGCTGCGCGGCCGCGGCTTCTACCACGCGATTTCGGAGTCGGCGAAGGCCGCGGGCGCGCTGTTCACCGTCGCCGCCGACCTGCTCGCGCTCACCCTGATCACCGCGCCGGGCGAGTTCGGCGCCGACGTCGCCGCGGGCTCCACCCAGCGCTTCGGCGTCCCGCTCGGCTACGGCGGCCCGCACGCCGGGTACATGTCCGTCCGCGCGGGCCTGGAGCGGTCGCTGCCCGGGCGCCTGGTCGGGGTCTCGGTCGACGCCGACGGCAACCCGGCTTATCGGCTCGCGCTGCAGACGCGTGAGCAGCACATCCGCCGCGAGAAGGCGACGTCGAACATCTGCACCGCGCAGGTGCTGCCGGCCGTGCTCGCCGCGATGTACGCGGTCTACCACGGCCCGGACGGCCTGAAGAAGATCGCCCAGCGCGTCCACGGCCTGGCCGCGGGCTTCGCCGAGGCGCTGCGCAGGACCGGCGTCGAGGTCGTGCACGAGTCCTTCTTCGACACCGTCGTCGCGCGCGTCCCGGGCCAGGCCGCCGAGGTCCACGCGGTGGCGCGGCAGCAGGGGATCAACCTCGGCCACGTCGACGCCGACCACGTCCGCGTCGCCTTCGACGAGGTCAGCACCCCCGCGATCACGGCGAAGGTCCTTCGCGCGTTCGGCGTGGAGGAAGAGGTCGACGACGGTGTCGCGCTGCCGAACGGCCTGGCCCGCGAGAGCGGCTTCATGGGTCACGAGGTCTTCGGCACCCACCGCTCCGAAACGGCGATGCTGCGCTACCTGCGCAAGCTGTCCGACCTGGACTACGCGCTCGACCGCGGCATGATCCCGCTCGGCTCCTGCACGATGAAGCTCAACGCCACCACCGAGATGGAGCCGATCAGCTGGCGCGAGTTCGCCGGTATCCACCCGTTCGCCCCGGCCGAGGACGCTGCCGGGTACCACGAGCTGGTCGAGCAGCTGGCCGGCTGGCTGGCCGAGGTCACCGGCTACGACAAGGTGTCGCTCCAGCCGAACGCGGGCAGCCAGGGCGAGCTGGCCGGGCTCCTCGCCATCCGCGCCTACCACCGCGCGAACGGCGACGAGGCCCGGGACGTCTGCCTGATCCCGTCGTCCGCGCACGGCACCAACGCCGCCTCCGCGGTGCTCGCCGGCATGCGCGTGGTCGTCGTGAAGTGCACCGACGAGGGCAACGTCGACCTCGCCGACCTGCGGTCCAAGGTGGACACCCACAAGGACACCCTGGCCGCGATCATGGTCACCTACCCGTCCACGCACGGCGTGTACGAGCACGACATCGACGAGCTCGCCAAGATCGTCCACGACGGCGGCGGCCAGGTCTACGTCGACGGCGCGAACCTCAACGCCCTGCTCGGCTTGGCCAAGCCGGGCGAGTTCGGCGGCGACGTCTCGCACCTGAACCTGCACAAGACCTTCTGCATCCCGCACGGCGGTGGCGGCCCGGGTGTCGGTCCGGTCGCGGTGCGCGCGCACCTGGCGCCGTACCTGCCGAACCACCCGCTGCTCGACGCGGCCGGTCCCGAGACCGGCGTCGGCCCGATCAGCGGCGCGCCCTACGGCTCGGCGTCGATCCTGCCGATCTCCTGGGCCTACGTCCGGATGATGGGCGCGCCCGGCCTGACCGCGGCCACCAAGGTCGCCGTGCTGGCCGCGAACTACGTGGCCTCGCGCCTGGCGCCGCACTACCCAGTGCTCTACACCGGCCAGGACGGCCTGGTCGCGCACGAGTGCATCCTCGACCTGCGCCAGCTCACCAAGGAGACCGGCGTCACGGTCGACGACGTCGCCAAGCGGCTCATCGACTACGGCTTCCACGCGCCGACGATGTCGTTCCCGGTCGCGGGCACGCTGATGGTCGAGCCGACCGAGTCCGAGGACCTGGGCGAGATCGACCGGTTCTGCGACGCGATGATCGCCATCCGCGCCGAGATCGACGAGGTGGCCAACGGACGCTGGACCGCCGAGGAGTCGCCGCTGCGGGGTGCCCCGCACACCGCGGAGACGCTGGTCGGCGAGTGGGACAAGCGCTACGACCGGGAGCTGGCCGTGTACCCGGCGGGTGTTTCGCGCAAGAACAAGTACTGGCCCCCGGTGCGTCGCATCGACGGCGCCCGCGGCGACCGTAACCTCGTGTGCTCCTGCCCGCCCCTCAACGCTTACGAAGGCTGATCCCGACGTGTCGAAGGAAACCTCCCTGCACGGAGTCCACAAGGGACTCGGTGCGCTGTTCACCGACTTCGCCGGCTGGTCCATGCCGGTCCGCTACGCCAGCGAGCTCGCCGAGCACAAGGCCGTCCGCGAGGCGGCCGGGCTGTTCGACCTCTCGCACATGGCCGAGATCCACGTCACCGGCAAGCAGGCGGCCGACGTCCTGGACTTCGCGCTGGTCGGCAACCTGACCGGGGTCAAGCCGGGCCGGGCGCGGTACACGATGATCTGCGACGCTTCCGGTGGTGTCCTGGACGACCTGGTCGTCTACCGGCTGGCCGACGAGCACTACCTGGTCGTCGCCAACGCGGGCAACGCGAAGGTCGTCGCCGACGCCCTGGAAGAGCGGGTCGCGGGCTTCGACGCCGTCGTGGACGACAGGTCCGAGACCACCGCGCTGATCGCCGTCCAGGGGCCGAAGGCCGTCGAAATCCTGAGCGCGGTGACCGACGCCGACCTGGACGCGCTCAAGTACTACGCCAGCGTCCCGGCGTCGGTGAAGGGCCACGACGTCCTGCTCGCCCGCACCGGCTACACCGGCGAGGACGGCTTCGAGCTGTTCGTCGACGCGGACGAGGCACCGGCGCTGTGGCGCCTGCTGATGGACGCGGGCGAGCCGCACGGCCTGGTCCCGGCCGGTCTCGCCTGCCGCGACACGCTGCGGCTGGAAGCCGGGATGCCGTTGTACGGCAACGAACTCACCGTCGAGCAGAGCCCGTTCGAGGCCGGGCTCGGCCGCGTGGTCAAGTTCGAGAAGCCGGGCGACTTCGTCGGTCGCGCGGCCCTGGAAGAGCGGTCCACGCAGGACGTCCCGCGCGTGCGCGTCGGCCTTCGCGGGTCGGGTCGCCGTGCCCCGCGTCACGGCTACAAGCTGCTGGCCGACGGCACCGAGATCGGGGAAGTGACCAGCGGCGCCCTGTCGCCCACGCTGGGTTACCCGATCGCCATGGCGTACGTCGATCGGGCGTACGCCGAGCCCGGCACCGAGCTCTCCGTCGACATCCGGGGCAGGATCGAGCCCGTCGAGGTCGTCGCCCTGCCCTTCTACTCCCGCGCGTAAAGGACTCCCAGCTGTGAGCATCCCCGAGAACCTGCAGTACACCAAGGAACACGAGTGGCTGAAGGTCGAGGACGGCGTGGCCACCGTCGGCATCACCGCCTTCGCCGCCGAGTCGCTCGGTGACATCGTGTTCGTCCAGCTGCCCGACGCGGGTTCGACGATCACCGCCGGCGAGGTGTTCGGCGAGGTCGAGTCGACCAAGTCGGTCAGCGAGCTGTACGCGCCGGTCTCCGGCGAGGTCGTCGAGGTGAACGGCACCACATCGGACACCCCCGAGGTCATCAACTCCGACCCCTACACCGAAGGATGGCTCCTGAAGGTGCGTCTGACCGGGGACGTGCCGGACCTGCTCGACGCCGCCGCCTACGCCGCGCACACCCAGGAGAACTGATGACGACTTTCGACGCCCCCCTCGCCGACGTCGACCCCGAGGTCGCCGCGGCCGTCGCGGCCGAGCTCACCCGCCAGCAGTCCACCCTGGAGATGATCGCCTCCGAGAACTTCGCCCCGGTGGGCGTGCTCGAGGCGCAGGGCTCGGTGCTGACCAACAAGTACGCCGAGGGCTACCCCGGCCGCCGCTACTACGGCGGCTGCGAGCACGTCGACGTCGTCGAGCAGCTCGCCATCGACCGCGCGAAGGCCCTCTTCGGCGCCGAGCACGCCAACGTCCAGCCGCACTCGGGCGCGCAGGCCAACGCGGCCGCGATGTTCGCCGTGCTCAAGCCGGGCGACACGATCCTCGGCCTGGACCTGGCCCACGGCGGCCACCTGACGCACGGGATGAAGATCAACTTCTCGGGCAAGCTCTACAACGTCGTCGCCTACCACGTCGACAAAGAGACCGGGATCGTCGATCTCGCCGAGATCGAGCGGCTGGCCGTCGAGCACGAGCCGAAGCTGATCATCGCCGGCTGGTCGGCCTACCCGCGTCAGCTCGACTTCGCCGAGTTCCGCCGCATCGCGGACAAGGTGGGCGCGAAGCTGATGGTGGACATGGCGCACTTCGCCGGGCTGGTCGCGGCCGGGCTGCACCCGTCGCCGGTGCCGCACGCCGACATCGTCACCACGACCACGCACAAGACCCTCGGCGGCCCGCGCGGCGGGCTCATCCTCTGCCGCGAGGAGCTGGCGAAGAAGATCAACTCGGCGGTGTTCCCGGGCCAGCAGGGCGGGCCGCTGGAGCACGTCATCGCGGCCAAGGCCGTCGCGCTGAAGATCGCCGCGAGCGAGGAGTTCAAGGAGCGTCAGCAGCGCACCCTGGACGGCTCGCGGATCCTGGCCGAGCGGCTTTCGCAGGCCGACTGCGCTTCGGCGGGGGTTCGGGTGCTGACCGGCGGCACCGACGTCCACCTGGTGCTGGTCGACCTCGTCCAGTCCACTCTGGACGGCCAGCAGGCCGAGGACCGGCTGCACGAGGTCGGCATCACGGTCAACCGCAACGCCGTCCCGTTCGACCCGCGTCCGCCGATGATCACCTCCGGGCTGCGGATCGGCACGCCGGCCCTGGCCACCCGCGGCTTCCAGGCCGAGGACTTCACCGAGGTCGCCGACGTCATCGCCGAGGCGCTGAAGCCGGACTTCGACGAGGCCGTGCGGGCGAAGCTGCGCGACCGGGTCGAGACGCTGGCCAAGAAGCACCCGCTGTACGCGGACCTGTCCCGATGAGCGCTCAGCCCGAAGGGCGGAAGCTGCTGCGTCTCGAGGTTCGCAACAGTGAGACGCCGATCGAGAAGAAGCCGTCGTGGATCAAGACGCGGGTGCGGATGGGGCCGGAGTTCACCGAGCTCAAGGGTCTGGTGCGTCGCGAAGGCCTGCACACCGTCTGTGAAGAAGCCGGCTGCCCGAACATCTATGAGTGCTGGGAAGACCGTGAGGCCACCTTCCTGATCGGTGGCGACCAGTGCACGCGTCGATGTGACTTCTGTCAGATCGACACGGGCAAGCCCGCTGCGTTGGATCGCACTGAGCCGCGGAAGGTTGCGGAGTCGGTGCAGGCAATGGGTCTGCGGTACTCCACGGTCACCGGCGTCGCCCGCGACGACCTGGAAGATGGCGGCGCGTGGCTGTACGCGGAGACGGTCCGGCAGATCCACGCGTTGAACCCGGGTACCGGTGTCGAGCTGTTGATTCCGGACTTCAACGCGGATCCTGAGCAGTTGGCCGAGGTGTTCGGGTCGCGGCCGGAGGTGCTGGCGCACAACGTGGAGACGGTGCCGCGGATTTTCAAGCGGATCCGTCCCGGGTTCCGGTATGCGCGGTCGCTGGAAGTCATCACCAAGGCGCGTGAGGCCGGTCTGGTGACCAAGTCCAACCTGATCCTGGGCATGGGCGAGACCCCTGACGAGGTGGCGCCGGCGATGCAGGACCTGGTCGACGCGGGGTGTGAGATTTTGACGATCACGCAGTACCTGCGTCCCTCGCCGCGGCATCACCCGGTGGACCGGTGGGTGAAGCCGGAGGAGTTCGTCGAGCACTCCAAGGCCGCCGAGGCGCTGGGCTTCGCGGGCGTGATGGCGGGTCCGCTGGTGCGGTCCTCGTACCGCGCCGGGCGCCTCTACGCCCAGACCAAGCGTCACCGTGGAGAAGAGCTGCCGGAGAACCTGGCCCACCTCGCCGACCAGGGCCCGGCTTCGCAAGAGGCCAGCTCCCTGCTGGCGCGATAGGAAGGGGCGGATCAATGGCGATCAGCGTCTTCGACCTGTTTTCCATCGGCATCGGCCCGTCGAGCTCCCACACCGTCGGGCCGATGCGGGCGGCACTGACCTTTGTGGACGGACTCGGCGACGACCTCGCGCGGACGTCCCGCGTCCAGGCGGAGCTGTTCGGCTCCCTCGGCGCGACCGGCTTCGGCCACGGCAGCGACAAAGCCGTCCTGCTCGGCCTGTCGGGTGAGCGTCCCGAAGAGATCGACACGGACACCGTGCCGGGCCGCATCGCGGAGATCCGCGAGTCCGGGCGGTTGCTTCTCGGCGGCACGCACGAGATCGTGTTCGACGAGGACACCGACCTCACCATGCACCGGCGCAAGTCGCTGCCCGCGCACCCGAACGGCATGGTGTTCCGCGCGTTCGACGCTGCCGGCTCGCTGCTGCGCGAGCGCACGTACTACTCGGTCGGCGGCGGCTTCGTCCGCGACGAGTCGTACGAGACGGACACAGTGTTCGTCGAGGACTCGACCCCGGTGCCGTACCCGTTCCGCACCGGCGCGGACCTGCTCGCGCACTGCTCGGCGACCGGCCTGCCGATCAGCGAGATCATGCTGGCGAACGAGCTTTCGTGGCGGTCCCGCGAAGAGGTGCGGTCCGGGCTGCTGGACATCTGGGCGGTCATGGCGGAGTGCGTGCGCAACGGCTGCACGCACGAAGGCGTCCTGCCGGGCGGCCTCAAGGTGCCGCGGCGCGCCCGCGCGCTGCACGAGAAGCTCCTGGCCGAGGACGGCGCGGACGACCCGCTGTACGCGATGGACTGGGTGAGCCTGTACGCCCTCGCGGTCAACGAGGAGAACGCGGCGGGCGGCCGGGTGGTGACGGCCCCGACCAACGGCGCCGCGGGCATCATCCCGGCGGTGCTGCACTACTACCAGCGCTTCATCCGGCACTCGACCGACGACGGGATCGTGACGTTCCTGCTCACGGCGGGCGCGATCGGCTCGATCCTGAAGCAGACGGGCTCGATCTCGGGCGCGGAGGTCGGCTGCCAGGGCGAGGTCGGTTCGGCCTCGGCGATGGCCGCGGCGGGCCTGACGGAGGTGCTCGGCGGAACCCCGGCGCAGGTGGAGAACGCGGCCGAGATCGGCGTGGAACACCACCTGGGCCTGACGTGCGACCCGGTGGGCGGCCTGGTCCAGATCCCGTGCATCGAGCGCAACGCGGTCGGAGCGTCGAAGGCGATCCACGCGGCCCGCATGGCGATGCGGGGTGACGGCAGTCACGTGGTGACGCTGGACAAGGCGATCAAGACGATGCGCGAGACGGGCGCGGACATGAGCGTGAAGTACAAGGAAACGGCCCGAGGCGGCCTGGCGGTGAACGTCATCGAGTGCTGACGCGTCGCTTTCGGGTCGTCCGCTCGTCACAGCCGCTCGGAGCGTTCCCCTTCCTGTGGGCCGTTGCTCATGGCGGCGGCCCCGTCGTCGATCGTCTTCGTGGCATCCAGCGTGGCCACGGCGTCCGCGAGAACCCGCTCGGCGAGCTCTCGGCGCGCCGGTGCCGTCCACACGGGCGGAAACAGGGGAATCCCGTTGTCGAGCGAGGCCAATGCGGCGAACACCTGGCGCAGCAGGGCGCGCTGAGCCGGCAAGAGCCGCGATTGCGCGACAGCCCGGTCGCGTGGCGGGGTCAGTGCCCTGCCCAGCGGTGCGAGAAGGGGCAGCGAACCGGTTGCCTCGCCGGCCTGCTCCGGGGAAGATTCGCCGATCGCGGCCAGCAACGCCTGTGCGACGGCCTTCAACCGGGGATCGTGCCGCACCCGGGACCGGCTGATGATGCCACGGCACACCGCACCGATCTGATTCCGGTCGGCTGAAAGGATCTTGACGTCGATCAGCTCGGCCACCGGCCGGAGTCGCTGCCACTCCCCGGCCGACAGCCGGGCACCCGGCTCGGTCCACGTGTCGGCGATGGCCTCGACGTGCCACGAGCGAAGAGCCCGCAAACCGGCCTGCCACGCCAGCCACACGGCGAGCTCCGCGCAGCCACCGCCCTGCGCGGGGGCGACGAAGTCGGCCGCCAGCGCGGCCGCGACGAGGGCGGCGGCGTCGAGGCGCCCTTCACCTTCTCCGAAGACCTCCACCTCGTGTTCCCGCAGCCAGTCGTGGAGGGCGTCCGCCACCAGCCGGCGATCACCCTTCGGCACGGCCTCGAGCAGCTGGGTGTCGACCGCGCTCCGGCTCAGCCGGTACTTTTCCGGCTTCTTGATCACCCTGACCAGCTCGGCCGGAAGGTCGATCGGGATGCGACGCCGGCCGTTGTCGACCACGATCAGGTGCCGATCGGGGCTTGCGGCCACCGTCGCGATCTCGACCGAGACCGGAGCCGAGCCGACCTGGTGCTTCCGGTCGTCCGTTTCGAACTCCACGATCACGTTTGCCTGGTAATAGCACCCGATGAACCGCCGCACCCCGTTCCGGCCGGTGCGTTCGACCTCCAGCGTGACGCGGAACGTGTCACCCGGCCGCAGCGCGCTGAGCCGTCGCTCCATGTCGCGTGCCGCGACCACCGAAAGCGTGCTGTCGGGGTTGACCCGGGCGGTGAGGCGCTTGAAGCCGGGGCGTGCCATCAGCTCCTGCTGCTCGGTCGCGGTGAGATCGGCGACCCAGCCCAGCTCGCGCGCCGGGAGCCAGCGCAGGCTCGCGGTGTCCCGCTGCAGGCACAGCACACCGTGCTGACCTTCGTCGCCGCCGATCACGCACAGCGGCTCGACCTGCACGTCGGCGCCCGTCTGCTCCTCGCCCGCGGGGAGGCCGCCGCGCAGCTCACCGTTCTCGTCGGCGTGGAACCACTTCGGCCGTTTGTCCACGGCCAGTTCCGCCACGACCCGGGTGGCCGCGGCGGGCGGCATCCCCGGCACGAGCCGGTCCACCGCGACGGTCAGCAGAGACGCGCCGGTCCGCAGCAGCACCCGCTCCTCGTTCAGCAAGCCGAGCACCCGCGCGCGGACCCACCGGCCCGGCCGGACCCGTCCGGCCGGCTGCAGCCGCCGCGACACGACCACCTGATTCTCCCCGGCCTTTTCCACCGTGACCGGCATCGAGTTGAGCAACAGCGACATCAGGCGTTCACCACCGGCGCCGGTGAGTTCGGCGTGCAACCACTCGCTGTCCGGCCACGACGTCTCGTCGAGGCCGGCCGGCTCGACGGTTCTTTCGCCCAAGCCGTAGACGAACCATTTGCCGGCCCGGTTGCGCCCCAGCAGGACGACGTCGCCCGGCTCCAGCTCGGGGTTGGCCCGGGCGTACCGCAGCGTGTTGTCCTGTCCGAGCCACACCGCCGGAAGACGCCTGCTCCGGGGCAGGTCCGCCTTGGACACCGGGTAGTCGAGGCGGTCGCGGCCGTGACCGAGGACCAGTTTCATATCGCCGAGGTCGGCCTTGTCGATGGGCAGCAACGTCCGCGAGCCGCGGAAGGCGCCCCGCGGCCCCGGGGCCCACGAATGCAGCGCGACGCACGACACCTGCAGCTGGTTGTCGTCCGGCTGGTGCAGCGAAAGGCGTACCTTGTCGCCGGCGGCGAACCGGGTCCAGTCGACCATCCTGAGGGGACGGTACTGATCCGACGGCCCGGCCACCAGCAGATCGGCGGACAGTTCGATCACGCGGCCCGGGAATGTCTCCACCCAGAGGCCGCCGTTGTCGGCGACCGGCGCGGCGACGACGTAGTCCTGGGGTGACGGGCCGAACTCGTCGGACAGCTCGCTGACGGCGTCACTCGCCGAGAAACCGAAGCGGGGCAGCTCCGCCTCCGGGTAGCGCAGCGCCAGCTTGCCGGTGAAGAAAACGACACCGCGCGCCGTGGTGACCTGCTCGTCGGCCAGGCTCTGTTCGGCGAACCGGGCTTTCTCCCCGACGATGACCGGCCAGAAGCCGGTTCGCCGGTCGTGGTAGGACCAGCCGCGTTGATCGAAACTCTCGGCGATCCGCCACGCTCCCGCGTCGGCGAAGCTCAGCTGTCCCCACTTGACCGGAATGTCGTCACGTCGCCGGCCGCGCAGCCGGACCAACGGCTGCACGCCGTCACGGTCCACGACGACCACACCCGCCGGGTAGCGGGCCGGGTCCGACTTGCCCAGCACGACCTCGTGGTCGGTCCGGCGGGCGACCACGATCTTGGGGTGCCGGAACTGCATGAGGTCCCGGCCCTCGAAGCCGGGGCTGTCCGCGGTCGCCTGGATGCCCGGAAGGCCGCCGATGGTGAACATCCTCTGCTCGGAGGCTCGTTCGACGGCGGTCCCGCTCCACAGCAGCGGCTGTTTCGGCAACGCCACGGCCGGACGTCCGGGCTCGGGAAGGTACTCGCGGTCGTCGCGGACGGCCCGGAACAGCTCGAACAGACCGAGACCGGCGGCGATCCGCACGATGGAGCCGGGCTCGAGCCGGCCGTTCCGCCGGATCTTGCGGAACGGCACCGAGAAGTAGGCGCCCGGCTTGAACTCCAGCCCGACCTGCTGGTCGCGGACCTTGGTGAGGACGGCGTAGCAGCCGCCGCCGTGGTGCTCGACGTAGTCGAAGAGGTGCGACAGGCGCCGGCCGAGGTCGATGCGGGTGGTCCCCTGCCAGACCCGCTCGCCTTCCGGGTCGTCCATGACCTCGACGAGCATCACCGCGCCGCGCAGCGCCGCGGGGTTCTTGCGGTGGAGGGAGCGCAGCAAGCCTTCCCGGTGGGCGAACACCCGCCGGTTCACCCTCGCGCGCGAGCGCGCTCCGGTGAAGGGTTCGAGGTTGGGCGGCAGGTGCAGTTCGAGGTGCACGTCGTTGTCGCGTTGGACGATGTCACCGGCGATCATGAACAGCCGCTGCTTCTTGGCCAGCTTCGTCACTCTGGCGAAGCGCATGGTCCGGCCGCAGTCCCGGGTGGCCCGCTCGTGGTCGAGCCGGGCGAGCAGCTCGTAGCGGTGCGAGCTGTCGTCCGGCTCGGCGGCCGCACGGTTCAGGAGCCAGGAGATCGTGTCTTCGTCGAGTTCGGCGTGCTCTAGCCGGACCGCCTGTGAGTCGTCCCGGTCGTCGTCGGAAAGACGCTCCTGCCTGCCGTGGACGACCCGCACCCAGGCGGTGCCCGCGGAGAGCGACACCTCGACCTCGATCCGGTGCACGATCCCCTTGGTGGCCTCGAAGTGGATCTGCCGGGCCGGTGTGAAGGCGCCGACCTCGTGCTCGATGGAGAACGACGCGAGGTCCAGCTCGTACCGTCCGGCCTTCCGGACGAAGGCGGCCCGGCGGACGATTTCGCCGTAGAACAGCGGGAAACTGTGGCCGACCGGCTTGCCGGCCACGGTGATCAGCTGCTCGGGGATTTCCGCACGCCAGCCGTAACCCCACTCGAACCGGTGCACGGGCTGTTCGCCGCCGACCCGGCCCGCGTACCGCAGCTCGACGCCCAGCTCTCCCGGATTCGGCTGGATCTGCGTGCCGCGCCGCCGCAGGTCGTCGACGAGCTCGTCCAAGGACAGCGGGGCCACCATCGCGTGGCTGGCGCACCAGGTTCGCTCCCGATCCACGAGCACGACCCGGAGCTCGTTGCGCGGGTAGTCGCCGGTGACCCAGGGCGCACGGTCCGCGTCGAGCGGGACCGCATCCCGCCAGCCGTCCGCAGTGGGCACGAACAGAGTCGAAAGCCGAACCTGGTCGTCGTTCTTGAGCAGCGCTCCGACGAGGTGGGGATCCGGTTTCGCCAGGTGCTCCCGCCACCGTTTCTCGTGCTCCGCGGCCGGGTGCTGCTTTCGATCCCGTGGCACCGTGCGGACCGCGATGTGCCGGGTGAGCCGCCACCAGCGGCCGCCTGACGGTTCTTCCGCCGGTGCTCCGTAAACCCGGACTTCGGTCACCTGCCGCGGCAGCCCGTCATCCCGGCCGTTGGTTTCGCCGTGCAGCGTGGCGCCGCTCGGAAGCGTCACTTCCGCCCGGCCGCGGCCGAACACGGCTGCTTCGGCGTCGTGCGGCTTCGCGAGCAACCTGCCCAAGCCCGCTTCCTCGAGGTGCCGGCGGGACTTGCCCGCGGGCACCAGCCGCAGGCGTACCTCGCCGTTCATGGTCGCCTGGAACAGATCGGTCCGGCGACCGTCCACCGTCGTCGTGCACAGGTAGACGTCTTTGTGGTGCGGTTGCGGTCGTGGGTCCGCCTTCCACAGCGCCTCGACGTACACGGTCTGCGGCGTGGCCCGCAGGTGCCACCGCCCGTCCGGCCCGCACGTGGCCTCGACCGGATCACCGACTCCGGCCGGCAACACGCTGAAGGCCGACTCGGGTACCGCGCGGACCAGAACCTGATCGGCCAACCGCAGCCAGACGGTGTGCAGATTGCCCGGCTGGTCGAGCTTGACGGGCCGGATCGCGCAGACCCCGGGCGCGTAAAGCACATTCGGTGGGACGGCGTGACCGAACAGTTCTTCTGCCGACAGCGATTGTGCACGCCGTTCCGTCACGTTGCGCCACGGCACGCGGGCGGTGACGACGGCCTGTCTCCTCTGGCGCGGGGCCACGCCGCCGCCGACCTCGTCGATCGGCAGCATGGTGATCGACTCGGGGGCGACGCGGACCACCATGCCGTCCGCGGTGCGCGCGAGCCAGCCTCCCCGGCGCGGTTTGCCGAGCAACGAGGTCAGCGTGAGGACATCGTCGGGCTGGAGCCCGACGAGCCGCTCGAACCTCCGCCCCGACTCCGGATCTTCGACTTTGGTGAGGGCGAACTCGGGCATCCTGCTCACCTCGACCACCGCGGCTCGCTGGTCGAGGGCATCCCAGCGGGAGACCACGAAACCGGCTCTGTCCACTCCGGACACGTCATCCAGCCCGGTCACCGCGAGGGAGGTCGCGCCGATCCCGGGCACGTCGGCGAAGAACCGCCACATCCCGTCTTCGAGTTCGGCGACCAGCGTCTCGGGTTCGTCGAAGAGGCCGGCCCACCGGAGGTTGCGGTCGTCGACCGCGTCCGGCCCGGCCGGCGCCAGCCGGACCCGGCCGCGCTCTTCGGTCAGCCGGATTCGCAGCCGCAGCCCGGCGACCGAGGACCAGCCGGCGAGCTCGCCGTGACCGGACTCGGTCCAATCTTCGCGGTGGACCAGGTAGACCACACCGGGCGCGGTCGAGAGCCGCCAGCTGCGCTCCCGTCCGTCCCCGACCGTGCCGACCACCGTCACCACTCGCTCGGCGCCGGACGCCTGAAGGGCGGCGACCAGCTCCGCCATGGTGCGGTCCAGCGGGTACCAGCACCGGTCGTCGGCGTCCCACCGGGCCAGCGTGCGTACCTCGGCGGACTCTCCGAAAGCCGCCGACGTGTCCGGATCCCAGCGTCGCACCCATTCGACGCGGCGGTGACGCGGGGCGTCCTTGGCGAGCCCGCCATCGATGGTCCTGCCACCGGTGTCGACGATCTTCACCGCCGGGATCTTCCCGTGTTCGGCGGCGCCGGTCCGCACCACGGCCGCCCGGATCCGATCCGGTCGGAGGGCCATGTCGAGTTGCCGTGGTGAGCGGGCTGTCACCGGTGTCTCGGCATCTTCCCGGTGCAGCGAGACCTCGACCGCGTCTCCGAGCGACCAGGCCGCTGCCGTTTTCACCCACAGTGGTTCGGCGGTGCCGACGTTGACCCACACACCCGGCTCGCCGTCCGTGCCCAGGCCGGGCGGCGCGCACACCATGCCCAGCGTCCGGGTGCTCTCCGCGGTCAGCTCCGCGAGCCGGCGCTGCCGGTCGGCGACCGGCAGGGCGGCGAGGTCGACGAGCCCGGAGTGCTCCTCCGGCGTGGCCCGGTCGAGCAGGCGGCACCGGACGACCTGGTCGGCGTGGTTCATCGTGACCCACGACAGCCACCGCTCGTCCGGCCACGCGGGTCTTTCCCGGCCGAGCGTCACGGTCTTCTCGACCGCTTGCGCTTCCAAGGCGAGGTCCTCGACCGTCGACCGGTAGATCTCCCCGAGCAGCGCCGGCCCGGTGCTGGTCTTCGCCGACGTACCGGCGACGGCGAACAGCACGTGTTCGATGATCCGCGAGCGAACCCGCTGAACCTCCATCGCGTCGTGCGCCTGGTACGGGCTGATCAGCTGGTAGGCGGTGGCGGTGGCGGGGGGCAACGCGCTTGCGACGTGCAGGAAGCGGGAGCGGAGCAATTGCAGTGTTTCCGGCCCGGCGCCCCCTTCCGAAGGCGGCGTGACAAGGGCCTTGGCCAGCAACCACAGGTCGTTCGGGGCATCGATGGAGAATTCGACGATCGCGTCGATGACTTTCTCGAGCGTCTGACGCAGGATTCGCTGGGCGTTCTCGTGGCCGGCCGGCAACGAGAACAGCTGAACCAGCCGGCGGCGAAGGTCGCGGCGGAAGGTCCTGGGGGAGTGGACCGCGTCGATGTGCCGGATCCAGTCGGCCGACCAGGGCTCCACCACGGACGCGGCCGGCCACTCCGGTTCCGCGAAGACGGCGGCGAGCCGTTCCGTTGCCGCGACGGACACCGCGCCGTCCTCGGGCAGCCGGCCGGCCAGCTCGTCCCAGTGCTCCTCCCACTCCGCGACCGAGAGCGGAGGCGTCAGCAAGAGTTCCTGCGCACCGATCTTGGCGTCGCGCTCCGCCAGCCGCGACGGCCAGTCCGAAGGCGTGCCGAGGGGCTCCTGCGGCCACAGCTGGGCGAGGAGGAGCTTCTGCCTGCCTACCGGGGCCCGGCTGCCGCGGGCGCTCAAGGCTGACACGATCCAGGCGAGCAACTGCCGTGCGGGCGGGCGCTCGCCCTCGAACCAGCGGTTCGACCCGTCGGAACCGGATACCCCGGTACTCCCGGAGACCGCGTTGAACACCCAATCAGTGACGAGCATGGCGGCGGCGGTGTCGTGCAGTTTGCCTGCTTCACTGTTGCGCGGCGGGGCCTTCATCCGGCTGATGGTCAGGTCGACGATCCGGCTCGGCTCGATCCGCTCGTCGCGACAGGCCCCGATCCGGCCGACCCGGAGGTACGTGTGCACCGCGAGTGCAGCCAGCTGTTGCGACATCGGCCGCACGTCCTGGGTCTGCCTCTTCGCCAGACTCGTCACCGTGTCGCGGAGCAGGGGGTCCGCCAGGACGTCCGCGGTGTGCAGCAGGAATTCCAGACCGGTGTCGTCCTCCGGGTGCGGGCGATCGGTGACGGTCAGCTCGGCCGCGGCCAGCGCGGACCCGAGCAGGGTGAGCAGGCGGACCGGGTCGGCGCACCCGGGGAACCGGGTCTGGGTGCGCCGACCCGCGGCGTCTTTCTTGGGTTTGGCGACCCAGAACGAGTCCCGCCGGTAGATCCACGGCGTCGGCTGAGCGGGTTGATCGAGGGCAGGCTGTTCCGGCGCTGTCCCGTCTTCGTCCGGGTCGGGGGCCGCCTTACCGAACGCCGGTGGCGAAGCGAGCCAGTCCCGCAGCCACCGGTAGTCCGACGGGGCTCCGTCGAGCAGGGTGATTTCGGCGAGGGTGAGCTGCCAGACGGCGGCGGTCAGCCGCGCGGGCGCGCTGTCGAGGCAGCCGAGCCGGATCCGAACCTCGTGCAGCCGCCGGTCGGCGACGGCGGGGAGGTCCGCGAGGTCCGCGGCCAGCACCCGGCGATCGGTCGCCTCGGCGGCGATCGCGGTCAGGTCGGTCTCCGGGCCGACCCCGAACCGTGCCCTGGCCAATGCCGCGAGGAGGTCCGGCTCCAGCGCGAGGACACCGGCCTGCGGCCTGCGCAACACGCGCGCGACCCGCTCGGACTGGGTGCGGGTCAGGACCCGGCACGCGAGCAGCAGCGGAAGCCGCCCGTGGCTGCCGCGGCAGGCCCGATCCAGGAGCGTGGCCAACGCCGGTTCGGCCATGATCGCGACATCGGCCCCGGGCGTCTCCGCGCACAGGTCGGCCAATTCGGACAGGATGACCGTTTCGGCACCGAACTCGGCCGTGTCCAGGTAAGGACGATCGTTGAACCCCAACCCGGTCTTGTCGCGCAGGGAGGTCGAGGAGATGTTCCGTACTCGCGCGGGCACGGATGCGGTGGGGGGAGCGGGTGTTCGGCGCACCCCGGCGGCCGCTGCCGCCTCCGTCAAGCGGGCCGCGGCACGATCCTGCACGGCTTCGCCGTCGAAAGCCCTTCGCGCGGCGAAGATGTCCCGAAGGGCGTAGAAGAGCAAGCTCGTTTCGGCGTGTTCGAGCTCGTCGAGCGCGACCACGACGAGCTCCTCGTCCGTCCGGTTGCGCAGTGCGGCGAGCACGTCGAGGAAGCCGTGCGTCGCCGACGGGGTCAGGCCGACGGCGTTGCAGAAGTACCAATCAACGAGCATGTTCCTCACCTCGGCTGCCCAGGTGCGGCAGCTCCTCGCGCAGGCCGCACACGTGGTCGATCACTTCGATGTCGTCGTCGGACCGGCCGTCGAGGACGGCCTGCAGATGGGGCGGCACCGCCGTGAGGGCGCTGACCGCCGCGTCGTCCAGCGGTGTCCTGACCATGAGCGCCCAGAACAACGGGTGGTTCGCCGCGGTGACCGGCAGGTCGTGCACGCCGAGCCCCAAGGCGGCGGCCGCCGCGGCGAGCAGCCGGACCGCAGCGGGATCGCGGTGCGTGCCGGCACGGTCGACGTCGAGCGCCCAGCGATCGTCCTGACGGCGCAGCAGCGAGCCGAGGACGTGGCCGGGCCGGCCGCCGTAGTCACACCACGACCGCACCTCGGCTTCGCTTGCCCCGGGCCGGCGCAGCAGGGCGAGCACCACGGAGAGGGCGACTTCGGCGCTCCGACGCGGTGGCATGTCGGCGGGGCTCGGCACGCCTGCGGCGTCCAGCCAGGTCGAGAGGTCCACACCGCTGCCGGCGACCGCCCACAACGACCGCATCCGATGCGGTGGCGAGCGGTGCTCGGCGTGGGCATGGACGAGTTCGGTGAACAGCTGGAGCGGGGTGATCGTCCGGAGGAGGGCGACCTCCTCCTGGTCGCCGAGTTCCGCGGTATCGAGCGCCTTGACCACCGCGATCGGATCGAACTGCCGGTCTCCGGTCGTCTCCGCGTCGATGCCGAGGAGCGCCAGCACAACACCTACCCGTTCTCGGTCGGCCGCCGTCACTTCGCGAGCTTGCGGCCTGAAACGCAGGACAGGCGTGGGGATCCCGTGCTTCCGCCGCGAGGTGGCGACCTCCTGCGCCGCGTGGGTGGCGTGAACGGTGTCCGGTCCCAGCACGTGGGTGACGAGAGCGACCTCCGGCAGCAACCGCCGCAGTCCGGCCAGGGTGTGCGCGATGATGCCGACTCGGGCCGGCCCCAGGCCTGCCGGGGTGATCCCGGTGACCGGGACCACCACGCCCGCACACCGTCCTCGGGTGTCCGAGCCGATCGATTCGCTCCACCCTTCGGGCGCGAGCAGGCGCTTCGCGACCGCGGCGGCATGCGCGACGTCACCGAGTTCGTCATCGGCCAGGGTGAACCACCGGCGAGGCGCCGACAGCGGAGCGGCGAGGGCCTCCGCTTCGGTCAGCACGGTCGCCAGCGCGTGGCGGTTGTCCGCCGCGGTCTCGTCGTCGCAGAGCACCACCTCGAACGGCCCGGCGGAAGAGCCGATGACCGCGTCGAGCCGGTACCGGTGCACTGGGCTGACGGATGGCCCGCGCTCCGGCTGCCATGTTCCCGGTAGCAGGTCGACGTCGAGGATGGTCGTCTTCAGGGTGGGCTTCTCGGCGGTGGGGATGCCGGGTGCCGCGCCGGTGACCAGCGTCGGCCGAGGGTTGCCGACCCGCGCGGCGAAGCCATCGTGCTCGAGGAGCCGACCCGCGTCCAGAGCGTCGATGCGGCCGCTGTCGTACCTCCCCGAGTATTTGACCACCACGCCGACCAGCAGGTTGGACGATTCGGAGAGCACCGGCCCGCCGGACAGGCCCACCCACTGGGTGCTCAGCTTGCCGCTCTGGTCGTAGACGTCCCGCGGTGCTCCGCCGCCCGGTAGCGTCAGCCCCAGATGTCCGGCGAAAGCCGTACCAGCATGAAGCTCCCACCAGTGTGGAGTGGGCTTCTTGTTGATCGCCGCGGCGTCGACCGCGGGATAACCCCACGTCTGCAGCCTCATCAGCGCCGTGTCCGCCACCAGGCCCCAAGGCCAGTTGGAGTAGGCGAGCGAAGACGAGTGAACTTCGACCAGGGCGAAATCGAGTTCCGGGTCTTTGAGCACGGTGTGAGCCGGAATCTCATCTTCGTCCACCAAGACCGTACAGTATTTGCCGGCGACGTGAAACGCGGTGAGGACCAAGTTGGCCTGGATCAGGAAACCGGTTCCGGTCAGTTCTCCACGTACTTGCACAACCCTTCGGGCAATGTGCTCGAATCCGCGTTCGGTCATCTGCCGAGCATGATCTGTTCTGGATCGGCGAGCGACATGTCACGCGGTTTCAGCTTGAGCCGGAGGCGGTGCGTGGCGGATCGCTCGTTCGCGCCGCTGCCGCCGACCGAAACCGCCCACATCTTGACATTGCCGTTCGCAGAGCGCGTTTTCTTGGCGACGATCTCCAGTTCGACCTCCACCGACTCCGGAACGAACCGGATCCGCTCGTTTTCGCCGGCGACCATTGCTTCCTGGAGTTCGGCGCGCAGCCGGGAGAGGGCGACCTCGAGCGACACACCGTATTCGTCCATCGCCAAAGGCTCGTCGAACTCAGTCTCGGTCATGCGCGAACTCCGTCCCTGGCAGACATCCGTAACCCGTACCCGTTACCGTCTCGAAAACGCGGGCTGGTGTTACAGCGAGTTCGCAACCGGGACAATCGGATCCCGGTGACAGCTCCACCGGCTAACAGTGGCCGGGTACGGTCAGGTCAGTCCCGGCGGTCCTCCGGCTCCACGGCCAGTTTCAGGCCGACTTCGACCAGCCGCCAGCCCAGCTGCTGCTTCCGCGTTCCCGGGTGGCGGCTGGGCCTCGCGCGGCCCGGTGGGCGGTTGCGCACGCCGTGGCGCAACTCGTTCTCTCGTTCGTGGACCAGGTCCTCGGCCATCAGAAAGTGCACCGGATCGCCCCCTGCGTCGATGTTCGGTGTCGGTGGTCCCATCGTCGCCGAGGGTGGCCGCCGGGGGCCACCGGTTTTCCGCACCGCGAACACAGGGTGATGGCCGGGCAGCGCCTAGACTCGCGGGATGGAGTCGACCTCGGTGGTGAACGCCGGCGAAGCGCTGTTCCGGCCGGTGCGCACCGGCAACGCCTTCGAGGAGACCGTCGAGCGGCTGCTGCAGGCGATCCGGCTGGGCGTCGTCGGCGCGGGGGAGCGGCTCCCGTCCGAGCGCGAGCTCGCCGAGCGGCTCGGCGTCAGCCGCGTCACGCTGCGCGAGGCCATCCGGGCGCTCTCCGACGCCGGTTACGTCGAGTCACGGCGGGGGCGGTACGGCGGCACGTTCGTGCACGACACCCTGCCCGCCCCGCCCGAGCCCGGCGGCAAGGTCGACTCCGTCGCGCTGGAAGACGCGCTGAGCCTCCGCTACGTCCTCGAGACCGGCGTCGCCGAGATGGCCGCCGCGCGGTCGCTGAGCCCGGCCGACCGGCAGCACCTCACCGGCACGCTCGCCGAGGCCGCCGGCGCGGACCTCGACGACTACCGCCGCAAGGACTCGCGGCTGCACCTGGCCATCGCCGAGGTGACCGCGTCCGGCTCGCTGACCACGGCGATGGCCGACGCCCGCACCCGCGTCAACCAGCTGCTCGACCGGATCCCCCTGCTCCCGCCCAACCTGGAGCACTCGAACGCCCAGCACGAGGCGATCGTCGACGCGATCCTGGCCGGTGACGCGCCCGCCGCGCGCCGGGCGATGGCGGAGCACATCGAAGGCACCGCCTCGCTGCTGCGCGCGTTCCTGTCCTGATTTCGACAGATTCAATCTTCACGGGATTCGAACAACCCTCCGCCGAACTTTCTCACCCGTCCGGCCGTCATCCATTCGTGACCTTGCCGACCGAAGAAACCGCGGAAGCAGCCGAACCCCGCCCGCCGAGGTGGCGCCGCGCCCGGCGCATCGCCGGCTGGACGTTCGGCGTCCTCGTCGGCGGCCCGCTGATCGCCTTCTGGGTCGCCTACCTCGTGCTCGACGTCCGCAGCCCCCAGGAGGTGCTCGCCGGGCTCGGCAAGACCGTCGTCCTGAAGTACGCGGACGGGTCCGAGCTGCTCAAGGTGATCCCGGCCGACGGCGACCGGACGTTCGTCCCCTACAGCCGGGTGCCCGCGAAGCTGCGGGACGCCATCATCGCCACCGAGGACCCGACCTTCTGGGACAACCAGGGCTTCGACCCGACCGGCATCGGCCGCGCGTTCCTCACCGGCGTCGGCGGCGGGTCGGGGATCACCCAGCAGTACATCAAGAAGTCCACCGGCGACGAAGAAGCCACCCTCTGGCGCAAGTTCGCCGAGCTCGTGCTGGCCACGAAGATCACCCAGGAACAGGGCAAGGAGCAGATCTTCGAAAGCTACGTCAACATCATCTCCTTCGGCCGCGGCACGTTCGGGCCCGCGGCGGCGATGAACGCCTACTTCGGCCGGAAGCTCGACGACTCGATCACCTGGAGCGAGGCGGCCTTCCTCGCCGGGATGATCCAGTCGCCTTCGGTGCACGACCCCGCCGCCTCGGGCGACCTCCACGCGGCCCGGCGCTGGCAGTACGTGCGCGACAAACTCGTCAGCCGCGGGTACGTCCAGGCCGGCGAGCCGATGGCCTACCCCGGTGCCGGGATCCAGCCGCCGTCGGAAACCCGCGCGGGCCGCGTCACCTACGACGAGTTCCACGTCAAGCAGCAGGTCCTGGCCGAGCTGGAGCAGGACGGGTTCCCGCTCAGCCGGCTCCAGCAGGGCAACATGACGGTCGAGACGACGCTGGACCGCAGCCGGCAGGACGCCGCGAAGAAGGCCCTGCGGGACAGGCTCGAGAAAGAGCCGAAGGAGTTCCGCGGGGCCGTCGTCGCGGTCGACCCGGCGTCCGGGGCCGTCCGCGCCTACTACGGCGGCGACCAGGGCGTCCGCGACTACGCTGGTACCTCGCACCCGCTCGGCACGGCGTTCCACCCGTTCACCCTCGCCGCGGCGCTGAGCCGCGGCTACGTCCCGGACCAGCCGATCCCGTCGCCGGCGAAGCTGGAGTTCCTCGGCGAGAACTTCCAGTACCCGGACGTCTGCGGACCGAAGTGCACCCCGCGGTCGGCGATGGCGGCCCACGCCGACGGCCCCTTCATCGGGCTCGCGAAGCGGCTCGGCCCGGAGGCGCTGAGCGACGCCGCCCGCCGCGCCGGCATCCCGGACGCCGTCGACGGCGTCCCCACCCTGCGGGAAAAGGACGGCTTCCTGATCGGGGCGGGCATCGCCATCGGCCGCTACCCGCTGCGGCCGCTGGACGTGGCCGGGGCGTACGCGACCTTCGCCGCCGAAGGCCGGCGTGCCACCCCGCACCTGGTCGCGAAGGTGCGCGACGAAAGCGGCTCGGTCGTCTGGGAACACCGGGACACCTCGAGCCCGGCCTTCGGCGACGACGACACGAGCCGCCGCGTCGCCGTCGAAGTCACCGAGACGCTCCGCACCGGCGGCGGCCCGGCCGCGCTGCGCACCGGCGAAGCCGAGCACGGCAACAGCCCGGACTTCCAGGACGCCTGGGCCGTGGGCTACACCCCGCAGCTGGCGACGGCGGTCTGGATCGGCTCCGACGACGAGCGGCGGCTCAAGGACGCGGCCGGCCGGAAGCTGACCGGCGACGTCGTCCCGGCCGACGTCTGGCGCGCGTTCACGGCGGCCGGGCGGCCGCCGCGCTGACTCACCGCACCAGCGCCAGCACGAACCCGTCGTGGCCCTTGCCGCCGACCGTCTGGACCGCGGTCGCGTCGATCCGGCCTTCGGTGGCCAGCAGGTCGAACATCTCGCGGACACCGCGGACGTTCGGGTCGTCGCTTTCCGGGTCGGTCACCCGGCCCTGCCGGACGACGTTGTCGACGACGATCACCGTGCCCGGCCGCGCCAGGGCCAGCGAGGCGCGCACGTAGTTCGCGAGGTTGGCCTTGTCGGCGTCGACGAACACGAAGTCGAACGGCCCCGTCAGCGTCGCCAGCGTGTCGAGCGCGGCGCCGACGCGGATGTCCACGACGTCCTCGCCGAAGCCGGCCCGAGTCAGGTTGGCCTTCGCGACTTCGGCGTGTTTCGGCTGGTATTCGCAGGTCACCAGCTTTCCGCCGGCCGGAAGGGCGCGGGCGAGCCAGATGGTGCTGTACCCGCCGAGCGTGCCGATCTCCAGGATCGTGCGCGCCCCGGCGAGCCGGGCCAGCAGGTGGAGCAGCTTGCCCTGGTTGGGGGCGACGGCGATCTGCGGCAGCCCGGCGGCGTCGGCGTCGGCCAGCGCCGAGTCGAGCACCGGGTCGGGGGCGAGCAGCGCGCCTTCGAGGTATTCGTCGACTTCGGTCCAGGTCTTGTCGGTCATGGCACCTCCACTGCCAATTTAGCCCTGATGGGATCATGCCGGTCGAAGAGAATTCCGGCGGAAAGGCAGGCATGGACGACTACCGCGTCGTCGCGGACGCCATCGCCGCCGACATCGAGGCCGGCCGCCTGCGCCCCGGTGACCGGCTCCCGCCGCAGCGCCGGTTCGCGCGGCAGCGCGGGATCGCCGGCTCCACCGCGGCCCGCGTCTACGGCGAGCTCGTCCGGCGCGGCCTGGCCGTCGGCGAGGTCGGCCGCGGCACGTTCGTCCGCGCGGCGAAACCACCGCCCGAACCCGCGCTCGCCGAACCCGGTGGGGCCCGCGTCGACCTCGAGCTCAACTTCGCCGTGCTGCCGGCGGAGTCGGCGCGGCTGGCCGGTGCGCTGGAACCGTTGCTGCGCCCCGACGTCCTGACCGCGGCCCTGCACCCGATCGGCGCCGCGGGCACCCGGGCGGCCCGCGAGGCGGCGGCCGGGCTGCTCGCCCGCGGCGACTGGCGCCCGGACCCGGCGGCGCTGCTGTTCACCGGCAGCGGCAGGCAGGCACTGGCGGCCTCGATCGCCGCGTTCGTGCCGGTGGGCGAGCGGCTCGCGGTGGAATCGCTGACCTACCCGGTGGTGAAGGCGCTCGCGACCCGGCTGGGCGTGGAGCTCGTGCCGATCGAGACCGACGAGTCCGGGCTGGTCCCCGAAGCGCTCGCCGCGGCCGGACCGGTGCGCGCGCTCTACGTCCAGCCGACGCTGCACAACCCGCTCGGCACGACGATGCCGCCGCGGCGGCGCGCCGAGCTCGCCGAGGTCGTCGCCCGGCTGGACCTGCCGGTGGTCGAGGACGGCATCTACACGTTCCTGCGCGACGAGGTCCGCCCCTTCGCCGCATACGCGCCGGAGCGCACCGTGTTCGTCGACAGCCTGTCCAAGCGGGTCGCGCCGGGCCTGACCGCAGGCTTCCTGGTGCCGCCTCCGGCCTGGACGGCCCGGCTGGCGTCGTCGGTGCGCTCGGGCGCCTGGGCCGCGTCCCGGTTCGCCGTCGAGGCGGCGACGCAGTGGATCGTGACGGGCACCCTGGCGGAGATCGAGGCGGCGAAACGCCGGGACGCGGCCGCGCGCGCGACCGTGGTGGCGGAGAAGCTGCCGGGCCTGCGCGGCGATCCGGCGTCCTACCACCGCTGGTGGGAGCTGCCGGAGCGGTGGCGGGCGGAGACGTTCGTCGCGGCGGCGGCCCGCCGGGGGATCGCGCTGTCCCCGGCGGCGGCGTTCGCGGTGCTGCCGGGCCACGCGCCGAACGCCGTCCGGCTCGCGGTGTCGGCCCCGCCGGTCGAGACGCTGGCTTCGGCGCTGGACGTCCTGGCCGGGCTGGCGAGCGGCAGCCCGGACGACCTGCTGGCGGACTGACAGCGCCTGCCAGTGGGGTGCCAGCTCCGTGTGCGGTCCGCGCCAGCGATCTTCGCCAGCCTTCGGGTGTCGCACTCCCAACCCGAAGGAGCTCCCATGCACGTCACGATCATCGGCGCCGGCCTCGGTGGCCTCACCCTCGCCCGCGTCCTGCACGTCCACGGCATCCCGGCCGTGGTGTACGAAGCCGAGTCCTCCCCGATGGCGCGGATGCAGGGCGGGATGCTCGACATCCACGACTACAACGGGCAGGTCGCCGTCGAGGCGGCCGGGCTCGTCGACGAGTTCCGAAGCCTGATCCTCGAGGGCAGGCAGGCGATGCGGGTGCTGTACCCGGACGGCACCGTGCTGGCCGAGCGGCCCGACGACGGCCGGGGCGGCCGCCCCGAGGTGCAGCGCGGCGAACTGCGGCGGATGCTGCTGGACGCGCTGCCGCCCGGCACCGTCCACTGGGGACACAAGGCGACGGGCGCCCGCACCCTCGGCGACGGCCGCCACGAGGTGACCTTCGGCGGCGGCGGCACGGTCGTCACGAACCTGCTGGTCGGCGCGGACGGCGCGTGGTCGCGGATCCGGCCGCTGCTGTCGGCGGCGAAGCCCGAGTACGTCGGCGAAGCCTTCGTTGAGTGCTACCTGTTCGACGCCGACACCCGCCACCCGGCCGCCGCGAAGACGGTCGGCGGCGGCTCGATGATGGCACCCGCCCCGGACCAGGGGATCCACGCGCACCGCGAGAGCGGGGACACGCTGCACACCTACGTGTCGCTGACCCGGCCGATGGCGTGGTTCGAGGCGATCGACTTCACCGACCCGGCCGCGGCCGCCGCGCGGGTGGCGGCGGAGTTCGACGGCTGGGCTCCCGAGCTCACGGCGCTGATCACCGACAGCGACGCCCCGCCGGTCCTGCGGCCGCACCACACCCTGCCGATCGGGCACCGCTGGGACCGGGTCCCGGGCGTGACGCTGGTGGGCGACGCGGCCCACCTCATGCCGGCCAACGGAGAGGGCGCCAACCTGGCCATGCTTGACGGCGCCGAGCTCGGGCTCGCGCTGGCCGCCCACCCCGGCGACGCCGAAGCCGCTTTCGCCGAGTACGAGCGGGCGATGTTCCCCCGCAGCGCGAAGGTCGCCGCCGAAGGCGCCGAATTCGGCGACCTGCTGGCCGGGGTGGCGAAGGAGGACACCGCGCGGGTGCTGCTCGACGCGTTCGCGGCGTTCACCGGCGCCGTGCGGGAGTCCTAGGGTGCGTACTTGCCGACGAAGCTGCCGCAGGTCACCACCCGGCCGGTGAGCCGGGCCTGGATCGCCTTCTCCAGGCCCAGGTAGTCGAACACCGGCGTGTCGGGCGGGATCGACTCCGGGACCGGGCCGCCGGTGGCGAGCGTCCGGATCGAGTCCGTCTCGAACAGGACCAGGTAGCCGCCTTCGCGGTTCAGCTCGTCCGCCTTCGCCAGCATGCGCTCGGGCGCGTCGCCGACGATCTCCAGTGGCAGCGGCCATTCCAGGGGGAACGGGTTGCGGAGGCCGAACGCCGGGTAGGCGAACGGGCTGTCCGGCAGGATCGCCGTCCGCGCGGCCGGGAAGCGGTCCAGGCAGCCGCGGATCTGCCGGACGAAGGTGAACGTCGAAGGGTTCGTGCGGATCCCGGCCATCGCCGGGGTGACCGCGCCGAGGTCCTCGGTCAGCCGGTCGTGGCCGAGGTCGAGGTAGGCCGCCTGGTCGTGGCGGGCGACGACGACCCAGCCGCAGACCGCCACCGCGGTCAGGCCGGCCGTCGCCGTCACCCAGCGGCGGACCGGCCGCGGGCGGGGCGGGACCAGGTCGCCCAGCAGCAGCAACGCCGTCAGGGCCAGGGTGCCGGTGAGCAGCGTCGGGGTGTCGTTGCCCCACGACAGGCTGGTCATGAACCCGGTCGCGAGCACGAGCAGGCCCGCCCAGGGGACCTGCCGCCGCACGGCCGCGTTCACCGGCACGCCGACCGCGACGATCCACCACAGGACGTCGGCCCAGCGCGAGGAGCCGGTGAACCGGCCGTCGACGACGGTCCACACCACCGCCGCGGCGCCGGCGAGCACCAGCACCCAGGACGCCACCCGCCCGATAGGCCCGAGCCGGTCGCCGGTCAGCCGGACGGCCAGCAGCACCACGGCGATCGCGGCGAAGAAGGCCAGCTCCCGCACGGGGGCCTTGGTCAGCACCTCCGGGTCGTCGAGCCACAGCCCGAGCAGCCGCTCGCCGTAGGCGGGCACGCCGCCGGTGAGCTGCTGGACCATCTCCGTGAAGCCGCCGCCGAGGCTGACCCACGTCACGTACGCCAGCCCGGGCGCGCCGAGCGCGAGCAGGTCGAGCACCAGCCGGACCGCGCGGCGCGCGCCCGCCCGCGTCGCCGGGTGCAGCAGCAGCCAGCCGACGCCGATCACCGCGGCCAGCACGAAGCTCTGCTTGACGAACACCGCGCAGCCGAGCAGCGCCAGCCCGCCGCGGCGGGCGAGGGCGTGCTCGCCGCGCAGGCCGGCGTCCAGTGCCCAGGCGCCGCACGCGGTGAGCGCGATGCCGTCCACGGTGTGCCAGGCCATCAGCGGGAAGGCGTTGAGGTTGATCAGCGACGCGGCCGCGACCAGCGCCGTCATCCCCGGGCCCCACTCGAGGACCCGGCGCCGGGTGACCAGCGTGGCGAACGCGATCGTGGCCACGATGATCTCGGCCATGGACAGGAAGCTGGAGCCGAAGAACAGCGGCATCGGCAGCGCGAAGTCGGCGACGTGCAGCACCGCGGACCCCAGCGGGCGGGCGGAGATGATGTCCGCGTGCGGGACTTCGCCGTGCAGCACGCGCCACGCCTGGGCGAGGATGAAGCCCTGGTCGGAGGGGTGGAAGCCGAAGCGGCCGACGCGGAGTTCAGTGGCCAGCGCGAGTGCCAGCACCCAGCCGGCGTGGATGCCCCAGCGCAGCCGCGGCCGGGCCGGTCTGCCGGGCGCCGGCGGGGTGGCGACGTGCGCCGGACTCGCCACGTCCACGCCCCGCCCGCCTTCCGCTCCCGATCACACCCGGGAAGCGATGGTAGCGGCGCGGTGCGCACCCGGCCCCGTGGACCGGTGCGAACGCCACCCCGGAAGCCCGGGGCGGCGTTCGCCGGACGTCACCCGAGGGTGCGTCTCGCGGTGCCGATCACGGCCGTTTTGTCGGTCGCGGCGCTGCGTTGCCCCGCGCTGGATACGCTGAATACCGGCATTCCGAACTCCCCAGTTGAAGCCCGTACGGGTGTACGGGACTGGCGCGAGGGTAGAAGTACCGTCGCCGGCGTGCCACCGTTTCGGCGGAATTCGCTCCGGATCAGGCACGACGGCGCCAGATCAGCCGGGTCACCGTCGCCGCGACCGACGACGGCGCGGACCGGCGGGGCAGGCCGCGTGCCTCGGGTGCGGACTCCGGCATCGCCCGGTAGGCCAGGTGCGCCGCCAACCGCGCGAGGCGGGGCGCGGCGAGCGTCGCCAGTTCGGCGGCGCGCCCTTCGGGGAGGCTGAGGATCTCCGGCCGTTCCTCGCACGCCTTCACCACCAGCGCCGCGGCCCGTTCGGGGCTGCTGGACGGGATCCCGCGGTAGCCGGTCGGCGCGATCATCGGCGTCCGCACCAGCGGCATCCGCACCGAGGTGAACGTGACGCCGTCCGAAAGCGTCTCGCGCCCGGCCGTCAGCCCGAACTCCTCGAGGGCCGCCTTCGACGCCAGGTAGGCCGAGAAGCGCGGGGTGTCGGTCTGCAGGCCCTGGGTCGTCACGTTGACGACGTGGCCGAACCGGCGCTGCGCCATCGACGGCAGGAAGCCGAGGATCAGCCGCACCGGCCCGAAGTAGTTGATCGCCATCGTGCGCTCGAAGTCGTGGAAGCGTTCGGTGGACAGCGCGACCGAGCGCCGGATCGACCGGCCGGCGTTGTTCACCAGCACGTCCACCGCGCCGTGGTCGCCGAGCACGTCCTTGACCAGCGCGTCGACGGCGTCGCCGTCGGTCAGGTCGCACGGGTACGCCGCGGCGGTGCCACCCGCGGCGAGGATTTCCGCCCGCACCTCTTCGAGCTCCGAAGCACGGCGGGCCACGAGGATCACCTTCGCGCCCTTGCGGGCCACGGCGAGCGCCGACGCGCGGCCGATCCCGGAGGACGCGCCGGTGACCAGCACCGTGCGCCCGGCCAGGCCGTGGGTGCGGCGCGCCCGGTCGGGGTCGAGGTGCGCCTGCCAGTACCGGTAGAGCGGCCCCGCGTAGTCCCGCAGCTCGGGGAGCTCGATGCCGCTGCCGAACAGCGCGGTCGTGGTGCGGGCGGTGTCGAAGTCGACGGCCATGGTCAGGTGCGGCAGCACGGCCAGTGGCACGCCGAGCTCCTCGAGCACGGCCGCGCGGGCGCCGCGGCCGCCGGGCACGCGGTCGATCCCGGCCGCGGCCGCGTGCGCGAGCCGGGTGCCCACCCGCCGGACCGCGCCGGACGGCCTCTTCGGCAGCACGGCCCGGATCACCGGACCGCCCGCGGCGCGCGCGAAGGCGTTGTAGACCGAGTTGAGCGGCTGCGGGCGCGCGGCGGCGAGGTGGTAGGTCGTCCCCGAAGGCGCGTCCCGGTGCATCAGGAACTCCATCGCCTCGACGACGTAGTCGACCGGCACCAGGTTCGTCGCGCCCAGATCGGGGGCGGCCAGCGGGAGCCGTCCGGGCAGGGCCGCCAGCCGCGAAATGGCGGGCAGGAAGTAGTAGGGCCCGTCGACCTTGTCCATCTCGCCGGTGCGCGAGTCGCCGACGACGGCCGAGGGCCGGTAGACGCGGAAGGGCAGGGACTGCTCGCGGACGAGCTTCTCGGCCTGGAACTTCGTCGCGTGGTAGGGCGAGCCGAAGCGCTGGCCGAGGTCGAAGTCGGTTTCGGTGAACCGCCCGGCGTGGTCGCCCGCCACGGCGATCGACGACACGTGGTGCACCAGCCCGGCTCGCGCGGCGGCGGCGAAGGCCAGCAGGTGGCGGGTGCCCTCGACGTTGGCGCGCCGGTTGGCGTCTTCGTCCGCGGTGAGGTCGTAGATCGCGCCGAGGTGGACGACGTGGTCGAGGTGGGGCAGCTGCGCGGGATCGGCGCCGAGCCGGGGTTCGGCGAGGTCGCCGAGCACCGGGTGCAGCTTGTCCGCGCCCGGCCGGTCATGGGCCAGGGCAGCCAGCCGCTCGCGGGACGTCTCCCGCACCAGCGCGTAGACCGCGGAGGTCTCCGGCCGCTTCAGCAGCCGCGCGACCAGGCGTTTCCCGATGAAGCCCGTCGCGCCCGTCACGAAGTAGGTCGTCATGGCCGGTCCCTTCTCGTCGGGGCCGACTCTAACCTACTGGAAAGTAGGAACGATAGTTGTCAGTGTTCCGAATCGTCCGCCGTCGCCACGACGGCATCCCGCAGGGCGGCCCGCAGCCGTCCGACGTCGAGCGGCCCGAGCACCGCCGCTTCGCCCGGCGGCGCGACCAGCACGACCTTGTCGTTGCTGACGAACACCGTCACGTCCCTGCGCCTGCCGGCCAGATCCCGGCAGCCGATCGACCACTCGCCCCGACTCATGGTCGCCGCCCTCGCTTCCTTGTCGCGGTCGTGCTCCGTGCGAGGGTGGGAGCGGACCCCGGCGGCGCTATGACGCGGGTTCACCCGATCTGCCTACTCGCGGGTTTTGTCTTGCGCTTTCCGGGTTTTCGGCGTAGTCCACGGGTCGTGGCGCGGCCGGTTCGGGAGTAGCGTCCGGATCAAGAGCCGTTTCTGGGAGGTATGGATGTCGGAACCGCGGAAGATCGTCATCGTCGGTGCGGGCCTCGGTGGGGCGTCCGCGGCGGCCGCGGTGCGCGAACGCGGTTACAGCGGCGAAATCCTGTTGCTGGGGTCGGATCCGCACCGCCCGTACGAGCTGCCGCCGCTGTCGAAGGGCGTGCTGCTGGGCAACGCCGACGAGCCCGACTGGGTGCACGAAGAGAAGTTCTACGCCGAGAAGGACATCAGCTTCAGCTCCGGTGTCACCGCAACCCGGATCGAGCTCGGCGCGCGCCTGGTGCTCGACGACGCGGGCGGCGAGCACCGCTACGACCGCCTGGTGCTGGCAACCGGCTCCCGCCCGCGCCTGCTGCCGGTGCCCGGCGGCGACCTCCCCGGGCTGTACACGCTGCGCACCCTCGACGACGCGCTCAAGCTGCGCTCGGCGTTCGCGGCGGCCGACCGCGTGGTGATCGTCGGAGCGGGCTGGATCGGCTCCGAAGCGGCCGCGGCGGCCCGCACGCACAACGCGGAGGTGACGGTCGTCGACCCGGTGCCGGTCCCGCTGGCGAACGTCCTGGGCGAGACGGTCGGCGGCGTGTTCCGCGACCTGCACGTGTCCCACGGCGTGCAGTACCGCCTGGGCGAGCAGGTCGCGGAGATCACCGGCGGCCCGGACGGCGTCCGCGGCGTCCGGCTGGGCAACGGCGACGAGATCACGGCGGACGTGGTCCTGATCGCGGTCGGCGCCGCCCCCCGGGTGGAGCTGGCCCACGCGGCGGGCCTGGAGCTCGCCGACGACGGCGGGGTGGCGGTGGACGCGGGCCTCCGCACGGCGGCCCCGGACGTGTACGCGGTGGGCGACATCGCGGCCCACTTCCACCCGCGGTACGGCCGCCGGGTCCGCGTGGAGCACTGGGCGAACGCCAAGGACCAGGGCGCGCACGTGGCGCAGAACCTGCTGGGCGAGAACGAGCCGTTCCTGGCTTCGCCGTACTTCTTCACCGACCAGTACGACCTGGGCTGCGAGTACCGGGGCCTGGCCGACCCGGCGTCGGACGAACTGGTGGTCCGGGGAGATTTGGCAGCCCGCGAGTTCACGGCGTTCTGGCTCCGCGACGGCGAAGTGGCGGCGGCGATGAACGTGAACATGTGGGACGACGGCGACGCACTGGGAGCCCTGGTGGACGGCCGCACGAAGGTGACGGCGGACCAGCTCAAGACGGCCGACCTGGCTTCGCTGGTGTAGGGCCGGCCAGCCTTCACAACCGGGCTGCGGGGTGGCGGCAACGCCGGCTCACCCGAGCCGCTCCCGCAACAGGCCATCAAGCCGCCGCCATGCGGGCGAAGACGCGTTGACCGCGCCCTGCACCAACGCCGGGATGGCGGAACCCCGGTCGTACGAAGGAAGTTCCGCGCCGTAGCGTGCCTGCGTGGCCGAAACGAGCCGGGAGGCCAAGGCGTCGACGCGCGGGTCACGCGGGTCGAGATCATGCACCCGGTCGTACTCGAGGACCAGCGAGAGCAGCGCCGGTTCGTCGAGCATCGCCGACTGGTCCCGGAAGTTCGTGCGCGCCGCTTCCGGCTGGGTGGCGAACACCAGCAGCCACAGGTCGCTCTGCAGCGTCACCCAGCGTTCGCTGAACCCGAGGCCCGGCAGCCGGCCGAGGTAGGCCACCACCTCGTCCGGCAGGGGTGACAACCGGCCGGAAGCCAGCTGCCGCAGCCGCGAGCGGGTGGCCTGCAGGGCGTCGATCCGCGCGGCGAGGTCGTCGTCGATCTGCCGGAGCGCCGTCGCGAGCCCGCCGCCGGAGCGGAGTTCGCGGATCCGGGCCAGCGGGACGCCGGCCTCGGCGAGCGTGCGGATCTTGATCAGCTCGACCGCGTCGGCGGCGCGGTAGCGGCGGTAGCCGGACGAGTCGCGCTCCGGCTCGGGCAGCAGCCCCTTCGCGTGGTAGACGCGGATCGTCTTGGCCGTCACCCCGACGTACCCGGCGAGCTGTCCGATGGTGAGCACCCGGCCATCCTCGCACTTGACCTTGCCCCAGGGGCAAGGTTGCACCCTGACCGCATGACCGATCACGAGACGCTGCGCGCGCTGGCCGACGAAGGCAACGAAACCGCCCTGGACCGGCTCGCCGACCTCGCCGACGCCCGCGGAGACGTCGAGGAGCTGAGCGAACTGCTGGACGAAGGCTGCGACCGCGCCGGCGAACTGCTCACCCGCCGCGCGGTCGCCGCGAAGGACCTCCTCGAGCTGCAGCGCATCGCCGACGCCGGCCACGAACCGGCCGGCGACGAGCTGGAGCGCCTCCTGTCCGGCAACAGCGGGCTCTAACCCGCCTTGCCGCTCACCAGGGCCGGCCGGGTCAACGTCAGGTAGGCCGCCATGGCCAGCACGGCGAACCCGGCCATGGTCGCGGCCATCGGCACCGCCGTCCCCGGCCCGCCGAGGCCGACCAGCGGTGTCGCCGCCGCGCCCACCACGAACTGCAGCACGCCCAGCAGCGCCGAAGCCGCGCCGGCCGAGCTGGAGTGGGCGGCCAGTGCCAGCGAACTCGCGTTCGGCATCACCAGGCCGAGGCTCGACACCAGCAGGAACAGCGACACCAGCAGCAGCGCCAGCGGCGCCCGGAAGAGCACCGAAGCCAGCACGGAAGCACCACCGGCCACGCCGAGCAGCAGGCCGGCGAACAGCAGCGAGCGTTCCCGGACCCGGCCGACCAGGCGGCCGTTGAGCTGGCCCGCCAGCACGATCCCGACGCCGTTCGCGCCGAACACCACGCTGTACTCCTGGGGGCTCAAGCCGTACACGCCCTGCAGCGCGAACGACGACCCCGAGATGTAGGCGAACATCGACGCGAACAGCAGGCCCGCCGCCAGCGCGTACCCCGCGAACGACCGGTCGAGCACCAGCCGCCCGTAGGTGCGCATCACCCGGCCGAGCCGCAGCGGGGACCGCGAAGCCGACGGCTCCGGCAGGAAGAACGCCACCACGGCCAGCAGCAGCGCGCCGAACGCCGTCAGCACGACGAACACCCCGCGCCACGACGTCCAGTTCAGCAGCTGGCCGCCGATCAGCGGTGCCAGGATCGGGGCCAGGCCGCTGACCAGCATCAACGTCGAGAAGAACTTCGTCATCGCGGTGCCGGAGAACAGGTCGCGCACGGTGGCGCGCGCGATCACGACGCCCGCGGCGGCGCCGAGGGACTGCACGAGCCGGGCCGCGACCAGCAGCCAGGCGTCCGGGCTCACCGCGCACAGCACCGAGCCCACCACGTACAGCACTAGCCCCACCAGCAGCGGGCCACGGCGGCCCAGCGCGTCCGACAGCGGCCCGAGCACCAGCTGGCCCAGTGCCAGTCCGGCGATGAACGCGCTGAGGGTCAGCTGGACCGTGCTGTCCGCCGCGTGCAGGTCGGCCGCCATCCGCGGCAGCGCGGGCAGGTACATGTCGATCGACAGGGGCCCGAACGCCGTGAGACCGCCCAGGACGAGGACGAACTTCAGCTGCGCCCGCCGGCTCGGCGCGGTACGTTCCGCCGTGGTGGTCATCCGCGTCCTTTCGTGCCCCCACCGGGGACCAGCGGGAAGAGCGCCGGTGCTATTCCGGCTGTGACCGGTGACACCCCGTGGTCGTCTGAGGGGGCACCGACACTGATCCGATCAATTTTGCGACCGATTCGGCGATGACTCTGGATCGGCGGTCACGACTGCGATATACATCGGATGTCTGGTCGGTGTTGCTTGTGAAGGGAAACATCCGTGCAGCTTGTGCGTCTCGGCGAGCCGGGAAGTGAGCGCCCGTTCGTGCGTGCCGATGATGGCACGACCTACGAGCTGGGCGGTCTCACCGCCGACATCGACGGCGGCTTCCTCGCCGCGGACGGGATCGCGCGCACCGCCGCCGCGCTCGCCGCGGGAGAGCTGCCGGAGGCCGACGTGGCCGGCCTGCGCGCCGGCTCGCCGATCGCCCAGCCGGGCAAGGTCGTCTGCATCGGCATGAACTACCGCCGCCACGCCGAGGAGACCGGCGCGACGCCACCGACCGAGCCGGTCGTCTTCATGAAGGCACCGGACGTCGTGGTCGGCCCCGGCGACGACGTCCTCATCCCGCGCGGCTCCACGAGCACCGACTGGGAGGTCGAGCTCGGCGTCGTCATCGGCAAGACCGCCCGCTACCTCGAAAGCGTCGAGGAAGCCCTCGACCACGTCGCCGGCTACGTCGTCTCCAACGACGTCTCCGAGCGGGAGCTGCAGTTCCGCACCGCCCAGTGGGACAAGGGAAAGTCCTGCGAGAACTTCAACCCGCTCGGCCCCGCGCTGGTCCCCGCGAGCGAGGTGCCCGACCCGCAGGACCTCGGCCTGCGGCTGTGGGTCAACGGCGAGAAGAGGCAGGACTCCTCGACCAAGGACATGATCTTCAGCGTGGCCGAGATCGTCCACCACCTGAGCCAGGTGATGGTGCTGCGGCCCGGCGACCTGATCAACACCGGCACCCCGGAGGGCGTCGCGCTCGGGCAGCCCGACCCGAAGCCGTACCTGCGCGACGGCGACGTGATCGAGCTCGAGATCGACGGCCTCGGGCGGCAGCGCCAGACCGCGAGGCAGGCCTGACCATGGCGAAGATCATCGGCATGGAGGTCCTCGACGTCCGCTTCCCGACGTCCAAGGAGCTCGACGGCTCGGACGCGATGAACCCCGACCCGGACTACTCCGCCGCCTACGTCGTGCTGCACGCCGACGAAGGCCCGGACGGCTACGGCCTCGCGTTCACCATCGGCCGCGGCAACGACGTCCAGGCCGCCGCGATCCGCGCGCTCGCCCCGCACGTCGTCGGCCGGGACGTTCCCGAGGACGCGGCCGCGCTCGGCGACCTGTCCCGCACGCTCGTCGGCGACTCGCAGTTCCGCTGGCTGGGCCCGGAAAAGGGTGTCGCGCACATGGCCGTCGGGGCGGTGGTCAACGCGGCGTGGGACCTCGCCGCCCGCCGCGCCGGCCTGCCGGTCTGGCGGTTCGCCGCGCGGATGACGCCCGAAGAGCTCGTGTCGCTGGTCGACTTCCGCTACCTGAGCGACGCGCTCACCGAAGCCGAGGCCCTCGACATCCTGCGCCGCGCGGAACCCGGCCGCGCCGAACGCGCCAAGCGGCTCGAAGAGCAGGGGTACCGCGCCTACAGCACATCTCCCGGCTGGCTGGGGTACGCGGACGCGAAGCTCGTGCGGCTGGCCGAGCAGGCCGTCGCCGACGGCTTCGAGATGATCAAGCTCAAGGTCGGCGGCAACCTCGAGGACGACGTCCGCCGGATGAAGCTCGCCCGCGAAACCGTCGGCGCGGACGTCCGGATCGCCGTCGACGCCAACCAGCGCTGGGACGTCTCCGCCGCGGTCACCTGGATGACCGCGCTCGCGCCCTACGACCCGTACTGGATCGAGGAGCCCACGTCCCCGGACGACGTCCTCGGCCACGCGGCGATCGCGAAAGCGCTTGCGCCGATCAAGGTCGCCACCGGCGAGCACGTCCAGAACCGCGTGGTCTTCAAGCAGCTGCTGCAGGCGGACGCCATTTCCGTGCTGCAGCTGGACGCCGCCCGCGTCGGCGGCTTCAACGAGAACCTGGCGATCCTGCTGCTGGCCGCCAAGTTCGGCGTCCCGGTGTGCCCGCACGCCGGCGGTGTCGGGCTCTGCGAGCTCGTCCGGCACCTGTCGATGTTCGACTTCGTGGCGGTGTCCGGCACCGACACCGACCGCACCATCGAGTGGGTCGACCACCTGCACGAGCACTTCACCGACCCGGCCGTCGTCGAGCGCGGCCGCTACCTGGCCCCGACCGCACCCGGGTTCTCCGCGCGCATGCACGACGCCACGCTGCGCCGCTTCCGCTTCCCGGACGGTCCCGAGTGGACGGAGACCGCAAGTGAGTGAATTCGAGGGCCTGGTGGCCGCCGTCACCGGAGGCGCCTCGGGCATCGGCAAGGCGGCCGCGGACCTGCTGGCCGAGCGCGGCGCGCAGGTGGCCGTGCTGGACCTGAAGCCGGGTGACGACGGCATCCGCTGCGACGTCTCTTCGGACGACGAAGTGCGCAGTGCGATCGACGCCGTCGTGGAGCGCTTCGGGCGCCTCGACATCCTGGTCAACAACGCCGGGATCGGCGCGCAGGGCGACGTCACGGGCAACGACGACGACGAGTGGCACCGCGTGTTCGACGTCAACGTCGTCGGCATGGTCCGGCTCGCCCGCGCCGCGCTGCCGCACCTCAAGAACTCGCCGTCCGCGGCGATCGTCAACACCTGCTCCATCGCGGCCTGGGCCGGCCTGCCCAACCGCGCGCTCTACTCGGCCACCAAGGGCGCGGTGCTTTCGCTGACCCTGGCCATGGCGACCGACCACCTGCCCGACGGGATCCGCGTCAACTGCGTGTGTCCCGGCACGGCGGACACCCCGTGGGTGGGCCGGCTGCTCGACGCCGCCGAAGACCCGGCGGCCGAACGCGCGGCGCTGGCCGCGCGCCAGCCGATGGGCCGGCTGGTCACCGCCGGCGAGGTCGCGAACGCCATCGCCTACCTCGCCAGCCCCCTCTCCGCCTCGACCACCGGCACCGCCCTCGCGGTCGACGGCGGCATGTACGGCCTGCGTCCTCGCGGCCCCGTGAACCACGACTGAAAAGACTTTCCGCCGTCATCAAGGAGGATGCTGTGCGCACGAAGGTGATCAAGGTGGCCGCCGTCGCCGCCTGCGGCCTGGTACTGGCCGCCTGCGGGTCCACAAAGGACAACGCGGCGGCGCCCGCGGCGGGTGGCGGCGCGGGCGGCAAGGTCGGCGCGACGCTGCCCCTGCTTACTTCGCCGTTCTGGCAGGCCTACAACAACTACGTGCCCAAGATGGCCAAGGAAGAGGGCGTCGACGTCCTCCCGACGGTCAACGCCGACAGCGACCCCGCGAAGCTGATCACCGACATCGGCACCTTCCTCAACCAGGGCGTCAAGGGCCTGGTCGTGACGCCGCTGGATTCCGCCGCCATCGTCGCCGGGCTCAAGCAGGCGGAGAACAAGGGCGTGCCGGTGGTCGCGGTCGACGTCGCCCCCGAAAGCGGCAAGGTCGCGATGGTGGTGCGGGCCGACAACAAGGCCTACGGCACCAAGGCGTGCGAAGCGATCGGCGAGAAGGTCAAGTCCGGCAAGGTCGTGCAGATCATGGGCGACCTGGCCTCGGTCAACGGCCGCGACCGCTCGGAAGCCTTCCGCGACTGCATGAAGTCCAAGTATCCCGGCATCCAGGTGCTGGAGATCCCGGCCGAGTGGAAGGCCGACAAGGCGTCCTCGGGGCTGGACAGCATGCTGACCGCGAACCCGGACATCAAGGGCGTCTACATGCAGGCCGGCGGCGTCTACCTGGCGCCGACCGAGCAGGCGCTCAAGCGCAAGAACCTGTTCTTCCCGGTCGGGGACCCGAAGCACATCGTGCTCGTCTCCAACGACGGCATCCCGCAGGAGCTGGCCGCGATCCGCGCCGGCGAGCTGGACGCCACGGTGTCCCAGCCGGCCGACGCGTACGCGAAGTACGGCCTGTACTGGCTGAAGAAGGCCATGGCGGGCGAGACGTTCAAGCCGGGCCCGACCGACCACGACAGCACCATCGTCGAGATCAGCCCCGGCGTCCTCGAGGACCAGCTGCCCGCGCCCGTCATCACCAAGGCCAACGTGGACGACAAGGCCCTCTGGGGGAACAACCTGTGACCGCGCTGCCCGCCGGCGAAACCGCCGTCCCGGTGGTCAGCGCGGTAGGCGTCGGGAAGCGCTACGGCCCGACCGTGGCGCTCCACGACGTGAGCCTCACCGTGCACCCCGGCGAGTCGCACGCGCTCGTCGGGCGCAACGGGGCCGGCAAGTCGACGCTCGTCTCCATCCTCACCGGCCTGTCCGCCACGGACACCGGGCACGTCGAGTTCGGCGGCGAGCCGGCCCCGCCACTGTCCAGACAGGACGAGTGGAAGGCGCGCGTCGCCTGCGTGTACCAGCACGCGATGGTCGTCCCGCAGCTCACCGTCGCCGAGAACCTGTTCCTCAACCGGCAGGCCGGCGGCGGGTTCTCGATCGGCTGGAAGTCGTTGCGGCGCAAGGCCCGCGATCTGCTCGACTCGTGGGACGTGCACGTCGACGTCGACACCCCGGCCGGGGACCTCTCGGTCGAGGACCGGCAGTTCGTCGAGATCGCCCGCGCGCTGTCCTACGGCGCCCGGTTCATCGTCCTCGACGAACCGACCGCGCAGCTCGACAGCCAGGCCATCGAGCGGCTCTTCGACCGGATGCGCCAGATGCAGGCGGGCGGGGTGACGTTCCTGTTCATCTCCCACCACCTGCACGAGGTGTACGAGGTCTGCCAGGCCGTGACCGTGCTGCGCGACGCGAAGCACGTGCTCACCGCGCCGGTCGCCGAGGTGGGCCGCGCGGAACTGGTCGACGCGATGACCGGCGAGCCCGGCGGCCTCTCGGTCCGTGACGCCGCTTCCCGCGAGGCGCTCGACGCGGAAGCCACGGAGATCCTTTCGGTGGACGGACTGTCCGGCGACGGCTTCCGGGACGTCTCGTTCCGGCTGCGTCGCGGCGAGGTCGTCGGGCTGGCGGGCAGCAACGCCAGCGGGAAACACCAGGTCGCCGAGACGGTCTACGGCCTGCGGACGCCGTCCGCGGGCACGATCCACGTCGACGGCTCGCCGTTGCGGCCCGGTGACATCCCGGCGGCGCTGCGAGCCGGGATCGGCTGCGTGCCCCGCGACCGGCACCACGAGGGCCTGGTCCTCGAGCACTCGATCGCCGACAACGCCACGATGTCCATCCTGGACAAGCTGGGCCGCGGCGGGATCGCTTCACCCTCGACGCGGTACGCGAAAGCGGCGCAGGCGCTGAAGGACTACGACATCGTGGCCGCGGGCGCCGACCAGCCGGTGTCGGACCTCTCCGGCGGCAACCAGCAGAAGGTCGTGCTGGCGCGGGCGCTGCTGAGCGACCCGCGGGTGGTCGTGCTGATCAACCCGACCGCCGGGGTGGACGTGAAGTCGAAGGAGGCGCTGCTCGCGGTCGTGGACCGGGTGCGCGCCGAGGGCAAGGCGGTGCTGATCGTCAGCGACGAGCTCGACGACCTGCGCCTGAGCGACCGGGTCCTGGTGCTGCGCGCCGGGGCCGTGGTCGCCGAACACCAGGCCGGGTGGTCCGACGGCGACCTCGTGGCCGACATCGAAGGAGTCGAGCTTTCGTGACCGACGTGATGACCTCTCCCACGACGCAGCTGCCCGCGCCACCGCGCCGGCGCAAGGCCGTCTGGCTGCGTGAACTCGCGCTCCTGCCCGCCCTGGTCGTGGTGTTCGTGATCGGCGGCCTGGTCGACGACACGTTCGTCGGCTGGAGCAACATCGTCAGCATCCTGACCGCGTCAGCGGCGCTCTCGCTGGTCGTGCTCGGCGAATCGCTGGTGCTCATCACCGGGAAGTTCGACCTGTCGCTGGAATCCACGATGGGCCTGGCGCCCGCGCTGGGCGCGATGGTGGTGATCCCGGCGGCTTCGGCCGGCTTCGGCGTCGAACTGCCCGCCGCGCTCGGCCTGTTGATCATCCCGCTGTGCGGGGCTTTGGTCGGGTTCGTCAACGGCTTCCTGATCGTGAAGCTGAAGCTGAACGCCTTCATCGTCACCCTGGCCATGCTCACCGTGCTGCGTGGGGTCCAGGTCGGCTCGACCAAGGGCAAGACGCTGTTCAACCTGCCGGACTCGTTCACGAACCTGGCGACGACGACGTTCGCCGGGCTGCCGATGTCGGTGTGGCTGGCGGCGCTGCTGTTCGCCGTGGCCGGCTGGGTGCTGCGCTACCACCGCGTCGGCCGCGCGCTGTACGCGATCGGCGGCAACCGCGAAGCCGCGCGGGCGGCCGGCGTGCGCGTCGACCGGATCGCGTGGGCGGTGTTCGTCGTCGCCGGGATCCTGGCGGCGATCGGCGGGCTCGCGTACACCGGGTACGTCGGGGCCTTGGGCGCGAACCAGGGATCCGGGATGATCCTGCAGGTGTTCGCGGCGGCGGTGATCGGCGGTGTCTCGCTCGACGGCGGCAAGGGCACCCTCGTGGGCGCCCTCACCGGCGTCCTGCTGCTGTCGTCGGTGTCCAGCCTGCTCAACTACGCGCACGTGACGGCGGAGTGGCAGGGGGCGATCTACGGCGCCATCATCCTGGTCGCGCTGATCATCGCCCGCTACGCGGGTGGAAAGCCCCAGACCTGATGGTCACGCCGTGATCATCGGATCACTGTCAGGAAGCAGCCGCGGCCGGCCCGTCGTCCGAATCGGGCACGGTCGGGTCGTCCGCGGTGCCCAGGGCGTTGCGCAGCCACTGCTCCACGCCGGCGACGTGCACGGTCGCCCACGAGCGGGCCAGCTCCGGCTCGCGCGCGGCGATGGCCTCGTAGATCGCCGTGTGCTGCTCGCGGGTCTTCGCGACCGCGCCCTCCTGCGTGAGACCGCGCCAGATCCGGGCGCGGGCGGTCGGGCCGGAGAGGCTGTCGAGCAGCGAGCAGAGCACCGGGTTGCCGGAGCCGTCGGCGATCTTGCGGTGGAACTGCAGGTCGTTGGCGACCAGCGCTTCCACCGTCGGCGAGTCCTCCAGCTCGCTGAGCAGCGCGCCCAGCTCCGCGATGTCGGCGTCGCTCATGTGCAGCGCGGCCAGCGCGGTCGCGGCGGGCTCGAGGATCCGGCGCACGGCCAGGAAGTCCAGCACGGTGTCGTCGCGGTGGAAGTCGACCACGAACGTCATGGCGTCGAGCAGCAGGTTGGGCTCGAGGCTGGTGACGTACGTGCCGTCGCCCTGGCGGACGTCGAGCACCCTGATCAGGCACAACGCCTTCACGGCCTCCCGCAGGGAACTGCGCGAAAGCCCGAGCCGCTGGGCCAGCTCGGCCTCCTTCGGCAGCCGGTCGCCCGGCGCCAGCTCGCCGGAGATGATCATGTCCTTGATCTTGTCGATCGCGACATCGGTGACGGGCATCGCGTCCGCCTTCCCTGCAACAGACCTCGGATGTTTCGGTGGTGGTCCCCAGCGTGCCATGTCCCGGCGGAGGAGGGGGCGATGACCCACCGGCGCCCACCGGAACGGGTGGCCCCGCACCCCCGGGCCGGACCCGGGCGTAACGGTCCCGCCCCGTTCCACGTCCTCGAAGACGACTGCTCCGGCGACGACACCGGCCCCGGAGGGGTCTGGGAACCGCCGGTGAAGGAGTGACCGCGTTGGAACTTCCCCTGTCCCCGCTGGGTCTCGGCTGCGCGCAGCTGGGCAACCTGTACCACGCGATCAGCGACGAGACGGCCGCCGCGACCGTCCGTCGCGCGTGGGACGAGGGCGTCCGCTACTTCGACACCGCACCGCACTACGGCCTCGGCCTGTCGGAGGCCCGGCTGGGCGCGGTCCTGCGTTCCTACCCCCGCGCCGAGTACGTGGTCTCGACGAAGGTCGGCCGCGTGCTGGAACCGAACCCCGGCGGCGCCGGCGACCGGGACGACCAGGGCTTCGCCGTCCCGGCGGCGTACCGGCGCCGGTGGGACTTCAGCCGCGACGGCGTTCTGCGGTCCCTGGACGACAGCTTGACCCGGCTCGGGCTCGACCGCGTCGACATCGTCTACGTCCACGACCCCGACGACCACTTCGAGGAGGCGGTGTCCGGGGCGTTCCCGGCGTTGCGCGAACTGCGCGAGCAGGGCGTGATCGGCGCGTTCGGCGCCGGGATGAACCAGACGCCGATGCTGGCCGAGTTCGTCCGCCGCACCGACCTCGACGTCCTGCTGGTGGCCGGCCGCTACACGCTGCTCGACCAGCCCGCGCTGGACGAGCTGTTCCCGCTGTGCGCTTCGCGGGACGTCCGCGTGGTGGTCGGCGGCGCCTTCAACGGCGGGATACTGGCGACCGCCGAACCGGGCCGGGTCTACGACTACGCCGAAGCGCCCGCGGAGCTGGTCGAGCGGGCCGGGCGGATCGCCGGGATCTGCGCGCGGCACGGCGTCGAGCTGCCGGAAGCGGCGCTGGCGCTGCCGATGGCGCATCCCGCGGTGGCGTCGGTGGTCGTCGGCGCGCACGATCCGGACCAGGTCACCGTGAACGCGCGGCGGGCGCGGGCGGTGGTGCCGCCGTCCTTGTGGACCGAGCTGGTCGACGCGGGCCTGCTGCGCGCCGACGTCGTCATCGCCGAAGGAGTCTCATGATCGACGCGCACCACCACCTGTGGGACCCCTCGCGGCGCGAGTACCCGTGGATGGCGGGGACGGCGATGGACCCGATCCGCCGTCCGTACACCGTCGACGACCTGCGCGCGGTGACCAAGGCGGCGGGCGTGCACGCGACCGTCCTGGTCCAGACGGTGTCTTCGGAAGAGGAGACGGCGGAGTTCCTCGCGACCGCGGCCGCGGAGCCGGTGATCGCGGGCGTGGTCGGCTGGGTGGACTTCACCGCCGCAGACGTCGCCGACCGGCTGGCGGCGCTCGACGGTCCCCTGGTCGGGATCCGGCACCAGGTCGAGGGCGAGCCGGACGACGACTGGCTGCTGCGCCCGGAGGTGGTCGCCGGGCTGAGCACGGTGGCCGCGGCGGGATTGGCGTTCGACCTGCTGGTCCGCCCCGCGCAGCTGCCGGCCGCGGCCGAGGTGGCGCTGCGCCTGCCGGAGCTGCGCCTGGTCCTCGACCACGCGGCGAAGCCCCCGATCGCGGCGGGGGAGTGGGAGCCCTGGGCGTCCGGCGTGGCCGCGCTCGCGGCGCGCGAAAACGTCGTGTGCAAGCTGTCCGGGCTCGTCACCGAAGCGGACTGGTCGGGCTGGGAGGTGGGGCACCTGCGCCGGTACGTCGACCACGTGCTGGACGTGTTCGGCCCGGAGCGCCTGCTGTTCGGCTCGGACTGGCCGGTGTGCGAACTGGCGGCGTCCTACGAGGTGGTCCTCGACGCGGCGATCGCCCTGACGGGCTCGTTGTCCGACGCCGAGCGCCTGGCCGTCTTCGAGCACAACGCGCGCACGGCGTACCGGCTGGACGCGGGCGGGGCCACCTCCTCCAGGGGGTAAAAAAGGTCACCCCGCCCGCCCGCCGGTGTGGTCTGCGTCAGAACTCGTCGTCGTGGATCATGCCGCGCAGCCGGGTCAGGGCGCGGTGCTGCGTCACGCGGACGTTGCCCGCGGAGATCCCGAGCGCTTCGGCGGTCTCGGAGGCCGAGAAGCCGACGGCGATGCGCAGGGTCAGGATCTCCTGCTGCACCCGGGGCAGGGAGGCGAGCAGCCGGCCGAGGCGGGCGCCGAGGTCGAGGTGCAGCGCGTGGCTCTCGGGCTCGTTGCCGGCCACGTGCGGGCTCTCCGGGAGCTCGGGGACGGGCTCGGAGCGGTCGCGGGCGACGGCGCGGTAGGCGTCGGCGACCTTGTTGGCCGCGATCGCGTGGACCAGGTAGAGGAAGGAGCCGCCGCGGTCCTGGTAGTCGGGCAGGGCCTTCAGCACGGCGAGGCAGACCTCCTGGGCGACGTCGTCGGCCGACAGGTAGGAGAGGTCGCGCCCGCCCATGCGCGCGCGGCAGTAGCGGACCACCACCGGCTCGATCATCTGCAGCAGCGAGTGGATCGCCGCCGGGTTGCCCTCGCCCGCGTCCTTGACGAGGGGGTCGAGGTCCTCCTTGGTGAGCCGGCCGCCCGGGCGGGGCAATGACTCCGGAGTGCGATAATCGCGAAGGCTGGAAGCGGATTCTTCGGTGGTCCTCGGCGGTGCTGTCATGGTCGTCTCCCCGGCCGACCCTCGACCGTCGCTGCCGGGGGTTCAACACTCCGTAACTGATCCATCGCAGATGCTCCGGTGGATCGGGGCCGATCTGCGGTCCGTGCGACGCAGGGTAATCGTAAGCACCTCCAGGCGGGTCAGTCCAGATTTCAACGACCAATACCCCGTTAGCAGTATCGACCGTGATGTTCCCGCGACCCGCGCCCGCACATTGCGATTAATCGGTTTCAGGATGTGCCGAGTTCACTCGTCAGTGGAAGACGACCACGGAAGCGGCCGTCATGGTCACGGCGAGCGACGCGATTGCGGGGAGCAAGGGGCTCGGCGGCCCTGGTTCGGTGGCGCGCAAGGCCCGTTCGCGGTGCCTTCCGATGGCTGCGAGCAGGGCAGATGTCGCGGCGGCGAGCAACACCGGGACCAGCGTGCCACCCCAATGGCGCTGGGCGGCGGAGTGCAGGAGCAGTACCGTGCAGGCGGCGGACGCCAGTGCGGTTCGCCGCCAGGCGAGCCCGGTGCGCTCGGCTTGGGCGCCGCCGGGGGTGGTCACGGCCGGATCTCGGCGGGTGTGTCGGTACTTTTGACGTCACGATAATCGCGAACCAGCGGTATTCGCGTCCGGCCCGGCCTCTCGTCCGGAGCAGGCCACGTGGCTCGGCGGGAAGGCCGGGCGGACGGGCCGTTTTTCCCGGCCGTCACCGTCCGCAGCCTTTCGTGTCACTCACGAGAGCACCAGCAGCACGGCCGCGGCGACGATGAGCGTCAGCAGGCCGCCGGTGAGCGCCAGGATCATCCGGCTCGGCGGCAGCGGCCGACCGGCTCGCATCGCGATCTGCACCCGCCGCCACCGCGGGTACGCGGTCGCGGCGAGGACGGCGGCCAGCGCGACGCACAGCCCGGCGAGCACCGCGCTCGCCGGGGCCGGCGACGGCACCAGCTGGTGCACCGCGACGCCGCCCGCGAGAAGGCCGAGGGCCGTGCGGAGCCAGGCGAGGAAGGTGCGTTCGTTGGCCAGCGTGAAGCGGTAGTCAGGTTCGGTGCCGCCCGCGTGGGGCTTGATGCCGTCCCGCTCGGTGTCATCCCGCTTCGTGTCATCCCGCTTTGTGTCGTCCCGCGCTGTCTCGTCCGAGGCCACGCCCGCAGACGCTAGCCGGTGTGGGCGGCCGCGGCCGGTCCGGTGCGGTGCGCGAAGACCCACCAGCGCAGCACGGCGAACCGCACGAACCCGCCGACCAGGCTGGCCAGCAGTAGCGTGCCGGTCTCCTCCCACGACGTCGGCCGGTCGACGAAGGCGTCGAGCAGCGCCAGCACGGCCGAGCCGTACCCGGCGTAGAAGGCGAAGGTGAGCAGGTCCTGCAGGTGCCGCTTCCCGGCGTTGCTCGGGCGTCCGGCGAAGGTGACGCGGCGGTGGAACTCGGTGTTCCCGACCGTGGTGAGCGCGATCGCGACCAGGTTCGCCACCTGGGAGCCGAGCTCGTCGCGCAGGAGGAGGAACAGAACGGCCTGGACGCCGGTTGTCACTACGCCGGCCACGACGTACCACGCGGCGTGCGTGCCGAGCTCGTGGTGCCGGTCCGGGTCGGTGGCGAGCAGCCGGTGGTCCGGTGCGCACCTGGTGGTGGCCATGATCCCAACCTACCTCGCGTTCACAAACTTGTGAATGTGTTAAACCGGTTGAAGGAATGTGATCCCGGTGACACCGCCGGGTTTCGCGGGCCGCCCGGCCGGGGTAGGTCACCGGCGACGGCAATTTCCCGATGGGCCAGGAGGGCCAGTGAGTGACCGTGACTCGGCCGAACCGCAGAGCTTGAGCCCCAGCGAGGCGCTGGACGAGGACGAACTGCGCGTGGACTCGCTCGAAGAGGGCATCGAGCCGCCCGAGCACTGGAGCGCCGCGAACCGCTACGGCACGACACCGCGGGAGATCCGCGAAGGCGAGCCGATGGACCAGCGCCTGGCCGAAGAGGTGCCGGACGCCGAACCGGAGCCGGTCCCGGAGCGCCCGCTCGCGGCGACGCCCGCGGCCGAGCTCGACGAGACGATCGAGGACGCGCCACCGGACTTCGAGCCGGTCGTCCCGGAGGAGTCGGTGCCTCGTCGTCACTCGAACCAGGGCCGCCGCGAGACGACGGACTACGCGGGCGAATCGGTGGCGGACGCCATTCGCGCGGCGCGGCAGGGCTGATCCGCTCAGACTGCACGTCCGTTCGGGGGCCCCTAGCGTGGGGAAAACATCGGACCGCGACGAAGGGAAGGCCGAAAATGCTGACCGTGACCGAAGCCGCCGCCGAGGCGATCACCGCGTTGACCAGCCAGGGCGAGGGGGAAGCCGGACTCCGCCTGGCGGTCCAGAACGCCGACGGCGAAAGCGCCCAGCTGGCGCTGTCAGTGGCCCCCGAGCCGGCGGAGGGCGACAGCGTGCTGGGTGCCGAGGAAGGCCCGAAGGTGTTCCTCGAACCCCAGGCGGCAGCGCTGCTGGACGACAAGGTGCTCGACGTCCAGGAGGACGAAGCGGGCGGCGTGGCGTTCGCGGTGCTGCCCCAGCACACGAGCTGACCGCGGCGGACGGGCCTTTCGCTCATCGGGTGCGGAAGGCTCGTTCGCTCGCGGGGCTCTAATCGCCGTTCTCCTGTCCCGCTTCGCTCCAGGGCGAATCGTGTGCCGTGGTCACCCGTCCTGCCAAGCGCGAACCAGCTCCGCGGCACGGGCCCGAAGCAACTCCGCCGCATGCTGCCGGGCATAGTCCAGCGAAGGCGCGTGGTCGATCAACGCGCTGCTCCCCACCACCCCCAGCCGCGCCAGGCCGGCCGCGTCCAGCTGGATCCGCCCGGCCAACGCCAGCAACGGCACCCCGCGCGGCCGCGCCCGGTCGGCGATTCCCGCCGGGGCCTTGCCGTGCAAGCTCTGCTCGTCGAGCGATCCTTCGCCCGTGATGACCAGATCCGCGCCTTCGAGCGCCGCGTCGACCCCGGTCAGTCCCGCGATCAGGTCGAACCCGGACTCGACCGACGCACCCAGGGCGATCGCCGCCGCCGCGACCCCGCCGCCCGCGCCCGCCCCCGGCACCCGGCTGACGTCCGGCGCGCCGCCCACCTGCAGCGCGTGCGCCCACCGCCCCAGGCCCTCGTCGAGCAGCGCCACCTCCGACGGCCCCGCCCCCTTCTGCGGCCCGAACACCGCCGCCGCGCCTTCCGGGCCCAGCAACGGGTTCGTCACGTCGGTCGCGACCGCCACCTGCACGCCGTCCAGCCGCTCGCGCACCGGGGTCAGCTCCGTCGACGCCACCCGCGTCAGCGTTCCGCCGCCCAGGCCGACGGGCGCGCCGAACGCGTCGAGCACGCCGGCGCCGAGCGCGCCCAGCATGCCGGCCCCGCCGTCGGTGCTGGCCGTGCCGCCGACCGTGAGCACGAGCCGCTTCGCGCCGTGCACCACCGCGTCCGCCAGGAGCTCGCCGACGCCCCAGGTGTGCGCGGCCAGCGCCGTCGCCGGCGAAGGATCGACGAATTCGATCCCGCACGCGCGCGCCGACTCGATGTACGCCGTGCCGTCCAGCACCGCGTACCGCGCCTTGACCTGTTCCTCGAGCGGCCCGCGCACCGACAGCCGCACGACCCGCGCGCCCGCGGCTTCCAGCACGTCCAGGGTGCCTTCGCCGCCGTCGGCGACCGGGCACGTCACGATCTCCGCCGCCGGCAGGGCATCGCGCACGCCGAGCGCGATCGCCTCCGCGGCCTCGACCGCGGTGAGACTGCCCTTGAACTTGTCGGGCGCGATGACGACCCGGGTCACGGCTTCACCTCCGTCAGCGGGGGACGCCCGGCGAGCACCGCCGCGACGTTGCGCGCGGCCAGCACGGCCATCGCGGTGCGGGTCTCGACCGTCGCCGAGCCCAGGTGCGGGCTGAGCACGACGTCGTCCCGGCCGAGCAGCCGCGGTTCGACCTCGGGCTCCTTTTCGAACACGTCGAGCGCGGCGCCGGCGATCTCCCCGGCTTCCAGCGCATCGGCCAGCGCGGCTTCGTCGACGACCGGGCCGCGGGTCGTGTTCACCAGGTACGCGCCCGGTTTCATGGCGCGCAACGCGGCGGCGTCGATCAGGTGCCGCGTCTCGGGCGTCAGCGGGCAGTGCAGCGAGACGACGTCCGAACGCGCCAGCAGCTCTTCGAACGACACGTACTCGGCGTCTGTGTCCTTTTTGGATCGTCCCGAGTAGACGACCGGCATCCCGAACGCCGATGCCCGGCGAGCCATCGCCCGCCCGATCTGCCCGAACCCGACGATGCCCATCGTCTTGCCCTGCAGCCCGGAGCCGAGCAGGAAGCCGAGGTGGAACGACCACGGCGTGCGCGAGCGCAGCAGCCGTTCGCCCTCGCCGAGGCGCCGCGTGACGGCCAGCAGCAGCCCGAAGGCGAGGTCGGCGGTGGCGTCGGTGAGCACGCCTGGCGTGTTGGTGACGACGACGCCGCGCGAAGCCAGCGCCGGGACGTCGACGTTGTCGTACCCGACCGCGACGTTCGCGACCACCTTCAGCCCGGGACCGGCGGCGTCGGCCAGCGCGCCGTCGAGCCGGTCGTGCAGCATCCCGACCACCGCCGACGCGCCGGCGGCGAACTCGTGCAGTTCCGCAGGCGTCAGCGGACGATCGGCGGGGGAGACCTCCACGTCACCTGCTTCGGCGAGGAGCTTCACCGCGTCGTCGGGAATCCATCGGGTCACCGCGATCTTGGCCACGACGACAGCCTAAATCACCCCACCGACAATTCACGCCACGCGCGTCAGCCGCACCACCGCACTCGCGTACCCGCTTCCCGGCAACGAGACGTCGAGCCCGTGGCTCAGCAGCACGGCCCCGTGGTGCACGACGCCGTCCTGATCGCGGTACTGCCCGGCCGGATCCAGCCCCGCGAGCCGCGGCGGGGTGACCGGCCGCGCGAACTCCGTGGGCCGTCGCCAGAAGAAGACGACCACGGAACCGCCCAGCACGTACTGCACCGCCGTCAGCGCCGCGACCGCCGGATCCGCCAGCCGGTACAGCGTGCCGTGCTGCACCACGGGCCGGATCTCCTTGTACAGCGCCACGAGCGACGCCGCTTCGGCCAGTTCGTCCGGGGTCCAGCGCGGCAGGTCGCCGCCCAGGCCGAGCACGCCCGCCATCGCCACGTGGAACCGGAAGCTCAGCGGCGCCTCCCGGTGGGTGGCCGGGTTCGGGCTGTCGGTCACCCAGGCCGACATCGTGCCCGCCGGGTAGAGCTGGCCGTAGCCGTGCTGGATGGTGATCCGGTCGGCGGCGTCGGTGTTGTCCGACGCCCAGATCTCGTCGGTGCGCGCGAGGATGCCGAGGTCGGTGCGCCCGCCGCCGCCCGCGCAGCCCTGGATCCGCAGGTCCGGGTGGTCGGCGCGCAGCCGGTCCAGGATCGCGTACACCGCCCGGATGTGGCCCACCCACAGCCGCTGCGCGTCCGGCCCGGCTTCGGGCCAGCCCGCCTCGGTGAACGCGCGGTTCATGTCCCACTTGAGGTAGTCGATGCCGTGCTCGCGGACCAGGCCGTCGAGCCACTTGTGGGCCCAGTCGGCGACGTCGGGGCGCGCGAAGTTCAGCACGAGCTGGTTGCGCAGCGTCGTGCGTTCCCGGTTGGCCATGTGCAGCACCCAGTCCGGGTGCGCGCGGTAGAGGTCGCTGTCCGGGTTGACCATCTCCGGCTCGACCCACAGCCCGAACTGCATCCCGTGCGCGTGGACCGCGTCGGCCAGCGGCCGCAGCCCGCGCGGGAAGCGCTGGTCGTTGGCGATCCAGTCGCCGAGGCCGGCCGAGTCGCCGGTGCGGGCGCCGAACCAGCCGTCGTCCATGACGAACAGCTCCGCGCCGAGCTCCGCGGCCGCCGCGGCCAGGTCGGTCTCCGTCTTTTCGTCGACGTCCCAGCCGGTCGCCTCCCACGAGTTGTAGACGATGGGCCGCAGCTCGCTCGCGTGCGGCTGGACGAACTCGCGGACGTACGCGTGCCACCGACGGCTGGTCCCGCCGAAGCCGTCGGCGGCGTAGAGCCCGGCGAACACCGGCGTCTCCCACGTTTCGCCCGGCTGCAGCCGCCAGCCGACGTGCTCGTGGCCGAACCCGCCGGTCCACGTGACGCGGCCGGTGTGCGTGCGCTCCACGGTGATCCGCCAGCTCCCGCTCCACGCCAGCGCACTGCTCCACACTTCGCCGTCGGTCTCGGTGGCATCGCCGTCGTCGAGCATCACCCAGGGGTTGACCTGGTGGCTGGAGGCCCCGCGGCGGCTGGTGAGCGTGGTTTCGCCGACCGGCAGCGGTTCGCGCAGCACGCGGTACTCGCCGTTCCACGCGCCGGAGGTGTGGCTCAGCCGCGCGCCTTCGCGCCGGGGGAGTGTCCACGACGCGGAATCCGTGCGCAGCAGGGCGATCGGCTCTTCCAGGCCGGTGTGCCGCAGCGACGTCCAGCGCTCGACGACGTCACCGCGAACGCGGTAGTGCAGGGACAGCTCGAGGGGGTAGTGCCGGTCGGCGAGCCGTACGACGAGCGTGTCGTCCTCGAGCGCGAAGCCCTCGTAACGCCACTCGAGCGCCGAAGTCCCGTCGGCGTACCGGACGGCCAGCGCCGAGACGCCGAAGAACGCGCCGCCCTCGGCCGGGAGTTCCTGCCGCTCGTCGCCGGGCTCGTCGAAGCTGCTGTCGGCCGGGTTGCGGCGCTCGGCGACCTGCGTGGCCTGGGCCAGCGTGAGCGGCAGGCCCCAGTGGACGTGCCGCGGGCGGTCGTCGGCGTCCAGCCGGAAGGCGTACGAGCTCTCGGGGGTGCGCAGCAGCCAAAGCCGGCGCGCGGGGTCGTGTTCGACGAGCGACATGACCGACAGCGTAGAGCCGACCAGCGGGAAAATAAATTCTTGACGAAGTTAATTAAATCTCCCTACTCTTCCGCCATGCCTCGCAGTGCACCGGCAAGGGCGCCGATCACCAGCCCCGCGGCCGCGACCGTGTTCACCACGGTCCTGACCGAAGGGCCGGTGTCGCGCGTCGACGTCGCTCGCCGGACGGGGCTGTCCTCCGCCGCGGTCACCAAGGCGGCCCGGCCCTTCATCGAAGCCGGCTACCTCGAAGAACTCGCCTCCGGAGGCCGCACCGCGCCGGGGGCGGGCCGCCCGGCGAACCCCCTGGCCATCCGGCCGGACCGCGAGTACTTCGTGGGCGTCAAGATCACCGGCGACGACCTGATCGGCGTGGTCACCGACCTGCGCGCCGACGTCCGGGCCAGCGCCCACCACGCACTGGCGAGCCACGACGTCGAGCACGTCGTCCGCGCCCTGGCCGACCTCGTCGGCGAGCTGCTGACCGGCGACCTCCGCGAGCGCGCCTACTGCCTGGGGGTCGCGGTGTCCGGCGACGTCGACCGCGCGTCCGGCGTGGTCCGGTACTCGCCGTTCCTCGGCTGGCGGGACGTCTCCTTGGCGGCCCTCCTCGAAGACGCCACCGGGCTGACCGTGACCCTGGAGAACGACGTGAAGGCCCTCGCCGTCGCCGAGCAGTGGTTCGGCGAAGGCGTCGGCGCGTCGTCGTTCGCGTTGGTCACGGTGGGGACGGGGATCGGCAGCGCGCTCGTGGTGCACGGTGACCTGGTCCGCGGCGCGCACGGCGTGGCAGGCGAGATCGGGCACGTCCCGGTCGCCGACGGCGGGCCGCCCTGCCACTGCGGTGGCCGCGGCTGCGTCGAGGCGATCGCGTCCACCGAGGCCATCCTGACCCTCGCTCGCGACGTCTCCGGAGAACCCGCCCTGACCATGGAAGACGCCGTGGCGCGCGCTCGCGGCGGTGACGAGCCGCTGCGGGAGGTCTTCGCCGGGGCCGGGCACGCGATCGGGCTGGGCCTGGCCGCGCTGGTCAACCTGTTCGGCCCGGAGCGGGTGGTCGTGTCCGGGGAAGGCGTCGCCACCTACGACCTGTTCGAGGACCAGATCCGCCGGACCTTCGCGGTCCAGGCGTTCGGCAGCGCCGCCCGGTGCGGCCTGGTGATCCGCCCGCTGCCGTTCGAGGAGTGGGCGCGGGGCGCGGCCGCCGTCGCCATCCAAAGTCTTTTCGTCGCCGAGAGCGTCTAAGGAGTGAGCCCTGTGAGCCCCATGAATCGTCGAAGCTTCCTGGTCGGTTCCGTCCTCTTCGCCGGTGGTGCCGCCCTCGCGGGCTGCACTTCGGACCCGCTGAACAAGAACGCCTCCTCTTCGGGGGCGAAGGTCACGCTGCAGCAGTGGTACCACGCGTACGGCGAATCCGGGACACAGCAAGCGGTCCAGCGGTACGCGCAGGAGTTCACCAAGGCCAACCCGGACATCGCGATCAACGTCAGCTGGATCGCCGGCGACTACGAGACCAAGCTCAACTCGGCGATGCTCACCGCGCAGGCGCCCGACCTGTTCGAGCTGGGCGACTTCCGGTACCAGAACGTCAAGAACGGCCTGCTCGCGCCGCTCGACGACGTGGTCGGGCCGGTCAAGGGCGACTTCAGCCCGGCCGCGCTGGACACGGTGACCGTCGACGGCAAGGTCTACGGCGTCAAGATGATCGACGACGTCATGATGCTGTACTACCGCAAGAGCGCGCTGCAGGCCGCGGGTGTGCAGCCGCCGCAGACGTTCGCCGAGCTGCTCGAAGCCACCCGGAAGCTGAACAACGGCAAGCAGAAGGGCCTCTACGTCGGCACCGACGGCGTCGGCGAGGCGGCGACGCTCCTGCTCTGGTCGTCCGGCGGCGACTTCTTCGACTCGAGCGGCAAGAAGGTCGCCTTCGCCTCGCCCGAGGCGATCGCCGCGATCGGCGGGCTCAAGCAGCTGCACGACACCGGCGGCCTGCTCCAGGGCTACCCGACCGACTGGTCCGACCCGGGCGCGTTCGCGAACGGCGCCACCGCCATGCAGTGGGGCGGCCTGTGGTCGCTGCCGGACATCAAGAAGGCACTGGGCGACGACTTCGGCGTCGTCGCGTGGCCGAAGTTCGGCGACGCGGGCAAGCAGGTCGCCCGCGTCGGCGGCTGGTACCAGCTGGCCAACGCCAAGAGCCAGAACCTCGACGCCGTCAAGAAGTACCTCGACTGGCTGTGGATCAAGAACGCCGACCTGCAGAAGGACTGGTGCGTCAAGTACGGCTTCCACATCCCGGCCCGCAAGGAGGTCGCGGCGCAGACGACCGAGTTCTCCAGCGGGCCCGCGAAGGACGCCGTGACGATCTCGCAGCAGTTCGGCAAGTCCTACTCGGGGCTGTGGAACAAGGCTTCGGCGACGCTGTTCCTGCAGGCCGCGACGAAGATCGCGAACGGACAGGCCGACCCGGCCGCCGAGCTCGGCGACGCGGCGAAGAAGGCGCAGGCCGAAGTCGACAAGCAGCTGGCATGACCGCCGTGGTGGAGGCGCCGGCGGCCTCGGTGGCGCCCGCGAAGAAGCGTCGGCGGCGTCGCGACTGGCGGGCGATCGGCGCGTTCGCGGTGCTCACCGGGCCGGTCGTGGTCGGGCTGGGGCTGTTCAAGTACGTCGCCATCGGCTGGAGCTTCCTGCTCAGCTTCAACGACGCCCGCGGCACCATCACGCTCGGGAACTGGATCGGCTTCGGCAACTACGCGTTCCTGCTGGGCGACGACGCGTTCCTGACATCGTTGACGACGATCGCGGTCTTCACGGTCTTCATCGTGCCGATCACCTTCGTCGCTTCGCTCGGTCTCGCGGTGCTGATCAACAGCATCAAGCGGGGCAAGGCGTTCTTCCGGACGGTGTTCCTCATCCCGGCCGCGGTGTCCTATGTCGTCGCGGCGCTGGTGTGGAAGATGGCGCTGTTCAACGGCCTGCCGTCGGGGGTCGCGAACGTCGTCGGCGGGCTGTTCGGCGCCGACCCGGTGCCGTGGCTGTCGACGACGAGCCCGCCGGTGTACTGGGTCGCGGTCGTCACGCTGCGGCTGTGGCTGCAGGTCGGGCTGTACATGATCCTGTTCCTGGCCGGGCTGCAGGCGATCTCGCCGTCGCTGTACGAAGCCGGCGAGCTGGACGGCACGACGAAGTGGCAGGCCTTCCGCTACATCACGCTGCCGCAGCTGCGGAACACATCGGTGGCGGTGCTGCTGCTGATCCTGATCGCCGCGTTCCAGGCGTTCGACGAGTTCTACAACCTCTTCGGCACCGGGCTTTCCGGCACGGCGACCGCGCCGGTGAAGCCGCCGCTGGTCTACCTGTACGACTCCGCGCTCGGCGACCAGAACTACGGTGTCGGCTCGGCGGGTGCGTTCCTGCTCACCGTGATCATCGTGGTGATCACCCTGCTGCAGGGCCGGTTCGTCGGCTTCGGGAAGAAGGACTGATGGCCGTCCTGCCGGTGTCGCGGAAAGCGCCGAAGTACGTCCTGGCCTCGGTGCTCGCGGTGGTCTTCCTGCTGCCGTTCTACATCATGCTGCGCAACGCGCTGATGACGCGGCAGCAGGTCAGCTCGCCGGACTGGGCGTGGCTGCCGGACCCGCTGTCGTGGGTGAACTTCGGCGACCTGTTCGCCGACGCGTCGGTGCCGATGGCGCACGCTCTGTGGAACTCGTTCCTGGTCGCGGTCGTCACGGCCCCGGTCGGCACGCTGTTCGGCTCGATGGCGGGCTACGCGCTGGCCCGGATCAACGTGCCCGGACGGCGTTTCGTCTTCACCTACGTGCTGGTCACGCTGATGATCCCGCAGTCGGTGACGTTCGTGCCGACGTTCGTCGTCGTCGGCTCGATGGGCGGGGTCAACACCGAGTGGGGCATCATCGCGCCGAACCTGTTCAGCGCGTTCACGGTCATCCTGTTCCGCAACTTCTACCTGCGGTTCCCGGCCGAGATCGAGGAGGCCGGACGGCTGGACGGGCTCGGCTACCTCGGCGTCTACCGGCGCCTGGTCCTCCCCAGCTCGGGCAGCATGATCGCCTCGCTCGGCGCGCTGATGTTCATCGAAAGCTGGAACGCGTTCCTGTGGCCGCTGGTGATCGGGCAGGACCCGTCGTCGTGGACCGCGCAGATTGCGCTCTCGACGTTCCTGACCGCGCAGTCGGTCAACCTGCCGGCGCTGTTCGCCGGCGCGCTCGTCACCATCGCGCCGCTGGTCGCGATGTTCCTGGTCGCCCAGCGGTTCATCGTCCGCGGGATCGCGGCGAGCGGGCTCAAGGAGTAGGTCCCCCTTACCGAGGAGTGTTCGATGAAGCGCCTCCTTTCCGTTTTCCTCGCCGTGCTCGGGCTTTTCTCCGTGGTGGTCCCCCCGGCCGACGCGCGGACGCCGTTCGCCGAGCCGTTCATGGGCTGGAGCAGCTGGAGCCTGGAGTCGTCGACCCGCGCGGGTTACGGCACTTCGTGGCTGAACGAGTCGCACATCCGCGACGCGGCTTCGGCCATGGCGTCGAAGCTGAAGCCGGCCGGCTACACCTACGTCAACATCGACTCGGGCTGGAACGCTTCGCAGGCCTGGGTGTTCCACACCGACGTCAACGGCATCCCCGACCCCGATCCGACGCGGTTCCCCTCCGGGATCCCGGCGCTGGCCGCCTCCGTGCATTCGCTCGGGCTCAAGCTCGGCCTGTACGCCGTGACCGGGCTCGAGAAGGAGGTCTACGACAAGAACGCGCCGATCCTCGGGACGTCGTGCCACGCGCAGGACATCGCGTACCGGCCGCTGACGCCCTCGAACGGCTGGGGCGGCAACTGGAAGGTCGACTTCACCAACCCGTGCGCGCAGAAGTACTACGACTCGATCGTGGCCCGGTTCGCGTCCTGGGGCGTCGACTTCGTCAAGGTCGACGGGACCACCGCGGACAACGTCGCCGACATCGCGGCCTGGTCCAGGGCGATCGACCACTCGCGGCGGCCGATGTGGCTGACGGCGAGCGCGTGGCCGGTGCCGCGGTCCATCGGCTCTTCCCTGGCGCCGTACGCGAACGGCGTGCGCGTCGACACCGATGTCGAGTGCTACTGCGAGACGGTGTCCACCTGGGACAGTTCGGTGAAGGCGCGGTGGGCGGACCTGCCCGCCTGGCTGGGCGTGTTCGGGCCGCAGTACCGGCCGGACCTGGACTCGATGCCGATCAGCAACAACACGGGGTCCGGCATCCAGGACGGGATCTCCGACGTCGAGCGGCAGAGCGTGATGACGTTCTGGTCCATGGCTTCTTCGCCGCTGTACGTCGGCGGGGACATCTACTTCCTGGACGCCTCCGCGGTGTCGATCCTGACGAACCCCGAGGTCATCGCGGTCGACCACGCCGGTTCCTATCCGACGCGGGTGGCCGGTGGCGAGCACCAGGTGTGGACCAAGCGTGCTCCGGACGGCCGGACGTACGCCGCCGTCTACAACCTGGGTGCGACGCCGGCGGACATCACGGTGGACTTTCCCGGGGCGCGGCCGGTGCGTGACCTGGTCGCGCGCACGGACCTCGGGCGGTTCCGGGGTTCGTGGACGGCCACCGCGGTGCCACCGCACGGCTCGCGGCTGGTCCGGATCGGCTGACGTTCTTCCCGAAGGGGGCTTTTTCCGCCTGAGCGGGCGGGAAAAGTCCCCTTCGACGTGCGTACGTCATCCATTGGGTGGAAGACACCTGGTCGGGCCGCCGGTCACCGTGCTATGTTCGGTTGCAGAACGAGTGTGCGTGATGCGAACGGATTCGGAGCGTGGGATGGCGGAGCTGCTGTCACTGGAGGAGGCCGTGGCCCGGCTGGTGCGCGACGGCGACACCGTCGCGCTCGAAGGGTTCACGCACCTCATCCCGGTCGCGGCCGGGCAGGAGATCATCCGGCAGCGCAAGCGTGACCTCACGCTGGTGCGGATGACCCCGGACATCGTCTACGACCAGCTGATCGGCGCCGGCTGCGCGCGGAAGCTGATCTTCTCGTGGGGCGGCAACCCGGGTGTCGGCTCGCTGCACCGGTTCCGCGACGCCGTCCAGCACGACTGGCCGGTACCACTGGAGATCGAGGAACACAGCCACGCGGGCATGGCGAACCGGTACGTGGCCGGCGCGTCCGGCCTGCCGTTCGCGGTGCTGCGCGGCTACACGGGCACCGACCTCCCGGCGCAGACGGCCACGATCAAGCCGATCACGTGCCCGTTCACCGGCGAGAAGCTGACGGCGGTCCCGGCGCTGAACCCGGACGTCGCGATCATCCACGCGCAGCGCGCCGACCGCGACGGCAACGTGCAGATGTGGGGCATCACGGGTGTCCAGAAGGAAGCGGTCCTGGCGGCGAAGCGCTCGATCGTGACGGTCGAGGAGATCGTCGACGAGCTGGAGCCCCGCCCGGGCGCGGTGGTCCTCCCGGCGTGGGTGGTCACGGCGGTGGCCGAGGTGCCGGGCGGCGCGAAGCCGTCGTACGCGGCGGGGTACTACGAGCGGGACAACGGGGCGTACCAGGCGTGGGACAAGGTCGGGCGCGATCGCGAAGAGTTCACGAAGTGGCTGAACGAGCTGACCGGGGTGAAGGCATGAGCGCGGAGTACTCCGCCGACGAAATGATGAGTGTCGCGGCGGCCCGTGCCCTCGGCGACGGCATGTCCTGCTTCGTCGGCATCGGCCTCCCGAGCAAGGCGGCGAACCTCGCCCGCCGGGCGCACGCGCCGAACCTGACGTTGATCTACGAATCCGGCTGCCTGGGCGCCAAGCCGTCCCGCCTGCCCCTGTCCATCGGCGACGGCGAGCTGGCCGACACGGCGGACGCGGTGATCAGCGTCCCGGAGGTGTTCAACTACTGGCTCCAGCCGGGCCGCATCGACGTCGGTTTCCTGGGCGCGGCCCAGCTGGACAAGTTCGGCAACATCAACACGACGGTGATCGGCTCGGACTACCGAGACCCGAAGGTGCGCCTCCCGGGCGCGGGTGGCGCCCCGGAGATCGCGGCCTCCTGCGGCGAGGTGTTCATCGTCCTGCGTCAGAACCCCCGGGCCTTCGTGGAGAAGGTGGACTTCGTGACATCGTTCGGCCACGGAACCGGCAAGGGCGACCGAGAGCGCCTGGGCCTCCCGGGCCGCGGGCCGACGCTGGTGGTCACCGACCTGGGCCTCCTCCGCCCCGACCCGGAGACGGCGGAGCTCACCCTGACCGAGCTCCACCCGGGCGTGGAGCTGGACCAGGTCATCGCGGCCACGGGCTGGAAACTGAAGGTGGCGGCCGACCTGAAGACCACCCCGGCGCCGACCGAGCAGGAGCTGACGGTCCTCCGAGACCTGGAGAAGGCCAGCACATGACCACCCCCGGCGGGCGGCTGCCGTGGCAGGGTGAGCCGATGACCACCAGCGGCCCGCGGCCCTCGTCACGAGCGATCCCCGCCGCGCCGAACCTCCTCCTCCCGACCACCCCGCCGACCCGGAAGGCGAGCGCATGACCGACGTCTACATCCTCGACGCGATCCGCACCCCGTTCGGCCGCTACGGCGGCGCGCTCGCCGGCGTCCGTCCCGACGACCTCGCCGCCGGCGTCCTCAAAGCACTCCAGCAGCGCAACGACCTCGACCCATCCACAGTGGACGAAGTCACCCTCGGCGACGCGAACGGCGCCGGCGAGGACAACCGCAACGTCGCCCGCATGGCCGCCCTCCTCGCCGGCTGGCCGACCACCGTCCCGGGCAGCACCGTCAACCGCCTCTGCGGCTCCGGCCTCGACGCGGCCATCCAGGCCAGCCGCGCGATCCAGACCGGCGACGCCTCCCTCGTCGTCGCCGGCGGTGTCGAGTCCATGACCCGCTCACCCCTGGTTATGCCGAAGCCGGAGAAGGCGTTCCCCGCCGGCAACCAGACCCTCTACAACACCGCCCTCGGCTGGCGCATGGTCAACCCGAACATGCCCGCCCAGTGGACGATCTCCCTCGGCGAGTCCACCGAGCAGCTCGCCGAGCGCTACGGCATCGGCCGCGACGAGCAGGACGCCTTCGCCGCCCGCAGCCACGTCAACGCCGCCAAGGCGTGGGACGAGGGCTTCTACGACGACCTGGTCGTCCCGGTCGAGGGCGTCGACCTGACCCGCGACGAAGGCATCCGCCCGGACTCCAGCCCCGAGAAGCTCGCCAAGCTGAAGCCGGTGTTCCGCAAGGAAAACGGCACCGTCACGGCCGGCAACGCCTCCCCGCTGAACGACGGCGCCTCGGCCCTCCTCCTCGGCGACGAAGCGGCCGCGAAAAACCTGAACAAGGCCCCGCTTGCCCGCATCGCCGGCCGCGGCGCGGCGGGTGTCGACCCGGACGTCTTCGGCATCGGCCCGGTACGCGCCGCGGAGATCGCCCTCGAACGCGCCGGTATCGGCTGGGACGACCTGGCCGCGGTCGAGCTCAACGAGGCCTTCGCCGCGCAGTCGCTGGCCTGCCTGCGCGACTGGAAGGACCTCGACCCGGAGATCGTCAACACCCACGGCGGCGCGATCGCCATCGGGCACCCGCTCGGCGCGTCCGGCGGCCGGATCCTCGGCACCCTGGCGCACGACCTGCACCGCCGCGGCGGGGGCTGGGGCCTGGCCGCCATCTGCATCGGCGTCGGCCAGGGCCTGGCCGTCGTCCTCGAAGGCCGGTAAAGGAGAACAGCAATGGCCACTCCGACCGAATTCAGGCTGCCGCGCTATGGGGAAGACCCCGAAGGCACCCACCCGCCCCTCGACTCCGCCGGCTACCGCTCCACCGCGCTGCGGCACCCGAAGCAGGACCTCGTCCTGCTCCCGCAGATGCTGACCGAGGTCACCGGCCCGCTGCTCGGCCCCGGCCGCCTCGGCGAGCACGACAACGACCTCACCCGGCAGCACGCCGGCGAACCGCAGGGGCAGCGCATCATCGTCACCGGGCGGCTCCTCGACGGCGATGGCCGTCCGGTGCGCGATTCGCTCGTCGAGATCTGGCAGGCGAACGCGGGCGGCCGCTACCGGCACACCGGCGACCGCTGGCCGTCCCCGCTCGACCCGAACTTCGACGGCGTCGGCCGCACTCTGACCGACAGCGACGGCCGCTACACCTTCACCACCATCAAGCCGGGTGCGTACCCGTGGAAGAACCACGACAACGCCTGGCGCCCGGCGCACATCCACTTCTCGGTGTTCGGCTCGGCGTTCACCCAGCGGCTGGTCACCCAGATGTACTTCCCGGACGACCCGCTGTTCTCCCAGGACCCGATCTTCAACTCGATCCCGGACGAGAAGGCCCGGCAGCGGATGGTCTCGCGCTACGACCACGACATCACGCAGGCCGAGTGGGCGCTGGGGTTCCAGTTCGACATCGTGCTGCGCGGGCGCGACGCGTCGGTGTTCGAAGAGGAAGAGGACGAGGACGAATGACCAAGCTGCTGCCCACCCCTTCGCAGACCGTCGGCCCGTACCTCTCGATCGGGCTGCCCTGGCCCGACGGACCGTACGTCGTGCCCGAGGGCACGCCGGGCGCGTTCTGGATCCGCGGGACCGTCCGCGACGGCAACGGCGACCCGGTCCCGGACGCCATGATCGAGACCTGGCAGGCCGACACCGAGGGCGGCTTCCGCCACCCGGACGACCCGCGCGGCGCGGCGAACGGCGAGTTCCGCGGCTTCGGCCGCTGCCCGACGGAGACCGACGGCACGTACGGCATCCTCACCCTGCTCCCGGGCGTGGTCCCCGGCGAGGGCGGCGCCGTGCAGGCCCGGCACATCGACGTCTCGGTGTTCGCGCGCGGCCTGCTGAACCGGGTCGTCACGCGGATCTACTTCGAGGATCAGGACAACACGGCCGACCCGGTGCTGGCGACGGTCCCGGAGGAGCGGCGCGGCACGTTGATCGCGGCGAAGACCGAGGACGGCTACCGCTTCGACGTCCGGCTGCAGGGCGACGGCGAGACCGTCTTCTTCCGGGTGTGAATGCCGTGAAACCGCACTGGGTCTCAGATGGTCCCGAGGACGGGCCGGTGGTCGTGTTCGGCGGATCCCTCGGCAGCGACCTGCGGATGTGGGAGCCCCAGGTCGCGCCGCTGGCCGAACGCGGGTTCCGGGTGGTCCGGTACGACACGCGCGGGCACGGCGCGTCGCCGGTCCCGCCGGGGCCCTACGAGCTCGAAGACCTGGGTGCCGACGTCCTGGAGCTGCTCGACGAGCTCGGCGCCGAGCGGGTGCACCACGTGGGCCTGTCGCTCGGCGGCATGACCGGGATGTGGCTGGGCATCCACGCACCGGAGCGGATCGCGAGCCTGGTGCTGTGCTGCACGTCCGCGAAGCTCGGCCCGCCGTCGATGTGGGCGGAGCGGGCCCGCACGGTCCGCGCCGAAGGCACCGCCGCGGTGGCCGAGGCGGGGGTGACCCGCTGGCTGACGCCGGGGTACCGCGAACGCCACCCGGACCGGGCCGAGTTCCTCCGCGCGATGATCGCGGCGGTCCCGGCCGAGGGCTACGCGGCCTGCTGCGGCGCCATCGAGCGGATGGACCTGCTGGCGCTGCTCCCGAAGATCACCGCGCCCACGTTGGTCGTCGCGGGCGCGGAAGACCCGGCGACGTCGCCGGCCGAGCACGCGCGGCCGATCGCCGAGGGCATCCCCGGCGCGCGGCTGGAGGTCGTGGCGGACGCCGCGCACCTGGGCAGTTACGAGCAGCCGGGGGAGTTCACCCGGCTGATCCTGGACCACTTGGAGCGAGGGTGACGGACCGTCACGAGCAGGGCATGAAGGTGCGGCGCGAGGTGCTCGGCGACGAGCACGTGGACCGCGCGGTCGCGAGCACCACGGACTTCAGCCGCCCGTTCCAGGACTACATCACCGAGGGCGCGTGGGGTTCGGTGTGGGCCCGCGACGGCCTGGACCGCCGCACCCGCAGCTGCGTGACGCTGGCGGCGCTCACCGCGCTGCACGCGCACAACGAGCTGGCGATGCACGTCCGGGCGGCGGTCCGCAACGGGCTGACGGCGGCGGAGATCGGCGAGGTCCTGCTGCACACGGCGGTCTACGCCGGTGCCCCGGCGGCGAACGCCGCGTTCGCCATCGCCCAGCGCACCCTGGCCGAGCTCGGTGAGCCGAGCGCCCTGCCCGCCGACGCCGGATAGGGTGCCGGGCATGGACGTGACGAGGCCGCCGATCGACGTCCGGCTGGACGGCGAACCGGCGCACCGCGGTGCCCACCACGTGCAGTCGCTGGAGCGCGGGCTGGCCGTGATCAAGGCGTTCCACGCGGGCGCGTCCGAGCTGACGTTGAGCGACGTGGCCCGCGCGACGGGCCTCACCCGCGCGGCGGCGAGGAGGTTCCTCCTGACCCTGGCCGACCTGGGCTACGTCCGCACCGACGGCAAGTACTTCTCGCTGACGGCCCGGGTGCTGGAGCTGGGCTACGCGTACCTGTCGAGCATGACGCTGCCGGAGGTCGCCCAGCCGCACCTGGAGCACCTGTCGGCGAGCGTGCACGAGTCGAGCTCGGTCTCGGTGCTGGAGGGCACCGACATCGTGTACGTGGCGCGGGTGGCGGTGTCCCGGATCATGACGGTGAGCATCAACGTGGGCACCCGCTTCCCGGCGTACGCGACCTCGATGGGCCACGTCCTCCTGGCGGGCCTCACCGACGCGGACCTCGAGGCGTACTTTCGGGTGGCGAGGCTGGACCGCTTGACCGACCACACGGTGACGGCCCCCGCCCACCTGCGCACGGAGCTGGCCAAGGTGGCCGGCCAGGGCTGGGCGATGGTGGACCAGGAGCTGGAGGAAGGCCTCCGATCGGTGGCCGCCCCGATCCGCGACCGCACGGGCCGCGTGGTGGCGGCGGTCAACCTGTCGACCCACGCAAGCCGCACGACGGCGGAGTCGGTGCGGAAGGACCTCGTACCCCCGCTGCTGGAGACGGCCCGCGCCATCGAGGCGGACCTGGCGGTCGGCGCCCCGCAGAGTGCCCGTGGCTGAGCTGCCCGTTGCCGGGCTCCTTCTCGCCGCCGGGGCCGGGCGTCGCTTCGGCGGCCCGAAAGCCCTCGCCCAGGTCGACGGGGAACCGCTCGTCCTCCGTGCCCTCCGCACCCTCGCCGCCGCCGGGTGTGCGCCGGTGGTGGTCGTTGTCGGGGCCGCCGCGGAGCAGGTCCGCGCCCTGCTGCCCGATTCCGCCCAAGCCGTCCTCGCCGAAGACTGGGCCACCGGCATGGGCGCCTCCCTGCGCGCGGGCCTCGGCTCCCTCGGCGGAACCGACCGGGCCGCCGCGCTCGTCCACCTCGTCGACCTCCCGTGGGTCGGCGCCGACATCCTCACCCGCGTCACCGCGCACGCCGGGCCCGAAACCGTCGCCCGCGCGGCCTACGACGGCGTCCCCGGCCACCCCGTGCTGCTCGGCCGCCGCTGGTGGGGCGAGGTCGCGGAAAGCGCCCGGGGCGACCGCGGCGCCCGGGACTGGCTCGCCACCCGCGAGGACCTCACCCTCGTCGAGTGCGGTGACCTCGGCAGCGGCCGGGACGTCGACCGCCCCGGTGATCTGGCGGGCCCGGCCTGAGCACCTACGATCGACAGCGTGACGGACTCGCCCGAAGAACTCGCCGCCGCGCTCGAAGCGACCGGCTACCTCGCCGATGACGGGCTCGCGACCGCCGGCTTCCTCGCCCTGCGGATGGGGCGCCCGCTCTTCTGCGAAGGCGAGCCCGGTACGGGCAAGACGTCCCTCGCCCTGGCCCTGGCCACCGCGCTGGAGCGGCCGCTCGTCCGCCTCCAGTGCCACGAAGGCATCGACGCCGCCCAGGCCCTCTACGAATGGGACTTCCCGCGCCAGCTGCTGCACCTGCGCGCGCTCGAGGCGGCCGGCGACGGGCACCTCGACGTCGAGGCCGCGGAGCGGTCGCTCTACACCGAGCGCTTCCTGCTGGCCCGGCCCCTGCTGCAGGCCCTGATCAGCGCCCCGTGCGTCCTGCTGATCGACGAAATCGACCGCGCCGACGACGAGTTCGAAGCCTTCCTGCTGCAGCTGCTCGACGAGCACGCCGTGACCATCCCCGAGTACGGCGAAGTCCGCGCCGAGCACCCGCCGTTGGTGGTCCTCACGTCCAACCGGACCCGCGAGGTGCACGACGCCCTCAAACGCCGCTGCCTGTACCACTGGCTCGAACACCCGGACCTGGTGCGGGAGGTGGAGATCCTGCGCCGTAGGATCCCGCGGGTAAGTGCAGCTCTGGCTCGGCAAATCGCTGAAGCGGTGCATCGGCTCCGTGAAATGGACTTGCTGAAACCACCGGGAGTGGCGGAGTCGCTCGACTGGGCGCGGGCTCTCCTGACCCTTCAGCGTGACGAGCTCGATGCGGCAACGGCGGCGCGAACACTCGGGGCCGTCCTGAAATACAGCGAAGACCTCGACCGGGTCAGGGCCAAACTCGACGCCTTGTTCGCCTGATCGCCCGGTCGGGGGGCCGGTTGTGGTCGAAGCGAGGGAGAACCTGCGGATGAGCGTGGCGGAGACGACGGGAACGAGGCCGCCGTCCGAGACCGAGCCGGATCGGCCGGGGCCGCCCGGGCCGGCGACCGCGCGGCGGGAGTGGCGGGGGAAACTCGCCGCGGTGGCCGCGGTGCTGGGCGGCACCGCGCTGATCGCCGTGCACGCCGCCCTCTACGGCCACTGGCTGATCGACGACTCGGCCATCACGTTCGCCTACTCGCGCAACCTGGCCGACGGCTACGGGCCGGTGCTCCAGCCCGGTGCCGCGCCGGTCGAGGGGTACTCCAACCCGACCTGGATGGTCCTGATCGCCCTCGGCAAGCTCGTCGGCCTCTTCGACCACGGCACGCTCTTCGGCGTCAACGACCAGATCCTCTTCCCGAAGGCGCTCGCGCTGCTCTGCTGCGCCGCCATCCTCGTGCTGTTCTACTTCGGAGCGAAGGTGCTCAGCCGCCGGCCGGCGCTGATCACCTTCGCCGCCGGGGCCGCGCTCGCCGCGATCCCGTCGTTCGTCATCTGGTGCTTCTCCGGGCTGGAGAACTCCTTCTACGCGCTCAGCGTCGCCGCGCTCGCGGTGGTGATCGTCCGCGCGGTCCACCGCGGCCGGTTCCTCGACACCCAGGTCGCCGTCGGCACCGGGCTGATCGCCGTGCTCGCCGCGCTGACCCGGCCCGACGGGATCATCTACGCCGGCGCGTACCCGATCGCCGTGCTGCTGTTCCTCAAGCGGGACCTGCTCGGCCGCAGCGTCCGCGCGGTCGTCCTCTCGGTCGCCGCCTTCGCCGTCCCGTACGGCGCCTACCTCGTCTTCCGGTGGTTCGAGTTCGGCCGCCTGGTCCCGAACACCGCCGTCGCGAAGGGACAGGAGCCGCCGACGCTCGAGGACCTCGCGCGGCCCGGCGAAATCGTCTCCTACGTGGGTTGGCTGATCGTCGCGGTCGCCGTCGCGTGCCTGGTGCTGCTGATGGTCCGGCCGTCGCGGCTGCGCACCGGGCTGGTCGCCCTGATGGTGCCGTTCGGGCTCACCGTGGCCGCCTACATCGTGCTCGAGTTCGACTGGATGGGGCAGCTGCGGTTCGCCACGCCGGTCTGGACGCTCGGCGCGTTCGGCGGCGCGATCGTGGTCGTCGAGGCACTGGCCGCGGCCCGCCTGCGCGGCCGGATCGTGCTCGCCTGCCTGCTCGTGGTGGCGCTGGTCAGCTCGGTGAGCGGGCTCTACGACCAGGGCACGTCCTACCGCGCGAACGTCAAGACGGCGTTCTGCATCGTGGCCGAGCGCGACGCCCGGACCATCAACGGCCTCGCCGACATCCTGAAGCTGCCCGACTCGGCCCAGGTCGGCCTGATCGACCTCGGCGGGACGTCGCTGGGCAGCCGCCTGCGGGTGCTCGACCTGGCCGGCCTTGGCTCCAAGCAGGTCGCCGACTACCTGCACGAGTCCGATGTGACGGGGGTCCGCAACTACGTCTTCGACCAGGCCAAGCCTGAGCTGGTCACGTTCATCGGCTCGTGGATCACCACGCTGGGCTTCGACCAGGACCCGCGGTTCGAGCGCGAATACGCGACGATCTTCGTCAACCCGCCGATCGGGAACCTGACCGTCGATTCGCGCAACTGGGTCAGCTACCACGTCCGGCGCGACCTGATCGACGACGCGAAGCTCGCGGAACTCAAGGCGTACACGCAGAAGACGCTGCCGCCGCTGCTGGAGCTCAACAAGACGGCGGGGCTGCGCGGCTGCGCGAACATCCAGCCCGGCTTCAAGACCACCGCCTGACCGCAGTACCCCCGGCGCCCGCCTCGACTGTCTACAAAGGACAGGCGAGGCGGGCGTTTTAATTGCGTTGCCGCTCCCGGCGGACTCGGGCATCCTTTCTCTCAGCACAGCACGCCACACCGAGAGGAGGAGATCGTGACCCGACGGCAAGCCCGGAACCTCTGCGGCGCGATCTCCCGCGTTCGCTGAAATTCCCTTTTCTTTCCGAAAGCTCTTCGCGCCCACCCGCCGCTACCTTGGGTCGGCCGCGGCGAAGAGCGCGGTCTGCGCGCCCGTCCGGGGAGGGACGTGTGCGCAGACCGCCCTTGTCCCGGTAGCTCAGCTGGACAGAGCGCGGCACTACGAATGCCGAGGTCCGAGGTTCGACTCCTCGCCGGGACGCCGACAGTGCCCATGCGAAAACAGGCGCACAATGGAGACATGACCACGGTCTCCGACCCCGTCGCGGGGTACGTCGGGTTCGCCGCGGCGTTGCGCGAAGCCGGCGTGGCGTGCGACGCGCACCGCGTGCAGGCGTACCTCACCGCCGTGGCCGAGATCGACGTCGCGGAGCCCACTCAGCTGTACTGGGCCGGGCGGCTGACGCTCTGCTCCAGCCCCGACGACCTCCCGTGCTACGAAGAGGCCTTCAGCCAGTGGTTTTCGATCGAGACGACCACCCCGCGCCGCGCGAAGGCGGCCGCCCCCAAGAAGGCCAGGATCGCCCCGCTCGCCGCGGCCGAAGGCGCGGACGGCGAGGGCGGCGAAGGCCACGACCAGCTGAAAGTCGCCGCCAGCGCCCACGAAGTCCTGCGCCACCGCGACCTCGCCGAACTCACCACCGCCGAACGCGAACACCTCCGCGAGCTGCTGGCCACGCTGAAGCCCGTGCTCCCGAAGCGCCCGGCCGCCCGGCGGACGCCGTCACGGCGCGGGCGGCTCGACCCGTCGCGCACGCTCCGCGCCATGCTCGCCCGCGGCGGCGAACCCCTCAAGCTCGTGCACGCCCGCCGCGGCCGCCGGCCCCGGCGGGTGGTGCTGCTCATCGACGTCTCCGGCTCGATGAGCCCGTACGCCGACGCCCTGCTGCGGTTCGCCCACGTCCTGACGCGGTCCGCGCCGCCGTCGGTCGAGGTGTTCACCCTCGGCACCCGGCTCACCAGGGTGTCGCGCCAGCTGCGCCAGCGCGACCCCGAACGCGCGATGCTCGCGGCGGGCTCGGCGGTGCCGGACTTCGCCGGCGGGACCCGGCTGGGGGAGACGCTCCAGGCGTTCCTCGACCGCTGGGGCCGGCGTGGCGTGGCGCGCCGCGCGGTGGTCACGGTGTTCTCCGACGGCTGGGAACGCGGCGACACCGGCCTGCTCGGCGAGCAGCTCGCGCACCTGCGCCGGCTCGCGCACGCCGTATTCTGGGTGAATCCGCACGCCGGCCGCGCGGGGTACGCGCCCGTCCAATCGGGCATTGTCGCCGCGCTGCCCCACATCGACCGGCTGCTGGCCGGGCACACCCTGGCCACATTGGAACGACTGCTCGGGGAGATTTCCGATGCGTGACGTACTGGACGACGTGTTCCGCCGCTGGTCGGCGGGAGAGACCGTGGGGCTCGGCACCGTGGTCGCCACCTTTTCCTCGGCGCCGCGCGCGCCGGGCGCCGCGATGGTGGTCGCGCCGGACGGCACCGTTGCCGGCAGCGTGTCCGGCGGCTGCGTCGAAGGCGCGGTCTACGAGCTCGCGCAGGAGGTCGTCGCCGAGCGCAAGCCGGTGCTGCAGCGCTACGGCGTCAGCGACGACGACGCCTTCGCGGTCGGCCTGACCTGCGGCGGGATCATCGACATCTACGTCGAGCACGTCGACCGCGAGTCGATGCCGGAGCTCGGCGACGTCGTCGCGTCGGTGCGCGGCGGCGAGCCGGTCGCGGTCGTCACGATCATCGAGCACGAGCGGGAGGGCCTGGTCGGCGAGCACATGATCGTCTGGCCGGACCGCACCGCGGGCTCGCTGGGCTCGTCGCGGATGGACGACGCGGTGGCCGACGACGCGCGCGGCCTGCTGGCCAGCGGCCGCACCGGCACCCTGCACTACGGCCCGGACGGGCAGCGCCGCGGCGAGGGGATGGCGGTGTTCGTCAACTCCTTCGAGCCGCCGCCCCGGCTGCTGGTCTTCGGCGCGATCGACTTCGCCGCCGCGATGGCCCGCATGGGCGCCTACCTCGGCTACCAGGTCACGGTCTGCGACGCGCGGCCGGTGTTCGCCACCACCAGCCGGTTCCCGGACGCGCACGACGTCGTCGTCGACTGGCCGCACCGGTACCTGCAGGCGGAAGCGGACGCGGGCCGCATCGACCAGCGGACGGCGATCGCGGTGCTGACCCACGACCCGAAGTTCGACGTGCCGCTGCTGGAGGTCGCGCTGCGCCTGGACGTCGGGTACGTCGGCGCGATGGGGTCCCGCAAGACCCACGACGACCGGTTCGCGCGGCTGCGCGAGGCCGGGATCACCGAGGCGGAGCTGGAAAGGCTGTCGTCGCCGATCGGTCTCGACCTCGGGGCGCGCACGCCGGAGGAGACGGCCGTGTCGATCGCCGCGGAGATCATCGCGCTGCGGTGGGGCGGCGGCGGCAAGCGGCTCGCGGAGCTCTCGGGACGCATTCACGGCTGACTCATCCACATGGCCGACAAAGTTCACCCATCCGGAACTCCGCACATACGGAGTTGCCGGCCTGCGTCGGCACGCAGCTGCGGAACAGGTAGTTGAACGTGTGACATCAGGGCTTGAAGGCGCGAAGGTCGCGTAGCACGCTCGGGGTCTGTGAGCCCGATCACCCTCGGGCAGGCCGTTCCCGAACCGGCTTTTGGAGGCCTGATGCGCATCACCGTCACCGTCGACGGGACGAAGTACACCGACGAAGTCGAACCCCGCACCCTCCTCGTGCACCACCTACGGGAAAAACTCGGGAAGGTCGGCACCGTCGTCGGCTGCGACACCAGCAACTGCGGCGCGTGCACCGTCCACCTCGACGGGCACAGCGTGAAGTCCTGCTCCGTGCTGGCCGTGCAGGCCGACGGCTGCGAGGTCACCACCGTCGAGGGCCTCGCCCGCGACGGCAAGCTGCACCCGGTGCAGCAGGCGTTCCACGACAACCACGCGCTGCAGTGCGGCTTCTGCACGCCCGGCATGATCATGCAGTCGATCGACCTGCTGGCCGACAACCCGGACCCGGACGAGCAGGCCGTCCGTGAGGGCCTCGAAGGCAACCTCTGCCGCTGCACCGGCTACCAGAACATCGTGCGCGCGGTCCGCGACGCGGCGAAGCACATGAGCCCCGGCGCCGGGCCCGAAGCCGAGCGGATCGCCGAGAACAAGCACGTCGGCGTGGGTGGTGACTGATGACCGCCACGATCGAACCGGAGGTCGGCAAGTCCCGCCGCCGCAAGGAGGACGAGCGGCTGATCACCGGCCGCACCCGCTGGACCGACAACATCACGCTGCCCGGCCTGCTGCACATGGCCGTGCTGCGCAGCCCGTTCGCACACGCCAAGATCGTCTCGATCGACACGGCCGCGGCGAAGAGCGCGCCCGGCGTCATCGCCGTCTACACCGCCGCGGACCTGGACCCGGACGGCGCGGTCGGCATGCCCTGCGCGTGGCCGATCACGCCGGACATGAAGGCGCCGCGTCGCCCGGTGCTCGCCGCCGGAACGGTCAACTTCGCCGGTGAAGGCGTCGCTGTCGTCGTCGCGCGTTCGTCCGCCGAAGCGCACGACGCGCTGGAGGAGATCGACGTCGAGTACGACGAGCTGCCGGTCGTCCTCGACATGGAAGCCGCGATCGCCGACGGCGCCCCGCTGGTCCACGAGGACCTGGGCACCAACACGAGCGCGGTCTGGAAGTTCGACTCCGCCGAGGCCGGCACCGGCGGCAACGTCGAGGACGCGATCAGCTCGTCGGAGGTCGTGCTCAAGCGCCGCTTCCGCCAGCAGCGGCTCGTCCCGGCCTTCATGGAGCCGCGCGCCTGCGTCGTCGACCCGACCGGCACCCAGATCACCATGTGGTCGGCCACGCAGATCCCGCACATCCTGCGCGTGATGTCGGCGCTGACGCTCGGCATCCCCGAGCACAAGCTGCGCGTGATCGCCCCGGACGTCGGTGGCGGCTTCGGCGGCAAGATCGGCGTCCTGCCGGAAGAGATGATGTCGCTGCTGGTCGCGCAGAAGCTCGGCAAGCCGGTCAAGTGGAACGAATCGCGGTCGGAGACGATGCTCGCCGCGCACCACGGCCGCGACCAGATCCAGGACATCACCATCTCCGCGACCCGGGACGGCCAGGTCACCGGCCTCAAGGTCGAGCTGCTGGCCAACCTCGGCGCGTACAACGGCCTGGTCGGGCCGGGCGTGCCGATCCTCGGCGCGTTCATGTTCAACGCGATCTACAAGATCCCGGCGTACCACTTCGCGTGCACCAACGTGTACACGACGACGACGCTGACCGACGCCTACCGCGGCGCCGGGCGTCCGGAAGCGACGTTCGCGATCGAGCGGATCATGGACGAGCTCGCCGTCGAGCTGGGCATGGACCCGATGGAGCTGCGCGAGAAGAACTGGATCAAGCACGAGGAGTTCCCGTTCACCACGGTGTGCGGGCTGACCTACGACTCCGGCAACTACGAAGCCGCCACCGAGAAGGCCAAGCAGCTCTTCGACTACGACGGCCTGCGCGCCGAGCAGGAGAAGCGCCGCGCGTCGAAGGACAAGGTCCAGCTCGGCATCGGCATTTCGACGTTCACCGAGATGTGCGGGCTCGCGCCGTCGCGGGTGCTCGGCTCGCTGGACTACGGCGCGGGCGGCTGGGAGTACGCCTCGATCCGGATGCTGCCCACCGGCAAGGTCGAGGTCACCACGGGCGCGTCCGCGCACGGCCAAGGCCACGAGACGGCGTGGAGCCAGATCGTCGCCGACCAGCTGGGTGTGGCGTTCGAGGACGTCGAGATCCTGCACGGCGACACGCAGTCGTCGCACAAGGGCATGGACACCTACGGGTCGCGCTCGCTGGTGGTCGGCGGGATCGCGATCGTCAAGGCCGCGGAGAAGGTCGTGGCCAAGGCCAAGCCGATCGCCGCGCACCTGCTCGAATGCGCGGAGGACGACCTCGAGTTCGCCGGCGGCAAGTTCACGGTGAAGGGCACCGACACGTCCACGACGCTGGGTGACGTCGCGCTCGCGGTGTTCGCGGCGCACAACCTGCCCGACGGGGTCGAGCCGTCGCTCGACTCGGACGCGACGTTCGACCCGGAGAACTTCTCGTTCCCGCACGGCACGCACCTGTGCGCGGCCGAAGTGGACACCGAGACGGGCCGGATCAAGCTGCGCTCGTACGTCTGCGTCGACGACGTCGGGGTCGCGGTGAACCCGCTGATCGTCGAGGGCCAGGTGCACGGCGGGCTCGCGCAGGGCATCGCGCAGGCGTTGTTCGAAGGCACCGAGCACGACGAGAGCGGCACGCTGACGACCGGCACGTTCGCCGACTACCTGCTGCCGTCGGCGGCCGACCTGCCCTCGTTCACCACGGATCGCACGGAGACGCCGTCGACGACGAACCCGCTCGGCGCCAAGGGCGTCGGCGAGGCGGGCACCATCGCGTCCACCCCGGCGGTGGTCAACGCGGTGATCGACGCGGTGCGCCACTTCGGCGTGAACGACATCGAGATGCCGCTGACCCCGATGCGGGTGTGGCACGCCATCCAGCACGGCACCACCGACGCGGGCGGCCCCGGCCGTGCCGAGGCCGGCGGCGGTCTGGGCTCCATCGACGCTTCCGGAGGTGCGCAGTGATCCCGGCTCCGTTCGACTACGTCCGCCCGTCCACGGTGGACGAAGCGGTGCAGGCGCTGGCGGCGGCGGGCGAGGACGCCAAGGTGCTGGCCGGCGGGCAGAGTCTGCTGCCGGTGCTGCGGATGCGCCTCGCGGCGCCGACGACGCTGATCGACCTCGGGCGCGTCGCCGAACTGCGCGGCGTCCGCGAGGAGGGCGCCGACCTGGTGATCGGGGCGATGACCACGCACTACGACGTCCAGCGGGACGCGTTGGTGGCTTCGCACGCGGCGCTGCTCAAGGAGGCCACGGACACGGTGGCCGACCCGCAGATCCGCCACCGCGGGACGTTGGGCGGCGCGATCGCCCACGCCGACCCGGCAGGCGACCTGCTGGCGCCGGTGCTGGCGCTGGAGGCGTCGCTGGTGGTGGCCGGACCCTCGGGGCGGCGCACGGTGCCGGCCGCGGAGTTCTTCCGCGACCTGTTCACCACCGCGCTGGCGCCGGACGAGCTGCTGGTCGAAGTCCGCATCCCCAAGCACACCGGGTGGCGGGCGCACTACGAGAAGTTCAACCGGGTCGCCCAGGCGTGGTCGATGGTCGCGGTCGCGGTCACGGTCCGCACGGAGGCGGGCGTCATCGAGGAGGCGCGGGTCGCGCTGACGAACATGGGCTCGACCCCGGTCCGGGCCTCCGGTGTCGAGGCGGCCCTGGTGGGTGTCCAGGCATCGGCGGAGGCGATCACCGCGGCGGCATCGCACGCGGCGGAGGGCACGAACCCGCCGGTCGACAGCAACGCGGACGTCGAATACCGCCGTCACCTGGCCCAGGTGCTGACGGGCCGCGCAATCGCCGCGGCGGCCGGCGCCTGAGGCACCCCGGTTCGTCACCCTGGCCGTCACCCCGGTGGCGGCTAGGGTGGGCACCGGCCCGTCCGTTTTCAGGAAGGAGGTCGGCCCGTGCGGCTCGACCACGAATTCACCGTCCCGGCTCCGATCGGCGAGGTCTGGCAGGCGGTCGTCGACCCGGAGCGCGTCGCCCCGTGCATGCCGGGCGCCACGCTGACCAAGGTCGAAGGCGACAGGTTCAGCGGAACGGTGAAGGTCAAGCTCGGGCCGATTTCCCTGCTGTACAAGGGGAACGGCGAGTTCCTCGAGAAGGACGAAGAAGCCCGCAAGGTGACGATCAAGGCATCGGGCAAGGATTCCCGCGGAGCGGGCACGGCGGCGGCAACGGTGACGCTGACGTTGACGGAGACGGACGGCGGAACCCGCGGAGCGGTGGCCACCGACCTGGCGATCACGGGCAAGCCGGCCCAGTTCGGCCGCGGGTTGATCAGTGAAGTGGGCGGCAAGATCCTGGACACGTTCGCGGGGTGCTTGTCGGGCAAGCTGGCCCCGTCGGAGGAGGCGGCACCCGCGAAGACCGCCCAGGCAGGGGGTGCGGCTGGGGCTGCGGCCCCGGCTGGGGCCGCGGCGAAGGGCGCTCCGGCTGAGGCTGGCGCTGCGGCGAAGGGTGCTTCCGCTGGAGATGCCCCGGCGCAGGGAACTCCCGCGAAGGGCGCCCAGGCAGGGAAGGCCGCGGCTGCCCCCGCGGAGGCGGCCGCCGCCGCACCGGTGGCCGAACCGGCCGCGGAGCCGGTAGCGGACAAGGGCGCGCCGGCGGCTGGGCCGACGGCCACCTCCGAGCCGGTGGCCAAGCCGCAGCCGGCGGTCAAGCCGGCGCCGACCACCCCGGAGATCAACACCGAGCCGAAGGCCAAGCCGGCCGACCGCCCGGCGTTGCACAGCGTCCCGGCGCCCCCGGAGACCGAGGCGATCGACCTGCTCGACTACGCGGGGCAGTCGGTGCTCAAGCGGGTGGTCCCAGTGCTGGTCGCGATCGCTGCGGTGGTCGGCTTGGTGGCGATCGTCCGCGCCCTGCGCAAGTAAGCCGGCTCCCCGAGGACGGCTCCAGGCCGGGTCTCGGCGGCGATTCACGTGCGGAGCGCGTGAGCCGGCTCGCGCCGAGGCCCGCTCGGTGCGCCCCGGTGGCGATCGGCTGTGCGTGCGTTGCCGTGTCCACGGTCGTGATCCGCTCCCAAGGCGCTGAGCTGCGTTTTTCTACCCTGTGCGGGTCTTTGGGCCGGGGTGTCGCGCGCAATTCGCCCGGACTGGCGACGCGCGTCGCCGGAACGGCTACGCTGGGCTACCTGGTCGGCCGAACTTCGCGCAAGGGGTACGTCACGATGCCGGTTCGTCACGTCTGTGACCTCGGCTCTTGAGAGCGCAGGCCGCCGTGCGCCGGGAAGCGCTTTCCACCTGGCCGGGCTGGCCTGCGCGATGGGTGATGTGGGGCGGGGCGAAGACCCGCTGGATCGCCTATGCCCTCGGCTGCGAACTGCTCGCCGTCGTCGCCACCGGGACCGCGCTGGCCACCGGGTTCGGCGGCCCGGTGCGTCCGGGGTGGTTCGCCGTGCTCGTCGCTCTTGGCGTGGCGCAGGCCGAGATGTCGCGCCGCATCGAACGGTTGCGGCGGTGGATGAGCGGGCAGACGCACATCAACGTCACCTCCGTCTGGTACCTCGCCGGTGTCGTCCTGCTCCCGCCGGCGTGGGTGGCGCTGCTGGCCGTCGTGCTCTACACGCACCTGTGGGTGCGAGTGTGGCGACAGGTCCGTACGCGACCCGCACACCGCTTCGTGGCCAGCACGGCTTGGGCGATGCTCTCCTGTTTCGCTGCTTCCTCCGTTCTCGCGATGCTGGGGCTGCACGGGACGCCGTTGCAGACGCCGCGCGGGTTGTTCGCGCTCTGCCTCGCGGCCGCGGTGTTCGAGCTGGTGAACATCGGCCTCGTAGCGGCCGGCATCTACCTGTACACCAGCCAGCGTTCGGCGGCCGACCTGATCGGCACCTGGGAGGACAACGCGTTCGAGCTGGCGACCCTCTGCTTGGGCGGGCTCGCCGCCCTGGCCCTGGTCGAGCAGCCGGTGCTGGTGGTGTTCGTGGTGGCGCCGTTGCTGCTGCTGCACCGGTACCTGCTGTTGAAGCAGCAGCTTCAGGTCGCGGCCGTCACGGACGAGAAGACCGGGCTGCTCAACACCGCGGGCTGGCACGAATCCGCGACACGCGAGCACACCCGCGTGCAGCGCCGCGGCGCCGGCGGGGGCTTCGCGGTGCTGATGATCGACCTGGACCACTTCAAGCGGATCAACGACACGTACGGCCACTTGACCGGTGACGACGTGCTGGCGGCGGTCGCGGTGGCGATCTCCGGTTCGGTACGCCAGGGCGACACGGTGGGCCGGTTCGGCGGCGAGGAGTTCGTGGTGCTGCTGCCGGGCATCGGCCGCGCGGACGTGCTGGCGATCGCCGAGCGGGTGCGGGTGGCGGTGGGTGAGCTGAACGTGGTCATTTCGACGGGTTCGGGAACGGTCCGGGTGAGTGGCCTTTCGGTGTCGATCGGGGTCGCCCGGCACCCGGACGCCGGGCCGACGCTCGACGACGTCCTGCGCACCGCCGACGCGGCGCTGTACCGGGCCAAGGAGGCCGGCCGGAACCGGGTTGCAGTCTGAGTCGGTGCGGGTGTTGTGGTGGCTCGCGTCGGCGGGGCGGAGCGTGGGTGGCGGAACTCGGCCGACGCTGGATCGGTGGCCGTTGCGAAAGGCGGGGCGGGACCGGGCTGCGTTCCGAGTCGGGGTGCTGTGGTGGCCCGCGTTGGTGGGTTGGCGGTGAAGGGTGGGTGGCGGCACTCAACCGCAACCGGATTGGCCGCCGCTGTGATGTACGGCGCGAAATATGCCGCCGCCGACGTCGTTGCACTGCTTATGAGCGGCGCGGATCACGAGACGGATGTGGTGGTCGTCGGGGCCGGGCAAGCCGGGTTGTCCGCTGCCTATCACCTGCGGCGGGCCGGGTTCGCCAACCGGAGCGGGTTCGTTGTGCTCGACCACGGGAAACGGGCCGGTGGTGCCTGGCAGTACCGGTGGCCTTCGCTGGTTCTCGGCAAGGTTCACGGCATCCACGACCTCCCCGGGATGGCTTTCGGCACCCCGGACGTGACGCGCCCGGCCTCCGAAGTCGTCTCCGAATACTTCGCGCGCTTCGAAAGCGTTTACGACCTTCCCGTTCTCCGGCCCGTGGACGTCCAGTCCGTGACGCGGGCGGGGGACCGGCTGATCGTCGCCAGCCCCGCCGAATCCTGGGCCGCGCGGGCCGTCATCAGCGCCACCGGAACCTGGGACCGGCCCTTCTGGCCGCGCTATCCCGGCCAGGAGACCTTCGCCGGGCGGCAGCTGCACACCGCCGACTACGCCGGACCCGAGGACTTCCGCGGCCTGCGGGTGGTCGTGGTCGGCGGTGGGGCGTCCGCCGTTCAGCTGCTCATGGAGTTCGCCCCGCTCGCCCGCGCGACGGCCTGGGTCACGCGCCGGCCGCCCGTGTGGCGCGACGAACCCTTCAGCGAGAACTGGGGCCGCAACGCCGTCGCCAAGGTCGACGAGCGGGTGCGGGCCGGGCTCCCGCCCGAAAGCGTTGTCAGCGTGACCGATCTGGCCGTGACACCCGAGGTGCGGGCCGCCCGGGCCGCCGGCATCCTCGACCGGCGGCCGATGTTCGAGCGGATCACGCCCGCGAGTGTCGTCTGGGCGGACGGCGAGCGGTTCGACGCCGACGTGATCCTCTGGGCCACCGGCTTCCGCGCGGCGATCGATCACCTTGCGCCGCTGCACATCCGCGAACCCGGTGGTGGCATTCGCATGGACGGCACGCGGGTGGTGCTCGAGCCACGCCTGCACCTCGTCGGGTACGGGCCCTCGGCGAGCACGGTCGGCGCCAACCGGGCCGGCCGGGCCGCGGTGGCGGAAATCCGGAAACTGCTGCGGTGAAGGTCTTCGCCGGACGGTGCCGGCCTGGGCGGTAGGCGTCATGCAATCCAAGCTACCGAACATTTGTGCGAACACCATCGCTGGATCGGGTGATCATCGGAAGCCGTTGCCCCGCAACGGAATCCTCAGGTAAGCGCCATCCCCGGCACGCGGGCCCGGATCGCCGCCATGGTCGCCTCGTCCGAGACGCCCTGCCAGTCGTACCGCGGCGTGTAGGGCGCCGTGAGAGCGCGCACGTCGTCCTCGCTGAGCGAGACGTCCAGCGAAGCCACGGCGTCGTCGATCTGCTCGATCGAACCGGCGCCGACCAGCGGAGCCGTGACGACCGGCTGCCGGTGCAGCCAGGCCAGCGCGATGGACGCGCGGCTCACGCCATGGGCCGCCGCCACCTTCCCGACCGCCTCCACGATCGCGCGGTTCGACGCCTCTTCCGCCGGCGAGTACAGCAGGTCCGCATACGCCCCGTCGGTGCCGGACCGGGCCGTCGACTTCGCGTCGTCCCAAGCGCGCGCCAGGCGGCCGCGGGCCAGCGGGCTCCAGACGATCGTGCCGACGCCCTCGTCCAGGCACAGCGGGATCATCTCGCGTTCTTCCTCGCGCGCCAGCAGGTTGTAGTGGTCCTGCATGGACACGAACCGCGCCCAGCCGTGCTGCTTCTGCAGGTGCAGGGCCTTGGCGAACTCCCACGCGAACATCGACGACGCGCCCAGGTACCGCACCTTGCCGGCCTTGACCAGGTCGCTGAGTGCTTCGAGGGTCTCTTCCAGCGGCGTGTCGTGGTCGTTGCGGTGGATCTGGTAGAGGTCGACGTAGTCGGTGTCCAGCCGCCGCAGCGAATGGTCGATTTCGGTCATGATCGCCTTGCGGGAGAGCCCGCGGCCGTTGGGGCCGGGCCGCATCGGGTGCCGCAGCTTGGTGGCGATGACGACGTCGTCGCGATCGGCGAAGTCCTTGAGCGCGCGGCCGAGGATCTCCTCGCTGGACCCGTTCGAGTACATGTTCGCGGTGTCGAAGAAGTTGATGCCCGCCTCGAGGGCGTGCTTGATCAGGGGCCGGGCCTGCTCCTCGCCGAGCGACCAGACGGGGTGCCCCCGATCGGGCGAACCGTAGCTCATCGCGCCGATCGCGACGGGGGAAACGTCCAGGCCGGTGGCGCCGAGCTTCACGTAACGCATGGGTACTCCTGACTTGCGGAGGATTCTCCGGATGTAACACCGAAACTAGCGGAGGATTCTCCGCATGTCAACGATGAGGCATGATCGGGGGATGACCGAGGGGACGTACGGCACCCAGCGCAAGGCCGCCGCGCGCAACCGCGTCGCGATCATCGAGGCCGCTCACGAGCTGTTCGCGCAGAACCCGCTCGTGCCGCTCAGCGAGGTCGCGAAGCGCGCCGGCGTCGGCGCCGGGACCCTCTACCGCCACTTCCCGACGCGCGAGGACCTGATCCTCGGCGCCTACCAGCACGACATCGAACGCCTGACGGCCACCGCCGACGACGTGCTGGCCCGCCACGCGTCCGCGAAGGCCGCGTTCGTCGAGTGGTTCGAGACGCTGTCGGCCTACATCCGGATCAAGCACGGCCTCGGGGACGCGCTGCACAGCGCCGCGGCCCAGGAGCTGATCAGCGCCTCCTGGGCGCCGGTCAGCGCGGCGGTGAAGAAGCTCGTCGACGCCTGTGTGGCCGAGGGGACCATCGCGCCCGGGCACGACCCCGCCGACATCGTCATGCTGATGAGCTTCCTGTGGCGCGTGGCGAACGACGACGACGGTGCCGCCCAGGGGCGCCGGTTGATCGCCGCCGTCTTCCACGGGCTCCAAGCGCCGCCGCAGCCCGCCTGAGCGGATCCCGGGGCACGGGGCAGTATGCCGGTCACCGGCACATCCGCTGAGCAGCGCAAACCGTGAAAAACTCACCCTCTTGACCGATTCAAGGGCAAGACAAGTCTTGTCAGCTTGATCGGAGCCTCGTTACAGTCCGCTTTGTTAGGAAACTTTCCTAACAGTTTCACCGAAGTTCACCGACGCCGCAGCCCACCCGCCACCGCCAGGCCCGAAGGAGCGCGACGTGCCGTCGACCCGACTACGTCCCTTAGCCCGACTCACCCCGGTGCTCGCCGCCGTGGTGCTGCTGCCATCCGCGATCGCCGCGGCCGCCACCACGGAGGCCGCCGACGTCCTGCTGTCTCAGGGAAAACCCGTCGCCACCTCGACGGTCGAAAGCTCGTCGTACACCGGCGCCAAGGCGGTCGACGGCAGCACCACCACCCGCTGGGCCAGCGCCGAAGGGGCCGACCCGCAGTGGCTGCGGATCGACCTCGGCCAGACCGCGACCATCCACCGCGTCCTCCTCAACTGGGAAGCCGCGTACGCGAAGAAGTACCGCATCGAGGTCTCCGACGACGGCACGTCGTTCACCACGGCCGCCACCGTCGACACCGGTGACGGCAAGATCGACGACCTCGGCGGCCTCGGCGCACGTGGCCGTTTCGTGCGCTTCGTCGGCCTCACCCGCGGCACGAGCTACGGCTACTCCTTCTGGGAGATGCAGGTCTTCGGCACCACGGACTCCTCCGGCGACACCCAGGCGCCGAGCATCCCCGCCGGCCTCGCCGCGGGCACGGCGACCGCCACCAGCGTCCCGCTGAGCTGGAGCGCCGCGACCGACAACGTCGGCGTCACCGGGTACGACATCCTGCGCAACGGCACGGTCGTCGCCACCAGCGCGACGACCTCCTACACCGACAGCGGGCTCACCCCGGCCACGAGCTACACCTACGCTGTCCGCGCCCGCGACGCCGCCGGGAACGTCTCGGCCGCGAGCGCGCCGATCACGGCCAAGACCGCCGCCGGGAGCGCGGGGTTCGTCCTCGCCGCGGCCGGCGACATCGCCGAGCAGTGCACCGCGAGCAGCTCCAGCTGCGTCCACCCCAAGACCGCCAAGCTCGTCGAGAACATGAACCCCGCGGCCGTGATCACCATGGGCGACAACCAGTACGACGAACCCACCCTGTCGGACTTCAAGAACTACTACGACAAGACCTGGGGCAAGTTCAAGAACATCACCCACCCGATCCCGGGCAACCACGAGTCCTACTCCAAGTTCACCGGCTACGAGCAGTACTTCGGCGCCATCGCCAAGCCGCAGGGCCAGCGGTACTACAGCTGGGAAATGGGCAACTGGCACTTCATCGCCCTCGACTCCAACGACTTCGTCACCCACGACGAGTTCGCCGAGCCGCCCCAGATCACCTGGCTGAAGCAGGACCTCGCCAACAACAAGAAGGGCTGCGTCGCCGCGTACTACCACCACCCGCGGTGGAGCTCCGGTGACCACGGCGACAACACCGACAGCACCGAGCTGTGGAACCTGCTGGTGGCCAACAAGGTCGACCTCGTGCTCAACGGCCACGACCACGACTACGAGCGGTTCGTGCCGCAGAACGCCGACGGCAAGGCCGACGCGAGCGGCCCGGTCGAGATCGTCGGCGGCAGCGGCGGCGCGAACCTCTACGACCTGAGCCCGGCGCACCCGACGACCGCCAAGCTGCTGAAGACCTTCGGCGTCCTGAAGCTGTCGATGACGGACACGTCGTTCCAGACGCAGCTCATCGGCGTCGACGGCAAGGTCCTCGACAACAGCCCGACCTACACCTGCCACTAGGAGGCACGGGCATGTACATCGCGGCAAGCCGGACCTCGGACGCGGCGTCGGGAACCGACCGCAAGCCGGCGCTGAAGCGGGTGTCCGCCAACGTGCTGGCGCTCGGGATGGTCAGCCTGGTCACCGACGTCTCGTCGGAGATGGTCACCGCCGTCCTCCCGCTCTACCTGGTGCTCGGCCTCGGCCTGAACCCGCTGCAGTTCGGGCTGCTCGACGGGCTCTACGCCGGCGCCACCGCGGTCGTGCGGGTGCTCGGCGGGCACCTCGCCGACCGGTGGCGGCGGCTCAAGGCCGTCGCCGGGTTCGGGTACGGCTTGTCCGCGGTGTGCAAGCTCGGCCTGGTCGCGGCCGGTTCGTCGGTCACGGCCATCGGCCTGGTCCTCGCCGCCGACCGCACCGGCAAGGGGCTGCGCACCGGCCCGCGCGACGCGCTGATCTCGCTCAGCAGTGAGCCGTCGGCCCTCGGCCGGTCGTTCGGGGTGCACCGGGCGCTGGACACCGTCGGGGCGTTCCTCGGCCCGCTGGTGGCGATGGCGGTGCTCGCGCTGAGCCTCGGCAGCTACTCCAGCGTGTTCTTCACCAGCTTCTGCATCGCGGCCATCGCCGTGCTGCTGCTGGTCCTGTTCGTCCGCGACCGGCCCGGTGCGGTCGACCGGGCCGCGGTGTCCGCACGCGCCGCCCTGGGTCTCCTGCGGCAGCGGGACTTCCGGCGGGTCGCGCTCTGGGCGGCGCTGCTGGGCCTGGTGACGGTCGGCGACTCGTTCGTCTACCTCGTCCTGCAGCGCCGCTGGGAGATCGCGGCGACGTACTTCCCGCTGCTGCCGCTGGGCACCGCCGGGGTCTACCTGCTGCTGGCCGTCCCGCTCGGCAAGCTCGCCGACCGGGTCGGCCGCTGGCCGGTGTTCCTCGGCGGGCACGCGGCCCTGTGCCTGGCCCTGGTGCTGCTCTGCGGCCCGGTCCACGTGGCGCTCCCCGTCGTCGCGCTCGGCTTGCACGGCGTGTTCTACGCGGCCACCGACGGCGTCCTGATGGCCGCGGCGGGCCCGCTCGTCCCGGCCGGCCTGCGCGCCACCGGGCTGGCCGTGGTGCAGACGGGCCAGGCCGTGGCCCGGATGCTCTCTTCGGTCCTGTTCGGACTGGCGTGGACGCTGTGGGACCTGCGGCCCGCGGTGGGTGTCGCCGCGGGCTGCCTGGCCGCCGTCGCCCTCGCCGCCGCCTTCGCGAAACCGGTGCGCCCGTGAAGAAACTCGTCCTCGCCCTCGCCGGTACGGCGCTCCTGGTCGCCGCCGCCGTCACCTACACGGTCGGCGCCCGCCACGACACGGCGGACGCCGAACCCGCCGCCACGTTGTCCCTGGCGCCCGGGCAGCTGCTGTTCCGCGACACCGCCACCGGTCGCGTCGGGGCCGTGCCGCTCCGCGAAACCACGGCGAAACCGCAGCTCAGCGCCCTGAAGTGCGACCGGTTCGCGGTGGCGGGGCAGACCGCGGTGTGCCTGGCCGTCCGGCCCGGAACGCTCCCGGCGATCACCGACGTCCTGGTCCTCGACGACCACCTCGCCGTCCGCCACACCGAAACCCTGCCGGGCACGCCGAGCCGCGCACGCGTCTCGCCGGACGGCAAGCGGGTCTACTGGACGCTGTTCGTCACGGGCGACTCCTACGCGCAGACCGGCTTCTCGACCCGCGCCGGCCTCTACGAAACCGGGACCGGACGGCTGGTCAAGACGATCGAGGAGCTCCCGGTCTTCGTGGACGGCGAGCGCTACTTCGCCTCCGACGTCAACTACTGGGGGATCACCTTCGCGCCCGACGGCAACCGCTTCTACGCCACTCTCGGCAGCAAGGGCAAGACGTACCTGGTCGAAGGCGACTACGGGCGCTACCGGGGCAAGACTCTCCGCGAGAACGTCGAATGCCCTTCGCTGTCCCCGGACGGCAAGCGGGTCGCCTTCAAGAAGAAGGTCGGCGACGGCGTCTGGCGGCTGGCCGTCCTGGAGCTGGCGAGCGGGCGGGAAACCGAACTCGCCGAGACTCGCAGCGTCGACGACCAGGCGCTCTGGCAGGACGACCGGACGGTGCTGTACGGGCTGGACAACGCCGTGTGGGCGGTCCCGGCGGACGGCTCCGGCGCGCCGCGGCGGCTGGTCGGCGGGGCCGCGTCGCCGGCCGTCACGGGGTGAGGCCCACCGCCGCGAACAGGGTCCGGACGCAGAGGTCGCGCAGCTCGTCCTGGGTGATCTTCGGCTGGTCGAGCCAGTCGAGGAGCACCGTCGCGACGAAGGTCAGCCAGCCGCGGACGGCGAGCCGGGAGACCTCGGTGACGTCGGTCAGCCCGGACAACGCGGTGAGGATGCGTTCGGCGTTCGCCGCCATCCCGGCTTCACGGATCTCGAGGATCTCCCGGTCGGCGCCGCCGGTGGCGCGGTGCACGATCCGGTAGCCGTCGGGGTGCGTGCGCGCGAACTCGAGGTACACGTCGAGGCCGGCCCGCAGCTGTTCCACCACGGGCAGCGCGGGGTCCGGCTCGCTCATCGCCAGCAGCTGGTCGCGCTGACCGCGGACGATCTCCGCGAAGAAGTCCTTCTTGGTGGGGAAGTAGTGGTACAGCAGGCCGCGGGAGACCTGGGCGATCTCGGCGACCTCCTCGATCGACACCTCGTCGTACGGCCGCTTCGCGAACAACCCGGCGCCGATCCCGAGAAGCTGCTCGCGCCGCTCCTGCGTGCTCAGCCTCGTCCGCATGGGCCGACCTTACTTGACACGGGTTCAGCAGCGGGGGATCGTGGCCCCTATTGGAACCGGGTTCAATAGGGGGCGCCGTGGACACCACCGGGATGCCGCACCGGCCGGGCCGGCTGCCGCTGATCGGCGACGTGATCGGGGCGAACCCCCGCACGCCGCTGCAGGACACCGTGCGCCTCGGCAAGCGGCTCGGGCCGGTCTTCACGCGCAAGTTCTTCGGGTTCGAGGTCGTCTTCGTCGCCGGAACCGACCTGGTGACCGAGCTGAACGACGAGACGAAGTTCGGCAAGCACGTCGGCCTCGGCGTGGAGCAGCTGCGGGCGCTGGGCGGCGACGGCCTGTTCACCGCGCACACGCATGAGCCGAACTGGCGGCTGGCGCACGACATCCTGCAGCCGGCGTTCTCCGCCGAGGCGATGCGCCGCTACCACCCGGTGATGCTGGAGGTCACCCGCGAGCTCGTGGCGGCCTGGGACGTGGCGAGCGGCCCGGTCGACGTCTCCGCCGACATGACCCGGCTGACCCTGGAGACGATCGGCCGGGCCGGCTTCGGCTACCGGTTCGGCTCCTTCGCGCGGGCCGAGCCGCACCCGTTCGTCACCGCGATGATCCGCGCGCTGCGGTACGCGCAGCTGCAGAACGTGAAGCTGCCGTTCGTCCGGCGCGCGATCGCCGGGACGAGGAAACAGAACCGGGCCGACCTCGCGCTGATGACCGGCCTGGTCGACGAGGTCATCGAACGCCGTCGTCAGGACGGCGAAGAGAGCCGAGACCTGCTCGGGCTGATGCTCACCGAAGGCCACCCGGCGACCGGGGAGCGCCTGGATCCGGTGAACATCCGCAACCAGGCGATCACGTTCGTCGTGGCGGGCCACGAGACGACGTCCGGGGCGCTTTCGTTCGCGTTGTACTACCTGACGCGCCACCCCGAGCTGTTGGAGAAGGCCCGCGCCGAAGTCGACGCGGTGTGGGGCGACCGCGAGCCGGCGTTCTCCGACGTCGCGAAGCTGCGTTACGTGCGTCGCGTGCTCGACGAGGCGTTGCGGCTCTGGCCGACCGCACCCGGCTACTTCCGCGAAGCACGCTCCGACGTCGTGCTCGGCGGGAAGTATCGGATGCGCAAGGGCGACTGGGTGATCGTGCCGCTGCCGCTCCTGCACCGCGACCCGGCGGCCTGGCCGGACCCCGAGGTGTTCGACCCGGACCGCTTCGAGCCCGCCGCGGTGAAGAAGCGGCCGGCGCAGGCGTACAAGCCGTTCGGGACGGGCGAGCGCGCCTGCATCGGCCGCCAGTTCGCCCTGCACGAGGCGGTGCTGGCGCTGGGCGTGGTGCTGCAGCGCTATGACTTCGAGGTCGATCCGGGGTATGAGCTGAAGATCGTGGAGTCGTTGACGCTCAAGCCGAGCGGGTTCACCCTGCGGCCGCGGGTGCGGGCTTCGGCGGGAGCCGGAAATGTCGGTGCTCTTCGGTAGAGTGGAAAACGGGGGCGCCCCGCGGGCCCTGCCTTCGCGACACCGGCCGCCCCGGCTGCCCCGGCCGCTCGCGGTCAGGAGCCGAGGTAGCGGACCTGACCGCCCTTCCCCCGCTCGTAACCCTCCCGGCCCGCCAGGTGCTCGGGCACGCCGACCTCCCACCACGCTCCGGCCTCGGTCCAGGTCGATGGCTGCGTCTTCACCACGACCACCGCCGGGCGCTGCTCCGCGGCCGCCGCCTCGCGGGCCGAGGTGTACGCCGAACGCAGCGAGTCCACTGTGGATGCCGTGAACACCACGCATCCCAATGATTCCGCGTGGCGGGCGAAGTCCACCCGTGGCGGCGAAGCGTGCGAAGTCGTGCAGTCGGCGTAGAAGTTGTTGAACGGCTTGCCGCCCTGGCCCTCCTGGAGGCGTGCGATCACCGCGTACCCGTCGTTGTCGCAGACGACCGCCACGAACGGGTGGCCGGCGAACGCCGCCGAGAACAGTTCCGAGTTCAGCATCAGGTACGAGCCGTCGCCCAGCAGGGTCGTCACCAGGCCCGGGTGGGCGATCGCCGCGCCCCACGCACCCGAGAGTTCGTAGCCCATGCAGGAAAAGCCGTACTCGACGTCCATCGAGACCGCACCGGAACCGCGCCAGCCGCCGATCAGCTCGCCCGGCAGGCCGCCCGATGCCGTCATCACGTAGTCCTCGGCCGCGGAGACGTCGTTGACCACGCCGACCACCTGCGCGTACGACGGCTGCTCGGCCGGCGAAGAGCGCAGCGAGTCGATGTGGGCGTCCCAGGACGCCCGCTCGGCGGCGGCTCGTGCGGTCCACGACGGGTCCACCCGCCAGCTCTCCAGCTGGGCCGCGAGGTCCGCCAGGCCCGCTTCGGCGTCCCCGACGACCGACAGCGCCCCGTGCTTCACCGCGTCGAACCGGGCCGCGTTGAGCGACACCAGCCGGACGCCGGGGGAGAAGACCGTCCAGGACGCCGTCGTGAAGTCCTGCAGGCGCGTCCCCACCGCGAGCACCACGTCCGCCGCCGCCGCGACGACGTTCGCCGACGTCGAGCCGGTGATGCCCAGCGGCCCGGCGTGCAACGGGTGCTCGTGCGGCACCAGCGTCCGGCCCGCCGTCGTCTCCACGAGCGGGATGCCGTGCCGCTCGGCGAACTCCAGCGCGCGCTGCCCGGAACCGGAGTACCGGACGCCACCGCCGAGCACCATCAGCGGCCGTTTCGAAGAACGCAGGACCCCGGCCGCTTCGGTGACCGAACGCCGGTCCGGGCGCGGGCGCAGCGGCCGGTGCGTCACCGGCTCGAACAGCGCCTCCGGGAAGTCGTACGTCTCGGCCTGGACGTCCTGCGGCAGCGCCAGGGTCACCGGGCCCGCGTCGGCCGGGTCCGTGAGCACCCGCGCGACCTGCGGCAACGTCGAAACCAGCTGCTCGGGCCTGGTGATCCGGTCGAAGTAGCGCGAGACCGCGCGGAAGGCGTCGTTCACCGTCGCGGTCGCGTCGCCGAACGGCTCGATCTGCTGCAGCACCGGGTCCGGCGCCCGGTTGGTGAACGTGTCGCCCGGCAGCAGCAGCACCGGCAGCCGGTTCGCGTGGGCGACGCCGGCCGCGGTCACCATGTTCAGCGCACCGGGCCCGATCGACGACGTCACGACGCCGACCTGCCGCCGGTGCGTGGCCTTGGCGTACCCGACCGCGGCCAGCGCCATGCCCTGCTCGGTGTGCCCACGCCAGACCGGGATGTCTCCGCGGTGCTCTTCCAGCGCGGTGCCGAGGCCGAGCACGTTGCCGTGCCCGAAGATCGCGAACACGCCGGGGAACAGCGGGACTTCCGCGCCGTCCAGGGTTTCCGAGCGCTGGGCGAGGATCCAGCGGACCAGCGCCTGAGCCGTCGTCAGCTTCACTGCACACGCCCCTCGTGACTCGTGACGGGACAACGCGGGTCCAGCTCCTGCGTTGCCCACGTATCGCGGACCCAGCCGTGCGCGGGGTCGTCGCAGAACGCCATGGACCGCTCGTCGGCCGGCCCGGCCAGGACGTTCAGGTAGTACATCGGGTAGCCCGGCGCGGCCACGCACGGCCCGTGGTAGCCGCGCGGGATCAGGAAGACGTCGTGGTCGCGCACGGCCACGTCCTCGTCCAGCTCGCCGTCGCCGGTGTACGTCCGGTGCAGGCCGAAGCCCTCGCGGGACGGCGTCACGCCGTCGCGGCCGGCGATGCGGAAGTAGTAGATCTCTTCGTTGACGACCTCGCACTCGGTCGCCTCGTCGTGCTTGTGCGGCGGGTACGACGACCAGTTGCCGCCCGGGGTGATCAGCTCGCACGCGTTCAGCTTGTCGGCGTGGTCCCACACCCCGGGCACGCCGAAGTTGGTCACCTGCCGCGTCGCCTGCCCGGCGCCGCGCACCTCGACCGGGACGTTCTCCGCGGGGCCGTACCTGGCCTCCAGACGGCGGGTGCAGCGCGCCATCGGCAGCGCGACCTCGAGACCGTCCCTTGTCGACAACTCGACTTCGGCCTCCCGGGGCACGTAGGCGAAGTCCGTCACCCTCGTGAAGACCGACTCGCGGCCGCGCAGTTCGAAGACCTGCCCGTCGACGCGGACCGTCGCGGACCCGGCCAGCGGCAGCACGAAGGCCTCGAACTCGCCGGTGTGCAGGATCCGCGTCTCGCCGGGGGCCAGGGAGAGCACCCGCAGGCCGGAGTAGCGCCACCCGGCGGTGTCCGGGGTCAGCCGGACCGGGTCGGCGTCGTCGGACAGTGTCCCGAGCGGACGGTGCAGCTTGCTCACTTCGCGGCCTCCAGTACCGTTGCGGCGGCTTCGACGGCGGCTCCGGCGTTCCCGCCGAGCCGGGTGTGGCCCAAGACCAGGCCGCGGACGACCCCGTGCGACAGCGTCCCGTCCGGTGGCAGGCCGCCGAGCACCACCGGGAGCGTCGTGGCGTCCAGGACGGCGGCCGAGCTGGTGGGTGGCAGCTTCAGCCAGGTGTGCGCCGAGGTCGCCCCGAGGCCGGACGCGATGGTGACCGCCCGCGCGAGCGACGCCGGGTCCTCCGGCAGCTCGATCATGGCGATCAGGCCGTACGCGGCCAGCTCGGTGACCGCGTCGGCGCAGGCCTGCAGACCCGGGGTGGTGTCGGCCGGGCGCAGGAGCAGTTCACCGCCGTCCAGCCCGCAGTCGACCAGCGTCCGGGCGTCGTAGCCGGTGAACCTCATCGTCCCGAAGACGACCTTGTCGTGCAGCGCACCGAGCAGGAGCAGCTCCTCGACGACGTCCGGGGTGCCGAGGACGCCGTCGACGGCCGGGTTGGCCAGCGCGGTCAGCAGCCGCTCCAGCAGCGTCCGCCGGTCGAGCCGGTCTTCCTGGTCGGCGGCGACCAGGAAGAGCGTTCCGTTGTCCGACAACAGCTGCGGACGCCGCTTGCGGGTGGCGTACGCCTGCCGGACCGCGCCCGGGTTCGTGGCGCGGACGTGCAGCAGTTCCTTCCAGCGCTCGTCGGTGAGGATCACAGCAGCGCCTCGATCTCGCCGGCGCTCGGCATCGCGTCGGCGCAGGCCAGCCGGGACGCGACGAGCGCGCCCGCCGCGTTCGCGTACTCCGCGATGCGCACCGGGTCCCAGCCCGACAGCAGGCCGTGGATCAACGCCCCGCCGAAGCCGTCGCCGGCACCGAGCCCGCAGACGACCTCGACGCGCTGCGGCGGCACGGTCGACCGCCCCTCCGGCGTCGCCACCAGGACACCCTCGGCGCCCTTCTTGATCACGGCCAGGTGCAGCCCGCGCGCCAGCAACCGGTCCGCGGCGGTGTCGGGATCCGCAGTGCCGACGGCGACCTCCACCTCGGTCCGGTTGCCGACCGCGACGGTGACGTGGTCGAGCATCCCGCCGATCTCGGTCCGCGCGCTTTCGACGTCCGGCCAGAACATCGGCCGGTAGTCCAGGTCCAGGACGGTGTGGTCACGCCGTCCGCGAGCCTCGAGGATCTTCCGCTGGGTGGCTCGTGCGGGCTCGGCGGACACGCCGGTGCCGGTGACCCACAGCAGCGGCACCGACTCGACGACGTCCCAGGGCACGTCCTCGTCGGTCAGCGTCAGATCGGGGGCGATGGGGGAGCGGTAGAACAGCAGCGGCGGGTCCGCGGGCGGGTTCAGCTCGCAGAACACCACCGGTGTCTGCAGATCCGGCGCAGTGCCGACGAACTCCGGCGAGACGCCGAAGCCTTCGAGGGCCTGCCGGACGTAGTCGCCGAAGCCGTCCGGGCCGACCTTGGTGAGCACCGCCGCGCGCCGGCCGAGCCGCGCGGCGGCGACCGCGACGTTGGTCGCGGTCCCGCCGAGCGACTTGGCGAACGTGCTGACCCCGGCCAGCGGGACGCCGCTCTGTTCCGGGTAGAGGTCGACGCCCACCCGGCCGATCGTCAGGGCCTCCGGACTCACGCCTTTTCCACCTGCCGCAGCTCGTGTTCGAGGGCTTCCAGTTCGGCACCGCCCGCCATCTGCCGGGTCAGCTCGTTGATGTCGATCTCGGACTTCTCGTAGTGCCCAAGCGCGGCACCCCGCTTGAGCAGCAGGAACCGGTCGGCGACCGGGTAGGCGTGGTGCGGGTTGTGCGTGATCAGCACGACGCCGAGCCCGCGATCCCGGGCCTGGGCGACGTACTTCAGCACCACCCCGGCCTGCTTGACGCCCAGCGCGGCCGTCGGCTCGTCGAGGATCAGCACCTTCGCGCCGAAGTACACCGCCCGCGTGATCGCCACGCACTGGCGCTCACCGCCCGAGAGCGTCCCGACCGGCTGCTCGACGTCCCGCAGGTCGATGCCCATGTCGGACAACGCCTTCTTGGTCGTCTCGCGTCCTTTGCGACGGTCGAGCATCCGGAACGGGCCGAACCCGGTCGTCGGCTCGGAACCGAGGAAGAAGTTCCGCCAGACGCTCATCAGCGGCACCACGGCGAGGTCCTGGTACACGGTCGCGATGCCGCGATCCAGGGCTTCGCGCGGTGAGGAGAACCGCACCGGCTCGCCCTCGACCAGGAACTCGCCCCGGTCGTGCTGGTGCACCCCGGCCAGGATCTTGATCAGCGTGGACTTCCCGGCGCCGTTGTCGCCGAGCACGCAGGTCACCTCGCCGGCATTGACCACAGTGGACACACCGCGCAGTGCGATCACGCTGCCGTAGGTCTTCCCGATGTCGCGGACTTCCAGCAAGGTCATCGGCGTACCCTCTCCGCGCGGCGCCGGAAGGCGTTGTTGACCAGGACCGCGGCCAGCAGCATGACGCCGAGGAACAGCATGAACCAGTCGCTGTTCCACTGCGCGAACACGATGCCCTGCCGCGCCATGCCGAAGATCAGCGCGCCGATCGCCGCGCCCGCCGCCGAGCCGAACCCGCCGGTGAGCAGGCAGCCGCCGATCACCGCGGCGATGATGTACTGGAACTCCAGCCCGATGCCCTGGTTCGCCTGGACGCTGGCGAAGCGCAGGATGTTGATCGAGCCGACCAGCCACGCGCCGAGCGCGGTGCCCATGAACAGCAGGATCTTCGTGCGCACCACCGGTACGCCGACCGAGCGGGCCGACACCTGCGACCCGCCGACCGCGAAGATCCAGTTGCCGAACCGGGTCCGCACCAGCAGCCACGCGGCGATCGCCGTCACGACGATCCACCAGACGATCGAGGACTGGAACTCCGTGCCGCCGATGTCGAACGTCGAGGCGAACAGCCCGCCGGCCGACTCGTAGCCGCTGGTCGAGCGCATCCCCGACACCTGGACGGTGTTGGTGACCAGCCGCGTCACGCCGAGGTTGAGGCCCTGCAGGGCGAGGAACGACCCCAGCGTGACGATGAAGCTGGGCAGGCCGGTCTTCATCACCAGCCAGCCGTTGAAGGCGCCGACGCCGAGCGCGAACACCAGCGAGGCCAGCAGCGCGAGCCAGACGTTCCAGCCCGCCTGCGTCGCCAGGATCGCGGTGACCAGCGACGTCGACGCCGTCATGACGCCGGCGGAGAGGTCGAACTCGCCGCCGACCATGAGCAGCGCGACCACCACGGCCATGATGCCCAGCGTCGAGGAGTCGTCCAGCCAGGTCGCCACGCCCAGCGGGCTGAGGAACTGGCCGGTGACCACGGAGAAGAACGCGAAGACGAGTACCGCCCCGAGGAGCGCGCCGATCTCGGGCCGGACGACCAGGCGGTCGACCAGGCTCTTCTGCGCGACGCGCTCGTCGGGCTGGGCTTGGATCGCTGCGGTCATCGCGTGCCGCGCTGCGCGTACGGGGCGATGGTGTCGATGTTGGTCTTGTCGACGAAGCCCGGGCCGGTCTGGACGGGCTTGCCACCGCCGATGGTGTTGCCGTTTTCCTTGTACAGCTTGAGGAACACGATCGGCAGGTAGCCCTGCTCGTACTGCTGCTGGTCGACGGCGAAGAGGATGCTGCCGTCCTTGATGGCCGCGACGACGTCGGCGTTCAGGTCGAAGGTGGCCACCTGGGCCTTGGAGCTCGCTTCCTTCGCCGCGGCGACGGCGCGGGCGGCGACCTGGGAGTTCAGCGCCAGCACCGCGTCGATCGACGGGTCGGACTGCAGGGCGCCGCGGATCCGGGCCTGCGCGTCGGTCGGGTTGGAGATGTCGACCTGCAGCGTGGTGACGTTGCCGAAGGTCTGCTTCGCGCCGTCACAGCGCTGGTTCTGGCCGATGTTGCCGGCCTCGTGGATGACGCACAGCAGCTTCGTCTTGCCCGCCGCCTTGAGCCGCTGGCCGGCACCCTGGCCGGCGAGGCCCTCGCTCTGCCCGACGTGCGCGATCGCGCCGAACTGGGCGCTGAAGTCCTCGCCGGAGTTGATGGTGATGACCGGGATGCCGGCCTTCACCGCGTTCTGGATCGACGTCTGCAGGGCCTGCGGGTTCGCCATCGAGACGACCAGGCCGCCGACCTTCTGCGCGACCGCGTTGTCGATCAGCCGGGCCTGGTTGCCCGGGTCGCCGTCGGAGAAGTAGTCGACGCCGACGTTCAGGTCCTTGCCCGCCTGCTCGGCGCCGTTCTTCACGACGTTCCAGAAGGCGTCGCCGGCGCTGCCGTGCGTGACCACGGCGACCTTGAGCGGGCCGCCCGCGCTCGGCGCGGCGGCCGGCGAGCTGGAGCTGCTCTTGGCGTTGTCGGCGGTGGGACCGCTGCAGGCGGACAGGACGAGCCCGGCGGCGGCGATCGCCGCCACGCCGGCCAGCTTCTTGAAAGACAACACAGTCACTCCTTTGGGACCAGGTTTCAGAGGGAGTCGGTGATCATCGCGAGGTGGGCCAGGCTGCGCTCGGTGTCCCGCCGGGGTAGGTCGTCGGGGCTCTCCGCGCCGAGGGCGGTGTCCTGTTCGAGGACGTACCAGCCGTCGTAGCCGGCGGCCTGGACGGAGCGCACCATCGCCGCCACGTCCACGTCGCCCTCGCCGAGCGGGGTGTACATGCCCCGCCCGACCGCGTCGGTGTAGGCCAGCCGTCCCGCGCGGACCTCGGCCGCCAGGTCTTCCCGGACGTCCTTGAGATGCACGTGCCCCACCCGTTCGGGATACCGCTTCGCCAGCGCCACCGGATCCGTCCCGCCGATCATCAGGTGCCCGGTGTCGAGGCACAACCCGAGATCGGAGTCGGCGAGGAAGCGTTCGACCTCGGCCTGCTGCTCCACGTGCGTCCCGACGTGCGGGTGCAGCACCGTGCGCAGGCCATGGGCGGCGGCGATGTCGCGGATCTTGCCTGCCGTCTCGACGAGCGTCGCCCATTCGGCGTCGCTCAGCTGCGGACGGTCGTCGTAGCCGTCGAGACCGGTCGCGGCGGCGAGGACCAGGACGTCACCCCCGCAGGCGGCGAAGAGCGCGGCCGACTCCTCGGCTTCCTTGAGGGCACTTTCCTGGTTCTCGTGCAGGACGACGGCGAGGAAGCCGCCGACGAGCGTCAGGTCGTGGCCGGCCAGCAGCTCGCGCAGGGCGGCCGGCTCGCGGGGCAGGTACCCGGGCGGGCCCAGCTCGGTGGCTTGGACGCCGAGGGCCGCCATCTCGCCGAGCACGGTCGCCGCGTCCAGCACCCGGCCCCAGCCCGGGACTTCGCAGACGCCCCAGGAGATCGGGGCGGCGGCCACGCGGATCGTCGCTGTCACAAGGGGCCTCCGTTGGTCCGTTGGAGCGCTCTATTGATTAGAGCGCTCTAATCTTGTAGCGTCCGTCACAGCAAAGTCAAGGCCGAGTTTTCCGAGATCAGGGGAGGTGCTCCTCATGCGTCCGACCATGGAGGACGTCGCCGCGCGGGCGGGGGTTTCCCGCGCGCTGGTCTCGCTGGTGATGAACAATTCACCGAAGGTCTCCGAGGCGCGCCGCACGGCGGTGCTGCGCGCGGCCGAGGAGCTCGGCTACCAGCCGCACGTGATGGCGCGGTCGCTGGCCAGCCGGACGTCCACCGTGCTCGGCGTGATGGTCAACGACCTGCGCAACGCCTTCTTCGCCGACATCGTCGAGGAGCTGGACGCCGCCGCGCAGGCGGCGGGGTTCGACCTGATCCTCAACACCGGCGGCCGCAGTCCCACGCGCGAGTGGAACGCCCTGCACAACCTGCTTTCCTTCCGCCCGGCCGGGATCGTCCTGCTCTCCCCGGTCGTTCCGGCGGCGTCGATCCAGGTCGCGGCCAAGCAGTGCCCGGTCGTCCTGGTCTCGCGGACGATCCGGTCGTCCATAGTGGACACGGTGAACGACGACGGCGAGGCGGGGGCCGCGCTGGCCGTCGACCACCTGGTCGGCCTCGGGCACCGGCGCATCGCCCACCTCGACGGCGGTGGCGCGGCCGGGGCGGCGCAGCGGCGGCGCGGGTTCGAGTCGGCGATGCGGCGGCACGGGCTGGAGCCGATCGTCGTGCGCAGCGAGCACACCGACATCGGCGGCGAGAACGCCGTGCGGGAGCTGCTGGCCGAGTACGGGCGTCCCGAGCTGCCGACCGGGTTGGTCGCCGGCAACGACTTCAACGCCGTGGGCGCGATGTCGGCGCTGGAAGAGGCCGGGCTGCGGGTGCCGGAGGACGTTTCGGTGGTCGGCTACGACAACACCTCGCTCGCCGCGCTGCGCCACCTTTCCCTGACCACGGTGGACCAGCCGCGCAAGGACATGGCGCGGCTGGCGTTCGAAGCGCTGATCGAGCGCGTCCGCGGGGAGCGCACGGAGTCGGTCCGGCACCTGCTGCACCCGTCTCTGGTGGTCCGGGCGACCACCGCACAGATTTCTGCGACAGGAGGAGCTTGACGATGAGGTTGGGACTGGCGGGCACCGGCCGGATCGGCACCGCGCACGCGGAGACGCTGAAGGGGTTCGAGGAGGTCGAGTCGGTCGTCGTGGCCGACGTCGACACCGCGCGGGCCGCCTCCGCGGCCGCGAAGCTCGGCGTCGAGTCGGCGTCCCTCGAGGAACTGTTCGCCGCGGGGCTGGACGGCCTGGTCGTCACGGCGGCCACGGACGCGCACCCCGGCCTGATCATCGCGGCGGTCGACGCGGGCATCCCGGTGTTCTGCGAGAAGCCGGTGGCCGCGGACATCCCGGGCACCCTGGCGGTGATCGACCGGATCGGCGCGTCGGACGTGCCGGTCCAGATCGGCTTCCAGCGCCGCTTCGACGCCGGCTACGCGGCGGCCCGGGCGGCGGTCGCGTCCGGCGAGCTGGGCTGGCTGCACACGCTGCGGGCGACGACGTTCGACCCGGCGCCCCCACCGGCGGAGTACGTCGCCCACTCGGGTGGGTTGTTCCGCGACTGCGGCGTCCACGACTTCGACATCATCCGCTGGGTGAGCGGCCGCGAGGTCGACGAGGTGTACGCGATCGGCGCGAACCGCGGCGAGCAGTTCTTCGTGGACGCGGGCGACGTCGACACGGCGGCGGCCACGCTGACCCTGGACGACGGAACGCTGGCCACGGTGTCCCTGACCCGCTACAACGGCGCGGGCTACGACGTGCGGCTCGATGTGCTGGGCTCGGTGTCGGGTGTCGTGGTCGGGCTGGACGACCGGGCGCCGCTGCGGTCGGTGGAGCCGGGGGTGGCCCCGCTGCCGGGGCCGGCGTACCCGGGGTTCATGGAGCGCTTCCGCCCGGCGTACACGACGGAACTGAGGGCGTTCCTGGACGTCGTCGCGGGCCGGGCGCCGTCGCCGTGCGGGGCGGCGGATGCGTTGGAGGCGTTCTACATCGCGGAGGCCTGCGAGGTTTCCCGGCGGGAACGGCGGCCGGTGAAGCTGGCGGAGGTCCGCCGGTAGCCGGAGGGCGAAATCCGTTCGCGCGGGCGGGTGACGGCGGCGATGATCCGGGCATGATCGTGCTGACTCCGCTGGACGAGGCCGCCCTGGTGCGGCTGCTCGAAACCGCCGAAGCCGGGGCCGATCCGCTGGACGTCATGCCCCCGGTCGACGGCCCGCCCGGCTGGACACCCGCGCGCCGCGAGGCGTTCCTGACTTTCCACCGAGCCCGGTCCCTCGACCCGGTGACCGCGGTGGAACGCACCTGGGTGATCGACGCCGACGGCGTCGCGGTCGGCGCGGCCCGCCTGGAACCCCACGGCGACGCGGTCGAGGCGGGCATCTGGCTGGCCCGGGACGCCCGCGGCCGTGGGATCGGCAAGCAGGTGACGGCGTTGCTGCTGGCCGAGGCCAGTGCGAGCGGCGCGGCGGGGCTCATCGCCTCGACGACCGCGGGCAACGTCCGCGCCCGGTCGCTGCTCGCCGGGATCGGCGCGGCACTCACCATCGACGGGGACGAGGTGGCCGCGGACCTGCGGCTCGGCCGGCGCGGATGACCGCCGAGCCGCAGGCGCACCTCAGGCGAGCTCGAGCGTGGGCCGGTACATCTCGATCCAGTGGTAGAGGTCGAGCAGCCGGTCCAGGCCGACGCGCGCCGCCGGGGGCATCGCGGCCGGGTCCACTTCGGACACCCGGTGGGCCCAGGTGCGGTCGACCAGGTCGAACACCGTGTGGTCCGGCTCGGCCAGGACCTCCTTGACCTGCTGCTGCAACGCCGCCGCGTAGCCCGGGTCCTGGGTCGAAGGGTACGGGCTCTTCACCCGCTGGGCCACCGAGTCCGGCAGGACGTGCGAAGTGGCGTGGCGCAGGAGGCTCTTCTCGCGCCCGTCGAACGTCTTCAGCGACCACGGCGTGTTGTACACGTACTCGACCAGCCGGTGGTCGCAGAACGGCACGCGGACCTCCAGGCCGACCGCCATCGACGCGCGGTCCTTGCGGTCGAGCAGCATCCGCACGAACCGGGTCAGGTGCAGGTTGCAGATGGTCCGCATCCGCGCCTCGACGGCCGACTCGCCGTCCAGGTGCTCGACCCCGGCGACCGCCGTGGCGTACTGGTCGGCGATGTAGGACTCGACGTCGAGCTTCTTCACCAGCTCCGGCGTGTACAGCGTCGAGCGCTCGTCCATCATCGACGTGCGGAACGCCAGCCACGGGAACGTGTCGGCGTTGACCGCCTTCTCGTCGTGGAACCAGCGGTAGCCGCCGAACACCTCGTCGGCCGACTCGCCCGACAGCGCCACCGTCGACTCGGCGCGGATCGCCTTGAACAGCAGGTACAGCGACGTGTCCATGTCGCCCAGGCCGGCCGGGATGTCCCGCGCGCGCAGCACCGCGCGGCGCACCTCGGGGTCGGTCAGCTCGGCCGGGTTCAGCACGACGTCCTTGTGCGCGGACCCGACCAGGGCGGCGACGTCGCGGACGAACGGCGAATCGGCCGTGTCGCGCATCTCGTCCGGCTTGAAGTTCTCCTCCTGGCCGAAGAAGTCGACGGAGAACGTCCGCAGCCGCTCGCCCTGCTCGGCCAGGTGCGCGGCCGCGAGCCCGGTGACGGCGCTGGAGTCGAGGCCGCCGGACAGCAGGACGCAGCGGGGGACGTCGGCGACGAGCTGCCGGTGCACGATGTCGGTCATCAGCTCGCGGACGCGGGCGACCGTGGTCTCCTGGTCGTCGGTGTGCTGCTTCGCGTCCAGCTTCCAGTACGTGCGCGTCCGGATGCCTTCGCGGGACACGGTGACGAGCGTGCCCGGCTCGACCTCGCGCATGTCCTTCCACAGCGACCAGCCCGGCCGCTTGGTGAAGCCGGCGAGCTCGCGGAAGCCGTCGAGGTCGACGACCTTCTTGGCCAGCGGGTTCGCCAGGATCGCCTTCGGCTCGGAGCCGAACAGCACACCGTCGGGCGTGGGGTGGTAGTAGAACGGCTTGATGCCCATCCGGTCGCGGATCATCACGAGCCGCTGGTCGCGCTCGTCCCAGATGGCGAAGGCGTACATGCCGTTGAGGTGGTCGACGACCTCGTCGCCCCACTGCAGGTAGCCGTGCAGCACCACTTCGGTGTCGCTGTCGGTTTCCCACTTGTGGCCCAGCTTGGTCAGCTCTTCCTTCAGCTCGGTGAAGTTGTAGGCCTCACCGCTGTAGACCATGGCCACGTCGCCGTTCGGCGTGTGCACCGTCATCGGCTGACGGCCGCCGGGCAGGTCGATGATGGCCAGGCGCCGATGGCCCAGCGCCACGTGCGTGCGCACCCACGTCCCCGAGTCGTCCGGCCCGCGGCAGGCCATGGTCCCCGTCATCGCGTCGACCACGTCCTGGCGGCGGGTGAGGTCGGCGTCGTAGGAAACCCAGCCGGCGATACCGCACATAGGTGATCCCCTCTCCCAAGATTTGCTTAGCCGATACAACTATCGGTAACACAGGTGTAACACGCCCTGGAGATCTTGTCTGCCCGAATTGCACTTTCCGCACTTGTTCGGTCACGCGGTGTGTCGTGAGTCACTGACCAACTGCATGTCGTGACATTGCGGCAAACGTTTGCGTGACCGCCGCCACCAGCCGTCAAGACGGCGTAAACGGGTGTCAGGAACGCATCAAGAGGCCATCAGCCGCGGGCCGGAACGGCGTCCCGGAACCGCACAGTGAACGTCGTCCGGTCACCGAACCCGGTGACCCGTCTTGAGAGGTGCCTGTGGCCGACTTGCTCTACGCCGTGCTCCTGATCGGCGTTTTCGTGGTGCTCGCGCTGGCGCTGCGCGGACTGGAGAAGCTGTGAGCGGCGCGGGATCGGTGGCCAACGTCGTCGGCGGACTGCTGGCGCTCGGCCTGCTCGTCTACCTCTTCATCGCACTGATCAAGCCGGAGAAATTCTGATGCGTCCCGACGTGCTTTTCCCCGCGGAGGGGCTGAAATGACCGACACGACGGCCGGGCTCATCCAGCTCGGCCTGCTCCTCGCCGCGCTCGCCGTGGTCTACAAACCGCTCGGCGACTACCTGGCGCGGGTCTTCTCCACCGAGAAGCACCTGAAGCTCGAGAAGGGCCTCTACAAGCTCTTCCGCGTCAACCCGGACTCCGAGCAGCGGTGGCCGACCTACGCCGCGGGCGTGCTCGGCTTCTCGTTCGTCTCGGTCGTCCTGCTCTACCTGCTGCAGCGCCTGCAGCCGCTGCTGCCGTGGAACCTCGGCCGCGGCGCGGTGAGCCCCGGCGTCGCCTTCAACACGGCGATCTCGTTCGTCACCAACACGAACTGGCAGTCCTACGTCCCCGAGACGACGATGGGCCACTTCGTGCAGATGGCCGGGCTGACCGTGCAGAACTTCCTGTCGGCGGGCGTCGGCCTGGCCGTGGCCATCGCGGTGACGCGCGGGTTCGTCCGCGCGAAGACCGACCGGCTCGGCAACTTCTGGGTCGACCTCACCCGCGGCACGGTCCGCGTGCTCCTGCCGATGGCGTTCGTGTTCGCGCTCGTCCTGGTCGCGCTGGGCGTCGTGCAGAGCCTCAAGGCCGGCGTCGCCGTGGCGAACCCCGACGGCAGCCACGGCACCATCGCGCTGGCCCCGGCGGCGAGCCAGGAGGCGATCAAGGAGCTGGGCACCAACGGCGGCGGCATCTTCAACGCCAACTCCGCGCACCCGTTCGAGAACCCCAACGCCTGGACGAACCTGATCCAGCTGTTCCTCATCCTGGTGATCCCGGTCAGCCTGACCCGCGCGTTCGGGACGCTGGTCGGCAACCGCCGCCAGGGGTACGTCCTGCTGAGCGTGATGAGCCTGCTGTGGGCGGCTTCGCTGGCGCTCATCTGGTTCTCCGAAGCCAAGGCGGACAACCCGGCCGCGCTGGCCGCGGGCGCGAGCATGGAAGGCAAGGAACAGCGGTTCGGCATCGGCTCGACGTCGATCTTCGCCGACACCACCACGGGCACCTCGACCGGCGCGGTCAACGGCGCGCACGACAGCCTTTCAGGGCTCGGTGGCGGAGGTCCGCTGCTGAACATGCTCTACGGCGAGATCTCGCCCGGCGGCGTCGGCACCGGCCTCTACGGCATCCTCGTCATGGCGATCATCGCCATGTTCCTGGCCGGCCTGATGGTCGGGCGCACACCGGAGTACCTGGGCAAGAAGCTCGGCAGGCGCGAGGTCACCTGCGCGGCGATCGCGATGCTGGCGATGCCGACGGTCGTGCTCCTCGGTTCCGGGATCGCCCTGCTGCTGCCGGGCACGGCGGGCGCGCTCGGCAACTCCGGCGCGCACGGCCTGTCCGAAATCCTCTACGGCTACGCGTCGACCGGCAACAACAACGGCAGCGCGTTCGGCGGCCTGACCGCGACGAGCGACTGGTTCCAGTCGTCGTTCGCCGTCGCCATGGCGTTCGGCCGGTTCGTGCCGATCCTCGCCGTGCTCTGCCTGGCCGGTTCGCTGGCCACCCAGCGGAAGGTGCCCGAGACCGCGGGCACCCTGCCCACCACCGGGCCGCTGTTCGCCACCCTGCTCACCGGCACGGTGGTGCTCGTCGCGGCCCTCACGTTCATCCCGGCGCTCGCGCTCGGGCCCATCGCGGAGGCACTCGCATGACCGTCACCGAAGAACGCCCCCAGGTGACTCCCGCCGAACCGGCCGGGCGCGTCGGCGCCGGCGTCTTCAGCCCGCGCCAGCTCTGGACGTCGCTGCCCGAGGCGTTCCGGAAGCTCAACCCGAAGCACCAGCTCGGCAACCCGGTGATGTTCGTGGTGTGGGTCGGCTCCGCGCTCACCACGGTCTTCGCCGTCACCGACCCGAGCGTGTTCACCATCCTGATCGCGGTCTGGCTGTGGTTCACGGTCCTGTTCGCGAACCTCGCCGAAGCCGTCGCGGAAGGGCGCGGCAAGGCCCAAGCCGAAAGCCTGCGGCGGTCGAAGAAGGAGACCGTCGCCCGGCGGCTCACCGAGACCGGCTCCGAGGAGCAGGTCCCCGGGGTCGAACTGAAAGTCGGCGACCTGGTGGTCGTCGAGGCGGGCCAGGTGATCCCGGGCGACGGCGACGTCGTCGAAGGCATCGCGACCGTCGACGAGTCGGCCATCACCGGCGAGTCGGCCCCGGTCATCCGCGAGTCCGGCGGTGACCGCAGCGCCGTCACCGGCGGCACGACCGTGCTGTCCGACCGGATCGTCGTGAAGATCACCACCAAGCCGGGCGAGTCCTTCGTGGACCGCATGATCGCGCTGGTGGAAGGCGCTTCGCGGCAGAAGACGCCGAACGAGATCGCGCTGACGATCCTGCTTTCGACGTTGACGATCATTTTCCTGCTCGCCGTCGTGGCGCTGCAGCCGATGGCCCGCTACTCCGGCTCCGAGCAGTCCGTGATCGTGCTGACCGCGCTGCTCGTGTGCCTCATCCCGACGACGATCGGCGCGCTGCTGAGCGCGATCGGCATCGCGGGCATGGACCGCCTGGTGCAGCGCAACGTCCTGGCGACGAGCGGCCGCGCGGTCGAGGCCGCGGGTGACGTCTCGACGTTGCTGCTGGACAAGACCGGCACGATCACCTTCGGCAACCGCCGCGCCACCGAGCTGATCCCGGTCGGGTCGTCCACCCCGGACGAGCTCGCCCGCGCCGCCCGGCTGGCCAGCCTGGCCGACGAGACCCCCGAGGGCCGCAGCGTCGTCGAACTCACCGAGGCCCACGCGGACCGCGACGAGCACGGCGAGTTCGTCCCCTTCACCGCGCAGACGCGGATGAGCGGCCTCGACATCGGCGATCGACGGATCCGCAAGGGGGCGGCTTCAGCGGTCCGCGCGTGGGTGCGCGACAACGGCGGCGACTTCCCCGAGGAGACCGAGCGGGTGGTCGACGAGATCAGCGCCCAGGGCGGCACTCCGCTGGTCGTCGCCGAGGACACCGTGGTGCGCGGCGTGATCCGGCTGTCCGACGTCGTCAAGCCGGGCATGAAGGAGCGCTTCGCCGAACTGCGCTCGATGGGCATCAAGACGGTGATGATCACCGGCGACAACCCGCTCACCGCCAAGGCCATCGCCGCGGACGCCGGCGTCGACGACTACCTCGCCGAAGCCAAGCCCGAAGACAAGATGGCGCTCATCAAAAAGGAGCAGGAAGGCGGCCGGCTGGTCGCGATGACCGGCGACGGCACCAACGACGCCCCCGCGCTCGCGCAGGCCGACGTCGGCGTCGCGATGAACACCGGCACCTCGGCCGCCAAGGAAGCCGGGAACATGGTCGACCTCGACAGCGACCCGACGAAGCTGATCGAGATCGTCGAGATCGGCAAGCAGCTGCTGATCACCCGCGGCGCGCTGACCACCTTCAGCGTCGCCAACGACCTGGCCAAGTACTTCGCCATCCTGCCCGCGATGTTCACCGGCATCTACGCCCAGCTGGGCGGCCTGAACATCATGCACCTGGCCACGCCGAAGTCGGCGATCCTGAGCGCGGTCGTCTTCAACGCGCTGATCATCGTCGTGCTCATCCCGCTGGCCCTGCGCGGCGTGCGGTACAAGCCGTCGTCGGCCTCGGCCCTGCTGCGCCGCAACCTGCTCGTCTACGGCCTCGGCGGGATCGTCAGCCCCTTCCTCGGGATCTGGCTGATCGACCTGCTCGTGCGCCTCATCCCCGGAATCGGGTGAACCCGTGAACACACTCGTCAAACAGACCTGGGCCGGGCTGCGCGTCCTGCTCGTGATGACCGTCCTGCTCGGGGTCCTCTACCCCCTGGCCGTGTGGGCCGTCGCCCGCATCCCCGGCCTGGAGGGCAACGCCGAGGGCTCGCTCGTGACGCAGAACGGCCAAGCCGTCGGGTCGACGCTCATCGGCGTCGACCCGGTGCCCGCCGACCCGGCGCACGACCCGTGGTTCCACACCCGCCCCTCGGCGCTGGCGAAGGACGCGCTCGGTCCCGGCGACCCGTCGACTTCCGGCGCGTCCAACAAGGGCCCGTACAACGAGGACCTCGTGAAGACCATCGGCGAGCGCAAGGACGCCATCGCCCAGCGCGAAGGCGTGACACCCGATCAGGTACCGCCGGACGCGGTGACGGCGTCGGGCTCGGGCCTCGACCCGGCGATCAGCGTGGCCTACGCCGACCTCCAGGCCGCACGGGTCGCGAAGAACACCGGCCTGCCCCTCGACCGGGTGAAGCAGCTGATCGAGCAGAACACGAGCGGGGCCGGGATCGGCGTCCCCGGGGTGAATGTGCTCCCGCTCAACTTGGCCGTGCGCGCCGCGGCCGGAGGGGCACACTGACACCGTGACCACGGAGAACGGGAAGCCGCGCCGGGGAGAACTGAGGATCTACCTCGGCGCGGCTCCGGGCGTCGGCAAGACCTTCGCCATGCTCGGCGAAGCACGGCGGCGCCTCGACCGCGGCACCGACGTCGTCGTCGGGCTGGTGGAGACGCACGGCCGCGAGAAGACCGCGGCGCTCCTCGACGGCCTCGAGACCGTCCCGCGGCGGCACACCGAGCACCGCGGCCGCACCTTCGACGAGATGGACGTCGACGCCATCCTCACCCGCACGCCCGAGGTCGCCGTCATCGACGAGCTCGCGCACACCAACGTGCCGGGCTCGCGCAACGCCAAGCGCTGGCAGGACGTCGAGGAGATCCTCGACGCCGGCATCGACGTGCTGTCCACGGTCAACGTGCAACACCTGCAGAGCCTCAACGACGTCGTCGAGCGGATCACCGGCGTCACCCAGCAGGAGACCGTCCCGGACGAGGTCGTCCGCCGCGCCGAACAGCTGGAACTGGTCGACATCACGCCGGAGGCGCTGCGGCGGCGGCTCGCGCACGGCAACGTCTACCCGGCCGAGCGGATCGACGCCGCGCTCGGCAACTACTTCCGGCCCGGCAACCTGACCGCCCTCCGCGAACTGGCGCTGCTCTGGGTGGCCGACCAGGTCGACGTCGCCCTCCAGCGCTACCGCGCCGAGCAGCGGATCACCGACACGTGGGAGGCGCGCGAACGCGTCGTCGCCTCGATCACCGGCGGCCCGGAGAGCGAGACGCTCATCCGCCGGGCCAGCCGCATCGCCGCCCGCGCCGGCGCCGAGCTGCAGGTGCTGCACATCCTGCGCGGCGACGGCCTGGCCGGGATCGGCCCGGCCGCGATGGCCCGCTGCCGCAAGGTCGCCGAGGAGGTGGGAGCGACGTTCCACACGGTCGTCGGCGACGACGTGCCGGCCGCCCTGCTCGATTTCGCCCGCGGGGTCAACGCGACCCAGCTCGTCATCGGCACCTCGCGGCGCTCCCGGGTGGCCCGGCTGTTCGACGAGGGCATCGGCGCATCGGTGGTCCGCCGGTCGGGGCCGATCGACGTGCACATGGTCACCCACTCCGAGGCGGGCGGGCGGCTGCGGACCGGGCTGGCCGCGAGCCCGCTCGGGCTCTCGCGGCTGGTGACGGGCTGGGTGCTGGGCATCGTGCTGCCGGTGCTGGTCACCCTCGTGGGCGTCTTCGTCCCGAGCGGGCTCGACTTCGCCACCGACGTCATCGCCTACGTCCTGGTCACGGTCATCGTCGCCCTGGTCGGCGGCCTCGGGCCGGCACTGGCCGCGGCCGTGCTCGGCGCCGGGCTGCTCAACTTCTTCTTCACGCCGCCGCTGTACACGCTCAACGTGCACACCCCGCAGAACCTGGTGACGCTGATCGCGATGGTCGTGGTCGCGGTGCTGGTCGCGCTGGTCGTCGACCAGGCCGCGCGCCGGGCCGCGCAGGCGGCGCGGGCCCGGACCGAGGCGGCGCTGCTGGCCTCCTACGCCCGGACCGTGCTGACCCACACGAACCCGATCGAGCGGCTGCTGGCGAAGGTCCGCGAGAACTTCGCGCTGACGTCGGTGACGCTGCTGGAGAAGCAGGACGGGGCGTGGCAGTGCGTGGCGACCGCGGGGGAGCACCCGTGCGCCGACCCGGACGAGGCGGACGCCGACATCGCCGTCACCGCCGACGTCCACCTGACCCTGCGCGGCCGGGCCCTGCCCGCGGCGGACCGGCGGGTGCTGGAAGCCGTGGCGGGGCAGGCGTTCCTGGCCCTGCGGCAGCAGCGGGCCGCGGCCGCGGCGGCGCGCGCCGAGCGCAAGGCCGAGGCGACCGAGCTGCGCACGACGTTGCTCTCGGCCGTCGGGCACGACCTGCGGACGCCGCTGACGTCGATCAAGGCGTCGATCGGCAGCCTGCGTGCGGCCGATCTGAATTTGTCCGAAGAGGACACCGCGGAACTGATGGAGGCCATCGAGCTGTCCGCCGACCGGCTGGCCGGCCTGATCGACAACCTGCTGGACTCGTCGCGGCTGGCCACCGGGGCGGTCCGCCCGCACCTGCGCCCGGTGGGCTACGACGAGGTCGTCGCGCACGCGCTGTCCAATGTGGATAATTCGGACGACGTCGTGGTGGCGGTCGACGACCAGCTCCCGGCGGTGCTGGCCGACCCCGGTTTGCTGGAACGGGTGGTGGCGAACGTGCTGGACAACGCGCTGCGCCATGGCGCGGCACCGGTGTCGGCCCGGGCCAGCGCGCACTCGGGCCAGGTCGAGCTGCGGATCGTCGACCACGGCAAGGGGTTGCGCAAGGGGGCGGCGGATTCGGCGTTCGCGCCGTTCCAGCGGCTCGGCGGCGACCGGGACACGACGCCGGGCGTCGGGCTCGGGCTGTCGGTGGCGAAGGGGTTCACCGAGGCGATGGGCGGCACGATCCGCGCCGAGGACACCCCGGGCGGCGGGCTCACGGTCGTGGTCTCGCTGCCCGCGTTCAGCGTGGCGTACGAAGAGGAGGGGGTGCGATGAGCGACCCGGGCGCCACCGTGCTGGTGGTGGACGACGAGCCGCAGATCGTGCGGGCACTGCGGATCAACCTGACCGCCCGCGGCTACAAGGTGATCACCGCGCACGACGGCACGGCCGCGCTGAAGGCCGTGGCCGAGACCAAACCGGACGTGGTGGTGCTGGACCTCGGCCTGCCGGACCTCGACGGCACGGAGGTGATCGCGGGCCTGCGCGGCTGGACGACGGTCCCGATCATCGTGCTGTCGGCCCGCGGCGACTCGGCGGACAAGGTCGAGGCCCTCGACGCGGGCGCCGACGACTACGTGACGAAGCCGTTCGGCATGGACGAGCTGCTGGCCCGCCTGCGCGCGGCGGTCCGCCGCTCGGCGGTGGCGGGTGCGGACGGCGCGGACGCGGTGGTGGACACGGCGTCCTTCAGCGTCGACCTGGCGGCGAAGAAGGTCCGCCGCCACGACGGCGAGGAGGTCCACCTGACGAAGACGGAGTGGGGCGTGCTGGAGCTGCTGGTCCGCAACCGCGGCCGGCTGGTGGCGCAGAAGCAGCTCCTGCACGAGGTGTGGGGCCCGTCGTACGAGACCGAGTCCCACTACCTGCGGGTGTACCTGGCCCAGCTGCGGCGCAAGCTGGAGCGGGAGCCCTCCCGGCCCCGGCACCTGCTGACCGAACCCGGGATGGGGTACCGCTTCGAGGTCTGACCGCCGCGACCGCGGCTAGAACCAGAAGGTCGGCTGCTCGATCCCGAACCGCAGCTTCGCGTACCGCTTGGAGGCCGCGGCCGAGAAGTAGATGTGCTGGGCCGCCGCGTGGAGGTCGCGGAAGCAGCGCTGCAGCGGCTGGTCCGCGTGCAGTGCGCCCGCCCCCGCGTAGCCGAACGCGATGTCCACCGCGCTCAGCGAGGCGTGCATCGCCTGCTGGGTCGCCAGCAGGAACTGGCCGCGCTGCCGGACGTCCGGGACGTCGCCCGCGCACGCGGTGTCCCACAGCTGCCCGAGTGCCTCGAAGACGAACGCGCGCGCCGACCGCAGCCGGCCTTCGGCGCGGGTCAGGGCGAGCTGGACGTCGCCGTCCTCGGCGATCGGGCCCGGGCCCGGCGGGCGGAACTTGGCCGGCGCGAATCCGGTGAACTCGTCCAGCGCGCGCCGGGCGATGCCGAGCGGGACGCCCGCCATCAGCGTGCCGACGAACGTGAAGAACGGGAGCCGCCACAGCGGGCCGTCGTGGCGCGCCGGGTTGGTGAACGGCGAGATCGTGTGCTCCGCGCGCACCACCGCGTCGATCTCGACGTCGTGGCTGCCGGTGCCGCGCAGGCCGGTGACGTCCCAGTTCTCGACCACCCGCACCTCGGCGGCCGGCACCGCGGCGAGCCGCCAGTCGCGCGGGTCGCCGCCGGCGAAGCCACCGTTGAAGAACAGGTCGGTGTGCGGGCTGCCGCTGCAGAACCCCCAGCGGCCGGCGAGGGTGAACTTGCCGTCGCCGTCCGGGGTGAGCCTGCCCATCGGCGCGAACACGCCGCCGCCGATCGGGGCCGGCGTGCCGGCGACGAGGCCGGCCGCGACGGCCGGGTCCAGCCAGGCGAGGAACGCCGAGCCGTTGCCGATGGTGATCGTCCAGCCCGCGGAGCCGTCCGCCCGCGCGAGCTCTTCGATCGTCTCGACGACCGTGGCGGGCGGGAGCTCCTGCCCGCCGAGCGCCCGCGGCGTCGCCAGGTGGAAGAGCCCGGCTTCGCGGGCCCGCTCGACGAGGTCGCGGGGCAGCGTCTGCAGCCGTTCGGCTTCGACGGCCCGCGCGCTCAGCTCGGGCGCGAGCTCCCGCGCGGCGGTGACGGCGTCGGTGGTGGCTTGTTCCATCATGGTCAGCGCCCCCTCAGGGTGTCATGATAGATGCGTATCTATTTGATAGAGGAGTCTCTACCTAAATGGACGGCCCTGTCAAGCGCCGGTACGACACGTCGCGGCGTCAGGAGCAGGCGCGCGAGAACCGCCGCCGGATCCTGGCGGCGGCGTCGGAGCTGTTCCGGGAGAAGGGGTACGCGGGCACGGCGATGCCCGAGGTGGCGAAGGCGGCCGGGGTCGCCGTGCAGACCGTCTACAAGGCGTTCGCCAACAAGGCCACGCTGCTCAAGGCCGTCTTCGACGTCACGGTCGCCGGCGACGACGAGGACGTCCCCATCGCCGGCCGTGACTTCATCGCCGAAATCCGGGCCGAGCCGGACGCGGCGCGGAAGATCGAGCTGTACTTCGGTCACCTGGCCGGCACCGCGCCCGCGGTGTTCCCGGTGCAGCTGCTGGCCCGCGACGCGGCCGCCGCCGACCCCGCGGCCGCCGAGGTGTGGGTGCAGATGCGGCAGGAGATGCTGACGGCGATGACCTACTTCTCCGCCGAGCTGCTGGGCACCGGGCAGGTCAAGCCCGGCCTGGGCGCCGACGACGTCCGCGACATCCTGTGGACCTACCACGGCCCCGAGCAGTACGAGCTGCTCTGCCTCGAGCGCGGGTGGTCCCCGGAGCGCTACGGGAAGTTCCTGCGCGACGCGACAGTCGCGGCCCTCCTGGCCCAGGTCTAAGCGCCACAGCCTAAGCGCCACAGCCGTGGGGCACTTGGCGTTAGGCTGTGGCGCTGGTGCCGGTCGTGCTCGACGACGGGGCGCCGGCCGAGCTCGAGCCGCCGCCGCTGGCCGTGGTCGTCGTCGTGGGCGGCGTGACCGGGGTGGTCGGCGTCGTGGTCGGCGGCTTCTCCGACGTCGGAGGAGTCGAGGTCGGCGGTGTGAACGGGGGCGTCGTGGCCGGCGGCGGGTTGCCGCCGGTGTCGATGCGCGGCGGCGGGGGCGGCGAAGGCTGGGTGACGACCGTGGTGGTCGTCTTGCCGTCCGGGCTCACCGACACGACGGTCGTCGGCGCGCTCGGCGACGTCGGGTTCGACGTCGCCGGAGCTCCGCTGGAGGTCGCCGGGTCGCTCGGCGACGGCGTGGCCGGCAGGGTCCGCACCCCGGCCGGGACGGTGCCTTGGCCGCCGGGGCCGCCCGTGCCGCCCGCGGTCGAGGCGGTGCCCGGCCCGGCCAGCTCGGCCACGGCGGCGAACGCGGTCGCGACGACCAGTCCGGCCACCCCGAGCACCACGTACCCGGTGCGGTTCGGTTTGCTGCTCTTGGGCGGCGCGGTGTCGATCCTGGTGATCCGAGAGCTCGAATCCGGCCCGTCGGGGCGGGGCATACGGGGCTCCTTGGGGAATTCGGGGAGGGGGCACAGCTCGGAGTGACACAGCCTTGAAGTGACACAGCCTTGAAATGACACAGCGAGGTCGTGGATCGGGGGCGCTGGTGCGGATGGAGCAGTGCGCCCACGGCGGGGGAGTGACCTCGGCGGGGAGGTTATCACCGGCGTGCGGGTATTCGCCCAGGTAGTGGCCTTGATCCGTTACTGTGCGCGGTCGGTTGACCCGGAAGGGATGTAGTGCGTGAGTGAGGAAGAAACCCACACCCGGCTGACGGCGTGGGTCCGCGGCCGGGTTCAGGGCGTCGGTTTCCGCTGGTGGACGCGCAGCCGTGCGCTGGAACTCGGCCTGGTCGGGAGCGCGAGCAACTTGGCCGACGGGCGTGTCGAGGTGATAGCGGAGGGTAGTCGCGACCACTGTCAGCGGTTGTTGTCCGCGTTACGGTCGGGAGAATCACCCGGAAGTGTGGAGCACGTCGCCGAGCGCTGGTCCGACCCGAAAGGGGGGCTCAGCGGGTTCGTCGAGCGGTAGGCCGGGCCTTGGTCCGTCCGGGGCCGGTGTGGCTCGTGGTGTTGCTGAGGCCGCTGCGGGTGTGCTAGGCGCGCCGAGGAGGGGGCGCGTCCGGCGGACCCCGGGCGCCCCCAGGTAGCCTGGGACGATTGAACCGCCAGTACCCGCGGCCAGAGGGGTCAGCACCACGTGCACCTGAAAAGCCTGACGCTCAAGGGCTTCAAGTCCTTCGCCTCGGCCACCACGCTGCGCTTCGAACCCGGCATCACCTGCGTGGTCGGGCCGAACGGCTCGGGCAAGTCCAACGTGCTCGACGCGCTGCGCTGGGTCATGGGCACCCAGGGCGCCAAGGACCTGCGCGGCGGCAAGATGGAGGACGTCATCTTCGCCGGCACCGCGGGCCGCGCCCCGCTCGGCCGCGCCGAGGTCACCCTCACCATCGACAACGCCGATGGCGCGCTCCCGATCGAGTACTCCGAGGTCTCGATCACCCGCCGGATGTTCCGCGACGGCGCGAGCGAGTACGAGATCAACGGCGACCGCTGCCGCCTGATGGACGTCCAGGAGCTGCTCTCGGACTCCGGCATCGGCCGCGAGATGCACGTCATCGTCGGCCAGGGCCAGCTCTCGGCGATCCTCGAGTCCAAGCCCGAGGAGCGCCGCGCGTTCATCGAAGAGGCCGCGGGCGTCCTCAAGCACCGCAAGCGCAAGGAACAGACCCTGCGCAAGCTGGCCAACATGCAGGGCAACCTCGACCGCCTCGGCGACCTGACGACCGAGCTGCGCCGCCAGCTCAAGCCGCTGGGCAAGCAGGCCGAGATCGCCCGCAAGGCCCAGTCGGTCCAGTCCGAGCTGCGCGACTCCCGCCTGCGCCTGCTCGCCGACGACCTGGTCACCCAGCGCGACGCGATCGCGCGCGAAGAGGCCGACGAGAAGACCGCCCGCGCGCGCCGCGCCGAAGTCGAGCAGACCCTCGAGATCGTCTCGGCCGAAGAAGCCGAGCTGGAAGCCTCGCTCGCCGAGGACGCGCCGCTGCTGCAGACCGCCCAGGAGACCTGGTACAAGCTGTCCGCACTGGCCGAGCGCCTGCGCGGCACCGTCCGCCTCGCCATCGAGCGCCAGCGGCACCTCTCCGCCGACGTCGCGGCGAACACCGGCGGCCGCGACCCCGAGGAGCTCCTCGAAGAGGCCGAGCGCGTCGCCGAGCAGGAGGAAGAGCTCAACGAGGCCGTCATGGAGGCCCGGGAGCTGCTCGCCCAGACGGTGTTGCGGCGCGAGGACCTCGAACAGCGCGTCCAGGCCGCCGAGCGCGCGCACTGGGCCGCCGTCCGCGCCATCGCCGACCGCCGCGAGGGCATGGCCAAGCTGACCGGCCAGGTCGAAGCCCTGCGCAGCAAGAACGGCGCCACCACCGACGAGATCGACCGGCTCAGCGTCTCCATCGAAGAAGCCGCCGAGCGCGCCGAGATCGCCGTCGAAGAACTCGAGATGGCCCAAGCCGAAGGCGGCGCGGAGGAATCCGACGACGCCGGCCTGATGGACCGCCACGACCGCGCGGTCGAGGCCAACAACGCCGCCAAGGCGCGGGTCGAAGAGCTGGTCAAGGCCGAACGCGCGGCCGAGCGCGAGATCGCGTCGGAGAAGGCGCGCGTCGAGGCGCTGTCCATGGGCCTCAAGCGCAAGGACGGCGCGGGTGCGCTGCTCGGCGCGTCCCACGAGCTGCCGGGCCTGCTCGGGTCGGTGGCCGCGCTGCTCACCGTCGAGCCCGGGTACGAGGTCGCGCTCGCCGCGGCGCTCGGCCCGGTCGCCGACGCGATCGCCGTCGCGGGCGGCGAAGACGCCCTGCGTGCGTTGAAGTACTTGAAGGAGACCGATTCCGGCCGCGCGGGCATCCTGCTCGGCGGCCCGGAGTTCACCGTGGACACCTACGCGTGGCCGTCGCTGCCGGAAGGCGCGCGCTGGGCCCGCGAGGTCGTCACGGCGCCGCCGCAGCTGCGCCCCGCGGTCGAGCAGGCGCTCGAGAAGCTGGCCATCGTCCGCGACCTCGACGCGGCCCGGCACCTCGTGGCGGTGCACCCGGACGTCCGCGCGGTCACCGCCGAGGGCGACGTCTTCGGCGCCCGCTGGGCGATCGGCGGGTCGGGCAAGCGCGAGAGCGTGATCGAGGTCCAGGCCGCGGTCGACGAGGCGGCCGAACGGCTGCGCCTGGCCGAACGCTCGCTGGAGCGGTACGCGGCCGAGCTGGAAGGCGCCCGTGCCGAGCAGCAGGCGCGTCGCGAAGAGGTTTCCCAGGCCAAGGACGCCCTCGGCGAGGCGAAGGTCCGGAAGGCGCGCTCTTCGGAGCGGCTCAGCCGGCTGCAGCAGGCCACCCGCCAGGCGCAGGCCGAGGTCGAGCGGCTGTCCGGGCAGCGCGCGAAGGTCGAGCAGAGCCGCGTCCAGGCGCTGGCCCAGCTCGCCGAGCTGGAGGAGCGCCTCGCCGCCGTCGCCGAGCAGCCCGTCGAGGACGACCCGGACACCGCCGAGCGCGACGCCGCCGTCGAGGAACTGGCCGTCGTGCGGCAGGAGGAGATGGAGGCGCGGCTCGCGCAGCGCACCTCCGAGGAGCGCGCCCGCAGCATCGCCGGCAAGGCCGAAGGCCTCCGCCGCGCCGCGCACGCCGAGCAGCAGGCCCGCGAACGCGCCGAGCGCGCCGCCGCGGCCCGCAAGCGCGGCGCCGAGATCGCCAACGCCGTCGTCAACGCCGGCGAGCTCGCCCTCGAGCGCATCGAGCACTCGGTGCAGCGCGCGGCCGCCGAGCGCGACCAGGTCCAGGCCCGCCGCCAGAGCCGCGAGCAGGCGCTGACCGGTGTCCGCGCCAAGGTCCGCGAGCTCACCGGCGAGCTGGAGAAGCTGACCGACGCCGTGCACCGCGACGAGGTCCTGCGCGCCGAGCAGCGGCTGCGGCTGGAAACGCTGGAAGCCAAGATCGCCGAGGACTTCGGCATCGGGCTCGAGGACCTCGTCCGCGAGTACGGCCCGGACGTCCCGGTCCCGCCGAGCGCGGGCGAGATGGCCGAGTACGAGGCGGCCAAGGACCGCGGCGAGGACGTCACCCCGCCGCCGCCGATGCCGTACGACCGCGACACCCAGGCCCGTCGCGCCAAGCGCGCCGAGAAGGACCTTTCCCTGCTGGGCAAGGTCAACCCGCTGGCCCTGGAGGAGTTCGCGGCGCTGGAAGAGCGGTACAAGTTCCTCTCCACGCAGCTGGAGGACCTCAAGGACACCCGCAAGGACCTCGAAGCCGTCATCAAGCAGGTCGACGAGAAGATCCTCGAGGTCTTCGCCTCGGCGTACGCGGACGTCGCCCGCGAGTTCGAGACGGTGTTCGGCGTGCTCTTCCCGGGCGGTGAGGGCCGGATGGTCCTCACCGAGCCGGACGACCTGCTGGCCACCGGCGTCGACGTCGAGGCGCGCCCGCCGGGCAAGAAGGTCAAGCGGCTTTCGCTGCTGTCGGGTGGCGAGAAGTCGCTGGTCGCGGTGGGCATGCTGGTCGCGATCTTCCGCGCCCGGCCGTCACCGTTCTACGTGATGGACGAGGTCGAGGCGGCGCTCGACGACACCAACATGCGCCGGCTGATCGGGCTGCTGGAGCAGCTGCGCGACTCCTCGCAGCTGATCATCATCACCCACCAGAAGCCGACCATGGAGATCGCCGACGCGCTCTACGGCGTGAGCATGCAGGGCGACGGCATCACGAAGGTGATTTCGCAGCGCCTGCGCACGACCGAGGAAGAGCCGGTCCCGGTCAGCTGACCTCGTCCTCACGCGGAGCGGGGCGGTCTTCGCCTCGCGCGCGGGGCTCGTAATGCCTGAGGTCGCTGCCCATCCACTGCACGTCGCCGACCCGCGGCCGGCGCCCGCGGGGCGTGAGCATGCCGCGCTTGACCCCGCGCTTGCGGTCGGACCGGTCCACGACCAGCGCGATGACGAGCACCACGGCCAGGACCGCGCCGAGCCCGATGAAGAACGCCATGCGAAACCCCCTGCTCTCCCGGGTTAAGGCTACGGGGGAGCAGGGGGAAGGACCCGCGGTTTTCAGCCGGCGACCCAGAAGGCGTAGTCCGCCGAGTACCGGACCGCCGTCTGCGCGCCCTCCGTGCACGCGCCGGCCGGGGCGACGCCGCCGCGGGTGTTCAGGCGCTGGACATACGTCACCTTGCCGAAGATCCCGTCGCCGGTGTTGAGGTTGGCCTTGAGCAGGACCTCGGGGATCGCGTCCTTGCGCGGCGAGGTCGCCACCGCCGCCGCGCCGACCGTGCTGCCGTCCACAATGGACGTCCAGACCGGGCCCTTGCTGTGCAGGGCCACCGGTTGTCCGTGCTTCGACAGGACCGCCGCGGGCTGGATCAGCGCCCACGCGCCGTTCGTGCAGCCGTAGATCTGCACGCCTTCGGCCGGGTAGGTGGCCACCGGGTGGTTGCCCGCCGGGACCTTGATCGCGTCCGGCACCTTCGAGCCGGCCGGGGTGGCCGAAGCCGTCGCCGCGCCGCCGACCAGGAGGGCACCCACCGCGAGCGCCACCGTCATCCGCTTCATGGAATCCACCTTCGAAATCCTCTCCCGCCGCTTTTCGGCGGGCTCCCGCAAATGGACACGGGCGCCCGCCGGAAACGGTTCAGGAGAATCAGGCGGCGCGGACCTCCTCGGCCTTGCCCGCGGCTTCGGCCTCGGCCGCCTTCGGGTCCGGCGTGCGGTGCCGCAGGGACAGGAGGCCGCCGACGACCAGCGTGATGACCACGCCCATCAGCGTGTACCACGGGTAGGCGAGCGCGACCTTGTCCCCGGCCGCCTTGCCGAAGTCGACGCCGATCAAGCCGCCGGTCTTCGCGTTGAACTTCACCCCGAGGATGACGAACGCCATCACCACGACCGTGACGACGAACGCGACGATCGCGTCCACCTGCCGCGCCTTCTTGATCAGCAGGCCGAGCAGGAACGAGCCGAGCAGCGCGCCGTAGGTGTACCCGGTGATGGCCAGGCCGAGCTCGATCACCGAGTTCTTCGTGGTCGAGAACAGCGACGCGAACACCGCGAACACGACCGCCCAGATCAGCGTCCACATGCGACCGTGCTGCAGCAGCTTCGAATCCTCCGGCGAGCGCTTGGTGAACCGCTGGTAGAGGTCGGCCACGGTGGACGTCGAAAGCGCGTTGAGCGCCGACGCCAGCGCGCCCATGGTCGAGGCCAGTACCCCGGCGATGAGCAGGCCCGAGACGCCGACCGGCAGGTCGTCGATGATGAACCGCGAGAACACGTCGTCCGGGCTCTGCAGCCCCAGCTGCGCCACCGGCTTGCGGCCGTTGAACACCCACAGCATCGCCCCGACCAGCAGGAACAGCGCGAACTGCACGGTGACGATGACGCCGCTGCCGATGAGCGCCTTCTGCCCGTCGCGCAGGCTGCGCGTGGCCAGCAGCCGCTGCGCGATGAGCTGGTCCGCGCCGTGGGAGGCCATCGACAGCGCCGCGCCGCCGAGCACCGCCGTCACGAACGCGTACGGGCTGGTCAGCAGGTTCTTCGTGAAGTCGACGAGCATGAACTTGCCGTCCGCGGACGCCTGCGTGGCCCAGTCGGCGGGCAGCTTGTTCAGCAGCACGATCGCGGCCACCGCGGCGCCGCCCAGGTACAGCGACAGCTGGATGACGTCGACCCAGACGACCGCCTTGATCCCGCCGATGTAGGCGTAGACCAGCGTCAGTGCGGTGAGGATGACGACGATCACCCAGTAGTCGAGGTGGATGCCGTAGTGGCCGAGGATCACCTTGATCGGGATCGCGCCGGCGAACAGGCGCACGCCCTCGGCGAGCAGCCGCGTGATCACGAACGTCACCGACGCGGTGCCCTGCAGCCCGGAGCCGAACCGCTTCCCGAGGAAGGCGTACGCGCTGACGAGGTTGCCCCGGAAGTATCGCGGCAGCAGCACGAACGCGGCGACCGTCCGGCCGATGATGTAGCCGAAGGCCAGCTGCAGGAACAGGAACGCGTTGCCGAAGACCAGCCCGGGCGTGCTGATCACGGTCAGCGTCGAGGTTTCGGTGGCCACCACCGACAGCATCACCGCACCCCACGGGAGGCTGCGTTCGCCGACGAAGTAGTCGGCCGCCGACCGTTGCCTGCGGCCGACGAGCACGCCGATCAGCGGCATCGCCGCCAGGTAGATCACGATGATGGCGAGGTCAACACCGCGCATGGATCACTCCTACCGTCATCCGGACTTCTCCGCGACTCGCAAGCGGGTCACGGCGCCCCCCAGCGGGGCGGGAAGGATCAGGGGGCCGTCGCCCGGGACCAGCGCGCCGAGCACGCGCGGCCCGCGGGCACCGGTCGCCGACGGCACGGTACCCGGCACGCCGCACCAGGTCAGCCAGCCCAGCAACGCCGTCAGGTACGCCTCCTTGCCGGCACCGGGCAGGCCGAGGTCGTCGCTGGTCTTGACCACCGCGTCCGGCAGGGCGCGGACCAGCGCGGCCATCAGCGCCGGGTTCGCGACGCCGCCGCCGGAGGCGATGACGGTGGCGACGCCGTGGCGGCGGCACTGGTCGGCGACGGTGACGGCGGTCAGCTCGGTCAGCGTCGCGAGCAGGTCGCCGGGCTCGACGCTGTCCAGGCCGGCCAGTGCGCTGTCGAGGAAGCCCGCGTTGAAGTGCTCCTTGCCGGTGGACTTCGGCGGCGCGGCGGCGAAGTAGGGGGCGGCGAGCAGCCGGCCGAGCAGGTCCCGGCGGACCGAGCCGCTCAGGGCGAGGCGGCCGTCGACGTCGCTGCGCTGCCCGCTCACGCGGTGGGCCGCGAGGTCGAGCAGGGCGTTGGCGGGGCCGGTGTCGTAGGCGATCACCGGCCGGTCCTCGGCGACGACGGTGATGTTCGCGATGCCGCCGAGGTTGAGCGCGGCGACCGGCCGTCCGGTGTCCTCGGCGAGGCCGCGCAGCCACAGCTGGTCGAGCGTGCTCGCCAGGGGCGCGCCGTGGCCGCCGGCGGCGACGTCCCGGGCCCGCAGGTCGGCGACGACCGGCAGCCCGGTGCGCTCGGCGATCCAGGCGGGCTGGCCGAGCTGCAGGGTGCCGCGGACGTGGCCGTTCTCGACCCAGTGGAAGACCGTCTGGCCCAGTGACGCGACCAGGTCCGCGCCGCCGCCCAGCTCTTCGGCACCGCGCGCGGCGGCGTCGGCGAACGCCTGGCCGACGCCGGTGTCGAGCCTGGTCAGTTCGCCGGCGGTGCACGGGTTCGGCGGCAGCGCGGCGAGCAGGGCTTCGCGCAGGGGCTCCGGGTAGGGGATTTCCAGCTCGCCGAGCGGCGTCAGGACGACGGTGCCGTCCTCGGCGTGCAGGTCGGCCGCGGCCACGTCGACGCCGTCGAGCGAGGTGCCCGAAATCAGGCCGATCACCCGGAAACCGTGGCTCGTGCTCATCCCCATCCGGAGGGGTTTAGTGGAGGCTCCGGTGTGACGCAACCCACTCGGTGAAGTCTTGGCCCAATCGGGATCTAGGTGGTGATGAATTGCCTGGGCGGACGGGGTGTCCGGGGCGGGGGAGCGCGGATGAAAGGATGGGTCCGTGTCGAGCACCTGGTTCCTGTTCGTAGTCGTCGCCGTCGTCGTCCTGGTCGCCCTGCTGGTGACCGGCCTGCTGATCGCGCGCAGGCGGCGGATCAGCCTGGACGCCCAGCGCGAGGTCGAGGCGAAACCGAAGGGCGGTTCGTACGCGGCCAGCGGGGGCATCGCGCTCGCGCCGGGCGGCACGGCCGAGGCCGAAGCCCCCGAGCACCCGGTCGAGGACCGGCCGGAGGTCGACGGCCAGCCCGCGGTGGGCGACGACGCGGCGGTGCCCCGCGACTCGGCTCAGCGCACGGTCCGGGACGTCAAGCTGCCGGACGCCGAGGTCGTCGAACCGGCCCCGGCCGCCGAGGAGATCGAGCCGGCGACCGGCCGGATGGAGCGGCTGCGCGGCCGGCTGTCGAAGTCGCGCTCGGTGTTCGGGACGAGCCTGCTGGGCCTGCTCGGCGCCGGCGACCTCGACGAGGACTCCTGGCAGGACGTCGAGGACACGCTGCTGATGGCCGACCTGGGCGCGGCGACCACCAACCAGATCGTCGAGCGCCTGCGCGACGAGCTTTCCCGGCGCGCGGTGCGGTCGTCGGCGGAGGCGCGCGAGGTGCTGCACGAGGTGCTGACCGCCCAGCTGTCGACCGACGGCCACCGCGCGGTGCGGGCGCTGCCGCACACCGTCGACGGCCGCAAGCAGCCGGCGGTGGTGCTGGTGGCGGGGGTCAACGGCACGGGCAAGACGACGACCACCGGCAAGCTCGCCCGCGTCCTGGTGGCCCAGGGCGGAACGGTGCTGCTGGGCGCGGCGGACACGTTCCGCGCGGCGGCGGCCGACCAGCTCCAGACATGGGCCGAGCGCGTGGGCGCGGAGGTCGTCCGCGGCAAGGAGGGCGCGGACCCGGCAGCGGTGGCCTTCGACGCGGTCAAGCGAGGCGTCGACACGGGCGTGGACGCGGTCCTGGTCGACACGGCGGGCCGCCTGCACACGAAGACGGGCCTGATGGACGAGCTGGGCAAGGTCAAGCGCGTCGTGGAGAAGCAGGCGAAGGTCGACGAGGTACTGCTGGTCCTCGACGCGACGACGGGCCAGAACGGGCTCATGCAGGCCCGGGTGTTCGCCGAGGTGATCGACGTGACGGGCATCGTCCTGACGAAGCTGGACGGGACGGCCAAGGGCGGCATCGTGTTCCAGGTCCAGAAGGAGCTGGGGGTGCCGGTGAAGCTGGTCGGCCTCGGCGAGGGGCCGGACGACCTGGCCCCGTTCGAGCCCGGTGCCTTCGTGGACGCCCTGCTCGGCTAAGCGAGTAATGCGTGACTCGGTTGGTGGTCGGGCGAAGCCCAGAAATCATGGAGCTGGGTGGTCATCCCGTCGCCTGAGGCCGTCAAATCACTTTGAGCCGGGCCCGCAACCCGAAGACCAACACGAGATGACAGCGCAAGCTTGCGGGCCCGGCTCAAAGTGATAGGCCTCAACCAGGCGACGGGATGACCACCCAGCGGCCCACCTCCAGAAGGCGAGGTGGCAGCGGTAGGTGTGGTCATCCCGGAGCCTGCCGGTCCGGCGAGGACATGCTTTTTCTTCCAAGCCGCGGCAGAGCGGGAACAGCCGGGTAACCGCAGCCATCGCGCTTCGGAGGTGAACAGGATTGTTCACCAACCGGACTTACACATCACTCGTCCAGGCGGTCCCGCTGACGACCCAGGCCCGGGCCGTCAGCGGGATCGAGCCGTCCGGGTCCGCCGGCAGGCGGCTGCGCAGCAGCTCGCGGATCCGGTCGCGGTCGGCCTGCGGCAGGGTGGCCAGGTACGACGGCGCCGGTCCCTGCGCGCCGAGGAACGGCTGCCAGTAGTCGTCGAAGTCGGCGAACACCGTCGGGATCTTGATCTCGCCGACGGACACCCCGGTGAAGCCGGCTTCGGTCCACAGCCGGCCGAACGGCTCCGGGCGGCACAGCGTGAACCGGCGGCCCTCGTCCAGCTCGGCGACCTTCTCCGGGTCGAGCTCGGCGGCCGCGTCCCAGAAGCGGCGGATCAGCTCCATGCCTTCGGCGAGGTCCCAGACGTACGCGGCGGCCGAGCCGCCCGGGACGGTCACCCGCGCGATCTCCGCGGCCGCGCGGGCCGGCTCGGGGACGAAGTTCAGCACCAGGCCCGACACCACCACGTCGAAGCGGTCATCGGCGAAGGGCAGCGAGCGCGCGTCGGCGACCTCGAACGACGCCCGCGGGTCGGTCACGCTCGCGCGAGCCGTCTTCAGGAACCCCTCGGACGGGTCGACGCCGACGACTTCGGCGGGGTCGCCCGCGCTCAGCACCGCCGACGTCAGCGCACCCGTGCCGCAGCCGACGTCGAGCCAGCGCCGGCTCGCCGGCACGTCGAGCTGCCGGACGAACGTCTCCGCGATCCGGCGGCTCCACCGTCCGATGTAGGCCTCGTACGCGTCCCCTGACTGCCACATGCCCCGAGTACAGCACAGAACCCGCTGGTCAGCCGTCGGCCAGAGCACCCGTCGCGGTGTGGCCCGCCGCCGTCGCGCGGCGGAGGAACCCGGCGATCAGCGCGAGCTCCTCCTCGCTGTAGCCCGCGCAGAGTTCGTCCATCGCGGAGTTCATCCCGGCGTAGAGCCGGAACAGCTCCCCGTTGCGGCCGCGGACCGCGCGCACGGCGACCGAGCGCCGGTCGGCCGCGTCGGGATTGCGCTCCCGGACGATCCAGCCGCCCTTCTGCAGCCGGTCGAGGATGCCGGTCAGCGTCGCCGGGTGCAGCCCGGCGCGCCGGGCCAGCGCGCTCGGGCCGAGCGGGCCGTGCCGGGCGATCAGCTCCAGGCACTCCAGGTCGACGTCCTTGAGCGCCAGCTGGGCGCTGACCTGGTGGTTCAGCAGCGCGAGCTGGTTGCGCAGCTCCCGCAGCGCGTCCTTCACCGCCACGGTCGACCGGCGGTGCGCTCCCGAACTCATCCGACCCTCGTATCAGTTGGTGGGCAGCAGCCTAACGGCCGAGGGTGCCCGACGGCGGTGCGGCGGGCGGTGAAATCGTGGACCCTGATTCGTACGCCGGGAAGAAGGAGTGGAATGGGAAAGGTCACGGCCACCGCGGAGCGCACCATCGACGCCCCGGCCGACAAGGTCCGCGCGCTCGTCGCCGACTACGCCGAGACGCGGCCGAAGCTGCTCACCGAGCACTACCGCGACTACCAGGTGACCGAGGGCGGCGTCGGCGCCGGCACCAAGGCGGGCTGGAAGCTGCAGGCGACCTCCAAGCGGGTGCGGGACGTCAAGGCGACCGTCACCGAGCCGGCGCCGGGGACGCTGGTCGAGACCGACGCGAACTCCAGCATGGTCACCACGTGGACGGTCACCGAAGCGGGTGAACGCAGTGTGGTGAAGATCGAGACCACGTGGGACGGTGCCGGTGGGATCGGCGGCTTCTTCGAGAAGACCTTCGCGCCCGGCGGGCTGAAGAAGATCTACGACGGCGTCCTCGGGAAGCTCGCCGAGATTGTGTGACAGCGGCGCGAGGCGCCTCCGCTGAGGGTGGCGGTGGGGAAGAAGGTGGGGTGTGCCGCCTCACAATCGGAATCTACGCCCCGGTTAGCTGGTTGCATCGGGTGGAATCCGGGGCGTCTGCCCCGCTTCGAGACTTGAAAGGATCCGACGATGAGCACGGCGACCGAAATCCGGCTGGCTTCGCGACCGGAGGGCGTTCCCACGCACGACAACTTCGAGATCGTCGACACCGAGGTGCCTTCGGCGGGCCCGAACCAGATCCTGGTGCGCAACCTGATCATGAGCGTCGACCCGGCGATGCGCGGCCGGATGCGGGACGTCAAGTCCTACGCGCCGCCGTTCCAGGTCGGCGAGGTCATGAGCGGCGGGGCGGTCGGCGAGGTCGTCGAGTCGAACGTCGACGACGTCAAGGTGGGCGACCACGTGCTGCACCAGGCCGGCTGGCGCACCCACGCCGTGCTGGACGCGGGCCGGTACGTCAAGGTCGACGGGGCCGCGGCGCCGCTGTCGACCTACCTCGGCGTGCTCGGCATGCCGGGCCTGACCGCCTACGCGGGCCTGCTGGAGTCGGCCGAGTTCAAGCCGGGCGACACCGTGTTCGTCTCCGGCGCGGCCGGTGCCGTCGGCTCGCTGGTCGGGCAGCTCGCGAAGCTGAAGGGCGCCAAGCGCGTCATCGGCTCGGCCGGTTCGGCGGAGAAGGTCCGCCACCTGGTCGACGACCTCGGCTTCGACGCCGCCTTCAACTACAAGGACGGCCCGGTCGCCGAGCAGCTGCACAAGGCCGCGCCCGAGGGCATCGACGTCTACTTCGACAACGTCGGCGGCGAGCACCTCGAAGCGGCGATCGACGCGATCACCGTGCACGGCCGGATCGCCGTCTGCGGGATGATCTCCACCTACAACGCGACCGAGCCGACGCCGGCGCCGCGCAACCTCACGCAGGTCATCGCCAAGCGGCTCACCATCCGCGGCCTGCTGGTGCTCGACCACTGGGGCCTGCAGCAGCAGTTCGTCACCGAAGTCGCCCCGCTGGTCAACTCCGGCGAGATCAAGTACTCGGAGACGTTCGTCGACGGCATCCGCAACGCGCCCGAGGCGTTCCTCGGCCTGCTTTCGGGCGCCAACACCGGCAAGATGCTGGTCCGGATCGCGGACTAGAAGCGTTCGGCCAGTTCGGTCAGGGTCGACGCGGTGTAGGTGGGCGCGGGCGAGCCGGGCAGCGGGTGGACGCCGGGACGGGTGAGCAAGGCCGTCTCGAGCCCCGCCGCCTGGGCGCCCGCGATGTCCCAGTCGTGCGCGGCGATCATCACCGCTCGCGCCCCGGGGTAGGCGGCCGTGACCTGCCGGTACGGCTCCGGGGCGGGCTTGAGCCTGCCGACCTGCTCGGCCGAGAAGATCCGGTCGAGCAGCGGCGCCAGCCCGGCGTGCAGCAGCTGCGCCTCGGCGGTGGCGAGCGGCGAGTTCGTCAGCGCGACGAGGGTGTGACCCTGTTCGCGGAGCTTCGCCAGGCCGGCTTCGACGTCCGGGTGGGCGGGCAGGCTGCGCAGTCCCTCGCCGACCTTCGAGAGGTCGACCTCCCGGCCGTGCCGCGCGGCGACCTCGATGGCGGCGTCGCCGGCGATGCCCGCGAAGTCGCGGTAGCCGCCGGTCGCCGTCACCGTGAGCACGGTGTGGATGGCCAGGCCGAACCATTCGCGCCGGAGCTCGGGGCCGCCGACCAAGGCGTCCATCGGGGAGAGGTCGAGCAGGGTCTCGTTGACGTCGAAGACGCACAGCATGAGATCAGTATTGCCCCGTCAGCGCCCGGTGGTCGAGGCGCGCGTCCAGCTCGGCCGCCGAGACCGGCAGGTCGATCCGGGCACGCCGGAGCCGGCCCACGACCGGCGGTGGGCGCGGCGGTCGGTCGCACGCTCCTCGCTTTCGGGTCGCTGACGTAGTTGTTCGCGGCGATCCGGCTGGGGCCGCCCGGCTGCCGGCGCCTTCGGCGATGCGGCGTGTGCCGCATCGCCTTGTCCGGCTTGGTGACCGCCGGGCTCAGTACTGCTCGGTCAGCGCCCGGTGGTCGAGGCGCGCGTCCAGCTCGGCCGCCGAGACCGGCAGGGCCATCTGGTCCCGCATGATCGTGCCCAGCGACGGCAGCGTCGAGCGGTCCGGCCACGTCTCCGGCTGCCACAGCGACGACCGCAGGAACGCCTTCGCGCAGTGCATGTACAGCTCCTGCACTTCGACGACCACCGCGAGCCGCGGCCGCTTGCCCCGCACCACCAGCGAGTCGAAGAACGGTGCGTCCGACACCAGCCGCGCGCGGCCGTTGACCCGCAGCGTCTCGTTCATCCCCGGCACCAGGAACAGCAGGCCGGCGTGCGGGTTGTCGACGATGTTGCGGAAGCTGTCGACCAGCTTGTTGCCCGGCCGGTCGGCCAGCACCAGTGTCTTCTCGTCGAGCACCAGCACCGAACCCGCCGGGTCGCCGCGCGGGGAGACGTCGCAGCTGCCGTCCGGTGCCGAGGTCGCCAGCAGCACGAACGGCGAGTGCGCGATCAGGTTCCGCGCGTGCTCGTCGATCCGGTCGATGACCTTCCGCTGCGTCAGCTCGGCCGCCTCGCCGACGATCTCGCGCAGTGCCTCGTGTGAGTCGATGATCCCCATGTCCCCAAGCTAGCGGTCGCCACCGGCGATCCGGCCCGCGATGGCGACCCGTGCGGCCTCGGTGGACTTGCGCACCACCAGGTCCGTCGAATAGCCGTGCTTCACGAAGACGCCGTCGAGCTGGAACGTGCCGTAGCCGTGTGCCTGGGTGAACAGCTGCTCCATCAGCTCCAGCGCGGTCGCCGGGTCCGGGGCGACGGTCAGGCAGCGGAACAGGAACTCGTCGGTCAGCCGGCGGGTCTGCTCGTGCAGCCCGACGTGCTCCGGCCCGTGCAGGCCTTCGGCGTAGATGACGTTCATCCCCGCCCGCCGCTCGATCAGGTACCGCGTGTACGCGCCCGCGGCGGCGGCCAGCGCGTCCGCGGGGTCCGGGTGCTCCGCGGCCGCGTCGGCCACGCGGTCGGCGAGCTGGCAGGCGATGTTGCCCGCCACTTCGGCCAGCAGGCTCTCCCGGGAGGCGAAGTGCCGGTACGGCGCGCCGGGGCTGACCTTCGCCCGCCGCGCGACCTCGGCGACCGAGAAGCCTTCGAGGCCCTGCTCGGCTATCAGGTCCAGGGAGACGCGCACGAGCTCGCCGCGGAGGTCGCCGTGGTGGTACTTGCCGCCCATGACCTGGATCACATCTCTCGTTCGAAATATGTAAGAGGCCTCTTACGTAGGACATGTATGAGACCTCTTACAACGACGGTACTTGAACTTGGAGGGTTCCATGAGCACCACCACGCACGCCATCGCCGTTCCGGCGCCGGGCGCGCCGCTGGCGCCGACCACGATCGAGCGCCGTGACCTGCGTCCCGACGACGTGCTGATCGACATCGCCTACGCCGGCATCTGCCACAGCGACATCCACCAGGCCAAGGAGGACTGGGGCCAGGCGATCTTCCCGATGGTCCCGGGCCACGAGATCGCCGGCGTCGTCGCCGCGGTCGGTTCGGACGTCACGAAGTACCAGGTCGGCGACCGCGTCGGCGTCGGCTGCATGGTCGACTCCTGCGGCGAGTGCGAGTACTGCCTGGCCGGCACCGAGCAGTTCTGCGTCAAGGGCAACGTCCAGACCTACAACGGCGTCGGCTTCGACGGCGAGAACACCTACGGCGGCTACAGCAACCAGATCGTCGTGAAGGACGCCTTCGTCTGCCGCATCCCCGAGGGCATCGACCTCGACGTCGCCGCGCCGCTGCTGTGCGCGGGCATCACCACCTACTCGCCGCTGCACCACTGGGGCGCCGGCCCCGGCAAGAAGGTCGCCGTGATCGGCCTCGGCGGGCTCGGGCACATGGGCGTCAAGATCGCCGCCGCGATGGGCGCCGAGGTGACCGTGCTGAGCCAGAGCCTCAAGAAGCAGGAGGACGGCCTCAAGCTCGGCGCGAAGGACTACTACGCGACCAGCGACGAGTCGACGTTCGAAACGCTCAAGGGCAAGTTCGACGTCATCCTCAACACCGTGTCGGCCAAGCTGCCGGTGGACGCCTACCTGAGCCTGCTCAAGGTCGGCGGCGCGATGGTCAACGTCGGCGCCCCGGGCGAGCCGCTGTCCTACAACGCCTTCTCGCTGCTGGGCGGCAACAAGGTGCTGGCCGGCTCGATGATCGGCGGCATCGCCGAGACCCAGGAGATGCTGGACTTCTGCGCGGAGCACGGCATCGGCGCGGAGATCGAGACGATCTCGGCGGACAAGATCAACGAGGCCTACGAGCGCGTCGAGAACTCCGACGTCCGCTACCGGTTCGTCATCGACGCCAAGACCATCGGCGCCTGACCGCCACGCACGGCAACCGGGTCAGAACACCACGGTCCGGTTGCCGTGCACCAGCACGCGGTTCTCCAGGTGCCAGCGCAGGCCGCGGGCCAGCGTCACCTTCTCGATGTCCCGGCCCTTGCGGACCATGTCCTCCACCGAGTCGCCGTGGTCGACGCGGATGACGTCCTGCTCGATGATCGGGCCCGCGTCGAGGTCCGCCGTCACGTAGTGGCAGGTCGCGCCGACCAGCTTCACCCCGCGCGTGTGGGCCTGGTGGTACGGCTTCGCGCCGATGAACGACGGCAGGAAGCTGTGGTGGATGTTGATCGCCCGGCCCGCCCACTCGCGGCACAGGTCCGCGGGCAGGATCTGCATGAACCGGGCCAGCACCACCGCGTGCGGGTCGTGCTCGTCGACCAGCTTGCGCACCTGCTCGAACGCCGCCGCCTTGTCCCCGGCGGCGAACGGCACGTGGTGGAACGGGATGCCGTGCGCGCGGGTGATGTCGGCCAGCGAGTCGTGGTTGCCGATCACCGCGGCGACGTCGACGTCGAGCTCCCCGGAGGCGACCCGGCCGAGCAGGTCGTACAGGCAGTGCCCGGCCTTGGAGACGAGGATCACCGCGCGGCGCCGCTCGCCGGTGTCGCTGACCCGCCAGCTCGACTCGGCCGACAGCTCCGCGGCCACCTCGCCGAAGCGGGCGCGCAGCTCCGCGGCGTCAAAGGGCAGGGAGTCGGCCCGGACCACCTGGCGGGTGAAGAACCAGCCCGTGTCCGGGTCGGTGTGGTAGGCCGCCTCGACGATCCAGCCACCGTGCTCGGCGAGGAACCCGGAGATCCGGGCGATGATGCCGGTGCGGTCGGGGCAGCCGAAGGTGATGACGTAGCGGCGTTCGGGAGCGGTCACCCGGACATTCTCCCCCGCGCTGGTCAGACGGCCGGGAGCCGGTCCCCGCTGATCGCCGCCCGATGAGGGCGGCCGTACAGCGCCCGGTAGACGTCGTCGGCGGCGCCGGACACCTCGGTCGCCGGGGTCCCGACGGTCCACGTCCGCTCCGGCGTCGTGATCCGCACGCCGATGGTGAGGCCGCGGCGCGCGAGGAGGAACGTGAGGAACTCGTCGATACCGTCGTTGGCGAACTCGGGGGAGAAGCGGGTCTCCGGAGCGTCGGCGAGAGCGGATTCGGCGTCGAGCCGGTGGATCGCCGTTTCGTGGGCCATCCGGCGGGTCCACGGCGTGTCCGGATGGCGCACCAGGGCTTCGCGCAGGGCCAGGCGCTGGCCGTCCCACCACCCGAGCACGTCCTCCCAGCCCGTCGGCGGCTCGGGCCGTGGCGGCAGGCCCATGGCCAGGCTGGTGGCGGCGCAGTGCGCGAGCGAGATGTGCGTCACCAGGTCATGGACAGTCCACTCCGGACAGTTCGGCACCCTGGCCGCCGGACCGGCCGCGAGGGCCGCCCGCTTCAACGCGTCCGCGTGCACGTCGATCGCTTCGAGCATGGACCGACCGTATCCGTCGCCCGGCCTCGATGGCCAAGACCAATCCCAGGCCGAGACCGAAGGACAACAGCAGGCCCTTCGCCGGTTCGTCGGCGAAAGCGGCGCCGCCTGCCAGGCCGATCAGCACGCTGTACCCCGCCCAGAGCGCCGCACCGGCGGCGTCGAGCACGACGAACTTCGGCAGCGGGTAGCCGAGGCTGCCGTTGGCCAGCGCGCTGGCGACCCGCCCGCCCGGCAGGTAGCGGGCGGCGACGATCAAGAGCCCGCCGTTGCGGCGCACCTGGTCGCGGGCCCACTCGTACCGGCGGCGGCCGTCGGGCCCGCGCTGCAGCCGCGCGATCGCCCGCGGTCCGGCGGACCGGCCGGCGGCGTACCCGAGGCAGTCGCCCGCCCACGCGCCCGCGGCCGCCACCGCGGCGAGCAGGGTGAGCCGCGCGGGATCGGGCCCGAGCAGGACGGCGACCGTGACCACGGTGGTCTCGCTGGGCATGAACGGCAGCAGCGCGTCCAACCCGGACACGGCGAAGACGAGCACCCACAGCCACGGCGAGCCGAGCGTGCCGCGCAGCAGCTCGGTGACCTGCCCCAGGAGTTCCACGGCTCAATGGTGATCACCGCAGGTCACTTCGGGGTGACGCAGCGGGGGTGACCCGGTGAACGTTCACCCGGGGGCGACCGACGTCCACGGGACGGTCAGCTCGCCGAGGCGGATCCGGGACGGCGGGCCCAGCACCGGCCACCCGCGGGCGATCAGCAGCCGGACGGTTTCCAGCCACCTCGACCGCACGCCGAACGCCTGGTGCGGGGCCGCCGTGGCCCAGCAGGCGTCCAGCGACGACAACAGCTCGTGGACGCGTTCACCGGGCACGTTGCGGTGGATCAGCGCCTTCGGCAGCCGCTCGGCGATCGTCGACGGGCGGTCCAGCCCGGCCAGCCGCATCGACAGCGTCAACGAGACCGGCCCGGCCGCCGACACCAGGACCCACGTCGACAGCCGGCCGATCTCGTCGCAGGTGCCCTCCACCAGGAGGCCCTCGGCGGGCATCGAGTCCAGCACCAGGCGCCACGCGCCCGCGACCTCGTCCTCCGCGTACTGCCGGAGCACGTTGAACGCCCGCACCAGCACCGGTCGCGTCCCGGCCAGCTCGAAGCCGCCGCGCCGGAAGTCCAGCCACGGTGGCGACGCGGCGGGCAGCGCGGCGGCGACCCGCACCGGATCCAGCTCCAGGCCGAGCACGCGGACGTCCGGGCGGACCCGGCGCAGCCACCGCGCCAGCTCGACCGTCGTCACCGGGGAAGCGCCGTAGCCGAGGTCGACCACCAGCGGGGAACCGGTGGCGCGCAACAGCCGGGACGTGGCCGGGGCGGCCGCGATCCACCGGTCGACCCGGCGCAGGCGGTTCGGGTTGGTCGTGCCGCGCGTCGGCGCGCCGACCGGGGTCAGCTTGCTTCGGTGAGCCACTTCGCCGTGAATTCGGCTTCGCGCTCCAGCAGCTTGACGACCTGCTCGGCGATCACGCTCTCCAGCTTCCCGCCGAACAGCGGGATCCGGACCGTCACCTCGCCGCTGATCCGCAGCACCGTCTTGTCCCCGTTGGCCAGCAGCGCGGTCCGCGCGCTGATCTCGCCGGGCACACCGCTGACCTCGACGGTCGCGTTGCCCTGCCGTCCGGTGCCGTCGTTGCTGACCCGCCAGGTCTGCGTGCGGGTCACCCGCAGGTCGCCCTTGTGCAGCGTCCGGACCGCCTGCGGCAGCTTGTCCGCGCTGATCCCCTGCCGCAGCGCGTACCGCAGGTCCGTGCCGGACACCTCGTACGACAGCAGGGCCGCGTCGTGCCCGCCGATCTCCGCCAGGCGGGCCCGCAGCGCGTCTTCGCCGGCGACGGCCGCGTACGTGGACGCGACGTCGGCGGCGAACTCGGCGCGGTGCTCGATCCGGGATCCCATGAGCCGGACAGTACCGTCAGACGCGTGAACTCCGCCCGAACTCCCGCCCTCCCGAAGCTCGCCGCGTACACCACGCTGCGCCTCGGCGGCCCGGCCCGCCGCTTCGTCAGCGTCGTGACCAGCGAAGACCTCCTCGCGACCGTCCGCGAGGCGGACGCGGCGGGCGAGCCGGTGCTGCTGCTCGGCGGCGGCTCCAACCTGGTGGTCGGCGACGCGGGGTTCGACGGCACGCTGGTCGAGGTGGCCACCACCGGCTGGCGGCGTGACGGCGATCACGTGGAGGTCCAGGCGGGCCAGAACTGGGACGCCTTCGTCGCCGCGCTGGTCGAGGCCGGGCTGGGCGGGCTCGAATGCCTCTCCGGCATCCCCGGCAGCGTCGGCGCGACACCGATCCAGAACGTCGGCGCCTACGGCTGCGAGGTCGCCGAGTCGATCGTCTCGGTGGAGCTCTACGACCGCGTGACGCGCGAAGTGCGCACGCTCAAGGCGGACGAGCTCGGCTTCGCCTACCGCACCAGCGTGCTCAAGGGCACCGACACCGGCGTCGTCCTCTCGGTGCGCTTCGAGGTCCGCGAAGACGGCCTTTCCGCGCCCATCCGCTACGCCGAGCTGGCGCGCACGCTCGGCGTCGGGATCGGCGCCCGCGTCCCCGCCGCCGAAGCGCGCGAAGCCGTGCTCAAGCTGCGTCGCGGCAAGGGCATGGTGCTCGACCAGGACGACCACGATACGTGGAGCGCCGGCTCGTTCTTCACCAACCCGATCGTGCCGAGCGCCGAAGCTCCGGCGGTGCTCGAGCGGATCACGTCCGTCGCCGGCGCCGAGGTGCCGCAGTACCCGGCCGACGGCGGCGTCAAGCTGTCCGCGGCCTGGCTGATCGAGCGCGCCGGCTTCGCCAAGGGGTACCCCGGACCGGGGAACCGCGTTTCACTGTCGACGAAGCACACGCTCGCGCTGACCAACCGCGGCGACGCGACCACGGAGGACCTGCTGGCACTGGCGCGCGAGGTCCGCGACGGCGTCCACGCGCGGTTCGGCGTCCGGCTGCACCCCGAACCGCTGTTGATCAACTGCGTGATTTGAGCCGAATCGGGCAACCCGTACGTGTGTAGGGCGTCTTGTCGACAAAGACTGTTCCCACCTGATCGGCTGGTCTTTGCCATCCGGCGGGTAACGTCGAGCGGGTCACCAGCGCTAAGGGCTTGTGCCCGCTGGTCGGCGGGGGATTTCGGGAGGTTTCGGTGATCGAACGGCGTACGGTCTTCAAGGCTGCCCTGGCGGCTGGGGCCGCATTGGTCGCCGCCGCGTGTTCCAGCGAGACGGGCGGTACGGCCAAGCCGACCGGTGCCAACAGCGACGGTGAGGGTGGCGGCGCGCAGCCAGTGGCGAAGATCACGGCCGAGCCCGCGGCCGACGCCAAGGACGTCCCGGTGCTCAAGCCCGCCGTGCTGAAGGTCGCCGACGGCAAGCTCAGCGAGTGCAAGCTGAGCGCCGACGGCGGCAAGGAGGTCAAGGGCGACCTCTCGCCGGACGGCCTCACCTGGACCAGCTCCGAGCCGCTCGGCTACGGCAAGACCTACACCTACGCCGCCAAGGCCACCGGCAGCGACGGCAAGCCGGTCGAGTTCAAGGGCACCTTCACCACGATCAACCCGGCCACGCAGGTGCGCGCCACGCTCAACCCGGCCGACAACCAGACGGTCGGCGTGGCCATGCCGATCAGCGTCAAGTTCGCGTCGGCGGTCAAGGACCGCAAGGCCGTCGAGAAGGCCCTGTCCGTGAAGACGGACAAAAAGGTCGAGGGCGCCTGGGGCTGGCTGTCCGACAGGCAGGTCGACTACCGGCCGAAGGAGTACTGGCCGGAGAACATCACGGTGAACGTCGAGGCGAAGCTGTACGGCGTCGACCTGGGCGGCGGCGCGTACGGCAAGGCCGACGTCACCACGAAGTTCAAGATCGGCCGCAACCAGGTGGTCAAGGTCAACACCCCCGACCACCAGATGCGCGTCTACCGGGGCGGTGCCCAGGTCAAGAGCTACCCGTGCGCCAACGGGCTGGACGCCGAGGTCGACCGCAACACCCCGAACGGCACCTACATCATCATGACCCGCGAGCCGACGGCCGTGTTCGACAACGCCCGCTACGGCTACACGAACGTTAACAAGAAGTGGGCCTGCCGGTTCTCCAACCACGGCGAGTACATCCACGAGAACCAGGACAACGCGGCCAACATCGGGAAGAACAACAACTCCCACGGCTGCGTCAACCTGCTCGAAGCCGACGCCAAGGACTACTTCGACTCGGCGATGATCGGCGACCCGGTCGAGATCACCGGCTCGAAGCTCGGCCCGCCGATGGCCTCGGACGTCAAGGACTGGAACTACAGCTGGGCGGCCTGGCAAGGGCTGGGTGCGAAGTAGCCCGTGCGCACCGAAGTCGTCGGGCACGGCGGGGTCCGGCTCGGCCTGCGGGTCGAGGGTGAGGCGAACAGCAGGCCCATCGTGTTCGTGCACGGCTGGGCGCAGTCGGCCCGGTGCTGGGACGCGCAGCTCGCCGACCCCGCGCTGACCGAGCGGTTCCGCCTGGTCGCGATGGACCTGCGGGGCCACGGCGCCTCCGACGTCCCGGTCACCGGGTATGACGACCCGCACGTCTGGGCCGACGACCTCGCCGCGGTGCTCGACTTCGCCGGCCCGGACGCGATCGTCGTCGCCTGGTCCTACGGCGGCCTGGTGGTCACCGACCACATCCGGGTGCACGGCACCGCACGGCTGCGCGGGCTCGTGCTCGTCGGCGCCATCACCGAGATCGGCCGTGACCGGCCGGGCGGGCGCGTCGGCTCCCTGATGCGCGAGCACATGCGGGCGATGCTTTCCGACGATCCGGACATCGCGGTCCCCGCCCTGACCGCGTTCAGCCGCGGGATGGCCGCCGGGCCGGTGCCCGGCGCGCAGGCCCAGGCCCTGCTCGGGGCTTCTCTCAGCGTGCCGCCGTCGGTCCGCTCGGCGCTGTTCCGCCGGGACGCCGGCAGCGAAGACGTGCTGGCCGGGATCGACAAACCGGTCCTCGTCGTGCACGGCACGGCCGACCGCGTGATCGAGCCCTCGGTGGCCGAAGACGCCCTCGGGAAGATTCCGGGTGCCGTCGGACGTTGGTTCGTTGACGGGGGGCACGCGCCCTTCGCCGAGTCCGCGGCCGAGTTCGACGCGGTGCTCCGGCAGTTCGCCGAGGAATGCTGAAGCAGGAGAAGTGACAGGGTGACCAGCAACATCCGAAGGTTCCGGGCTGCGTCTCCTGGGGCCAAGCCCCAGACCCCAGCCGGGGGGCAAGCCCCCCTGGACCCCCCGAAAGCCGGGGGTCCGCGCCGGATCGCGGTGCTGTCCGTCCACACCTCGCCACTGGAGCAGCCCGGGACCGGCGACGCCGGCGGGCTGAACGTCTACGTCAGCCAGACCGCGACCGAGATGGCCCGCCGCGGCGTCGAAGTCGAGGTCTTCACCCGCGCGACCGCGTCCGGCCAGCCGCCGGTGGCCGAGCTGGCGCCCGGCGTGACCGTGCGGCACGTGCCGGCCGGCCCGTTCGAGCCGCTGGGCCGCGACGAGCTGCCCGCCCAGCTGTGCGCGTTCACCTCCGGCGTGCTGCGCACCGAGGCCTTCCACGAGCCCGGCCACTACGACCTCATCCACTCGCACTACTGGCTCTCGGGCCAGGTCGGCTGGCTCGCCCGCGACCGCTGGTCCGTGCCGCTCGTGCACACCGCGCACACCCTGGCGAAGGTGAAGAACGCCGCCCTCGCCGAGGGCGACAAGCCCGAGCCGCGCACCCGCGTGATCGGCGAGGAGCAGGTGGTCGCCGAGGCCGACCGGCTGGTCGCGAACACCGCGGTCGAAGCGCGCCAGCTCATCGAGCTCTACGACGCCGAGCCGGACGCGGTGCACGCCGTGCCGCCGGGTGTCGACCTCGAGCGCTTCACCCCGGGCGCCAAGTCCGTCGCACGCGCGGAGCTGGGGCTGGCCGACGACGACGTCGTGCTCGCCTTCGCGGGCCGGATCCAGCCGCTCAAGGCGCCGGACGTCCTGCTGCACGCCGCGGCCGCGATGCTGCGCCGCCGTCCCGAGCTGGGGCCGCGGCTGGTCGTGCTGATCGTCGGCGGCCCGTCGGGCACCGGGCTGGAGCAGCCGCAGGCCCTGCGCGAGCTCGCCGTCTCCCTCGGCATCGAGCGGCAGGTCCGGTTCCTGCCGCCGCAGCCCGGCGAGCGCCTCGCCCGGGTGTTCCGCGCCGCCGACGTCGTCGCGGTGCCCAGCTACAACGAGTCGTTCGGCCTGGTGGCCCTCGAGGCGCAGGCCTGCGGGACGCCGGTGGTCGCCGCCGAGGTCGGCGGGCTGCCGGTGGCGGTGCCGCACGGCGTGTCCGGGCTGCTGGTGCCCGGGCACGGCGCCGACGAGTGGGCGGACGCGCTGGCCGCGGTCGCGCTCCGCCCCGACCGGCGCGCCGAGCTCGGCGCCAACGCCGTCGTGCACGCGCGCCGGTTCTCCTGGCGCCGCACCACGGACGCGCTGCTGGACATCTATGCTCAGGCCACCAGCGCCTTCTCCCGTGCGCTGGACCTGCGCGCGGAGGTGGCGGTGTGAGCCTGGACGAGCTGATCCGGTCTACTTTGGACTCCGCGGAGCTGAAGTACGACCGGCGCGGGCCGGGCAAGTACTTCGTCACGCTGCCGGGAACGAAGAAGCTGCAGACGAACGCGTGGCTGGTCGACGGCGACCACGCGTTCTCGGTGGAGGCCTTCGTCTGCCGCCGTCCCGATGAGTCCCATGAGGACGTTTACCGCTTCCTGTTGCAGCGCAACGCGAAGCTGTACGGCGTTCACTACACAGTGGACAGTCTTGGGGACATCTACCTGGTCGGCCGGTTCGGCAAGGAGACGATGAACGCCGACGAGCTCGACAAGGTGCTCGGCCAGGTGCTGGAAGCGGCCGACGGCGACTTCAACACGCTGCTCGAGATCGGCTTCGCGACGTCGATCAAGCGCGAGTGGGACTGGCGTGTCTCCCGCGGGGAATCCCTGGCCAACCTCCAGGCGTTCAAGCACCTGGTCGCGCCCGCGAAGCCGCACGAACCCGGCTTGACCGAGTCGTGACCGAGGCCGTGCAACGGCCCTGAACCGGACATCCGTCTCCTCGCCAGTCGAAACTGGAGGGAGACCCAGGATGCGGACTCGATGGAGAGCCGGGCTCGCCGCCGCCGCGGTGGTGTTCGCGCTGGCCGGCTGCTCGGCGTCGGAGAAGAGCTCGGCCACCGCGGACAGTGCCGGAGCCGGGCCGGTCCCGGCCGCGACGCAGCAGGGCAACGGCAAGTCCGGGCAGGAGAAGGTGACCCCGCCGCAGCCGGGCGCCACCGAACGGAAGCTCTCGCGCAGCGCCCGGCTGGAGCTGACCACCCCCAAGGTGGTCGACGTCGTCGCGCAGGCTCGCGGGATCGCGCAGGGCGCCGGCGGCTACACCGGCCAGGAGAGCACCGGCGAAGAGCTGGCGACCCTCAACCTCGCGGTGCCCGCCGACCGGCTCGACGGCGTGCTCGACCAGCTCGGGCACCTCGGCAGCCTGGTGAAGCGGGAGCTGGCCACCCAGGACGTGACCGAGCAGGTCGTCGACGTCGAAGCGCGGCTGGCGACGCAGCGGGCGTCGGTGGAGCGGATCCGCGCCCTGCTCGCGCGGGCGAGTTCGGTGTCCGAGATCGCTTCGGTCGAAAGCGAGCTGACCAGCCGCGAGGCGGCCCTCGAATCGCTCGAGCAGCAGCGGAACTCCCTGGCCGGCAGCGTCGCGATGGCGACCGTGGCGATGACGATCCGCGGCGCCGCGGCGCCCCCGCCGCCGAGCGAGGACCACAGCGGGTTCCTCGGCGGGCTGGCCGGCGGCTGGCACGCCTTCCTCGTCTTCGGCGGGGGCCTGCTCACGGTGCTGGGCGCGCTCGCGCCGTTCCTGCTGTTCCTCGTGCCGCTGGGCTGGCTGGGTTGGCGGCTGTACCGCCGCCGCCGTCCGCCGGTGCCCGTGGCGGCGCCGGAACCGAGCGAGAGCTGAGCGGAACAGGCGGGACGGCTCGAGGGAGGGGGAGTCGCGATCTCGAGCCGCCCCGCTGAAGTTCCCGCCGATCAGGACCCGGTGACGAGGGGGGTGCCAACGGGGCCGGCGGGCCGCGGCTCGGCAGGGGGGAGACGAGCCGCGGTCGATGCCCGAACCCGGCCGGGGAGTGCGTGGAATCCGGCCGCTCGGGACGTAGTCAACCTGTCAGATCCCGCCGGGTAATCACAAGGCTACCGGCTAACCCGTTCGGGTGAAATTCGGAAATGTCGATAACGGTGTGCAGTCCTCATCGGGATTTTTGCGCGTTGTTGGCCAAGCGACTTGCCGAAGAGTGAACTGTTACTCCGGGGTAACACACTCTAAGTAGGACAGAGGTCGCCAGTTGGCTGCGCTGTGCGTTCTGGCAGGCTGGGACCATGGCCGAGATTGGGACGTTGGTGCTGCTGCGGCACGGGCAGAGCACGTGGAACGCGGAAAACCTGTTCACCGGCTGGGTGGACGTACCGCTGTCGGAGCAGGGCGAGGGCGAGGCCCGCCAGGGCGGCCGGCTGCTGGCCGACGCCGGGCTGCTCCCGGACGTGGTGCACACCTCGCTGCTGCGCCGCGCGATCTCCACCGCGAACATCGCGCTGGACGCCGCCGACCGGCACTGGATCCCGGTGAAGCGCGACTGGCGCCTCAACGAGCGCCACTACGGCGCGCTGCAGGGCAAGAACAAGAAGCAGACCCTCGAGGAGTTCGGCGAGGAGCAGTTCATGCTCTGGCGCCGCTCGTACGACACCCCGCCGCCGCCGATCGACCCGGACGACAAGTGGAGCCAGGCGGGCGACGCCCGCTACGCGAACCTCGGCGACGCCGCGCCGCTGACCGAGTGCCTGAAGGACGTCGTCGAGCGCCTGCTGCCGTACTGGGAGTCCGAGATCGTCGCGGACCTGCGCGCGGGCAAGACCGTGCTGGTCGCCGCGCACGGCAACTCGCTGCGCGCGCTGGTCAAGCACCTCGACGGCATCTCCGACGCCGACATCGCGGGGCTGAACATCCCGACCGGCATCCCGCTGCGCTACGACCTCACCGAGGACCTGCGGCCGGTGAAGCCGGGCGGCGAGTACCTCGACCCGGAAGCCGCCAAGGAAGCCGCCGCCGCGGTGGCCAACCAGGGCCGCTGAGCTGTTCCGAAGGCCACGTTCGCGGAACTTTCGCGAACGTGGCCTTCGTGCGTCAGAGGAGACCGGCTTCGCGGGCTCGCGCCCCGGCTTGGAAACGGGAAGAGGCGCCGAGCAACTCCATCAGCTCCGCCACCCGCCGCCGGTACGTGCGCAGGCTCACGCCGAGGACCCGGGCCGCCGTCTCGTCCTTGCAGCCCGACCCCAGCTGCTCGAGGATCTCCCGCGCGCCCAGCTCGGTGAACCGCGCCTGGTAGGACTCGAGGTCGGTCGCGCTGTGCCAGGCCGCCTCGAACAGCGACCGGATGCCCTGGACCAGGGCCGGGCTGGTGATCACGGTGTAGCCGCGGACCCCGCCGACTTCGTCGCCGGCGACGATCGCGATGCGGCGGTCGAGGATGATCGTCTCGTTGATCTCGCGCTCGGTGATCCGGATCCGGGCGCCGCCCGCGGCCATCATCCGCAGGTGGTCGGCCAGCGCGGGGTCGATCAGCACGCCGGGCCGGTAGACCTTGCGCACGGTCATCCCGCGCACCGGCTGCTCGCGCTCCGGCGCGGCCGGGTGCGCCACCGACCAGGTGTGCAGGTCGCGGGCCGCGCAGGAGATCTCCGTCGCGGCTTCGAAGAGGTGCGCCGTCCGCTCGAACAGCTCCGCTTCGCCGCGCACCATGACGACGTCAGTCACCTTCTCCACGTGTTCCAGTGTGGCAGCAAACTGCCAAACCCGGTGGTCGTGCGGGCCGCGCCGGAAGGCTGGAGCCATGACCACGAACACCACCACGCCCGCCGCCGCGGCGGGCACCTGGAAGCTCGGCTCCTTCGAAGTCAACCGCCTCGGCTTCGGCGCCATGCGCCTGATGTCCACTTCGGACGGCGGCATCCGCGCCCGCGAAACGTCCCTGTCCGTGCTGCGCCGGGCCGTCGAGCTCGGCGTGAACCACTTCGACACGGCCGCGTTCTACTTCGCCGGGCCGCGCTCGGCCAACGAACTGCTCAACACCGCGCTGGCGCCCTACGACGACCTCGTCATCACCACCAAGGTCGGCCCGGGCCGGGACTACGAGGGCACCTTCTACACCGCCCGGCCCGAGCAGCTGCGCGCCCAGGTCGAGGAGAACCTGCGCGAGCTGGGCCTCGACCACCTCGACGTCGTCAACTACCGGATCGGCCAGGACCTCGACCGCGGGAAAGGCTCGCTCGCCGACGGCTTCGGCGCGCTCGCCGAACTGCGCGAAGCCGGGCTGATCCGCGAGCTGGGCATCTCCAACGTCGGCCCGGAACACCTCACCGAGGCGCTGGCGATCGCGCCGGTCGTCTGCGTCCAGAACCAGTACGGCCTCACCGCCCGCCGCGAGGACGACGAGCTCGTCCGGATGTGCGCCGAGCGGGGGATCGCCTTCGTGCCGTTCTTCGCCGTCGCGAGCGGAACCGGCGAGGACGCGCGGGTTGCCGAGGTCGCCCGCCGCCACGACGCCACCCCGGCGCAGGTGCGGCTCGCGTGGACGCTGCACCGGGGCCCGAACGTGCTCGCCATCCCGGGCACCGGAGACCTCGCGCACCTCGAACAGAACGTCGCCGCGGCGGCACTCGAACTGACCGAGGAAGACCTCACCGCCCTCGGGTGAATTCGCCCGGAATGTCTCGCCGGGGAATCGATCGGGTGAACGCTGCCTGAAGCCCCGGCGAACATGTCCTCCGCAGGTGTCGCGGTGCTCACGACAAGGCGGACAACGCTAGGCCGAAGGGCCACTTCTCAGCTTACGATCGGCCTGTGACCACGCCTGTTTCACTCGCACTGGCCATCGGCGCACTGGTGGCCGGTGCGGTGGCCGGCTACTTCCTGGCGCGGGCACGCACCCGCCGCGAAGAGGCCCGGCCGCCGGGTCCGACCGTCGCCGAGCTCCTCGAACGGCTGGTCCGCTCCTCGGCCAACGGCATCGTCGTGCTCAACCGGTTCGGCGACATGGTGCTGCACAACCCGCGGGCCTACGAGCTCGGCCTGGTGAAGGTCAACCAGGCCGACCCGCGGGCCCGCAAGGCCGCCGAGCAGGTGACCGAGACCGACGAACCGCTGGAAATCGATCTCTCGCCGCTCGAAGCACGCGGCCGCCAGCCGGAGGCGGTGCTCGGCCAGGTCCGGCCGCTCGGCGACGGCTTCACCGTCGTCGAGGCCGTCGACCACTCCGAGGCCATCCGGCTCGAGGCCGTGCGCCGCGACTTCGTCGCCAACGTCAGCCACGAGCTCAAGACCCCGGTGGGCGCGATCGCGCTGCTCACCGAGGCCGTGCTCGACGCGGCCGAGGACGTCGAGGAGGTCCGCCGCTTCGGCGGCAAGATCCTGCGCGAGTCGACCCGGCTCGGCCAGCTCGTCACCGAGCTGATCGCGCTGTCGCGGCTGCAGGGCGCCGAACGGCTGCCCGACCTGAACGTCGTCGAGGTCGACGCGGTCGTCCGCGAGGCGCTCGGCCGCACCACGCTCTCGGCCGAGTCCGCCGACATCCGCATCACCACCGACAACCCCAGCGGCCTGCTCGTCGAAGGCGACCGCACGCTGCTGGTCACCGCGCTGTCGAACCTGCTGGAGAACGCCGTCGCGTACTCGCCGGCCGCCAGCCCGGTGTCGATTTCCCGGCGGCTCGCCGACGGCATGGTCGAGATCGCCGTCACCGACCGCGGCATCGGGATCGCCGAGGACGAGCAGCAGCGCGTGTTCGAGCGCTTCTACCGCGCCGACAAGGCCCGCTCCCGCGCCACCGGCGGCACCGGCCTCGGCCTGGCGATCGTCAAGCACGTCGCGGCCAACCACGGCGGCTCGGTCGGGCTGTGGAGCCGCCCGGGCACCGGCTCGACGTTCACCCTGCGCATCCCCGCGCACGTCAGCCCCGAACCGGCCACCGAGCCGGCGCGGGCGGCCAAGACCTCGCCGGCACCGCGGCAGGAGAAGACCCCCGAGCGCACCCCGAGGCTCGTGGTTACCGGGCAGGACAGCCCAGATCATGGAGGAAACCTGTGACCAGGGTTCTCATCGTCGAGGACGAGGAGTCGTTCGCCGACCCCCTCGCCTTCCTGCTGCGCAAGGAAGGGTTCACCGCGGCCGTGGCCGGCACCGGCCAGGCCGCGCTGGAGGAGTTCGACCGCAACGGCGCCGACATCGTGCTGCTCGACCTCATGCTGCCCGGGATGAGCGGCACCGACGTCTGCAAGCAGCTGCGCCAGCGCTCGGCCGTGCCGGTCATCATGGTGACCGCGCGCGACAGCGAGATCGACAAGGTCGTGGGCCTGGAGCTGGGCGCGGACGACTACGTCACCAAGCCGTACTCGGCGCGCGAGCTGATCGCCCGGGTCCGCGCGGTGCTGCGCCGCGGCGGCGAGCCCGGCGCGGAGGGGGAGCTGGCCCCGCTGGTGCTCTCGGCCGGCCCGGTCCGGATGGACGTCGAGCGGCACGTCGTGACCGTCGACGGCGCCGAGGTCTCGCTCCCGCTCAAGGAGTTCGACCTGCTCGAGTACCTGCTCCGCAACGTCGGCCGGGTGCTGACGCGCGGGCAGCTGATCGACCGGGTGTGGGGCGCGGACTACGTCGGCGACACGAAGACGCTCGACGTCCACGTGAAGCGGCTGCGCTCGAAGATCGAACCGGACCCGGGCTCGCCGCGGCACCTCGTCACGGTTCGCGGCCTCGGCTACAAGTTCGAGACGTAAGTCCTGTTCGGTGCGGTATCGCCCCGGCGGAGGCGCGCCGGGGCGAGGCCGCACCGAGTGTTTTCGGTTACAAGTTCGAGACCTGCCGCTGAGGCCGGTACCCTGGACCCCCGTGCGCCTAGGGGTACTCGACGTCGGTTCCAACACCGTCCACCTGCTCGTGGTCGACGCCCACCGTGGCGCCCACCCGACGCCGATGCATTCCGAAAAGTCCGTGCTGCGGCTGGCCGAGCGGATCACCCCCGGTGGCGAGCTTTCCAAGGCCGGTGCCGACGAGCTGGTGACCGCGGTCGAATCCGCCAAGGAGTCCGCCGCCCGGCTCGGCTGCGAAGAGGTCATGGCCTTCGCCACCTCCGCGGTCCGCGAAGCGAAGAACTCCGCCAAGGTGCTGGCCCGCGTGGCCGACAAGACCGGCGTCGACCTGCAGGTCCTTTCGGGTACCGACGAAGCGAGGCTGACGTTCCTCGCCGTCCGCCGCTGGTACGGCTGGTCCGCCGGGCAGCTGCTGGTGCTCGACATCGGCGGCGGCTCCCTCGAGATCGCGATGGGCCGCGACGAGGAGCCGGTGCTGGCCGAATCCCTGCCCCTGGGCGCGGGCCGCACCACGCGCACCCGCTTCAAGCACGACCCGCCGACGCGGTCGGAGCTCGTCGCCACGTCCGCGTGGCTGGACGACCAGCTCACCGACCTCGCGCGGAAGGTCACCAAATGGGGTGAACCCGATCGGGTCGTGGCGACGTCGAAGACGTTCCGCTCGCTCGCCCGGCTGACCGGCGCCGCCCCCTCCGCGGCGGGCCCGCGCGTCCGACGTACGCTCACGGACACCGCGTTGCGCCAGCTCCTGGCCTTCATTTCGCGGATGCCGTCGGCCGATCTCGCGGAGCTCGAGGGCGTCAGCTCGAGCCGGTCGCACCAGCTCGTGGCGGGTGCGCTCGTGGCACAGGCCACGATGCGGGCACTCGGTGTGCCGGAACTCGAGATCTGCCCGTGGGCTCTGCGAGAGGGTGTCATCCTGCGGCGGCTGGACCATTCGAACGGCGCGGATGAGACTGGAGCCGCCTCCGCGGGGCGCTTCGGCGCACAGGAGGACCGGTGAAAGCACGCGACTGGACTTCCCGGACGGATAACGGGCACGGTGGAGAGGTGACGGACATGCAGAGGTCGGTGTACAGCGCGCGCGGCGCCGCCGGTGTGCCGTCGTGTCCCGCTCCGCGAGGTGCCGCAAGTGGTAATTCGGTGCGCGCAGGGGATCACCAGGTATGACGGACCAGACCGGAGGCGACCAGCCGCAGAAGACCGTGGCTGAGCTGCTCGCCCAGCACGGTGCCCAGGTCGACGGCGGACGCCGTCGCCGTCGGCGCGCCGCCGATGACGACGACGAACCCGGCACCCCCGAGACCCCGCCCGGTGCCACCGGCTCGCACCGGCGGCCGGGCGTGAGCGACACCGGCCCGCAGGCGATCATCGACCGGGTCGCCGCCGAGGGCAGCACGCCCCCGCCGGCCCCGCCCGCGCGGCCGGCCGGGCGCCGCCGCGCCGAGCCGCCGTCCCCGCCGCCGCCCGGTCCCCGCGCGGTCCCGCAGGACTCCCAGCCGCTGCCCCGGCCGGTGCCGCCGCCCCCGGCGCGGCCCGCCCCCGGCGGCGCCGAGTCCGGCCAGTACGCCCGCCCGGCCCCGCAGGAGTCCGGCAAGTTCGCCCGGCCGCCGCAGGAGTCTGGCCAGTTCGCGCGTCCGCAGGAGTCCGCGCAGCTGCCGGTGCCGCCGCGCGCCGCGCCGCGCCGTCAGCCGCCGCCCCCGCCGCCGCAGCCGTCCCAGCAGCTGCCCGTGCCGCCGCCGCAGCCCTCGCAGCAGCTGCCCAAGCCCCCGCAGCCGTCGCAGCAGCTGCCGACGCCCCCGGCGTCGGCCGAGGAGACCCGGGCGGTCCCGCCGGTCCGGCGCCGCCCCGGGCCGCCGCAGCCGTCGCAGCAGCTGCCCGTGCCGCCGCAGCCGTCGCAGCAGCTGCCGACGCCGCCGCCCGGCGGCCCGCTGTCGGCCCGGCTCGACAGCCTCAACGGCACCCCGGACGCCGACATCGACGTTCCGCCGGGCCCGATGGCCAGCGGGTCCTTCTCGACGCCGCCCGCCGCGCCCGGCCGCCCGCGCCGCGCCCCGTCGCGCCGCCCGGAGCCGAAGCGCGAGGACCACACCGAGCAGTTCTCGGCGGTCCCGGACGACGAGCCGCTCGTCCCGCCCGTGCCGCCGAAGGGCAAGAAGCCCGAGCCGCCGGAGCCGTCCTCGCCCGCGGGCCTGGCGAACTGGCGCAAGCGGCGGCAGAAGGAGCAGATGGAGGACACCGAGATCGGCGTCATGCCGGCGGTGCCCACCGACGCCCCGGACGACGGGTACCCCGAGGACGACTTCGAGCCCGACGGCTTCGCCCCGGAGAGCAGCGGCTACCAGGCCGCCTACGACGCGGGCCCGCCGACGGGCGCGTACCCGCCGCCGATGCCGTTCGCCCCCGGCGACCGCGCCTCGCGGGCGCCGATCCCGGACGACCTCGCGCCCTACGAACGCGAGTTCGCCGACGACTACCCGGCGGACGGCCCGGACTTCGAGCAGGACGACTACGGCTACGAGCAGGGCGAAGACTACGAAGACGACGAGTACGACGACGCGCCCGAGCCGGTCGCCGAGCCGGAGCCCGCGGCTTCGGCAGGCAAGCAGTGGCTGGCGCTGGCCGGCCAGCTGGCGATGGGCGTCGTCGGCGGGGCCGCCGTCTGGCTCGGCTTCAACTGGCTCTGGGTGAACATCCCGGCCGCCGCGCTGGTCGCCGCGCTGCTGGTGGTCGTCGCGCTGGTCTGGATCGTGCGGAAGATCCGCCGCGCCGAAGACCTCCAGACCACCGTGCTGGCGGTGCTGGTGGGCCTGGTGGTGACGGTGTCACCCGCGGCGTTGCTGCTGGTCGGCCGCTGACGTTCAGGACACCCGGGCCTTCGCGAGCGCGCAGCGCGGCGAAGGCGCCAGGGTGCGTCCGGGCGCAGCTGAACCCCGTGATCCGCGTCGCGTTGGCGGCCCGGCGGCGCCGTGCACAGCGGGCGACGAGGCAGGATGGCGCGCGTGACAGACGAGCAGCCGGTCCCCGTCGGACTCAGCACGGCGTCGGTGTGGCCCCTCAAGGCGGGCACGGCCTTCGAGCTCGCCGCCGAGCTCGGCTACGACGGCGTCGAGGTGATGGTCTGGGCCGACCCGGTCAGCCAGGACGTCACCGCGCTGCGGCGGTGGTCGCGGCGCACCGGCGTGCCGGTGCTGTCGGTGCACTCGCCGTCACTGCTGATCACCCAGCGGATCTGGTCGCCGGACCCGGCGGTCCGGCTGCGGATGTCGGTCGACGCCGCGCTCGAGCTCGGCGCGCGCACCGTGGTGGTCCACCCGCCGTTCCGCTGGCAGCGCCGGTACGGCGAAGCGTTCGGTGATCTGGTCGCCGAACTGGAGGAGTCGAGCGGCGTGGAAATCGCCGTCGAAAACATGTTCAAGGTCCGGCCGCCGGGTGGTTCCAAGAATTCGCGCGTCTCCGCGTTCCGGCCGTCGATCGATCCGACGGACGTCGGGTTCCGGCACTACACGCTCGACCTGTCCCACACAGCGGCAGCCGAGATGGACGCGCTGGCGCTGGCGCAGCGGATGGGGGAGGGCCTCTCGCACGTCCATCTGGCCGACGGCACCGGCGTCCCGAAGGACGAACACCTGGTACCCGGACGCGGCGGCCAGCCCTGCGCCGAACTGCTCGAGAAGCTGGTCAGCAACGGTTTTGCCGGTCAGATCGTGCTGGAGATCAACACCCGGCACGCCGTCACCGCGGCCCAGCGCGTGCGCGACCTGGCCGAGGCGTTGTTGTTCGCGCGGTTCCACCTCGGGCAATAACCGCGCCGCCTATCCACTCCCGAGTGCATTTCCGCCGGTTGAACCCGTAAAGTTCGGTCCGTGAACCCGTCGCTCTCATTGCTCGTCACCTCCCCGGATTCCCGAAATGGCGCGGACCGTTCGTGAGCGGAATGGACGGCACCGCCGTGTCCTTCGACACGGCGAGTGCGGCGCGGTCGCTGGGGGACGGCACCTTCACCGCGGTGCTGCGTGCGGAATGGGCCATCGGCTCGCACCCGCACGGGGGTTTCCTGCTCGCCCTGCTGGCGAGGGCGGCGATCGCCGCCCTGCACGAGCGCGGTGAGCCGCACGCGGAGCCGCTGGTCGTCAGCGCGGAGTTCCTGCACGCGCCCGCGCTCGGGCCGGTGCTGCTGCGCACGGACGTCCGCAAGGTCGGCCGCCGCGCGACGGTGGTCGAGGTCCGGCTGGAGCAGCGCGGCCGCAGCTGCGTCGAGGCCAGGGTGACGACGGGCCGGTTGCCGATGCGCCGCCCGGAGTGGACCGACGTGCCGTCGATGCCCGCCGAGCCGCCGCCCGGCGCGCTGGCGATGCCGGAGAGCAGCGAAGGGCCGTTCAACCTGGCCAAGGGCTGCGAGGTGAGGCTGGACCCGGCGACCGCGGGCTTCCTGACCGGCCGCACCGGCGAGCCACCCCGGGTGCGGCTGTGGGTCCGGCCGCGGCACAGCCTGGCCGACCCGTACTTTTCGCTGCTGGCGTCGGACGTGAACCCGCCGGTGGTGATGAACCTGGGCCGCATCGGCTGGGCGCCGACGGTCCAGCTGACGGCGTTGCTGCGCACCCGCCCGGCACCGGGCTGGCTGCGCGTGGTGGTCGAGTCCCGTTCGGTGCACGAGTCGTGGTTCGACTCGGACGCCACGGTGGTCGACGCCCAGGGCCGGCTCGTGTGCCAGGCCCGCCAGCTCGGCCTGGCCCCGGCCCCGGGCGGCTGAGCACGCCCGCGGGACACGTGAACCGACCCTCCAGGCACGCCGGCCGACTATCCGGGTGCGCGGGCCGACTGTTCGGGTGCGCGGGCCGACTGTTCGGGTACGCGGGCCGGTCGCCCAGGGCGGCCGGCGTGCCAGGTCCGCCGGCTGGGCCCGGCCCGGGCCCGGCAGGCTGAGCACGGGCCGGTGGGGTGCTTGGAGGGGCATCACCCGTGATTGAAGGGGCATCACTCGTGATTGGCGGGGCATCACGGGCGATTGGGGGGACGACACGGCCACCTCGCCCCGGCACCAGGCCGCCGTGGCGGGTTTGGCACGCTTGGCTCCATGACGGTCATCGCGGTGCTGGGTGCGGGCAAGATCGGCGAGGCGTTGCTTTCGGGGCTGCTGCACGGCGGCCACGAGGCCGGCGACCTCCTCTTCACCGAGCGGTACCCGGCGCGGGTCGAGGAGCTCACCAGCCGCTACGGCATCCGCGGGGTCGAGGTCGAGGAAGCCGCCAAGCGGGCCGACGTCCTGGTCGTCGCCGTCAAGCCCCAGGACATCGAGCCCGTTCTCGACGAGCTCGCGCCGCTGCTCGGCCCGTCGTCGCTCGTGGTCTCGCTCTGCGCCGGGCTGCCCACCTCGCTCTACGAACGGCGGCTCGCCGAGGGCGTGCCCGTCGTGCGGGTCATGCCGAACACGCCGATGCTGGTCAACGAGGCCATGAGCGCCATCTCCGCCGGCCGGTACGCGACCGGCGAGCACCTCGCCGTGGTGCGGGACCTGCTCTCGCACGTCGGGCAGGTCGTCGAGGTGCCCGAGGCCCAGCAGGACGCCGTCACCGCGCTGTCCGGGTCCGGGCCCGCCTACTTCTTCTACCTGGTCGAAGCCATGATCGACGCCGGGATCCTGCTGGGCCTGCCGCGGGCGCTCGCCGGGCAGCTGATCATCCAGTCGGCCGTCGGCGCGGCGAAGATGCTCGCCGAATCCGACGAGCACCCCGTGCTGCTGCGCGAGGCCGTCACCTCGCCCGCCGGCACCACCATCAACGCCATCCGCGAGCTGGAGAAGCACGGCGTCCGGGCCGCGCTGCTGGCCGCCATCGAGGCCGCGAAGGACCGTTCGGTGGAGCTCGGGAAGGCCCACGACGAAGCCTGATTTCCCCGGAAAGGGCGATTGCCCGGGTCTTGCACGCGCGGCTGCTTGTGCGTTAGCGCTGGTAGGGGCCCATCTCGGTGACAGGCGTCGCATTAGTCCCACCAGTCCCGCTACTCTCGATAGAGCACGTGCGTGTCGATACCACAGGTGGGGAAGCCTCGTGGCGCGACACGTGTCGAAGGACGCGGTAAACATGTCGCCGAACAAGAAGGAGGATTTGCCCGCCGTCGGGCAGGTCCAGTTCCTGACGGTTGCCGAGGTGGCCACGCTGATGCGGGTCTCCAAGATGACCGTCTACCGTCTCGTGCACTCGGGTGAGCTGCCCGCCGTCAGGGTCGGGAAGTCCTTCCGGGTGCCGGAGAAAGCAGTGCACGAGTACCTCCAGGGCGCGTATTACGACGTGGGTTGATCCACGCCCCGGCCAGCGGCACGCCGTGCTTCGACGTGCCCGCTGACCGGCCCGCCCGGGGACACGGGTAACCTGGAAAACCGCTCGTGCCTGTGCGCTCCACCCGTTGGACGCTGCGCCGGGCAGCGTGACCGACGTCGACCTAAGGAGCGCCCATGGGCTCTGTGATCAAGAAGCGCCGCAAGCGCATGTCGAAGAAGAAGCACCGCAAGCTGCTTCGCCGTACGCGCGTCCAGCGTCGTAAGGCCGGCAAGTAAGCCTGCCGAGTGTCACCGTGGCCCGTCCAGCTTCTGGACGGGCCACGTCCATGTGGTGGGCACGGTCCGCCCGTTCGAGTGAGGCGTTCGTCGCTTTCCGGCGAAACCGGTGTTAATAGCACGTGAGACGACCCGGAGCTACCACTGAAGAGCGGTAACATCTCAAGGGCGTCCGCGCGATGCTTCCAGTGAGTGCAGGTTCGCGCGCCTCGGGTGACCGTCCACCCCCCACACGCCCTACGCCGCAGGGAGTCGCATGCCGTCGAACATCGTGCTCGTCACCGGGGTCGCCGGCGAACTGGGCGGGAAACTGCTCGCCCGGCTGGGCAACAACCCCGACTTCGAACGGGTCATCGGTGTCGACACGGTCCCGCCGGACAAGACCGTCCTGCAGCGCATGGGCCACGCGGAGTTCGTCCGCGCGGACATCAGGAACCCGTTGATCGCCAAGGTGATCAGCACCGCCAAGGTCGACACGGTGGTGCACGCGTCCGTCACCGCGCACCCGGCCGGGCCGGGCCGCCGCACGGCGATCAAGGAAGTCAACGTCATCGGCACCATGCGGCTGCTCGCCGCGTGCCAGCGCTCGCCGCTGGTGCGGAAGCTGGTGGTCAAGTCCACGGCGGCGGTCTACGGCGCCGGCGCCCGTTCGCAGGCGGTGTTCACCGAGGACTCCGAGCTCATCCCCACGTCGACCAGCGGGTACGCGAAGGACGCCGTCGAGATGGAGGGGTACGTGCGGGGCCTGGTGCGCCGCCGCCCGGACATCACGACCACGTTGTTCCGCTTCGCCAACATCATCGGCCCCGAGACCGACACCGTCCTCGCGCGCTACTTCGCGCTGCCGGTGGTGCCGACGGTCTTCGGCTACGACGCGCGCATCCAGCTGCTGCACTCCGCGGACGCGCTGTCCGTGCTGGAACGGGCGGCCCTGCACGACAAGCCCGGCGTGTTCAACGTCGGTGCGGAGGGGGTACTCACCCTCTCGCAGGCGATCCGGCGGGCCGGCCGGGTCGAGCTGCCGATGCCGCGGAGCGTGGTGCCGTCGGTCGGCAAGGTCCTGCGCGGCGCGCGCGTCGTGGACTTCTCCGCCGACCAGGTCCGGCTGCTGAACTTCGGCCGGGTCGTCGACATCGCCAAGCTGAAGCAGGAGTTCGGGTACACCCCGCGGTGGACCACACGTGAGGCGTTCGACGACTACATCGTGGGACGCGGGCTCCGCCCGGTGCTCGACGGCGGCAAGCTGGCCGGCCTGGCCGGCAAGGTGCTCGTCGCCGCCGCGACCGGGCAGAGCCGGTGACCAGATCGAACTTGGACGACTTCGGAAGCGAGGCGGGAACGGTGGGCGGTGCCGAAGCGCAGGTCATCCCCCTGCACGGGCCGGGCCGGGAGAAGCCGGAGGCGGTGGACGCCGAGCGGGACCTCCGTGAGCAGGAGGAGGCGCCGGTCGTCGCCTTCCCCGGCGGCGTCGACCGGCCGGCGCCCGAGGAGCCGCTTTCGGCCGCCGCCCGGTCGGCGCTCGGCTTCATCCGCGACCGGCTGACCGGCGACTACACAGTGGACGAATTCGGCTTCGACGCCGAACTGACCGAGGCGGTGTTCCTGCCGCCGCTGCGGGCGCTGTACAAGAAGTGGTTCCGCGTCGACACCCACGGCGTCGAGAACCTGCCCGCCTCGGGCGGCGCGCTGCTGGTGTCCAACCACTCCGGCACGATCCCGCTCGACTCCCTGATGACGGCGGTGGCGGTCCACGACGAGACCGGCGGCCGTCACCTGCGCGGCCTCGGCGCGGACCTGGTGTTCCAGGTGCCGCTGGTGGGGTCGTTCGCCCGCAAGTCCGGCCAGACGCTGGCCTGCCACGCGGACGCCGAGCGCCTGCTGCGCAAGGGCGAGCTGGTCGGGGTGTGGCCGGAGGGCTTCAAGGGCGTCGGCAAGCCGTTCGCCTCGCGCTACAAGCTGCAGCGCTTCGGCCGCGGCGGGTTCGTGTCGGCGGCGCTGAAGGCGGGCGTGCCGATCATCCCGGTGTCGGTCATCGGCGCGGAGGAGATCTACCCGAAGCTCGGCGACATCAAGGTGCTGGCGCGGATGCTCGGGCTGCCCTACTTCCCGGTGACGCCGTTCTTCCCGATGCTCGGCCTGCTCGGCGCGGTGCCGTTGCCGACGAAGTGGAGCATCGAGTTCGGTGCGCCGATCGCGACCGACGCCTTCGGCCCGGACGCCGTCGACGACCCGATGCTGGTGTTCCAGCTGACCGACCAGGTGCGCGAGTCGATCCAGCAGACGCTTTACCAGCGGCTTTCGCAGCGTAAGTCGGTTTTCCGCGGCTGAGCGGTCACCCGGCCCGGGCAGGTGCCGGGTGACCGCCTGCCTGGTCAGGCTTCGAGTTCGCGGGCTTTCGGCCGGTAGCCCAGCCGTCCCCGCGTCGCGACGAGCAGGACCAGCGACACCGCGGCCGAGGCGAGCAGGAACGCGTGTGTCGTGTCCCGCACCGACAGCGACGGGAACAGCTCCGACCAGGCCAGCGAGAAGAAGTTGTTGACGCTCGTGTGCAGCAGCATGGCCAGCGGCAGGCTCTGGCCGGTGCGGTTGAACACCCAGGTCATGATGATGCTGAAGGTGACGCAGGTGGCGACGAACTCGATCGGCGTCAGCCAGGTGACGTCCGGCCAGCCACCCCACTCGCTGAAGAACAGCGGCAGGTGCCACACGCCCCACAGCGGGCCGAGGATCAGCGTGCCGCCGAGCGGCCCGTAGCGCTGCTGGAGGCGGGGCAGGGCGAAGTCCCGCCAGCCGGGTTCCTCCGCGAGCCCGGTCGTGACCATCTGCAGCGCCAGACCCGGCAGGTAGGCCACCAGCGTCGCCACCGCCGGGACGAGGGGGGTCTGCTCGGACAACGCCATCGTGCTGATCGTGAGCAGCGCGGGCACGCTGAGCACGACGGCCACGTACCAGAACCAGTGGACCCGCCACTTGAACAGCCGCGCCGCCCAGCGGCGCAGGCCGGTCCGCCCGTCGGCGAGCGCGGTGACGAAGAACGCCGCGCCGATCGGGCCGAGGTAGGCGCCCGGCAGGACGCCGGCGAACTGCGAGGTGCCGAGCAGCTCCGGGAACCGGAAGTGGAGCACACCGAGCCCGTTCTCCGACAGGATGTAGGGCGTCCAGGCGACCCAGCTCAGCAGGTTGGCCAGGGCGAAGAACCAGGTGAGCGGGTGTCTGCGGAGGCTGTCCCGCAGCCTGCCGCCGTCACTGGCCCGCTCTTCGATGTCCACTCGGGTCGCCACCGCACTGCCTTTCGCCGAAGCTGCTCTTCCGATGGGAAAAGCACACCAGCCGGCGGCGGGCGGGTCATTCCCGCGCGCACCCGAGTAGTTGGTAGCGCAGGCGCTACCGGCGGCGGTACGCCATGCCCGCGGCGACGGCGCCGGCCAGTGCGCCCGCGCCCAGCACCGACGGCACGCCGATCTTCGCCGCCTTGCGGCCGGTGCGGAAGTCGCGGATCTCCCAGCCGCGGGCCCGGGCCACGTCACGCAGGCCGCCGTCCGGGTTGACCGCCACCGCCGTGCCCACCGCCGACAGCATCGGGATGTCGTTCGCCGAATCCGAATACGCGGTGCAGCGCTTGAGGTTCAGGCCCTCGCGGGAGGCCAGCGCCCGGACCGCGTGGGCCTTCGCGCGGCCGTGCAGGAGGTCGCCCACCAGACGGCCGGTGTACACGCCGTCGCGGGTTTCGGCCACCGTGCCGAGCGCCCCGGTGAGACCGAGGCGGCGCGAAATGATCGCCGCCAGCTCGATCGGGGTCGCCGTCACCAGCCAGACCCGCTGCCCCGCGTCCAGGTGCATCTGGGCCAGCGCGCGGGTTCCGGACCAGATCTTGTCCGCCATCAGCTCGTCGTAGATCTCTTCGCTGATCGACGTCAGCTCCGCCACCGTGCGACCGGCCACAAAGGACAGTGCGCGCTCGCGGTGGGTCTTGATGTCCTCTTTGTTCTCGCGGCCGCCGAGCCGGAACTTGATCTGGCCCCAGACGAACCCGGCGAGGTCCGCCGACGTGAAGAACTTGCGCGCCGCCAGGCCGCGGGCGAAGTAGAAGATCGACGCGCCCATCATCATCGTGTTGTCGACGTCGAAGAACGCGGCCGCGGTCAGGTCGGGCGGGGCAGGCGGGGCGGGGGGCTCGGCGGCTTCGGACACCACGCGGGCGTGGGCAGCCTCGGCGGACGCCTCACCCGCGAGCGCGGCGAGCCGTTCGAGCTCCTGACTCTTGTCTCTGCCACGCCAAGCTGACACCTACACCGCCTCCACGTCTGCCCACGTCCCGGGGTCCTTTGCACAGCGTAGCGATCCGCCCACCGGCCCGTCGCAGGTGTGGCCGGGACCTCAGCCGATCACGATCGGCGGCAGGCCCGGCAGCAGCGGCGGCAGCGAAATCAGCGGCGGCGTGGACGTGGTGGTCGTCGGTGCCGGCGGCCGGGACGTGGTCGACGGCTGGCCGAACACCGGGGGCGGCGTCACCCCACCGGTCGGTGCCGGGATGCCCGGGGTCGCGGTGGCGTCCGACGGCGGCGGCTGCGTGCCCGTCACCGACGGGGCCGTGCTGTCCGCCGACGAAGGCGCGACCGACGCCGACGTCGGCTGCTCGCCGGCGGCCGGTGCCGGCCGCTGGGTGCACTCGCCGGTCGCCGGGAGCGGGCCCAGCTCGTCGGAGGTGCCGGTGGTGATCCGGTAGCAGTTCATCCGCGCCACCAGGCCGCTCGTGCGCTCCTGGACCTTGCCCAGCAGGGTCCGGACGTCGTCGAACACCGGCGACGCGCCGGCCGGCAGCGGCTGCGCGGCCAGCCTCGCCGCCTGGTTGCGCGCCCACAGCCGGACGTCGGACAGCGCCTGCGTCCCGCCGTCGCTGGTCGCCGCGGCGGACAGCTGGGCCACACCGGCCCGCAGATCGGTTGCGAAGTCGTCGTAGGCGGTCCGGTAGGCGGACGCGCTCGCGTCTTCGGCCGCCAGTTCGCCGAGCTCGGTGATCCGGTTGGTGGCGAACTCGAGGTGCTTGCGCGCCTTCTCCTGGTCGCCGAACGTCAGGCCGAGCGCGGTCGACTCGCCGGCCCGCTTGACGCTGTACAGCGCGTCACCGGGCAACGCGGTGCGCGAGAGCACCAAGGTCAGCCCCGAGAGGACGAGGAAGAGGAAGAGCGCGGCGGCCACCAGGTCGGCGGTCCGCGGCCGCCACCTCCGACCCGTCTCGGTGGCCCCCGCCGTCTCCAGGCGGCCCGCGATCTCCGCGCGGATCCGCTGCCGGGTCTCCAGGTCCGGCGCCCCGGCCGCGCCGAGCTCGCGCAGGGCACCGACGAGCGCGAGTTCGTCGGCGAACTCACCGTCGCGGCGTACCGGCGACGGTTCCAGGGCACGCGCGAACCGCTCGCTCTCGGCTCGCTCACGCGCAAACCTCACGGCGCTGCTCTCTCCATCCGGGCTCCGGCCGGTCCTTGCACCGGTCTGCGTGGGGTAACGATCCAGAAGCCGCCAGGGTTACCGGTTCGGGCCGACGAACGGAAAAGTTCGCGGGTTCAGCGCAATCCGGTGGGCAGAAGTTGTGCCAATCGGCGTACGGCGCGGTGCTGGAGCGCCTTGATCGCGCCTTCGTTGCGGTTCATGATCTCGGCCGTCTCGGCGACGGACAGGCCCTGCAGGAACCGCAGCACAATGCATTCGCGCTGGTCATCGCCCAGTTCCGCGACGCAGCGCAGCAGCTCGGCCCGGGTGGCGCGGCTGATCGCCTCCTGCTCGGGACCCACCTGGGCCGTCGCGCCGACGCTGAACGGCGCCGCACCGGGCTCGGTCACCTCGTCGGTGACGACTTCGAGCTTGAACCGGCTCGACTTGACGTGGTCGAGCACGAGGTTGCGGGCGATGGTGACGAACCAGGCGCCGACGTCACGTCCCTGGTAGCTCACCGACGTGATGCGGCGCAGCGCGCGCAGGAACGTCTCGCTGGTGACGTCCTCGGCGAGGTCGCGGTCGCCGAGCCGGAACAGCACGTACCGGTAGACGACGTCGACGTAGCGGTCGTAGAGCCGGCCGAAGGCGGACGAGTCGCCGTCCTGTGCGGCCCGCACCAGGTCCCAGGCCTCGGCCTTGGCCGCCTCGGCGCGCTCGTCGTCGGCCGCGTGCCTGCTCAGCGGCACGGCGGAGGTCCGGCCGAAGACGCGCTCGGCGAACATGAAGACGGGCCCGCGGCTGACGGCGGTGGGGACGGTCATCGGGCGGCACCTCCGGCGGTGGCTTCGACCCAGCGGGCCACGGTACCCCCGGAACACCGGCGAGCAGGGAAGGGCCGGCTCGCGTGCCCCACGACCTCGTGGGCAGGCAAGTTCCTCACGGCGACTCCCTCTCTCCGGTCGCGGCGGTGATCAACACCACCGGCGCGACGCAGTGCAGCATACGTGTTGTTACCGCTAAGTAGGTAGTGGTTCCGGGGTTGCTCAGACGCGACGCGTGCGGTCAGCACCCATGACGTCGCTTCAGATGACAGACTTGCAACGGTTGGCGCCGGGCGAGGAGAGGCAGGTCGCGGGTGAGTGCTCCAGAGGAGACGCAGCCGGGGGTCGCCGGGCTGCTCACGAGGGCCGCGGCGACGTGGCCGGAGCACCCGGCCGTCCTCGAAACCGGCACCGGCCGCGGCCTCACCTACCGCGAGGTCGACGCGGCCGCCCAGGCCCAGGCCCGCCGGCTGGCGGACGTCGGCGTCGCGCCCGGCGACCGGGTGGGGCTGCGGCTGCCGACGTCGCTGGACTTCGTGGTCGCCTTCTTCGGCGCGCTGCGCGCGGGAGCCGTCGTCGTGCCGCTGTCACCGCAGGTGCCCGCGCCCGAGCTCGAGAAGCTGCTGGAGCACAGCGGCGCGAAGGTCGTCGTCCAGCGCGATCCGGACGAGGACCTCCCGGACTGGGTGAGCGGTCTCACGCCCGGGGGTGACCCGGCCGGAGGAGGCGAGTTCGCCGACGCCGGCCGGTCCGGGGAGGACATCGCGGTCGTTTCGTACACGTCCGGCACCACCGGGCCGCCGCGCGGGGTGATGCTGTCGCACCGGGCGCTGCTGGCGAACCTCGAGCAGATCAGCGCGGTCGACGGCGTCCTCGAGCACGACGACCGCGTGCTGATCACCATCCCGCTCTTCCACGTCTACGGCCTCGGGCCCGGCCTCCTGCAGGCCACGGCCGTCGGCGCGACCGCGGTGCTGTCGGAGCGCTTCGAAGCCCAGCGCACCCTGGACGACTGCGCCGAGCACCGCGTCACCTCGATCACCGGCGTCCCGACGATGTACGGCGAGTTCGCGGCGTTCGGCGCCGACGAGCTCCGCCGCGGCCTGGCCTCCGTGCGGCGGATGACCTCGGGCGCCGCGCCGCTGCACCCGAAGGTGCTGACCGCGATCCGGGAGGCCACCGGCCTCGACGTCTACGAGGGCTACGGCCTCACCGAGTGCGCGCCGGTGGTCACCTCGACGCTGGTCACCGGCTACCCGAAGCCCGGCTCGGTCGGCCGGCCGCTGCCCGGGATCGAGCTGCGGCTGGTCGACAGCGACGGCACCGACCAGGCCGTGCCGCTCGACCCGGACGACGTCGACGACGTCTTCGAGGCCGACGGCGAGACCGGGCTGGTGTCGATCCGCGGCGCCAACCTCTTCTCCGGCTACTGGCCCGACGGGGCGCACGGCCCGGACGACGAGGGCTGGTTCCGCACCGGCGACGTCGGCTACCTCGACACCGACGGCGACCTGCACCTGGTCGACCGGGCCAACGACCTGATCATCGTCAACGGCTTCAACGTCTTCCCCCGCGAGGTGGAGGAGGTCATCGCGCAGCTGGCGGAGGTGACCGAGGCGGCGGTCGTCGGCGTGGTCGACGAGCGCAGCGGCGAGGCGGTCAAGGCGGTCGTCGTGCCCGCCGCCGGGGCCGCGCTGTCCGAGCAGCAGGTCGTCGACCACTGCGCGGCCCACCTGGCCGGGTACAAGGTGCCGCACCTGGTCGAGTTCGCCGAGTCGCTGCCGCACTCGGCCACCGGGAAGCTGCGGCGCCTGCGGTTGCGGTAGGAAGAACGGCATGGCGCACGAAGTGACGGTGATGGGCCGGGACGGTTGCCACCTCTGCGAGGTCGCGGAGGCCGACGTCGCCCGGATCTGCGGTGAGCTCGGCGTCGCCTGGACGGCCGAGGACGTCGACACCGACCCCGAGTGGCGCGCCGAGTACGGCGACCGCGTCCCGGTGATCCTGGTCGACGGCGCCGAGCACGGGTACTGGCGCGTCGAAGAGGACCGGCTGCGGCGGGCCCTGCAGCCGTAACACGTCCGTAAGCCGGATCGGGCAGCCTTCCGGCGGCTCCGCTCCGAAGATGGAGACGTGAGCACTCTGCAGGACGCCCCGCCCGAGGCACCCCGCCGGCTTTCGCTGCCGGTCGCGACGCTGATCGGGATCCTCGCGCTGGCCGCCGCCCTCGGCGTCGGGCACCTGGTCGCGGGCTTCGTCGGGTACACGGCGTCGCCGTTCATCGCGGTGGCGAACTACGTCGTCGACCACAGCCCGACGGCCATCGTGAAGTGGGCCGAGCGGACGCTGGGCACCTGGGACAAGCCGGTGCTCAAGCTCGGCCTCGCCGTGGTGCTGGTCCTGTTCGCGCTGCTCGCCGGGCAGCTGTCGCGCCGGACGCCGCGGGCCGGGCAGGTGCTCGTCTTCGTCCTCGGTGCCGCCGGGGTCGCGGCCGTCTTCGCGCGCAGCGACCTCGGCCAGGTTTCGCTGCTCGCGCCGGTCGCCGCCCTGGTCGCCGGGCTCGCGGTGTTCACCGTCCTGCACCGGATCGCGCTCCCGGCGGACGTCGTCGACGAGGGCGGCTTCGACCGCCGCAAGTTCCTGCGGGCCGGGGTGGGGGTGGCCGCGGGGTCGGGGCTCGCGGCCGTCGTCGGCCAGGTCGCCGGGACCAGCTCGAACGCCGAGGACTCGCGGGCCGCCGTCGGGCCGCTGGTCCCGGCGCGCACCGCGCCCCCGCTGCCCGCGGACGCCGACTTCGCGAAGCTCGGCTCCCCGCCTTTCCTCACGCCGAACGCGGACTTCTACCGCATCGACACCGCGCTGGTCGTGCCGCAGATCCGGACCGAGGACTGGAGCCTGAAGATCCACGGGATGGTCGACCGCGAGGTGAGCTTCTCCTACGCCGACATCCGCAGCCGGCCGCTGGTCGAGCGCCGGGTGACGCTGACGTGCGTGTCCAACGAGGTCGGCGGGCCGCTGATCTCGAACGCGTCCTGGATCGGCGTCGACCTGGTGGACCTGCTTGCCGAGGCGGGCGTGCAGCCGGGCGCGGAGCAGATGTTCGCCACCAGCACCGACGGCTGGACGTGCGGCACCCCGGCGGACGTCGCCCTCGACCCGGACCGCGGCGCGATGCTGGCGATCGGGATGAACGGCGAGCCGCTGCCGGTCGAGCACGGCTTCCCGGCCCGGATCGTCATCCCCGGCCTGTACGGCTACGTGTCGGCGACGAAGTGGGTCGAGTCGCTCGAATTCACGAAGTGGGACGCCCGGCAGGCGTACTGGCTCAGCCGCGGGTGGGCCGAGCAGGCCCCGATCAAGACCGAGTCCCGGATCGACAAGCCGAGCGGTTTCGCCGGCGTCACGGCGGGCAAGGTCCGGCTGGCCGGCACGGCGTGGGCGCAGCACACCGGGATCGCGAAGGTCGAGGTGCGGCTGGACCAGGGGGAGTGGCGGGAGGCGACGCTGTCGGCCGAGGTGAGCAAGGACACCTGGCGGATGTGGTGGATCGAGCTGGACGTGCCGAAGGGCACGCACCAGGCGTCGGTCCGGGCGACCGACCAGGACGGCTACACGCAGACGGAGAACCGCGCGGACCCGGTCCCGGACGGCGCGACCGGCTGGCACTCGGTCACCCTCGACGCCCGCTGACCCTCAAGCGCCCCCAAGGTGGCCTTCGGTGCGCTAGACGCAACCAAGGCCGCCTTCGGGCACTTGTCGACCAGCCCGGCGGTGCCGCTCACCGCGTCCGGTGGCCCGTTCGCCGCGTCCCGCGAGGCGCACCGGCGGACCGCATTCGATCACCGCTCGCGCGGGCCCGACGCGGAAGTGCCTGCCGGGCAAGGATTCTGACGCGGTGTCGTGATCTCCGCGGTGCCCGTACCGCTCCGGAACCGCCTCCGACCAGTGACTTTGTGCGTGCGTTCACAAGTGGTCTACCGTAAGGGCGTCGCCCGGGACGGGCCGGTATCGAACCGGAGTCCGGGGCCTGGGTCAAGACACAGTTCCAAATGGCGACGGCCGCCAGACGTGCACAGCGGGCAGGAGAACTACGGCGTGGTGACACAGCGGGGGAGGCGCGAAGCGGCGGACTCCCCGGGCCGGGCGCCCCGGCGGCCCCGCCGTCCGGCCGGTCTCGACGCCGACAACGCCCCCACCGCCGAAATGCCCGCGGTACCCGCCGGTGAGCCGGGCCGCAACGGGGATGCCCCCGAGGCCGTCCGGGCGAAGTCCATCCCCGAGGCCGCCGTCGCCCGGCTGGCCGTCTACCTGCGCGTGTTGTCCGGAATGTCGGAACAGGGCGCGACGACCGTTTCGAGCGAAGAACTCTCGCAGGCCGCCGGCGTGAATTCCGCCAAATTGCGCAAAGACCTCTCCTACCTCGGCTCCTACGGCACCCGCGGCGTCGGGTACGAGGTCGGCGTCCTGGTCAGCCAGATCGAGCGCATCCTCGGCCTGACCCGCCAGCACAAGGTGGCCGTGGTCGGGATCGGCAACCTGGGCCACGCGCTGGCCAACTACGGCGGCTTCCCGGGGCGCGGCTTCCCGGTCGAAGCGCTGTTCGACCTGGACCCGGACCTGATCGGCGTGCCGGTCGGCGGGCTGCCGGTGTCGCACATGGACGACATCCCGCGGATCTGCGCCGAGCGCGGCATCTCCATCGGCGTGATCGCCACCCCGCCCACCGCGGCGCAGTCGGTGTGTGACCGGCTGGTCGCAGGCGGTGTCCAGTGCATCCTCAACTTCGCTCCGGTCGTGTTGCAGGTTCCTGCTCACATCGAGGTCCGCAAAGTGGATTTGGCCGTCGAGCTGCAGATACTCTCGTTCCATGTGGCCCGCCGCGCGGACAGTGAAGCCTCGGCCGCCGGCAATCAGGGCAATTCCGGATTACCCGGAGCGGTTCACCCGTCCGAGAATGGGAACGGCAGGCGGAACGGCTCGGGTCCGGACGGCGGACGGGAAATGGTGGTGCGCTCATGAGCGTTTTGGCGGTCGGGCTTTCGCACCGGAGTGCGGAGCTGAGCACGCTCGAGCGCGTCGCGGTGCCCGCGCCCGAGATCGGCAAGGTGCTCGACGAGCTGCAGCAGGCCGAGCATGTCAGTGAGGTCATGCTGGTCTCGACCTGCAACCGGATCGAGGTCTACGCGGTCGTCGAGACCTTCCACGGCGGCCTCAACGACGTCTCCGAGGTGCTCGCCCGCCAGGCCGGGATGGCGCCCGCCGAGCTCTACGACAGCCTGTACGTCCACTACGCCGGCGCCGCCGTCGAGCACCTGTTCTCGGTCACCTCGGGCCTGGACTCGATGGTCGTCGGCGAGACGCAGATCCTCGGTCAGGTCCGCTCCGCCTACGCCACCGCGCGCGAGGCCGGCACCGTCGGCCGCACGCTGCACGAGCTGATCCAGACCACGCTGCGCGTCGGCAAGCGCGTGCACACCGAAACCGGGCTCGACCAGCTCGGCGCGTCGGTCGTGTCCGAAGCGCTCGCCGCGGCCGGGGACGTGGCGGGCAAGCACGCCGTCATCGTCGGCGCCGGTTCGATGGGCGCGCTGAGCGCCTCGCAGCTGCGCAAGGCCGGGATCGGCGAGATCACCGTGGCCAACCGCACCGACGCCCGCGCCCGGCGGCTCGCCGCGAACGTCACCGAGCAGGGCGTGCCGGCCCGCGCGGTCCCGCTGTCCGCGGTCGCCGACGCGGTGCGGGACGCCGACATCGTCATCTGCTGCACCGGCGCGCAGGACGCCGTCTTCGCCCCGGAGCACGTACTGCCGCGCGGCGGCCGGGCCCTCGTCGTCTGCGACCTCGGCCTGCCCCGGGACGTCGACCCCGAGGTCGGCGAGCTGGCGGACGTCCGGGTGGTCGACCTGGCCACCATCCAGCGCCGGATGCGCGAAGCCGGCACCCCGACCACCGAGCGCCAGACGGCCAAGGCGACCGGGATCGTCCTCGACGAGGTGCGCGACTACCTCGCCGGGCAGCGCAGCGCCGAGGTGACGCCGACGGTGACCGCGCTGCGCCGCCGCGCGGCCGAGGTCGTCGACGCCGAGCTGCTGCGGCTGGACAACCGCCTGCCGGACCTGGACGGCGCCGTCCGCGAGGAGGTCGGCCGCACGGTCCGCCGGGTGGTCGACAAGCTGCTGCACGCGCCCACGGTGCGGGTCAAGCAGCTGGCCGCCGAGACGGCCGAGACCGACTACGCGAACGCGTTGCGCGAACTGTTCTGCCTCGACCCGCAGGCGCCCGCCGCGGTGGCGAGCCCGAAGCCCCCACCAGAGAAGAAGTAGTAGTGACCAGAGTCATTCGAATGGGTACGCGCGGTTCGAAGCTCGCGCTCACCCAGACCGGGACCGTTGCCGACGCCCTGCGCGCCACCGGCGTCGAGGTCGAGATCGTCAAGGTGACCACCCCCGGCGACAGGTCGCTGGCCCCGATCGCGACGATCGGTGTCGGCGTGTTCACCTCGGCGCTGCGGGAAGCCTTGCTGCGCAACGAAGTCGACGTCATCGTCCACTCCTACAAGGACCTGCCGACCGCGCCGGAACCGGGCATCACGCTGGCCGCCGTGCCGCCGCGCGAGGACCCGCGGGACGCGTTGATCGCGCGTGACGGGCTCACGCTGGGCGAGCTGCCGCCGGGTTCGACGGTGGGCACGGGCGCGGCGCGGCGCACCGCGCAGCTGCGTGCGCTGGGCCTCGGTTTGGAAATCGTGCCGATTCGCGGCAATATCGACACCCGCATGCGCAAGGTGACCGACGGCGAGCTCGATGCCGTGGTGCTCGCGCGTGCCGGACTGGCCAGGGTCGGTCTGGTCGAGGCGATCACCGAGACCCTCGACCCGATCCAGATGCTGCCCGCGCCCGCACAGGGCGCGCTGGCGGTGGAGTGCCGGGCGGGAGACGTGGACCTCGAGCAGCTGCTCCGGTCCACTTTGGACGACGAGGGCACGCGGGCCGCGGTGACGGCCGAGCGGGCCCTGCTGGCCGCGCTCGAGGCGGGGTGCAGCGCGCCGGTGGGCGCGCTCGCCGAGATCGTCGAAGATCTCGACGCCGAGGGCAAGGTCGTGGAACGGATCTCGCTGCGCGGCACCGCCGCCGCGGAGGGCGAAAACGGTGCGGTGGACATGGTCCGGGCCTCCGCGCTGGCCGACAAGGACCAGGCCGCCCAGCTGGGCAAGGACCTGGCCGCCGAGCTGCTGGACCTGGGTGCCGGAGCGTTCTCCGGCCCCGCGCAGTAGCGCTCTCGCGAGCGCTTCGAACAGACGTGTAGGAGACCTGCGTCCGTGCATTCGCGCACGGTCGCCGCAAGAGGAGAAACGCACAGATGACCCCCGCGCGAAAGACCACCGGGCGCGTAGCGTTCGTGGGCTCCGGCCCCGGCGACGCCGGCCTGCTCACGGTCCGTGCCCAGGAGCTGCTGACCAAGGCCGAGGTCGTGGTGACCGACCCCGACGTGCCGCAGGCCGTGCTGGCCATGGCCGCCGAGGGCGCCGAGGTCCGGCCCGCCGTCGGCGAAGCCGCCGAGGTCGCCAAGGACCTGACCACCGAGGCCAAGGCCGGCCGGCTGGTGCTGCGCCTGGTCGCGGGCGACCCGCTGACCACCCCGGCCGTGGTGGCCGAGGTCCAGGCGGTCGCGCGCACGAGCGCCGTGTTCGACGTCATCCCGGGCGTCTCCCCGGCCGCCGCCGTCCCGGCGTACGCGGGCGTCGCGCTGGGCGGCACGCACACCGAGGTCGACGTCCGCGGCGACGTCGACTGGGCGGCACTGGCCGCCGCGCCCGGCCCGCTGGTGCTGCACGCCACGTCGGCGCACCTGGCCGAGGCCGCTTCGGCGCTGACCGGCAACGGCGTCCCGGCGTCGACCCCGGTCGCGGTCACCGCGAACGGCACCATCAACACCCAGCGCACCCTCGACACCACGCTCGAGAAGGTCGCGAACGACGCGGGCGAGCTCGTCGGGCCGCTGATCGTCACGATCGGCCAGGCCGCCGGGGCCCGCTCGAAGCTGTCCTGGTGGGAGTCGCGCGCGCTGTACGGCTGGAAGGTCCTGGTGCCGCGCACCAAGGAGCAGGCCGGCGAGATGGCCGAGCGCCTGCGCGGCCACGGCGCGACGTCGCACGAGGTGCCGACCATCTCGGTCGAGCCGCCCCGCAGCCCGGCCCAGATGGAGCGCTCGGTCAAGGGCCTGGTCGACGGCCGCTACCAGTGGATCGTCTTCACCTCCACCAACGCGGTCCGCGCGGTGTGGGAGAAGTTCGAGGAGTTCGGGCTCGACGCCCGCGCGTTCTCCGGCGTGAAGATCGCCTGCGTCGGCGAATCGACCGCGGCGAAGGTCCGCTCGTTCGGCATCATCCCGGAGCTGGTCCCGTCGGGCGAGCAGTCGTCCGAGGGCCTGCTGGCCGAGTTCCCGCCGTACGACGACGTGCTCGACCCGGTCGACCGCGTGCTGCTGCCGCGGGCGGACATCGCCACCGAGACGCTGTCGGCCGGCCTGCGCGAGCGCGGCTGGGAGATCGACGACGTGACGGCCTACCGGACCGTCCGGGCCGCCCCGCCGCCCGCCGAGACCCGCGAGATGATCAAGACCGGCGGGTTCGACGCGGTCTGCTTCACCTCGTCCTCGACCGTGCGGAACCTGGTCGGCATCGCCGGCAAGCCGCACACCCGCACGCTGGTCGCGTGCATCGGCCCGAAGACCGCCGAGACCGCGGTGGAGTTCGGGCTGCGGGTCGACGTCCAGCCGGAGAAGGCGGACGTGCCGCACCTGGTGGACGCCCTCGCCGAGCACGCCGCTCGCCTGCGTGCCGAGGGTGCGCTCCCGCCGCCGCGCAAGGCAAAGCGGGCCCGCCGCTCCTAACGTTCTTCACGACGAAGGCCGCCCCGGTTCGCCGGGGCGGCCTTCGCTCGTTTCAGCGGGGGTTGGTCTCGCGCCACTTCAGGTAGTCGGCCACCGAGGCGGGGACGTCGAAGTGCGGCTCGAAGCCGGTGTCCTCGGTGAGGCGGGAGATGTCCAGGTACGGGCCGCGCGCGCCGCCCGGTGGGAGGGTTGTGCCCAGCGCCGACGCGAACTCGCCGTAGGTGAACGGGCGGCCGCTCGAGACGTTGTAGACCTCGTGGTTCAACCTCGGGGCAGTGGTCAGCAGGGCTATCGCGCGGCCCGCGTCCGGCGCGTAGCAGACATCGCCGCCGTCGTCGGCGTGCATGGGTGAGGTCGCCGTGTTGACCAGCGACGGGATCGGGCAGAACGGTGAGGCCGGATCCACCAGCGGGCCCCAGATCGTGCCGATCCGCAGCACCACCGGCTGGACGCCGCTGCCCGCGAGCGCGTGCGTCGTCAGCGGCTCGACCGCCTTCTTGAACGCGATGATCAGGTGTGGCAGGTCGGCCGTAGGCAGGGAGAGGTCTTCGGTCCAGGTGATCTCGGGACGGCCGATGTACACGCCGAGGCTGCTCGCGACGGCGAACCGGCGGACACCCCACGCGCGGGCCGCGGCCAGCGCGTTGAGCAGGCCGGTCGTGTCCGTGCGGAAGAAGTCCACCGGATCCTCGCCGGGGATGCTGCCGGCGAGGTGGACGAGGTCGGTGATGTCGTGGCGCGAGCCGAGCGCGAGGAAGGCGTCCCGGTCGGTGACGTCGAGGTGCTCGACCGTGACGCGGCCGGCCAGGAACGAGGGGACGTCGCCGCGCCGGTGGGACGTCACGACCACGTCGTGGCCGAGGTCGAGGAGCGCGCGGGCGGTGTGGGCGCCGATCATGCCGAGCCCACCGGTGACGAGGATCATCGCGCCAGGCTAGGGACGCTCCTCCGGGGGTTCTTGAACGAATCGCGCAGGAACGGCAGGTAGGACGCCGAGTGGTCGTGGCCGCACGCGCACTCCTCGACGCTGCCGCCGAGCAGCGCGCGCGGGGTGAGCCCGGTCAGGCGAAGGCATTCCCGATTGAGGTGCGCCTGGTCGGCGTACCCGGCGTCGGCGGCGAGCCCGGCCGCACTCCGCAGCCCCGCCTGGGCCAGCGCGAGGAAACCCTGGAACCGCAGCGTCCGCTGCAGGACCTTCGGCGCGACGCCCACCGCCTGCAGACAGCGCCGGCGCAGCTGGCTGCGGGACAGCGCCAGGTGGCAGGCCAGGGTGTCGATGTCGACCGGGTGCCACGGCATCAGCAGCCGGACAGCCTCGCTGACCAGTGGATCCGCTTTCACCGACAGCCGGGCCTGGATGGTTTCGAGGGCCCGCTCCGGGGACGCGGCGACCGCCTCGGCCCATCGGTCGTCGGCCAGCTCGACGTGCTGGTCGACCAGTTCCTCGAGGGGCACTGGCAGCGGGGGCGCGGCACCTGGCCGGAACCGCACGCCGACGAGGGCCGTGCGCGGTGGGATGACCTCGAGCCGGGCCGCGGTCAGCGGGCCGAGCAGCCGGGGCCGGCCGCCGATCGGGAAGTGCAGCTCGGCGCCGCCGGTGGGCAGGTGCCGCTGGACGTACGGTTCGTCGCCGGTGCGCTGGAGCCAGACCGTCCGCACGAAGGGCGCCAGCCGCGGCACGGGCAGGCGTTCGACGTACTCGGTCACCCCCGTACCGAATCGTCCGCGCGGACGGGGGTCAAGCACCCTTGCGGAACTCCGGCGATCACAGCCGGAGTAACTTGGAGGGGTGTTCCCAGAGCATCGTCCCCGCAGGCTTCGCACCACCCCGGCCATGCGCAGGCTGGTGGGCGAAACGACGCTGCGGCCACGCCAGCTGATCCTCCCGATGTTCGTCGCCGAAGGGATCGACGCGCCGCGGCCGATCGCGAGCATGCCCGGCGTCGTCCAGCACACCCGCGACACGCTGCGGAAGGCCGCCGTCGACGCGGTCAACGCCGGGGTCGGCGGGCTGATGCTGTTCGGCATCCCGGCCACGCGCGACGCCGAGGGCTCCGGCGCGGTCGACGAGAAGGGCATCCTCAACGTCGCCCTCCGCGACCTGCGCCACGAGCTCGGTGACGCCACCGTGCTGATGGCCGACACCTGCCTCGACGAGTTCACCGACCACGGCCACTGCGGCGTCCTGGACGCCGACGGCGCGGTCGACAACGACGCCACCCTGCGGATCTACGCGCAGATGGCGATCGCGCAGTACGAAGCCGGAGCGCACGTGCTCGGGCCGTCCGGGATGATGGACGGCCAGATCGGCGTCATCCGCCGGGCGCTCGACGAGGTCGGGCACAAGGACGCGGCGATCCTCGCCTACTCCGCGAAGTACGCCAGCGCGTTCTACGGCCCCTTCCGCGAGGCCGTCGACTCGCAGCTCAAGGGCGACCGCAAGACCTACCAGCAGGACCCGGGCAACGGCCGCGAGGCGCTGCGCGAGCTCGAGCTGGACATCGCCGAGGGCGCCGACATGGTGATGGTCAAGCCCGCGCTGGCCTACCTGGACGTCATCAAGGCGGCCGCGGACATCTCCCCGGTGCCGGTGGCGGCGTACAACATCTCGGGCGAGTACGCGATGGTCGAGGCCGCCGCGGCGAACGGCTGGCTGGACCGCGAGCGGACGATCCTCGAAGTGCTGACGTCGATCCGCCGGGCCGGCGCGGACATGATCCTCACCTACTGGGCCGCGGAAGCTGCCGCCTGGCTGGAGTGACGGGCTAGAGTCCTCGCGTGGAAGACAAAGAGGACCTCACCGGTCTGACCGACGACGAACGGCGCAAGCAGGGCCGGTCGCCCGACCCGGTGCTCCCCGGTGAGAAAGCCCCCAAGGCGACGCCGCCGCGCCCGGTGGCCGTGTCGTTCTGGTTGTGGCTGGCCGGCGGCGTGGTGCTGATCCTCGGGTACGTCCAGCTGATGGCCGGCAAGTCCGCGGTCATCGACCGGTACATCGAGGGCACGAAGGACCCGAAGATCACCCCGCAGATGATCGCGGACGGCGTCACGGCGATGCTGTGGTTCCTGCTGGTCGGGTCGATCGTGTTCAGCCTGCTGTTCCTGCTGTTCGCGTACAAGGCCCGGGAAGGCACCCGCTCGGCCCGGACGGTGCTCACCGTGCTGCCGATCGTGATGGTGCTGCTGATCTTCACCTTCGCGCCGGTGCTGACGTACCTGACGCTGGTCGCGGTGCTGCTGTTCGTGATCGCGTTGGTGCTGCTGTACCTGCCCTCGGTGAGCGGCTACTTCCCCAAGGTCGGCAAGAAGCCGTGAGCGACCGGCTCTACGCCGAGTCCGGCGTGAGCTGGGCGGCCATCGGCTGGGGCCCGGTGTTCGCCCTGGTGGGTGCGCTCGCGGAGCTGGCCACCGGCGGCCCGGTGCACGTCGTGGGCTGGCTGATGGTCGGGTTCGGCCTCTGCGTCATCACCATGCCGTGGGTGTACGCCCGCCGCCGGTTCCTGTCGCTGGAGGTGACGACCGAGCGGCTGCGGCAGGGCCGGGAGCAGGTGCCGGCCGCGCAGATCGCCGAGGTGGCCGACGTCGGGACACCGGTCGGCGCGCGGGTGCTGGGCGGCGGCTGGTCGGTGCCGCGGAAGTACGACTCGCTGCCGGTGAAGCTGGCCGACGGCACGGTCGTGCTGGCGTGGGCCAAGGACGTCGAGGCCCTGCGGGACGCGCTGGACCGGCTCGTCCGGGCGACCCCGCGCGAAGCATGAGAAAATCGGTGCCGTGATCGACCTTCCGCAGCCCACCGGCGCCGAGCTCTGGCCGCCGGACGAACCCGGCCCGCAGGCGAGGCTGCACAAGCCCTGGCGGACGCTGGTCGCCGTCGTGGAGGTCCTGCTCGCCGGGCTCGCCTGCTGGGTGGCCTACCTGTGCTGGCACGACAGCGTCGCCACGGTCGTCACCCGGACCGAGGACGGCGCCGTGCTGGAGTCGCACCGGTACTTCGGCGGGCTGCTCGCCGCCGCCATCGGGCTCGGCACGGTGGCCGCGCTCCTGCTGGTGGACGCGGTGCGTCAGCTGTCGCTCGCCATCCGTGCGCGCGGCCCCAAGCCCAAGGCCTGATACACAGCTCGCGCACAGGCAACGAACAGTCTCTTGCTAAGCAGCGGCACCAAAGTTGCCGCATGACGCGCGTGCGTGCCTCGAAGGCATGGGTGATCAACGGAGCTCTGGTCGTACTGCTGGCCGGGGCGGGATTCGGGATATACCAGGCATTCACCCCCGAACCGAGCTCGGCGCAGGCGCAGTCGCGCAGCACCCCGGTCCGCAAGGCGACGGTCACCGAGACCGTCTCGGCCGCCGGGACGCTCGCCAGCAGCTACACCGGCGCCGCGAACTTCGCGACGGCCGGCAAGGTCACCTCGATCGACGTCAAGGTCGGGGACGTCGTCAGCGCCGGGCAGAAGCTCGCCACCGTCGACAGCACGCAGGCGTCGAAGCAGCTCCAGGTCGCGAAGGCGAATCTCGCCGTCGCCCAGAACGGCCTCGACACCGCCGAGACCGCCCAGGACACGCCGGTCACCACGCAGAACGGGCAGAACAGCCAGAACGCCCAGAGCAGCGCCCAGACCCTGGCCAACAACGTCACCTCGGCGCAGGCGAAACTCGACCAGGCCCAGCTCGACGTCCAGACCGCGCAGCAGGCGCTCGACAACACCGTGCTCTACGCGCCCGGCGCCGGCACCGTGACCGCGATCAACGGGGCCGTCGGGCAGCAGTCCTCCAGCGGCTCCGCGGCCACGAGCCAGTCGTCGAGCAGCAGCGGCAGCGGCCAGGGCGGCCAGGGCTCGTCGTCGAACTCCGGCGCGGCCGCGGCTTCCTCGTCCGGCAGCAGCGGGTTCATCACCATCACGAACCTCAGCGGCCTCGTCGTCAACACCTCGGTGGCCGAGATCGACGTCAGCAAGGTCAAGACGGGCCAGCAGGCCACGGTGACGCTCAACGCGCTGCCGGACAAGCCGATCCAGGCCACCGTGTCGAGCATCAACCTGACCCCGACCACCAGCGGCAGCGTCGTCTCCTACGGCGCCCAGCTGGCCCTGGCCAACCCGCCGGACGGGCTCCGGCCCGGTCAGTCGGCGAGCGTGGTGATCACCGTCGCCGAGGCGGACGACGCGCTGAGCGTGCCGGCCGCGGCGGTGCAGACCGTCGGCAGCACCAACCTGGTCACCGTGCAGGAGAACGGGCAGAACGTCACCCGCCAGGTGCAGGTGGGGCTGCGGGGCGAGTCGACGGTCCAGATCACCTCCGGGCTGACCGAGGGCGAGAACGTCGTGCTGACCGGGACGGCCACGACCGGCACCACGGGCGGCACCGGGCGCACCGGCGGCACGGGCGGGTTCCCTGGGACCGGGGGCACCGGCGGCTTCCCGGGCGGCGGCCAGCGCGGCGCCGGCGGCGGGTTCGGCGGCCGCGGATGAACCCGGTGATCGCGGTCTCCGGGCTGCGCAAGACCTACGGGGCGGGCGAGACGGCGGTGCACGCGCTGCGCGGCGTCGACCTCACCGTGTGGCCCGGCGAGTACGTCGCCATCATGGGCGCGTCGGGCTCCGGCAAGTCGACGTTGCTGAACATGCTCGGCTGCCTCGACGTGCCGACGTCCGGCCGGTACCTGCTGGACGGGTTCGGCGTCGGGAAGCTGAACGAACGGCAGCTGGCGTTGCTGCGCAACCGGAAGATCGGGTTCATCTTCCAGTCGTTCAACCTGGTGCCGCGGACGTCGGCATTGTCCAATGTGGAACTGCCGCTGGTCTACAGTGGACTTCGCCGGTCGGAGCGCCGCCGTCGCGCGCTGGCGGCGCTGGAGATGGTGGGGCTGTCCGAACGGGCCAAGCACCTGCCGAGCGAGCTCTCCGGCGGTCAGATCCAGCGCGTCGCGGTGGCGCGGGCGCTGGTCACCGGCCCGGCGATGCTGCTGGCCGACGAACCGACCGGCAACCTCGACCGCCACAGCACCGAGGAGGTCCTCGGCGTGTTCGACCGGCTCAACTCCCTGGGCCGCACCATCGTCGTCATCACGCACGAGGACGAGGTCGCCGCGCACGCGCACCGGGTCGTCCGGGTCGACGACGGGCTGATCGTTTCGGACGAAGTCACGCGCACGACCGGCACGGTGGGGGCGGTCTCGTGAACCTCCTCGAAATCCTGCGGTTCGCCGTGCGCGGCCTCACCGCGAACAAGCTGCGCTCGGCCCTCACCACGCTCGGCATCACCATCGGCGTCGCCGCGGTGATCCTGCTGGTCGCGGTGGGCAACGGCGCCTCGGCGGCGATCGCGGCCAGCATCCAGGGCCTCGGTACCAACGTCGTCAACGTCTCCCCGGCCCGCGGCGGCGGCCAGGGTGCGACCGCCCGGCCGCTGACCGTGCAGGACGCGCACGCGCTCGTCGACCCCGTCGGCGCGCCCGACGTCAAGGCCGCCTCGCCGGTGGTCAACACGACGGCGACCGCGACCTACGGGCAGACGTCCTACGACATCTCCAGCGTGGCCGGCACCGAACCGGCGTACTTCACCACGACCAACCGCGAGCTCGCCCAGGGGCAGCTGTTCACCGGCGAGGACGTCACGGCCGCGCGGAAGGTCGTCGTGCTCGGCCCGACGACCGCCCAGTCGATCTTCGGCACGGCCGACCCGGTGGGCAAGAACGTGCTGCTCAACAGCATCCAGTTCACCGTGATCGGGGTCCTGCAGGCCAAGGGCAGCACCGGCCTCCAGAACGCCGACGACGTCGCCATCGCGCCGATTTCGGCGGTCCAGAACTCCCTCGCCGGGTACGGCAGCCTCAGCCAGATCGCCGTCCAGGCCACCAGCGCCGACTCCGTCTCGCTGGCCCAGTCCGAGATCACCGCCATCCTCAACGCCCGCCACGGCATCCGGCTCGGCGGCACCCCGGACTACCAGATCCAGAACTCCGAGCAGCTGCTCGCGACCCGCACCTCGGCGACCGAGACGTTCACCGTGCTGCTGGGGGCGGTGGCGGCCATCTCGCTGCTCGTCGGCGGGATCGGCGTCACCAACATCATGCTCGTCACGGTCACCGAGCGGATCCGCGAGATCGGCATCCGCAAGGCGATCGGCGCCCCGCGCTCGGCCATCCTCGGCCAGTTCCTCGCCGAAGCGACCATGCTCAGCCTGTTCGGCGGGCTGCTCGGCGTCGCCATCGGGGTGATCGGCAGCCGGTTCACCATCTCCGGCATCAAGCCCGTCGTGGTGCCCTCGTCGATCCTGCTCGCCTTCGCGGTATCCGCCCTGATCGGGCTGTTCTTCGGCAGCTTCCCGGCGAACCGGGCCGCCAAGCTCAGGCCGATCGACGCGTTGCGTCACGAATGACCCGACGCCCTGCGTCACGAATAAGGAGTCTTCGCATGTCCACCCACACGACGACCCCGCCGGGGGACGAGCCGACGGCGACCCTCCCCGCCGTGGAGCCGACCGCGGAACAGATCGTCGCCAGCCCGGCCGTCGACGGTGACCTGAACGCCGAGATGCGCCGGGCCACGAAGCCGTTTTCCCGCACCACGCTGGTGCTCGCCGGGCTGGTCGCCTTCGCGATCGCGTTCGGCGGCGGCGCGTGGACGCACGCGGCGTTCGGCTCCTCGACGCCGTCGCGCCCGAGCGGCACCGCCGGCGGGCAGGCCAGGGGCCAGGGCGGCACCGGGCAGCAGGCCGGCGCCGGCCAGCAGGGCGGCGGGTTCCGCGGCGGGCGCGGCACCACGGGCACGGTCGACCACGTCGACGGCACCACCGTGTACGTCAAGACCGCGCAGGGCGACGACGTCAAGGTGTCCACATCGGACTCGACCACGGTCGGGGTGACCCAGCAGGGCAAGCTGTCGGACCTCAAGCCGGGCGCGACGGTCGTCGTCCAGGGTCAGGCGGGCAGCGACGGGACGGTGGCCGCGCAGGCCATCACCCAGCAGGCCGCGCGCTAGTTGAGGACGACGATCGCGGCGTTGAGCGCCGTCGCGTAGAGGATCCAGGCGAGGTAGGGCACCAGGAGCGCGGCGGCGGCCTTCGACCGGCGGCCGAACAGGACGATCGTCACCACCACGACGACGTCCAGCAGCACGATGTCGGCCAGCGCCACCCTGGCCGCGCCGCTCTCGAAGAACAGCGGCGTCCAGAGCAGGTTGAACAGCAGGCCGATCCCGTAGGCGGCGAAGCCGCGCGTCTCGCCGTCCGTGCGCCAGTACAGCCAGCCGGCCACCGCGATGGTGACGTACAGCACCGTCCACACCGGACCGAACACGGACGCGGGCGGCGCCCACGAGGGCTGCTCCAGCCGTGCGTAGACCTCCCTCGCCGACGTCGCGGCCAGGGCGCCGACCACGGCCACCACGGCGACGACGCCCAGGAACCCGGCCAGCATCACCCACGGGTTGCGGTGCTGGGCGCGTTCGGTCACCGGCTGTTCCCCTCCCGGGCGGCTGCCCGCCATCTTATGCGGGTTTGGGAGACTGGACCCGTGAGCAACGGAACCGAGCAGTCCAAGGCATGGTTCGAACGCGCGAAGGCGGCCGTCCCGGGCGGGGTGAACTCGCCGGTCCGGGCCTTCAACTCGGTGGGCGGCACCCCCCGGTTCATGGTCCGCGGCGAGGGCCCGCACCTGTGGGACGCCGACGGCAACCGCTACGTCGACCTGGTGTCCTCCTGGGGCCCGATGATCCTGGGCCACGCGCACCCGGCGGTCGTCGAGGCGGCGCGCACGGCGGCGACCTCGGGGCTCTCGTTCGGCACGCCGACGATCGGCGAGGTCGAGCTGGCCGAGGAGATCATCGGCCGGGTCGCGCCGGTCGAGCGGGTCCGCCTGGTCAACTCGGGCACCGAGGCCACGATGAGCGCGATCCGGCTGGCCAGGGGGTTCACCGGCCGGTCGAAGATCGTGAAGTTCGCCGGGTGTTACCACGGTCACGTCGACGCGCTGCTCGCCCAGGCAGGCTCCGGCGTCGCGACGCTCGGGCTGCCGACGTCGCCGGGTGTCACCGGCGCGCAGGCCGCGGACACGCTCGTGCTGCCCTACAACGACCTCGACGCCGTCCGGAAGTCCTTTGAGGACAACCCGGGCGAGATCGCCGCGGTGATCACCGAGGCGGCGGCGGGCAACATGGGCGCGGTGGCGCCCGCCGACGGCTTCAACGCCGGGCTGCGCGAGCTCGCCCACGAGCACGGCGCGCTGCTGATCATGGACGAGGTGATGACCGGGTTCCGCGTCTCGCACGCGGGCTGGTTCGGCCTCGAAGGCGTGGCCGGCGACCTCTACACGTTCGGCAAGGTGATGTCCGGCGGCCTCCCGGCGGCGGCCTTCGGCGGCCGCGCCGACGTGATGGCCAAGCTGGCCCCGGGCGGGCCGGTCTACCAGGCTGGCACGCTCTCGGGGAACCCGGTCGCGGTGGCCACGGGCCTGGCGACGCTGCGCGCGGCCGACCACGCCGTGTACGCGGCTCTCGACGCCAACGCGAAGCGCCTCGGCAACCTCTTCCACGCGGCCCTGGTCGAAGCGGGGGTGGCGCACAACGTCCAGTACGCGGGCAACCTGGTGAGCGTGTTCTTCGGTGAGGAGCCGGTCCGCGACTACGTCGGCGCGCAGGCGTCCGAGACCTGGCGCTTCCCGCCGTTCTTCCACGCGCTGCTCGACGGAGGCGTGTACGCGCCGCCGAGCGCGTACGAGGCGTGGTTCGTCAACGCGGCGATGGACGAGGAAGCGTTCTCGGTGATCGAAGCGGCTCTGCCCGCGGCGGCGCGCGCGGCGGCTGGGGCCGTCCAGTGACCACCGTCGTCCACATGCTGCGTCACGGCGAAGTGCACAACCCGGCGAAGATCCTCTACGGCCGTCTGCCGGGCTACCGGCTCTCGGAGCGCGGGCAGCGGCAGGCGCTGACGGTCGCCGAGGCGGTCGCGGGTCACGACCTCGTGCACGTCGTCGCGTCACCGCTGCAGCGGGCCCAGGAGACGGCGGCCCCGATCGCCGCGGCGCACCGGCTCGACATCGCGACCGACGAGGGCCTGATCGAGGCGGGCAACCAGTTCGAGGGCCTGCAGGTGGCGGTCGGCGACGGCGCGCTGCGGGAGCCCCGCCACTGGCCGAAGCTGGTGAACCCGTTCAAGCCGTCGTGGGGCGAGCCGTACCTCGAGATCGCGCACCGCATGCTCGGCGCGGTCCACCGGGCCCGCGAGGCGGCGCTCGGCCATGAAGCCCTCTGCGTGTCGCACCAGCTGCCGATCTGGACGTTGCGGCGGTTCCTCGAGGGCAAGCGCCTGTGGCACGACCCGCGTCGCCGCCAGTGCTCGCTGGCGTCGCTGACGTCCCTGGTGTTCGAAGGCGACGAGCTGCGGGAGATCGTCTACAGCGAGCCGGCGGGCGCAACCGACCCGAAGGTGACCGGGGCATGAAGCGTTCGTTCCTGGTGCCGGTCCTGCTGCTGGCCCTGGCCGGGTGCAGCGCGGGCAAGGACGCGGTGGTGCAGGGGAGCAGCTTCAGCTTCGTGTCGCCGGGCGGCAAGGTCGACATCACCTACGAGGGCGCCGAGCGCCAGACGGCCCCGGTCCTCGCGGGCGAGGACCTGATGAACGAGGGCAAGCAGCTGTCGCTGGCGGAGTACCCGGGCAAGGTCGTGGTGCTGAACCTGTGGGGCCAGTGGTGCGGGCCGTGCCGCACGGAGGTGCCGGAGATGGAGTCCCTGGCCAAGCAGGGCGTCCAGGTGGTGGGCATCGACGTCCGCGATCCGGCGCGCGAGGTGGCCCAGGACTTCGTCCGCGACCGCAAGCTGACGTACCCGTCGATCTACGACCCGGACGGCCGCGTGCTCCTCAAGCTGAGCGGTTACCCGAGGAACATCATCCCGTCGACGATCGTGCTGGACAAGCAGCACCGGGTCGCCGCGGTGTTCCTGCGGCCGGTGCTGGCCCAGGACCTGCAGCCGGTGACGCAGAGGCTGAACGCGGAAGCCTGATCGGGTGCCGGCCGAGGAGCTGCTCCAGGACGAGCCGCACCGCCGGGTCGTCCGCATCGGCGACACCGTCCGCCGTCCGGTGCACCCGTGGACGCCGGCGGTCCACGCCCTGCTCCGGCACCTGGAGGATGTGGGCTTCGCCGCCGCGCCGCGGGTGCTGGGCATCGACGACGAGGGCCGGGAGGTGCTCACCTACCTGGTGGGTGAATCGGGCCCCCAGGGCTGGGCGAAGGTGACCGGCGACGGCGGCTTGACCGCCTTCGCCCGGTTGCTCCGCGACTACCACGACGCGGTGGCCGGCTTCCGGCTCGCCGCCGACCTCACCTGGTGCACCGGAAGCGGGCCCGGCGAGGTGGTCTGCCACGGCGACTTCGGCCCGTGGAACGTCGTCTGGCAGGGCGAGCGGCCGGTCGGGATCCTCGACTGGGACTACGCCCGGCCCGGGCCCCGGCTCCACGACGTGGCGTACGCGCTGGAGTACGTCGCGCCCTTCCGCGACGACGCCGAATGCGCACGCAGCCTCCGCTACGCCGAGCCGCCCGACCGCCGCCGCCGGGTGGAGGTGTTCGCCGAGGCGTACGGCTTGACCTCGACGGCGGGGCTGGTCGACGCCGTGCTCGAGGTCCAGCGGTCCGGGCTCGAGGAGGTCCGCCGGGCGGCGGAAGAGGGGCACCAGCCGCAGGTCCGCTGGGTGGCCGAGGGATACCTCGACGAGCTGGCCGCCCGGGTCGAGTGGAGCCGGGGACACCGGCACCTCTTCGAGTGACCTCTCCCAGCCGACCGGTGCTGATCAGGTCGGCCGCGCGCGCCACCCGCCCTTCCCTGGGGGAACCTCCCCGTCCCAGTCTATCGGCGAGAGACGACAGAACCCGCCGATCGCCCGCCGGGCAGCGGAGTCATCCACAACCCGGCCGAACTGTGGATGGGTGGCCGGACCCGCGAAATCCAGGCCACCGGGAATCGCCCGGAATGGCGGCAACCGGCAGGACCAAGGTCCTGAACTGCTGTGACCGAGGTCCTGTGAACCGGCCCCGGCGTTCTCACCAGGACCTCACTGCCTACCCTCAACGGGGTGAACTCCGTGACCGAGCTGGCGATCTCCGGGCCGCTGCTGCTCGCCGCGGGTGTCGCTCTGCTGGCCGGGGCCATCTCCTTCGCTTCGCCGTGCGTCGTGCCGCTCGTTCCCGGGTACCTCGCCTACCTCGCCGCTCTCGTCGGGGCCGATGCTCCGGCCGTCAGGGCCGACGAAGAACGCAAAACCGGCCGGTGGGCCGTGGTCGGGGCCGCTCTTCTCTTCGTGCTCGGGTTCACCGTCGTGTTCGTCGCCACCCTGGGCACGCTCGTCTGGCTGACCGCGACCCTCACCCTCAACCAGGACCTCCTCCAGCGCATCGGCGGGATCCTCACCATCGCCATGGCCTTCGTCTTCCTCGGCTGGATCCCCGGCCTGCAGCGCGAGGTGCGCTCGCACCACGTCCCGCGCGGCGGGGTCTGGGGCGCCCCGCTGCTCGGGGCGATCTTCGGGCTCGGCTGGACGCCGTGCATCGGCCCGACGCTGTCCGCCGTCACCACCCTGGCCAGCGCCACCGGTGGGGCCGCGGCCCGCGGGTACCTGCTGATCGCCGTCTACTGCCTCGGCCTCGGCCTGCCGTTCCTGCTCATCGCGCTGGGCGCCCGGTGGGCCGTGCGCGCCACCGACTGGGTGCGCCGGCACGGCCGCCAGGTGCAGGTCTTCGGCGGGGTGCTGCTGCTGATCGTCGGCGTCCTGCTGGTCACCGGCGTCTGGGGAGACCTGATGGGCTGGCTCCGCAACGAACTCGCGGTCAACCTGGAGCTGCCGCTGTGACCACCACGGAAGCGCCCCCGAAGGCACCACAGGGCCCGACACCCGTGAAGCGCACCTTCGCCTTCCTGCGCAACACCTGGCGCGGCCTGACGTCGATGCGCACCGCGCTCGTCCTGCTGTTCCTGCTCGCGCTGGCCGCCCTGCCGGGCGCGTTGCTGCCGCAGCGGAAGCTCAACGCACCCAAGGTCGACGAGTACATCACCGCCCACGGCTGGTGGGGGACGCTGCTCGACAAGCTCGAGTTCTACGACGTCTACTCCAGCATCTGGTTCTCGGCGATCTACCTGCTGCTGATGGTCTCGCTGGTCGGCTGCTTGACCCCGCGCAGCTTCGAGTACGTCAAGGCGATGCGCGCCAAGCCGGTGCTGACGCCGCGCAACCTCGCCCGGATGCCCCACTACCGGCTCGGGCGGGGGAGGCAGGACGTCGCCGCCGAGGTCGAGGCCGTCCACAAGCAGCTCTCCGGCTGGCGCCGCGTCGAGCGCGAGGAAGCCGGCGGTGTCCGCACCGTCTCGGCCGAACGCGGTTTCCTGCGCGAGACCGGCAACCTCGTCTTCCACTTCAGCATGCTCGGCCTGATCGTGTTCTTCGCCCTCGGCAAGCTCTTCGGCTACGAGGGCCAGGTCATCGTCCAGGCCAACGGCAGCACCTTCTGCAACGGCGGCATCTACCTCTACGACTCCTTCAACGCGGGCCTGAAGGTCGACGGCACCCGGCTCGACCCGTTCTGCGTGAAGGTCAACGACTTCACCGCCCGCTACACCGAGTCCGGCCAGCCGGACTACTACCACTCGAACATCGAGTACCAGTCCGGCGAGGACCTCGACACGAACACCTGGCGCCCGTACGGCCTCGAGGTCAACTCGCCGCTGCGCACCGCCGGCGACCGCGTCTACCTGCTCGGCCACGGCTACTCGCCGAAGTTCACCGTCACCTTCCCGGACGGCACGCAACGCACCCAGAACACCCAGTGGCGCACGGTCGACCCGAACACGATGCTCGCCGAGGGCGCGACGAAGTTCGACCAGCCCGGCCTGACCAGCGAGGCCGAGCGGCGGACCCGGCAGCTGGCCATCACCGGCCTGTTCGCCCCGACGGCGTTCCTGCACGGCAACGTCCTGACGTCGTCGGCCCCCGAGGCGAAGGACCCGGCGGTCGCCGTCGACGTCCTGCGCGGCGACATCGGCCTCGACGCCGGGCGCGGCCAGTCGGTGTTCCAGGTCGACCAGTCGCTCATCGACGACGGCAGGCTGAAGAAGGTCGCCCGCCAGAACCTCCAGGTCGGCCAGGAGCTCAAGCTCGACGACGGCACGAAGATCCGCTTCGACGGCGTCGGCCAGTGGGTGTCACTGCAGGTTTCTCACGACCCCACCCAGGGGTTCGTGCTCGGCTTCGCCATCGCGATGTTCGTCGGGCTCGGCGCGTCCTTGCTGGTCAAGCGCCGCCGGCTGTGGGTGCGGGTGAAACCGGGGACCGAAGACGACCCGGGTACCGTGATCGAGGTCGCCGGGCTGGCCCGCACCGACCAGGCCGGGTACGGCGAAGAGTTCCACCGGGTCAGCGAACGCCTGCTCAGCGGGCAGAAGGGCTGAGGCATGCCGATCAACGAGACGCTGTCGACCTACAGCGACTGGCTCTACACCACGGCCGCGGCGATCTACGTCGTCGCGCTGATGATGACGCTGATCGAGCAGGGCTTCGGCGCCAAGGGCCGGCTCGCCATGGAGCGGGCGCAGCGGCGCTCGCGCGAGCTCGTCGGGGCCGGCGGACCGCCGGTCGAGGAGGCCCCGGTCGCGCAGCGGGAGGTCGGGCGTCCCGAGCGGATCGGCCGGATGGGCGCGTCGCTGCTGGTGCTCGGCGCGCTGCTGCAGCTGTCGGCGATCGTGCTGCGCGGCCTCGCCGTGCACCGCGCGCCGTGGGGCAACATGTACGAGTACGGCATGGCGGTCACCTTCATCACGGTGGTCACCTGGATCGTCGTCATGTGGAAGTTCCCGGTCCGGCACCTGACCGGCTTCCTGCTGCTGCCCGTCGTGATCCTGATGTTCGTCAACGGCACGATGCTGTACACGATCGCGGCGCCGGTGCAGCCCGCGCTGCAGTCCTACTGGCTGGTCATCCACGTTTCGGCGGCCATCATCGGCTCCGGCGTCTTCCTGGTGCCGGGCGTGGCCAGCGTGCTTTACCTCTTCCGAGCGGCCCACGACAAGGACAACACGAAGTTCGCCCGGTTCGCCCCGAAGCTGCCCGCGGCCGACGTCCTCGACCGGATCGCCTACCGGACCACCATCTTCGCCTTCCCGGTGTTCACCTTCGGCGTGCTCTGCGGCGCCGTCTGGGCCGAGTCGGCGTGGGGCCGGTTCTGGGGCTGGGACCCCAAGGAGACCGTCGCGTTCATCGCGTGGGTGGTCTACGCGGCCTACCTGCACTCGCGGGCGACCGCGGGCTGGCGCGGGGCCAGGGCCGCGGCCATCAACATCGTCGGGTTCGCCGCGATCGTCTTCAACCTGTTCTTCGTGAACCTCGTCACCGCGGGCTTGCACTCCTACGCCGGGGTGGGCTGAGCACCCCGCGCGAACGCCGACTACCGTCGACACCGGGGGAGAAGAGTGTCAGGCGGAGTGCGTGGAGGTTTCACCGGTGACCGGACCCAGCGAAGAATCGGCTCCAGGCCACCCCGAACAGGCTGAACCGGCCGCCGGCGCGGGCCTGTTCGCCGAGGACCGGACGGACTCGCACCCGCATCCCGAGACGTCGGGGGCGTTCGACGTGCAGCCGACGCAGGCGGTGGCGCCGCCGCCCAACCCGGCCGTGTCGGGCCCGCACCAGGTGCCCAACCCCGCCGTTTCGGGGCCGCACCAGGTGCCCTACGGCTACGACCAGAACCTCCCGCCGCTGCAGCCGCAGTACGGCGACCCGGCGCAGCAGTACCAGGCCCACGCCCAGTACCCGCAGCAGCAGCCGTCCGGGCTCCCGCAGCCCCAGGGCGGCGGGCGGCACGCGGCGCCGCAGCCGCCGGGCCACGGCCACGACCTGTCCACCGCGCACCTGGTCAAGCAGACCAAGCGGCCCCCGCAGTCCGGCTGGCGGAAAGCGCTCTACGTCGGTTCCGGGAAGCTGGTCAACCCGGGGGAGAGCCCGGCGGACACCCGCCGCCGCGAGCTCATCGCCCGCGTCAACCAGCCGCTGCGCGGGTGCTACAAGATCGCGATGCTCTCGCTCAAGGGCGGCGTCGGCAAGACCACGGTGACGACGACGCTGGGCTCGACGTTCGCGTCCCTGCGCGGTGACCGCGTGGTCGCCGTGGACGCCAACCCGGACCGCGGCACGCTGTCGCAGAAGATCCCGCTGGAGACGACCGCGACGGTCCGCCACCTGCTGCGTGACGCAGCCCGCATCACGCGCTACAGCGACGTCCGGTCCTACACGTCCCAGGGGTCGAGCCGGCTGGAGATCCTGGCCAGCGAGCAGGACCCGGCCGTGTCGGAGGCGTTCTCGGAGGACGACTACCGGCGCACGGTCAACCTGCTGGAGCACTTCTACAACATCGTGCTCACCGACTGCGGGACCGGCCTGATGCACTCGGCGATGAAGGGCGTCCTGGACGTCGCGGACGCGCTGGTCGTGGTCTCGTCCGGCTCGGTCGACGGCGCCCGCAGCGCCTCGGCGACGCTGGACTGGCTCGAGGCGCACGGCTACGGCGAGCTGGTCAAGCGCTCGGTGGCGGTGATCAACTCGGTCCGGCCCAAGGGCGGCTCGGTCGACCTCGACAAGCTTTCGGCGCACTTCGGCGCGAAGGTCCGGGCGGTCTGCAAGGTGCCGTTCGACCCGCACCTGGAGGAAGGCGCGGAGATCGAGCTGGACCGCCTGTCCGGCGACACCCGCCTGGCCCTGCTGGAGCTGGCGGCCACGGTCGCCGACGGCTTCGCCACCCCGCTCTCCCAGGGCTACCGCTGACGTCACTCACGTGATCCGGCCCGGAACTCGCGTGACTGAAGCCGTAACTCGCGTGACTGAAGCCGTAACTCGCGTGACTGAGGCCGGAACTCGCGAGTTCCGGCCTCAATCACGCTGGTGACGGGCGGATCACGCCAGTTCCGGGCCCCGTCACGCGGGTGACGGGGCCGGTGAAGGTAAAGGGTGGCCTAAAGGTCTTCGTCCCGGCGTTTGCGCTGCTGTTCGGCCAGCTGGCGCAGGAAGTCGGGATCGTCGTCCGGGGCGAGCGGGGCGCGGCGCGGAGCCGAGGGCACCCCGACCCGCTGGCCGGCGAACGACCGCCACAGGAGCAGGGCGACGACCAGCGCGCCGACCGCCGCGAGCAGAGCGAGCATGCCGGATCCTTCCGTGTGGCTGCCTGTCCCCCGAGGTTAACCGGTCCGGCCGTGTGGTGGGCCTCAAGCCGGGCCGGTGGAGCACGAAGGCCGTGCCGGGGACGGGGTGGTTCCCGTACCCGACACGGCCGTGACGTCCGGATGGTTCAGGCGGTGCGCGTCGGTTCGCTGGCGTCGGTGGTCAGCTCGGCGAGCAGCTCGTTCACCTCGGACTCCCGGAACCGCCGGTGCCCGCCCGGGGTCCGGATCGAGCCGATCCGGCCCGCGGTCGCCCACCGCGTCACCGTCTTCGGGTCCACTCGGAACAGCGCTGCCACCTCGCCAGGGGTGAGCAGGCGTCCGCCCATCGTCGCGGTCATTTTCCGCCTCCTTAACGAACTCACTGCTATACCGGAGGCGTCCGGGCCCTTCTGCCCGTCGCGCCGGGGTAGCCAACAAGGCAATCGTTGCACTTCACCCGTCGGGTACTCGAACGGTTGTCCGCGAGTAAAGAGCCCTTAAAGGTCAAAACGGACAGGTTGCTTCCGCGTGGCAACTACCCTCCGGTGATCTGACGTGGGAAGACGTCGACTCCCGTGGCCACCGGCGGCCAGGCGTGGTGCCAATGGGGGATTGTCCAACCGCATAGAGTGATCCCGTGGATCAGTTGGACCGGAAGATCATCGCAGCGTTGCGCATCAACGGACGGGCCACTTACGCCGACCTCGGGCGAGCCGTCGGGCTGTCCGCGTCGTCGGTGCACGAGCGCGTGGGCAAGCTGGAAGCCGCCGGCGTGATCACCGGCTACCACGCGGTCGTCGACCCGAGCTCGGTCGGCCTCGGCGTGACCGCCCTCGTCAGCATCCACCCGACCGACACCGCGACGGAAGACGACGTCGCCGACGCGCTCGCGGAGCTCGACGAGGTCGAGAGCTGCTATGCGGTGGCCGGCGACGAGGCGTTCGTCGTCAAGGTGCGGGTGCCGACCGTCGACGAGCTCGAGCGCACGCTCGGCAGGCTGCGCCGCATCCCGGGTGTCGGGCGCACCAACACCACCGTGGTGCTCTCCACGCGGTTCGAGGGCCGCCCGAACAACGCGGGCCTGCAGAAGGACCGGCCGGGCGGGGCGTAGCCTGCGTTGGTGTGAGCGACGAGAAGCCCCCGCAGCTGGCCCGTGACCTGACGCTGTACCTGCTGGCGCGGTTCGTGCTGGTCGGGGTGATCGCGTGGGGCCTGTCACTGGCCGGGGTGCCGCTGCTGGTCGCCCTGCTGATCGGCCTGGTCGTCGGGCTGCCGCTCGGCCTGCTGCTGTTCCGCCCGCTCAACGCCCGCGTGACCGCGGGGCTGGCGAAGCGCAACGAGAAGCGCGCCCGCGCCCGGGCCGAGCTGCGCGCCCAGCTGCGTGGCGACGCCGGGCAGCCCGAATGAGCCGCCCGCACAGCCGCAGCTGGGTCCGCGAGGCCGTCCGGATCATCGAGGCCGACGCCAACCGCAGCGCGGACACGCACCTGCACGTCTTCCCGCTGCCCCCGGAGTGGGGCATCGACCTGTACCTCAAGGACGAGTCGGTGCACCCGACCGGCTCGCTGAAGCACCGGCTGGCCCGGTCGCTGTTCCTCTACGGGCTGGTCAACGGGCAGATCGGGCCGGACACCGTGCTCGTCGAGGCCTCCAGCGGGTCGACCGCGGTGTCCGAGGCCTACTTCGCCCGGATGCTCGGCCTGCGGTTCATCACCGTCGTGCCGCGGCGCACGTCGAAGGAGAAGGTCGCGCTCATCGAGTTCTACGGCGGCGAGTGCCACTTCGTCGACGAGGCCCCGGCGATGTACCCCGAGGCCGAGCGGCTCGCGGCCGAGTGCGGCGGGCACTACCTCGACCAGTTCACCTACGCCGAGCGCGCGACGGACTGGCGCGGCAACAACAACATCGCCGAGTCGGTGTTCGCGCAGATGCGCTCGGAGCGCCACCCGATCCCGAAGTGGATCGTCGTCGGCGCGGGCACCGGCGGCACGAGCGCCACCTTCGGCCGGTACGTCCGCTACAAGCGCCACACGACGAAGATCTGCGTGGTCGACCCGGAGAACTCGTCGTTCTACGGCGCCTGGGAGACCGGGGCCATGGACTACGCCACCGGCATGCCGTCGCGGATCGAGGGCATCGGGCGGCCCCGGTGCGAGCCGTCGTTCGTCCCCGGGGTCATCGACGAGATGTTCCAGATCCCCGACGCCGGCTCCCTGGCGGCGATCCGGCTGCTGCGCGAGCGGACCGGCCACTGGGCGGGCGGCTCGACCGGCACCAACCTCTACGGCGCGTTCCGGCTCATCTCGCGGATGGTCGAGGACGGCCAGGCGGGCAGCGTGGTGACGCTCCTGTGCGACGGCGGCGAGCGGTACGCGCACACCTACTACAACGACGAGTGGCTGGCCCAGCAGAACCTGGACCTGGCGCCGCACACGGCGCTGTTCGAGGAGTTCCTGACCACCGGGAAGTTCGTCCCGGAGAGCTAGACGTTCAGGCCGACCGCGGCCAGCACCGCCCAGGCGAGCATCGCCAGCCCGGTGTCGCGCAGGGCCGGGATGAGAGCGCGGCCGGTCGCGTCCTGGAGGATCGCCTTGACCGACTGGGGCAGCAGGGCGGCGCTCAGCACCGTCAACGCGGCGAGCGAGTGCGTGGTGAACTGCAGGACCCCGCTGAGCACGTACGGCACCGCGATCAGCGCCAGGTAGAGCCGCCGGGTGCCCTGGTCACCCAGGCGGGTGGCGAGGGTGCGCTTGCCGGACTCGATGTCGGTCGGGATGTCCCGCAGGTTGTTGGCCGTCAGGACCGCCGTCGAGAAGCAGCCGACCGCGACCGCGCAGGCCAGCGCCGCCCAGCTGACCCGGCCCGCCTGGACGTACACCGTGCCGAGCACGCCGGCCAAGCCGAAGAACACGAAGACGGCGATCTCGCCGAAGCCGTAGTAGCCGTAGGGCTTCTTCCCGCCCGTGTAGAACCACGCGCCGAGGATGCACAGCGCGCCCATCCCCAGCAGCCACCAGTGGCCGCTGACGGCCACCAGGACCAGGCCGAGCACCCCGGCCAGGCCGAGCGAGACCAGCGCCGCCGTCAGCACCGCCTTCGGGGCGGCGACCTTCGAACCGACCAGCCGGAGCGGCCCGACGCGGTTCTCGTCCGTGCCGCGGATGCCGTCGGAGTAGTCGTTGGCGTAGTTGACGCCGACGATCAGCGAGAGGGAGACCAGCAGCGCCAGCACCGAACGCCACCAGGAGAAACCGTCCAGCGCGATCGCCGCGCCGACCCCCGCCACCACCGGCGCCACCGCGTTGGGCAGCGTCCGCGGCCGGGCTCCTTCGATCCACTCGCTCAAGCTCGCCATGGCGCCATTCAACGCCATGGTGATCAGCGGCGAGCGGGAACCCGCGAACTCAATCCGAGGCCGGCATCTCCCAGACGAGCGACCCGCTGTTGGGGTCGACGCCGTCGGCGAGAGCCGCGCTCGCGGGCAGGAGGACGCCCAGCGTGACGGCGATGGCGGCGAAGGCGATTCTCATCCAGCGCGTCATGGTGAGTAGCCAAGCGGGCGCGCCCCGTGCGTGTCAACGCTCTGCGGCCATTCAGCGGCGCAAACGCTACTGAAGACGGGCTTTCACAGCCGTCCGGTCGATCTTCCCGGGGCCGCGGAGGGGGAGATCCGTGGCGAATTCGATGCGTTTCGGGGTGGCCGCCGCGCCCAGTTCCGCACGGACCGCCGCCCGCAGGTCGCCGTGTTCGCCGTCCAGGACGACCAGCGCGACCACCGCCTCGCCCCACTCCGGGTCCGGTACGCCGACGACGCACGCGTCCCGCACGCCCGGCTGGGCGCCCAGGCACCGCTCGACCGCGGTCGCCGACACCTTCACGCCGCCGGTGTTGATCATGTCGTCGGCTCGGCCGAGGACTTCGATGCGGCCGTCGTCATGCCGGATCCCCCGGTCGGACGTGGTGAACCAGCCGCCGGAGAAGGATTCGGCGGTCAGTTCGGGCTGCCGCCGGTAGCCGTGGGCGAGGACGTCCCCGGCGATCCGGATCCGGTCGCCGCCGACGTCGACCCGGACGCCGTCGAGGGGGACGCCGTCGTAGACGCAGCCGCTGGCCGTCTCGCTCATCCCGTACGCGGGCACGATCCGGACCCCAGCCTCGGCGGCGCGCTCGCGCAGGGCCGGCGACGTCGCGGCCGCGCCGACCACGATCGCGTCGAACGTCTTCGCCGCGGCCAGGCCCGCGCCGCCGTCGTCGAGCAGGCGGACCAGCTGGGTCGGCACCAGCGCCGTGTACCGCGGGCCGCCGGTCAGCCGGGCCGCCGCGGCCGCGAACTCGTCCGGGCGGAAGGCGGTGCCGGTCAGCAGCGCCGGCGTCGTCCCGGCCAGCAGCGACCGGACCAGCACCTGCAGCCCGCCGATGTAGTGCGCGGGCGTGGCCAGCAGCCAGTGGCCGGGGCCGCCGAGCCGGGCGTGCGTGGCCTCGGCGGACGCGGTCAGCGCGCGGGCCGACAGCAGGACGCCCTTCGGGGCGCCGGTCGAGCCCGACGTGGCGATGACCACCGCGGTACCCGGCTCGGCGGGTTCGCCCGGCGCCATGGCGTCCCTCAGCGCGGGGTCGGTGAAGGGCAGCACCGCCGGGCCGCCGCCCAGCGCGTCCGCGACGGCTCTGTTCAGCGTCCGGAGCGCTTCGGGCGAGCCGTCGAGGTGGACCGGGAGCAGCTCAGTAGTAATAGGGGACGTCCTTGAAGTCGGGGTCGCGCTTCTGGAGGAAGGCGTCACGGCCTTCGACGGCTTCGTCCTGCATGTAGGCCAACCGGGTGGTTTCGCCGGCGAACAGCTGCTGGCCGACCAGGCCGTCGTCGGTGAGGTTGAACGCGTACTTCAGCATCCGCTGCGCCGTCGGCGACTTGCGGGTGATCTCCCACGCCCAGGTCAGCGCCTCTTTTTCCAGCTCGGCGTGCGGGACGACCGCGTTGACCGCGCCCATCTGGTGCATCTGCTCGGCGGAGTACTCGCGGCCGAGGAAGAAGATCTCGCGGGCGAACTTCTGCCCGACCATCTTCGCCAGGTACGCCGAGCCGTAGCCGCCGTCGAAGGAGCCGACGTCGGCGTCGGTCTGCTTGAACTTCGCGTGCTCGGCCGAGGCGAGCGTGAGATCGCACACGACGTGCAGGGAGTGCCCGCCGCCCGCGGCCCAGCCCGGCACGACCGCGATCACCGGTTTCGGCATGAACCGGATGAGCCGCTGGCACTCGAGGATGTGCAGCCGGCCGGCCCGCGCCGGGTCCACCGTGTCGGAGGTCTCCCCGCTCGCGTACTGATAGCCGGACCGTCCGCGAATACGCTGGTCACCACCGGAGCAGAACGCCCACCCGCCGTCCTTGGGCGACGGGCCGTTCCCGGTGAGCAGGACACAGCCGACGTCGGCGCTCATCCTGGCGTGGTCGAGGGCCCGGTAGAGCTCGTCGACGGTGTGCGGCCGGAAGGCGTTGCGGACCTCCGGACGGTCGAACGCGATGCGCACCACGCGTTTGCCGCCGCGGTTCTCCGCGGAACGGTGGTAGGTGATGTCGGTGAAGGCGAACCCTTCGACCTCGGTCCAGGCGGCCGGATCGAACAGCTCGGAAACTCGGGCGTCATCCACATTTGCGAGGATAGGACCTGTGGACGTTACTGATCTCGATGGATGCGAGGCCTGCCGGTGAACCCTTCCACCGCGCAGGCCAGGGTCATCGTCGACGAGCTCGTCCGCAACACCGTTTCGCACGTCGTCCTCTGCCCGGGCTCCCGCAACGCGCCGCTGTCGATCGCGCTGTATGACGCGGCGGCGGCCGGGAAGCTCCAGCTCCACGTCCGGATCGACGAGCGCGGGGCCGCCTTCCTCGCCCTTGGCATCGCCGCCCGCACCGGCCGCCCGGTGGCCGTGCTCTGCACGTCCGGCACCGCGGCCGCGAACTTCCACCCGGCGGTCCTGGAGGCCGACCGGGCCGGCGTCCCGCTGATCGTGCTGACCGCCGACCGGCCGCCCGAGCTGCGGGCCGCGGGCGCGTCGCAGGTCATCGACCAGCACCAGCTCTACGGCGACGCGATCCGCTACTTCGACGAGCTGGCCGTCGCCGAGCGGCGGGCCGGGCAGAACTCGTACTGGCGGAGCCAGATCTGCCGGGCCTGGAACGCCGCCTACGGGGAGTGGCGCTGCGGGCCGGTGCACCTGAACATCCCGTTCCGCGAGCCGCTCGTGCCGGATGTGGACGACGACGGCGAGTGGTACGAATCGCTCGACGGCCGCGCCGACGGCTCCCGCTGGACCGAGCTGCCGGACTTCGGCGCGCTGCCGTCGTTCGTGGTCCCCTCGGCGCGCCACGGCCTGGTCATCGCGTGCGACACCGGCGTCCAGGCGGCCAGCGAGTGGGCCGAGCAGCACGGCTGGCCGGTGATCTCCGAGACCGGTGGGATCGGGCTGTCCGGCGGCACGGCGATCTCGTCCGGCGCGTGGCTGCTGGGCGTCGAGGAGTTCATCTCCCGGCACAAGCCCGAGCAGGTGCTCTGCCTCGGGCGGCCGACGGTGTTCCGGCAGATCCAGAAGGTGCTCTCGGACGCCTCGGTCGAGGTGCTGCTGGTGCGCCCGGACTCGGACTGGCCGGCGCCCGCGCACAACGTCCGGCAGGTCGGGCAGTGGTTCGACGAGCCGACCAAGCCCGCCGACCCGGAGTGGCTGGCCAGCTGGCGGCGGGCCGACGCGGCGGCCGCGTCCGCGGTGGCCTCGACGCTGGCCGAAGAGCCGTGGCCCAGCGGGTTGCGGGTGGCGACCGAGCTGGTGGACGCGCTGCCACCGGACTCGCTGCTGGTCGTCGGCTCGTCCAACCCGACCCGGGACGTCGCACTGGCCGGCCGGCTGCGCCCGGACGTCCTCGTGCACCGCAACCGCGGTGTCGCGGGCATCGACGGCACGGTCTCGACGGCCATCGGGGCCGCGTACGTGCACCGAGGCCCGTCGTACGCGCTGCTGGGCGACCTGACGTTCCTGCACGACGCGTCCGGGCTGCTGACCGGGCCCGCGGAGCAGCGCCCGGACCTGACGATCGTGGTCCTCAACGACGACGGCGGCGGCATCTTCTCCCTGCTCGAGCAGGGGGCGCCGGAGCACTCGGCTAGCTTCGAGCGGGTGTTCGGCACCCCGCACGGTGCCGACCTGGGCGCGCTGTGCGCGGGCTACCGCGTCCCGCACGTCGTCGCGGAGACGCTGACGGAGTTCCGGGCCGCGCTGGCACCGGCGCCGGGCCTGCGGGTCGTCGAAGTGCGGGTGGACCGCGCGCGGCACCGCGACCTGCACGCCCGCCTGCGGGCCGCGGTCTCCGCGGCCGTCTCGGCCGCCTGATGTCAACCGCTTTCCGGGCGTAATCCCAGAAGGCAAGAAACCTCCCTTCGGCTGTTCCTGGGGTGTTGTTGGCTGGCTACGTTCGAGCGCGCTGCTTCTCACTCCTCTGGAGGATTTCGAATGCGTGCAAGAACGCGCACCGGGCTCGGTGCGCTCGCGGCCGGCGTCGTCTCGGTGCTGCTCGCCGGTACCGCGAGCGCGGCGCCCTCACCCGGCGCCCCCGGTGCCGGCGACCCGTACTACCCGAACGCCGGCAACGGCGGCACGGACGTGCTGCACTACGACATCCGGCTCACCTACCAGCCCGCGACCGACGTCCTGTCGGGCACGACGACGCTGCTGCTCACCGCCACGCAGGACCTTTCGCGGTTCGACCTCGACTTCGCGCTGAAGGCGTCGAGCGTGCGGGTGAACAACCGGCCGGCACAGTTCGCGAACCAGACCGGCAACGGCGAGCTCGTCATCACGCCGGCGCAGCCGCTGCTCAAGGGCCAGACCGCGACGGTCGTCGTCGCCTACTCGGACACGCCGTCGACCGAGACGGTGGACGGCATCAACGCGTGGAAGAAGGGGGCCTTCGGCGCGCTCGGCATCGACGAGCCGCAGAGCTCGGCGTGGTGGTTCCCGGCCAACGACCACCCGACCGACAAGGCGACCTACGACGTCTCGATCGAGGCGCCGGACGACACCGCCGCCATCTCCAACGGGACGCTGGTCCGCAAGACGAAGCAGCGCGCCGGCTGGACCCGCTGGCAGTGGCGCAGCACGAAACCGCAGGCCACGTACCTGACGTCGTTCATCGTCGGCAAGTACGAGGTCATCGAGTCCACGACGCCCGACGGCAAGCCGTTCGTCACGGCCTACGGTGCCGACCTCGGTGACTCGCTGTACGCGGCGAAGGCCAGCGTCGAGCGGACGCCGGAGATCGACGAGTTCCTGGCCACCCAGTTCGGGCCGTACCCGTTCGAGGCCGAGGGCGGCGTCGTGACCAGCGGCATCGGCTTCTCCCTGGAGAACCAGACGCGGCCGACGTACGGCGCCCGCAACTTCCGCGCGGGCTCGAACACGACGTTGATCGCGCACGAGAACGCCCACCAGTGGTTCGGCGACAACGTGTCGCTGGGGCGCTGGAGCGACATCTGGCTGAACGAGGGCTTCGCGTCGTACGCGGAGTGGCTCTGGTCGGAGCACGAGGGCGAGGGAACGGTCGCCGAGCTCGCGCAGTACACGTACGACTCGAACCCGGCGGACGGCGACCTGTGGAAGCTGGTCCCGGCCGATCCCGGTGCGGACAACCAGTTCGACAACGCCGTGTACGACCGGGGTGCGCTGGCGCTCCAGGCGCTGCGGACGGCCGTGGGCGACCAGGCGTTCTTCGACATCCTGAAGACGTGGCAGGCGCAGCGGGGCGGGTCGAACGGGCGGATCCTGGACTTCATCGCGCTGGCGGAGAAGATCTCGGGCAAGCCGCTGCACGACCTGTTCCAGACGTGGCTCTACACGGCGGGCAAGCCCGCGGTGGGCCCGAACGGCGCCGCCGCTGCTGTGGCGGCTCGCTCGGCCGCGGCTGTTGCCAAGCCTCGCTCGTACGAGCAGATCCAGCAGAACCACCGGTTCCTCGCCGCCGAACACGCGGGCTGAGCCGGACCGCTACGCTCGCGGCGTGAGCACGAGAGGTGAGCGGGCGAGGCGCGTCGGGTGGTGGACCACCCTCGGCGTCGCCTCGCTCCTCACGGTGATGTGCGTGTGCCTGCTCTTCGCGGCGATCCGCAACGACGGCGCGATCTCGGCCCAGCTGGGGACCGCCACGGCCACGGTGGATTCGGTGGCGTTCGACCGGACGATCATCCACTTCGAGACACCGGACGGGATCGTGCACAGCCCGGCGAACGGGGTGCTGTACCCGGACGGGCTGGCGGCCGGGCAGCTGGTGCGGATCGAGTACGACGCGTCCGATCCGGAGCTGGCTCGGGTGGCTGGGCGGTCGGCCACGTTGACGTTGCTGCCGCTGGGGAGTTTTGTGTTCTTCACATGGTTGGTGGCCGGGCCGGTGCTTTGGTGGATTCGGCGGCAGAACAAGCGGGCTTTGGCTGCTGCTTGAGTGGTTCCTGGTGGGCTGCCGGGTTTCCCCCGCTCCTCGTCCTTTGATTGTTCAACACCGGAGACCCGGCCTCAAGGGCGCCTTCGGCGTCGCTTCGCGATGAGCTTCGCTCACCCTTGACCCCGGCTCTCCGGTGCTGACTGCGGCGAGGACGAGGGGCGGGGGAGGTGTAGGGCGGGTGGCTGGGTCTGCCTGCCGCGTCGCCGGAAGGCGGCCGTTGTGCCCCCTCCCGACCAGACAGTTCCCCGCCTCACCCTGGGGGGCGTGCCCTGTTCCAGTCTATCGGCGGGTGGCTCCACAACCGGGTGACGCGGCGAATCTGTGGACAACCGGACCCGATGTGGACAACTCAGCCCGCCGTCTCCTGCCACCAGCCCAGTACCTCGTCCGCCACTCCCGGGGCCGCCACCAGCAAGCCGTCCGTCGGCAGCGCCGTGTCCTCGCCGTGCTTGTCCAGGACCACCGCCCCCGCCTCGATCGCCATCGCCACCGCACCCGCCACGTCCCACTCGTGGTAGCTGTGCAGCACCGCCGCCGCCGCGTGGCCCAACGCCACCTGGGCGATCGACAACGCCGCCGAGCCGAGTACCCGGACCCCGGCGTGCGCCGCCGCTGCTCGCTCGATGAAGCCGCCCATTCCCGGCCAAGGGCCCGTGCGGGCCAGCTCCGTGCACACCAGGGCTCCCGCCGTCACGCAGCGGTCCGCCAGCTGGATCGGCTTGCCGTTCGCGCGGGCCCCCCGGCCGCGCGCCGCGGCGTAGATCTGGGCCCGGTACGGGTCCGCCACCACGCCCACCACCGGGCCCGCCGCGTCCACCAGCGCCAGGCTGTACGCGCACCAGGGCACCCCGGCCACGTAGTTCGCCGTGCCGTCCACCGAATCGACCACCCAGCGGTACTCCGCGACGTCCGCTCCGTGGTCCGCGCCGAACTCGTGGCCGACCACCGGGATGCCCGGGAACTCCGCCGTCAGCACGCGCCGCGTGTGGCGCTCCAGGATCCGGTCGGTGTCGGTGACCCAGTCGAACGGCGAGTCCAGGGTGGACGGGTGGGCGCCGCGGCCGGCGGTCGCGGTGATCACGTCGGTGGCGTCGTTGGCCAGCCGCCCGGCCACTTCGAGCGCCCTCGACAGCAAACCGGGCTCGACGGGCCGCGGCGGCCGTGAGGACAAGAGGGTCATGCCTGCTTAGTCTGGGCCACCCGGGTTTCCGGCACGCGACCACGAGATGACATGTCGTAGCCGATCTGTTCCGGCACCGTTGGCCGCCGTGTCACGCGGTCGCCAGGATCGGGTGCGATCGTCCATGACGTGCGAGTCGCCATAGTCACCGAAAGTTTCCTGCCCCAGGTGAACGGCGTGACCAACTCCGTCCTGCGGGTCGTCGAGCACCTGCGCGAACGCGCGCACGACGTGCTGATCATCGCGCCCGGCCCCGGCCCGGACTCCTACCGCGGGGCCCCGGTGATCCGGATCCCCGCGCTGGACGTCCCCGGCGTCAGCTCCCTGCCGATCGGCCTGCCGACGCGGACCGTGCTCAACGCGCTGGCCGCGTTCGGCCCGGACGTCGTGCACCTGGCGTCGCCGTTCGTCGTCGGCGCGCGCGGGCTCGCCGCCGCGAGACGGCTGCGTGTCCCGTCGATCGCCGTCTACCAGACCGACATCGCCGGGTTCGCCGCCGCGTACGGCTTCGGCATCGCCGCCCGCGCGGCCTGGCGCTGGGTGCGCCGGCTGCACTCGCGCGCCGACCGGACGCTCGCGCCCTCCAGCGACTCCGTCGAGCAGCTGCGGCGGCACGGCGTCCCGCGGGTGCACCGCTGGGCGCGCGGCGTCGACATCGACCGGTTCTCCCCGGCGCACGCCGATCCGGCGCTGCGGGCCGAGCTGGCCCCGGACGGCGAGCTGCTCGTCGGGTTCGTCGGACGGCTGGCGCCCGAGAAGGAGGTCGACCGGCTGGCCGCGTTGGCCGGGGTGCCCGGGATCCGCGTGGTCGTCGTCGGCGACGGCCCGGAACTGCCCTCGCTGAAGGAGCAGCTCCCGGGAGCCGCGTTCCTCGGCGCGAAGTACGGCGAAGACCTCTCGAAGGCGTACGCGAGCTTGGACGTCTTCGTCCACACCGGACCGCACGAGACGTTCTGCCAGGCCGTGCAGGAGGCGATGGCCTCCGGGCTGCCGGTGCTCGCCCCGGACGCCGGCGGCCCGAAGGACCTCGTGCTGCCCGGCCGCACCGGCTACCTGCTGCCCGCGGACCGCGAGCGGTTCGGGACGGCGCTGGTCGCGAAGGTCGGCGACCTGCGCGACGCGGCCCTGCGCGCGAGGCTCGGCGAGAAGGCGCGCAAGGTCGTGCTGGGCCGCACCTGGCCCGCCGTCTGCCACGAGCTCGTCGGGCACTACGAAGCCGTGCGGGGCCGGGCCGCCCGCGCGGCCTGACGTGCACATCGTCCAGCTCGCGAACTTCTACGGGCCGCGCTCGGGCGGGCTGCGCACCGCGCTGCACCACCTCGGCGCCGGCTACGTCGCGAGCGGGCACGAGGTGACGCTCGTGGTGCCCGGCCGCCGGCACGCCGACGAAGTCCTCCCGACCGGGGTGCGCCGGTTTTCGCTGCCCGCGCCGAAGATCCCGGGCACCGGCGGCTACCGGGCGGTCGACCCGCACCGGGTCCGCGCGGTCCTGCGCAGGCTCGAGCCGGACCGCCTGGAAGTGTCCGACCGGCTGACGCTGCGGGGCATGGGCGGCTGGGCGAGCCGGCACGGCGTGCCCAGCACGGTCATCTCCCACGAGCGGCTCGACCGCCTCCTGGAGCAGTTCCTGCTGCCCGCGCCGGTGGCCCGCCGCGTCGCCGACGTCGCGAACCGGCGGATGGCCGCCGGCTACGACACCGTCGTCTGCACGACGGCCTTCGCCCGCGCGGAGTTCGACCGGATCGCGGCACCGAACGTCCGCCGTGTCCCGCTCGGCGTCGACCTCACGACGTTCCGGCCCGCCATGCGCGACGACGGCTGGCGCGCCGGCCTCGCCTCCGGTGCGGACGCCCTGCTGGTGCACTGCGGACGGCTGTCGCCGGAGAAGCACGCCGAGCGCAGCGTGGACACCGTCGCCGAGCTGACCGAGGCGGGCGCGCGGGTGCGGCTGGTGGTGGCCGGCGACGGGCCGCGACGGCGAGCGCTCGAACGCCGGGCGCGGGGGCTGCCGGTGACGTTCCTCGGGTTCCTGCCGGGCCGCGGCGACGTCGCCCGGCTGCTGGCCAGCGCGGATGTCTCCCTCGCGCCGGGGCCGCACGAGACGTTCGGGCTCGCGGCGCTGGAGGCACTGGCGTCGGGGACGCCGGTGGTGGTGTCGGCGTCGTCGGCGCTGCGGGAGATCGTGCGCCCGGGGTGCGGCGCGGCGGTGGACGACCACGCGCCGGCGTTCGCCACCGCCGTCACGGACCTCCTGGACAGGCCCGAGGAGGTCCGGCGTGCCGCGGCCAGGGCGCGGGCCGAGGAGTTCACCTGGCCCGCGGCGGTGGCGGGGATGCTGGCCACGTTCCGTTGAACGAAGCCGACTAATCTCAGGTCATGTCACGCGCAAGCCTGGACAAGGATCCGCACGAAGTCGCCGCGATGTTCGACGGCGTCGCGTCCGGGTACGACCGGGCGAACTCGTTCATGACCTTCGGCTTCGACCGCCGCTGGCGCACCACCACCGCCCGCGTGCTCGACGCCCGCCGCGGGGAACGAGTCCTCGACCTCGCCGCCGGCACCGGCGTGTCGACCGTCGAGTACGCCCGTGGCGGCGCCTGGTGCCTGGCCGCGGACTTCTCCTTCGGCATGCTGCGCGCGGGCCTGCACCGCAGGGTCCCGATGGTCGCGGCGGACGCGCTCAACCTGCCGTTCGCCGACGAGAGCTTCGACGCCGTGACGATCTCCCTCGCCCTGCGCAACTTCGTCGACCCGAAGGCCGCGCTCACCGAGATCGCCCGCGTGGTCAAGCCCGGCGGCCGCCTGGTGATCTGCGAGGTCTCGACGCCGCCGTTCGCGCCCATCCGGTTCGTCCACCGGCGGTTCGTCCTGAAGCTGCTGACCTGGGTCGGCAGCCGGACGTCGTCGAACCCCGAGGCGTACAAGTACCTGGCCGAATCCATGCTCACCTGGCCCGACCAGCGCACCCTCGGCGAGATCATCGCGAGCGCCGGCTGGACCGACGTCGAGTGGTTGAACCTCACATTCGGGGTCGTGGCCATCCACCGCGCGCGCAAGCCTGCCTAAACTCGCGCATATGACGCGACGCACCGCAGACCAGGACGCCGAAGTCATCGTCGTCGGCGCCGGACCCGCTGGCTCCACCGTGGCCACCTACCTGGCCCGCGCGGGCGTCGACGTCCTCCTGCTGGAGAAGACCGAGTTCCCCCGCGAGAAGGTCTGCGGCGACGGCCTGACCCCGCGCGGCGTCAAGCAGCTCATCGACCTGGGCATCGACACCAGCGAGGACGCCGGCTGGGTGCACAGCCGCGGCCTGCGGATCCTCACCGGCGACCTGACGCTGGAACTCGACTGGCCGGACCTGACGAGCTACCCGCCGTACGGCGTTTCCCGCACCCGCCACGACTTCGACGACCTCCTCGCCAAGCTCGCGGTCAAGGCGGGCGCGCGGCTCTACGAGCGCACCACCGTCACCAGCGCGATCACCAACCCGAGCGGGCGCGTGGTCGGCGTCGAGGCGAAGGTCGGCCCGGAGAAGACGCCGGTGAAGTACTACGCGCCGCTGGTACTGGCCTGCGACGGCGTGTCCGCGCGGCTCGCGCTGAGCGTCGGCATCCAGAAGAACGAGAAGCGCCCGATGGGCGTGGCGGTGCGCCAGTACTACAAGAGCCCGCGCCACGACGACCCGTTCATCGAGGGCCACCTCGAGCTGTGGGACAAGTCCGACCCGCGGAACCCGAAGCTGCTGCCGGGCTACGGCTGGGCGTTCCCGCTCGGCGACGGCACGGTGAACGTCGGCCTCGGCATGCTGTCGACGTCGGCCTCGTTCCGGAACACCGACTACCGCGCGCTGCTGCGCCAGTGGCTCGACGGGACGCCGGAGGAGTGGGGCTACCGCGAGGAGAACGCGATCGGCAAGGTCGGCGGGGCCGGGTTGCCGATGGGCTTCAACCGCACTCCCCACTACCGCGACGGCCTCCTGCTGCTCGGCGACGCCGGCGGCATGGTCAGCCCGTTCAACGGCGAAGGCATCTCGGCCGCGATGGAGTCCGCGCAGCTCGCGGCGGAGGTCGTCGTGCAAGCGCTGGCGCGTCGCGAAGGGCCTTCGCGGGAACGGGCGCTGGAGGCGTACCCGCGGGCCGTCGGCGAGCTGATGGGCGGCTACTACCAGCTGGGCAACGTGTTCGCGAAGATCATCGGCAAGCCGAAGATCATGCACGCGTGCACCAAGTACGGGCTGCGCATCAACAAGCTCCTGCCGCTGGTCTACAAGGGCCTGTCGGGCTGCTACGACGCCAAGGGCGGCGACGGCGTCGACCGGCTCATTTCGGCGCTGGCGAAGGTCACGCCGAGCCCGCGCTGACCGGATTTCCGAGAGCCCGGCACGGTTTCCGTGCCGGGCTTCTTCGCGCGCGGACACACGAGTGGCCTAACAAGTTGGCCGTGCGGTCAGTGGGATAGATCACAGGTCAGCGCCCGTTTTGTCCGGCCGGATCGCGATCTTGAACGCCTTTCGCGCAGGTCGCGCGCGCGGTGTTGCCGACCCGTGACAACGATGGCGCCGAAACTTAGGCGACCCTTATAACACGGGGTACTAGGGACAAGAGTGTGAGTCGCGTCCTAGACTCCCCCCATGCTTTGTGAATCCCTTCACATCCACGACGAGTGGCTTGTGAACTATTTCACAAGCTCTATGCGGTCCAGCCACGGGCCGTAAGGAGACCCTGACCCTCGGCGGTGTGACCCAGGTCCCTTAGGGTGCCGACGAGGCCCAGCGGTTCCCCACCACAAGCACAACCGCAGCGGCGCGGAAAGGATGGCGAAGACCCCGTGCTGACGTTGCTGACCCGGACCGACACGGTGCAGCTGGCGCAAGAGGCCCCGAGCCTGAAGCCCTACCTGCCCTTGGTCCTGTTGTTCGTGCTGGCATTGGCGTTCGCCGTGTTGTCGGTCCTGCTCGGGCCGCTCGTCGGCCCCAGCCGGTACAACAAGGCCAAGCTCTCCGCCTACGAGTGCGGCATCGAGCCGTCCCCGCAGCCGCTCGTCGGCGCCGGGCGGATGCCGGTCGCGTACTACATCACCGCGATGCTGTTCATCCTGTTCGACATCGAGATGGTCTTCCTCTACCCGTTCGCCGTGCAGGCGGACGCGCTGGGCACGTTCGGCCTGGTGGAGATCCTGCTGTTCATCGCGACGGTCGGCTTCGCGTACGCCTACGTGTGGCGGCGCGGCGGCCTGGATTGGAACTAGACCCATGGGCCTCGAAGAAAAACTCCCCAACGGCGTCCTGCTGGCCAGCCTCGAAGGCCTCGTCAACTGGGCGCGCAAGAACTCGCTGTGGCCCGCCACGTTCGGCCTCGCCTGCTGCGCGATCGAGATGATGACGGTCGGCGGTTCCCGCTACGACATCGCCCGCTTCGGCATGGAGCGCTTCAGCGCGACGCCGCGGCAGGCCGACCTGATGATCGTCGCCGGGCGCGTCACCCAGAAGATGGCCCCGGTCCTGCGCCAGATCTACGACCAGATGGCCGAGCCGCGCTGGGTGCTCGCGATGGGCGTCTGCGCCTCCTCCGGCGGCATGTTCAACAACTACGCCGTGGTCCAGGGCGTCGACCACATCGTGCCGGTCGACATGTACCTGCCCGGCTGCCCGCCGCGGCCGGAGATGCTGCTGGACGCGATCCTCAAGCTGCACGCCAAGATCCAGGACGAGCCGATCAACGCCCGCCGCGCCGCCATCCGCGCCGCGAGCGGGGAGCGCACCGAGCTCGTCGCGTCGTCGATCAAGTACGCGAAGAAGTAGAGCGATGACTGAGAACCCCCAACCCGGCGAAGAGCAGTCGAGCGCCGAGCGTGCCGAAACCGGCCTGACGGCCCAGGGGCCCGGCGCGGCCGAACCGGTCGTCACCGGGCGCGAACGCCAGGGCATGTTCGGCGTCCACGGCACCGGCGACACCTCCGGCTACGGCGGCGTCCGGCTCCCGGCGTACAGCCCGGCGCCGGCCGAGCGCCCGTACGGCGGCTGGTTCGACCAGTTCGCCGACGAGTTCTACGCCGCGCTGGCCGAGCGCAAGATCCCCGCCGAGGCGATCCTGCAGACGACGGTCGACCGCGGCGAGATCACCTTCTACGTCGCCCGCGAGCACCTGCCCGCGATCGCGAAGACGCTGCGCGACGACGGCGGTCTCCGGTTCGAGCTGCTGTCCTCGGTGTCCGGTGTGGACTACGGCGTAGACGTCCCGCAGCGGCTGCACGCGGTCTACCACTTCACGTCGCTGACCTACCGGCGCCGGATCCGCCTCGAGGTCACCCTCGACGTCGAGGACGCGCACGTGCCGTCGCTGGTCGGGGTCTACCCGACCGCCGACTGGCAGGAGCGCGAGGCCTGGGACATGTTCGGGATCGTCTTCGACGGCCACCCGGCGCTGACCCGGATCCTGATGCCGGACGACTGGGACGGCCACCCCCAGCGCAAGGACTACCCGCTCGGCGGGATCCCGGTCGAATACAAGGGCGCGGAGATCCCGCCCCCGGACCAGCGGAGGTCGTACTCGTGAGCACCGAGAACCTTTCCGACGTCACCACGGGCACGTCGACCACCGCCGAGGGCAGCGACAGCACCGACGACGTCAGCTACGCGGATTCCCGCGACACCACCGAAGGCCGCGTCTACACGGTCTCCGGCGGCGACTGGGACGACGTCATCGCCGACGCCCAGCACGACGAGCGCATGGTCATCAACATGGGCCCGCAGCACCCGTCGACGCACGGCGTGCTCCGGCTCGTGCTGGAGATGGAGGGCGAGACCGTCACGCAGCTGCGGTCGGTCATCGGCTACCTGCACACCGGCATCGAGAAGAACTGCGAGTACCGGACCTGGACCCAGGGCGTCACCTTCGTGACGCGCATGGACTACCTGGCCCCGCTCTCGACGGAGATGGCGTACTGCCTCGGCGTCGAGAAGCTGCTGCAGATCGAAGCCCCGCGCCGCGCGCAGCTGCTGCGCGTGATGCTGCTGGAGATCAACCGGATCGGCTCGCACCTGGTCTACATCGCCACCGGCGGCATGGAGCTCGGCGCCACCACCGCGATGACGCTCGGCTTCCGCGAGCGCGAGGAGGTGCTGCACCTGCTGGAGCACCTGACCGGCCTGCGGATGAACCACGCGTTCATCCGGCCCGGCGGCCTCGCGCAGGACATGCCGGCCGACTACGTCGAGGTCGTCAAGGCGTTCATCAAGACGATGAAGGAACGCCTTCCCCTGTACGACAAGCTCTTCACCGGCCAGCCGATCTGGCGCAACCGGCTCAAGGGCGTCGGCTACCTGCCGGTGGACGCGTGCCTCGCGCTCGGCGTCACCGGCCCGGTGCTGCGGTCCGCGGGCCTGCCGTGGGACCTGCGCAAGACCGAGCCGTACTCCTGCTACGACGAGTTCGACTTCGACGTCCCGGTCGACAACGGCGCCGACTGCTGGTCGCGCTACCTGATCCGGGTGCACGAGATGCACGAGAGCCTCAAGATCATCGAGCAGTGCCTGGAGAAGCTCGAGCCGGGCCCGGTCATGGTCGAGGACAAGAAGATCGCGTGGCCCGCGCAGCTGTCCATCGGCAGCGACGGCATGGGCAACTCGCTCGAGCACGTCAAGAAGATCATGGGCCAGTCGATGGAGTCCCTGATCCACCACTTCAAGCTGGTCACCGAGGGCTTCAAGGTCCCGCCGGGCCAGGTCTACGCGGCGGTCGAGTCGCCCCGCGGCGAGCTGGGCGCGCACCTGGTCTCCGACGGCGGCACCCGGCCGCTGCGGGTCCACGTGCGCGAACCGAGCTTCGTGAACCTGCAGTCGATGCCCGCCATGGCCGAGGGCGGCCTGGTCGCCGACGTGATCGCCGCCATCGCCTCGATCGACCCCGTCATGGGGGGAGTGGACCGATGACCACAGCAGTTCCCGAGCCGGGCCCGAACCACTCCGCGACGACGCACGCCGCGGCCGGGCCCGACACCGACGTCGTCGCCATCGCGCCGGACCCCGAAGTGGCGGCCGGGATCATCACCGAAACGCCCCTCGAGGACATCTTCGACGCGGACATCCACGCGAAGGCGCAGGAACTGATCGCGCGCTACCCGATGTCCCGCTCGGCGCTGCTGCCGATGCTGCACCTCGTGCAGTCGGTGCAGGGCTACGTCAGCCAGGAAGGCATCGCGTTCTGCGCGAAGCAGCTCGACCTGTCCGACGCCGAGGTCAGCGCGGTCGCGACGTTCTACACGATGTACAAGCGCAAGCCGTGCGGCGAGCACCTCGTGAGCGTCTGCACCAACACGCTGTGCGCGGCCATGGGCGGCGACGCGATCTACAAGAAGCTCCAGACGCACCTCGGTTCCGAGGAGCAGCCGCTGGGGCACAACGAGACCGCGGGCACGCCGAACGAGCCGGGCTCGATCACCCTCGAGCACGCCGAGTGCCTCGCGGCCTGCGACCTCGCGCCGGTCATCCAGGTCAACTACGAGTACTTCGACAACCAGACCGAGGAGAAGGCCGTCGCGCTGGTCGACGCGCTGCAGGCGGGCAAGAAGCCGGCCCCGACGCGCGGTGCCCCGCTGACGAACTTCAAGGGCGCCGAGCTGCAGCTCGCCGGGTTCTTCCCGGAGGACGAGACGGCTTTCCGCCGGGACGTCGACGGCCCGTCGCAGGCCGTCGAGACGCTGCGGGGCGCGAAGCTCGCGCAGGACCGCGGCTGGGTCGCCCCGGTGGCGTCCGACGTGCCGCTGCCAGAAGTGGAGAAGAAGTAATGGCTGACCCCATCACTCCGGTCCTCACCAAGCGCTGGCTGTCGCCGAACTCCTGGCAGATCGGGACGTACGAGGCACTCGAGGGCTACACCGCCGTCCGCAAGGCACTGGCCGGGACGCCGGAGCAGCTCGTCCAGCTGGTCAAGGACTCCGGCCTGCGCGGCCGCGGCGGCGCGGGCTTCCCGGCCGGCATCAAGTGGTCGTTCATGCCGCCGAACTTCGACAAGCCGCACTACCTGGTGATCAACGCCGACGAGGGCGAACCGGGGACCTGCAAGGACATCCCGCTGATGATGGCGGACCCGCACTCGCTGATCGAGGGCTGCATCATCGCCTCGTACGCGATGCGGTCCAACCACTGCTTCATCTACGTCCGCGGCGAGGCGCTGCACTGCATCCGCCGCCTCAACGCGGCCGTGCGCGAAGCCGAAGCGGCGGGCTACCTGGGTGAGAACATCCTCGGCTCGGGCTTCGACCTCAAGATCACCGTCCACGCGGGCGCGGGCGCGTACATCTGCGGCGAGGAGACGGCGCTGCTGGACTCGCTCGAAGGCCGTCGTGGCCAGCCGCGGCTCAAGCCGCCGTTCCCGGCCGCCGCGGGTCTGTACGCCGCGCCGACCACGGTCAACAACGTCGAGACCATCGCCAGCGCGCCGTTCATCGTCAACGGCGGGTCGAGCTGGTTCCGCGAGATGGGCCGCGAGAAGTCGCCCGGCCCGAAGATCTACTCGATCTCCGGCCACGTCGAGAAGCCCGGCCAGTACGAGTGCCCGCTCGGTACGACCCTGCGCGAGCTGCTCGACATGGCGGGCGGCATGAAGGACGGCATCCCGCTCAAGTTCTGGACCCCGGGTGGCTCGTCCACGCCGATGTTCACCGCCGAGCACCTCGACGTTCCCCTGGACTTCGAAGGCGCGGCGGAAGCCGGGTCGATGCTGGGCACCACCGCCGTCCAGGTCTTCAACGAGACCGTGTCGGTGCCGTGGGCCGTGATGAAGTGGACCCAGTTCTACGAGCACGAGTCCTGCGGCAAGTGCACGCCGTGCCGCGAAGGCACGTACTGGCTGGCGCAGATCCTCGAGCGCATGGTCGAGGGCCACGGCACCGAGGAGGACATCGACACCCTCCTCGACGTCTGCGACAACATCCTCGGCCGGTCGTTCTGCGCCCTCGGCGACGGCGCGGTGTCGCCGATCCAGAGCGGCATCAAGTACTTCCGCGAGGAGTTCCTCGCGCTGTGCGAAGCGAACCGGCACGAACAGACCAAGCCCGAACTCGTGGGAGCGCAGGCATGACGATCGCGCCCGACAAGCCCGAAACCACCGAGACGCCGGTCCCCGAAGGCCACGTCAAGCTGGTCATCGACGGCGAAGAGGTCATCGCCCCCAAGGGCGAGCTCCTCATCCGCACGGCCGAACGCCTCGGCACGGTCATCCCGCGGTTCTGCGACCACCCCCTCCTCGACCCGGCGGGCGCCTGCCGCCAGTGCCTGGTCGAGGTCGAGATGGGCGGCCGTCCGATGCCGAAGCCGCAGGCGTCCTGCACGATGACCGTCGCCGACGGCATGGTCGTCAAGACCCAGCTGACGTCGGCGGTCGCGGACAAGGCCCAGCAGGGCGTGATGGAGCTCCTGCTCATCAACCACCCGCTGGACTGCCCGATCTGCGACAAGGGCGGCGAGTGCCCGCTGCAGAACCAGGCCCTGGCCCACGGCCGGACCGAATCTCGCTTTGTCGACACCAAGCGGACGTTCCCGAAGCCGCTGCCGATCTCGACGCAGGTGCTGCTGGACCGCGAACGCTGCGTGCTCTGCCAGCGCTGCACCCGGTTCTCCCGCGAGATCGCCGGCGACCCGTTCATCGAGCTCCTCGAACGCGGCGCCCACCAGCAGATCGGCACCGCGGAGACGGCGGACGTCCTGGACCTGGCCTCCCGGACGACGTCCGGCCAGCCGTTCCAGAGCTACTTCTCGGGCAACGTCATCCAGATCTGCCCGGTCGGCGCGCTCACCAGCGCGGCCTACCGGTTCCGGTCGCGGCCGTTCGACCTGGTGTCCTCGCCGAGCGTCTGTGAGCACTGCTCGTCCGGCTGCGCCGAGCGCACCGACTTCCGGCGCGGCAGGGTGCAGCGCAAGCTGGCCGGCGACGACCCCGAGGTCAACGAAGAGTGGATCTGCGACAAGGGCCGGTTCGCGTTCCGCTACACCGGCGCCGAGGACCGCATCCGGCGGCCGCTGGTCCGCAACCGCGAGACCGGTGAGCTGGAAGAGGCGTCCTGGACCGACGCGCTGCGCATCGCCGCGGCGGGCCTCACCGAAGCCCGCTCGGCCGGCGTCGGCGTGCTGCCCGGTGGCCGGCTGACCGTCGAAGACGCCTACGCGTACTCGAAGTTCGCCCGCGTCGCCCTGCGGACCAACGACGTCGACTTCCGCGCGCGCCCGCACTCGGCCGAGGAGCTCGCGTTCCTCACCTCGCACGTCGTGGGCACCACGCCGGAGTCCGGCGTCACCTTCGGCGAGATCGAGCGGGCCCGGACGGTCCTGTGCGTCGCCTTCGAACCCGAGGACGAGGCCCCGATCGTGTTCCTGCGGCTGCGCAAGGCGGCCCGCAAGAACCGCACCCGGGTCGTCCACTTGGGACAGTGGACGACGTCGTCGGTGCGCAAGACGTTCGGCGAGCTGCTCGCCTGCGTCCCCGGCCAGGAGGCCGCGGCCGTCGAGGGCATCGCCAAGCACGCGCCGGACCTCGACGAGGCCCTGCGCGGCGACGGCGCGGTCGTCCTGGTCGGCGAGCGCGCCGCCGCGATCCCCGGCCTGTTCGCCGCCCTGCACGACCTGGTCGAGCGCACCGGCGTCCGGCTCGCGTGGATCCCGCGCCGCGCCGGCGACCGGGGTGCCCTGGAGACCGGCTGCGTGCCGTCGCTGCTGCCCGGCGGCCGCCGGGTCGGCGACGACGCCGCCCGCGTCGCCGTCGAAAACGCCTGGGGCGTCCCGCTCCCGGCCACCCCGGGCCGCGACGCGACGGACATCCTGCTGGCCGCCTCGGCCGGCGAGCTGGGCGGCCTGGTCGTCGGCGGCGTCGACCCGTACGACCTGCCGGACCCGGACCTCGCGCTGCGCGCGCTGGACAACGCCGGGTTCGTGGTCAGCCTCGAACTGCGGCACAGCGCGGTGACCGAGCGCGCGGACGTCGTGCTCCCGGTGGCCGCGTCGGACGAGAAGTCCGGCAGCTACCTCAACTGGGAGGGCCGCACCCGCCCGTTCGACACCACCATCGAAGGCACCGGCGCGCTGCCGGACTGCCGGGTGCTCGACACGCTCGCCGTCGAGATGGACGCGGACCTGTTCACGCAGACGCCGGCCGCCGCGCGCGGCGACTTCGAGAAGCTGGGCCAGGCTTCGGCGCTGCGCTGGAGCCACGTCGCCGCCGAGATCGCACCGCCCGCGACGCCGGGTGACGGCCAGGCGGTCCTGTCGACCTGGCGCCAGCTGATCGACAACGGCTCGCTGCAGGACGGCGAGCCGCACCTCAAGGGCACCCAGCGCACGCCGGTCGCGCGGCTGTCCGCGAAGACCGCCGAAGGGCTGGGCGTCACCGTGAAGGTGAGCACCGAACGCGGCGCGATCACGCTGCCGGTGGAGATCGCCGACCTGCCCGACGGCGTCGTGTGGCTGCCGGGCAACTCCGACGGCTCGGCCGTGTTCAAGACGCTCGGTGCCGGGCACGGCGCCGTCGTGAACCTCGCTGGAGGTGGGCAATGACCCCGCTGCTGACCGAAGCCGCCGTCGGGAGCGTTCCCGACGCGGCCACGCGGGCGGCGCTGCTGGCCGACGACCCGTTGTGGCTGATCCTGCTCAAGTGCGTGGTCATCCTGCTGATCGGCCCGATCATGACGATCTTCCTGATCGTCTGGGAGCGCAAGGCGGTCGGCCGGATGCAGAACCGGCCCGGCCCCAACCGGGTCGGCCCGGGCGGCTACCTGCAGTCCCTCGCGGACGCGATCAAGCTGCCGTTCAAGGAACAGATCATCCCGGACACCGCCGACCGCAAGGTGTACTTCCTCGCCCCGGTCATGTGCGTGGTGCCGTCGCTGATCGCGCTGTCGGCCATCCCGTTCGGGCCGGTGGTGTCGATCTTCGGCGAGCGGACCGTGCTCCAGCTGCTCGACCTGCCGGTCAGCGCGCTGGTGATCCTGGCCTGCTCCTCGATCGGCGTCTACGGCATCGTGCTCGCCGGCTGGTCGTCCGGCTCGCCGTACCCGCTGCTGGGCGGCATGCGCAGCGCGGCGCAGGTGATCTCCTACGAGATCGCGATGGGTCTCTCGATCGTCGCGGTGATCCTGCAGGCGGGTTCGCTGAACCTGGCCGACATCGTCGGCGCGCAGCACAAGGTGTGGTTCCTCTACCTGGTCCCGAGCTTCGTGATCTACCTGATCTCGATGGTCGGCGAGACCAACCGGGCGCCGTTCGACCTCCCGGAGGCCGAGTCGGAGCTGGTCGGCGGCTTCCACACCGAGTACAGCTCGATGAAGTTCGCGATGTTCTTCCTCGCCGAGTACGTCAACATGGTGATCGTCTCGGCGTTCGCCACGACGCTGTTCCTCGGCGGCTGGATGGCCCCGTGGCCGCTGTCGCTGATCGGGAACAACGTCCTCAACACCGGCTGGTGGCCGGTGCTGTGGTTCTTCGCGAAGATGTTCATCCTGCTCTTCGGGTTCATCTGGCTGCGCGGCACGCTGCCCCGCCTGCGCTACGACCAGTTCATGCGCCTGGGCTGGAAGGTCCTGGTCCCGCTGAACCTGGTGTGGATCGTCATGGTGACCTTCGCGAAGGTGATCACCTGGAACACCGCGACGATCATCATCGCCGCGGTCGCGATCTTCATCGTCGCCTCGCTGTTCTTCTACGTCCGCGCCGCGGGCCGCGAAGAGGAGAGCGAGAGCATCCCGGTCACCGGCGGCGGCTTCCCGGTCCCGCCGCTGGACCTCAAGGTCCCGCAGACCACCCCGCGTCAGAAGGCTTTGGCCAAGGCCGAGGCGAAGGCGGCCCGCCGCAAGCCGGCGGCCGTCGGTACCGCAAAGGAAGGGGCACAAGATGGGGTTTCTTGATCCCGTCAAGGGCTTCGGCGTCACCTTCGGGATGATGTTCAAGAAGGTCGCCACCGAGGAGTACCCGGAGGCCGGCGCCCCCGCCGCCCCGCGCTACCACGGGCGCCACCAGCTGAACCGCCACCCGGACGGCCTCGAGAAGTGCGTCGGCTGCGAGCTGTGCGCGTGGGCGTGCCCGGCGGACGCGATCTTCGTCGAGGGCGGTGACAACACCGAGGAGGCCCGGTACTCGCCGGGCGAGCGGTACGGCGCGGACTACCAGATCAACTACCTGCGCTGCATCGGCTGCGGCCTCTGCATCGAAGCGTGCCCGACCCGGTCGCTGACGATGATCAACTTCTACGAGCTGGCCGACGACGACCGCCAGCGGCTGATCTACACGAAGGAAGACCTGCTCGCCCCGCTGCTGCCCGGCATGGAGCAGCCGCCGCACCCCATGCGGCTCGGCGAGAACGAGCAGGACTACTACGTGAACGGCCCCGAACTGGCACGCGGGGAGGGCGTCAAGTGATCTCCGCAGTCCTGGCCGCGGCGCCGGACGCGTCGGCCGGTGTCTCCACCGGTGAGGCCATCGCGTTCTGGGTGCTCGGGCCGCTCTCGCTGCTCGGTGCGCTCGGCATGATCTTCTCCCGCAACGCCGTGCACTCGGCGCTGTGGCTGGTGCTGACCATGCTGAGCCTGGGCGCGCTGTACATGATCCAGTCGGCGCCGTTCCTCGGCTTCACGCAGATCATCGTCTACACCGGCGCGATCATGATGCTGTTCCTGTTCGTGCTGATGCTGGTCGGGCGGGAGAGCTCCGACTCGGTCGTCGAAGTCCTCCGCGGCCAGCGGCTGGCCGCGACCGTGCTCGGCATCGGCACCGCCGCGCTGCTGGCCACCGGCATCTACCGGGCACTGGAGAACGTCACCCCGGCCATCCCGCTCGACTCCGCCACGCCGGCGGGCGGCGGGCCGAAGGGCCTGGGCCGGCTGATCTTCACCGACTACCTGTTCCCGTTCGAGCTGACGTCGGCGCTGCTCATCACCGCCGCCATCGGCGCGATGGTGCTGGCCTTCACCGACCGGCACGGCAAGGGCGGGAAGCTGTCGCAGAAGGAGCTGGTGCTCCTGCGCTTCCGCGGCGAGCACGACCGGCCGTCGCCGCTGCCCGGCCCGGGTGTCTTCGCCACCGCCAACTCGGTGGCCACCCCGGCGCTGCTGCCGGACGGCTCGGTCGCCCCGGAGTCGCTGTCGGCGATCATCGAGTCCACCTCGGCGATCGAGCTGGCGAAGGAGCGCAAGCTCGTCGCGGACGAGGGCCCGCACCCGGACGCGCACGCGCTGGTCGGCTCCGAAGGCACTCCGAAGGCCACTGGAGCCACTGGAGCCACGGAAGCCTCGGAAGCCACGGAAGGGGAGAAGGCATGACCCCCACGTACTACCTGCTGCTGTCGGCGCTGCTGTTCGCGCTCGGCGCGGTCGGCGTGCTGGTGCGGCGCAACGCGATCGTCGTGTTCATGTGCATCGAGCTGATGCTCAACGCGGTGAACCTGTCGCTGGTCACCTTCGCCCGGATCAACGGCGGGCTCGACGGCCAGGTCATGGCGTTCTTCGTCATGGTCGTCGCGGCCGCCGAGGTCGTGGTCGGCCTGGCGATCATCATGGCCATCTTCCGCACCCGGCGCTCGGCCTCGGTCGACGACACCAACCTGCTGAAGTACTAGGAGACACCGAGTGACCGCATCATCGTGGCTGCTGGTGGCCCTTCCGGCTCTCGGCGCCCTGATCCTGCTGCTGGCGGGCAAGCGCGCCAAGGCGTGGGGGCATCTGCTCGGCTGTGCCACCGTCACCCTGGCTTTCGTCTACGGGCTGATCCTGTTCTTCAGCGCCGACACGGCCACCACGTCCGACGTCAAGGTCTACTCGTGGATCCCGGTCGGGGCGCTGCAGGTGGACTTCGGGCTGCGGATCGACGCGCTGTCGCTGACGTTCGTGCTGCTCATCACCGGCGTCGGCATGCTGATCCACTACTACTCGATCGGCTACATGGCCGACGACGAGGGCCGGTACCGCTTCTTCGCGTACCTGAACCTCTTCGTCGCCTCGATGCTGGTCCTGGTGCTGGGCAACAGCTTCGTGACGCTCTACCTCGGCTGGGAGGGCGTGGGCCTCGCGTCCTACCTGCTCATCGGCTGGTACCAGGGCCGCCCGTCCGCCGCCACCGCGGCGAAGAAGGCGTTCCTGATGAACCGCGTCGGTGACGTCGGGCTCGCGCTGGCGATCTTCATCATGTTCAAGTACGCGGGCTCGACCGGCTACGCCGAAGTCTTCAAGGCGGTCGGCGACGGCAAGTTCTCGCCCGCCGCGATCACCGCGATGGCGATCCTGCTCCTGCTGGGCGCCTGCGGTAAGTCCGGCCAGTTCCCGCTGCAGGCCTGGCTCCCGGACGCGATGGAGGGCCCGACACCGGTCTCGGCCCTGATCCACGCGGCAACGATGGTCACCGCCGGTGTCTACCTGGTGGCCCGCTCGAAGGACATCTTCAACGCCACCGACGACGGCCGCCTGATCGTCACGCTGGTCGGCACGGTGACCCTGCTGCTCGGGTGCATCATCGGCTGCGCGTACGACGACATCAAGAAGGTCCTCGCGTACTCGACGGTCAGCCAGATCGGCTACATGATGCTCGCCGTCGGCCTCGGGCCGATCGCGTACGCGCTGGGCATCATGCACCTGGTGGCGCACGGCTTCTTCAAGGCCGGGCTGTTCCTCGGGGCCGGGTCGGTCATGCACGGCATGAACGACGAAGTCGACATGCGGAAGTTCGGCGGCCTGCGCAAGCACATGCCGATCACCTTCATCACCTTCGCGCTCGGCTACCTGGCCCTGATCGGCATCCCGCCGCTGTCGGGCTTCTTCACCAAGGACGCGATCATCGAAGCGGCGTTCGGCCAGGGCGGCTGGCGCGGCTGGGTGATGGGCGGCGCGGCGCTGCTCGGCGCCGGGCTCACCGCCTTCTACATGACCCGCCTGATGGTGATGACGTTCTTCGGCAAGGAGCGCTGGAAGGACATCAAGAGCACCGACGGCCACGACTTCCACCCGCACGAGTCGAAGCCGGTCATGTGGGTCCCGATGGCCGTGCTGGCCGTCGGTTCGGTCGGGGCAGGCTTCTTCTTCTCGCAGGGTGAGCGCTTCGCCCACTGGCTGGCCCCGTCGGTCGGCGAGCTGGAGGAAGCCCACCACGCGCCGTTCGACGCCTGGGTGATCTCGGTGGCGGCGGTCGTGCTCTCGCTGCTCGGGGTCGCGCTCGCGTGGCTGATCTTCCGCCGTGACGTCCCGGTCGAGCAGCCCCAGCGGGTCTCGTTCGTCACCCGGGCCGCGCGCAAGGACCTCTACGGCAACGCCCTCAACGAAACGCTGGTCGCCCGCCCGGGCACCTGGCTCTCGCGGGCGCTGGTGTACGTCGACAACCGCGGCGTCGACGGCGCGGTCAACGGCCTGGCCGCCGGTCTCGGCGGCGGGTCCGGCCGGCTGAGGCGGCTGCAGACCGGGTTCGTCCGGTCCTACGCGCTGTCGATGCTGGGCGGCACGTTCCTGCTTCTGGCGGCTCTCCTGCTGGTGAGGTTCTCCTGATGACCTGGTTGCTCATCCTGATCCTGGTGCCGCTGGCCGGCTCCCTGGTGCTGGCGTTCCTCAAGGGGAACGACCGCGCCGCGGTGCTGACCGCGTTCGGGTTCTCGCTGCTCGAGCTGGTGCTGATCATCCCGTTCTGGCTCAGCTACTCGCCTTCGGGCGCGCGGCTGCAGATGACGTCCAGCTTCGACTGGATCCCCAGCTTCGGCGTGCACATCGCGTTCGGCACCGACGGCATCTCGCTGATCATGATCGCGGTGATCGCGCTGCTGGTGCCGATCGTCGTCGGCGGGCTCGGCACGATGGACAAGCTCCCGGCGGGGCGCAGCGCGGGCGGGTTCCTGTCGCTGATCCTGCTGCAGGAGGCGCTCACGATCGGCGTGTTCGCCGCGACCGACGTCTTCCTGTTCTACGTGCTGTTCGAGATCATGCTGATCCCGATGTACTTCCTGATCGGCGGCTACGGCGGCGCGAACCGGCAGTACGCGGCGGTGAAGTTCTTCCTGTACTCGTTCCTCGGCGGCCTGATCATGCTGGCCTCGGCGATCGGGGCGTACTCGCTGGCGTCGGACAAGCTCGGCAAGGGCACGTTCGACTGGGCCACGCTGGTGACGGTGGTGCGCGACGCGCCGCTGTCCACGCAGATCTGGCTGTTCCTCGGCTTCTTCCTGGCCTTCGCGATCAAGGCGCCGCTGGTGCCGTTCCACACCTGGCTGCCGGACGCGGCGGGGGAGGCGCCGATCGGCGTCGCCGTCCTGCTGGTCGGCGTGCTGGACAAGGTCGGCACGTTCGGGTTCCTGCGCTACTGCCTGCCGATGTTCCCGGAGGCGAGCAAGACCCTGGCGCCGCTGGTGCTGGTGCTCTCGGTGATCGGTGTCCTCTACGGCTCGATCCTCGCCGCGGGCCAGCGGGACATGAAGCGGTTCATCGCGTACGTGTCGATCGCCCACTTCGGGTTCATCTCGCTGGGCATCTTCGCGTTCAACGAGCAGGCGATGGTCGGCTCGGCGACGTACATGCTCAACCACAGCCTGGCGACCGGCATGCTGATCGTGGTGATCGGCCTGGTGATCGCGCGCGGCGGCTCGTCCCGCATCTCGGACTACGGCGGCATGGCCAAGGTGACCCCGTTGCTGGCCGGGCTGTTCCTGCTCGCCGGTCTGTCCACTTTGTCCCTGCCGGGCACGAACTCGTTCGTCTCCGAGTTCCTCGTGCTCATCGGGTCCTTTGTGGACCAGCCGGTGTACACGATCCTCGCCACGGTCGGCATGGTGCTGGCCGCGGCGTACGTCCTGTGGCTCTACCAGCGGGTCTTCCAGGGCCCGGTTCGCGGAGACGCTCTTGTGGGCGTCGGCGGCGGTCCGGGCACGGCGATCGCGCCGGAGCTGGGCGCCAAGAAGGCCATCACCGACCTGAACGGCCGGGAGATCGCGATCCTCGCGCCGCTGGTCGTGCTGATCATCGTCCTCGGCTTCTACCCGAAGCCGGTGCTCGACACAGTCACCCCGACGGTGCAGCAGACGCTGTCCGCGGTCCAGGGAGGCAAGTAAAAGTGCTCGACATCCTCCTGACCCAGGCGCAGGCACCGATCACGGTGCCGTCGGTCGACTACCCGGCCGTGCTGCCGGTGCTGATCGTGTTCGGCGCGGCGTGCGTCAGCGTGCTGGTCGAGGCGTTCGCGGCGAAGCGGTCGCGGTTCGGCATCCAGGTGGGCTTGAGCCTGGCGTCGATCGTCGCGGCCGGCGTCAGCTTGATCGTCTACGCCACGGGCGACGCGCCCGCGGGCGGCGTGAAGACGTTCAGCGGTGCGATCTCGATCGACCGGCCGGCGCTGTTCCTCTGGGGCACGCTGCTCGCGCTGGCGGTCGGTGCGGTGCTGCTGATCTCCGACCGCGTGGTCGAGCCGGGTGGTGCGCTGGTCGCCCAGGCGGGCATCCGCCCGGGCACGGTCCAGGACCGCGCCCAGACGGCGACGGTGATGCAGACCGAGGTGTTCCCGCTGACGCTGTTCGCGCTCGGCGGCATGATGGCGTTCACCGCGGCGAACGACCTGCTGACGATGTTCATCGCGCTGGAAGTCCTGTCGCTCCCGCTGTACCTGATGTGCGGCCTCGCGCGTCGCCGCCGCCTGCTGTCCCAGGAGGCGGCGGTCAAGTACTTCCTGCTGGGCGCGTTCTCCTCGGCGTTCTTCCTGTACGGGCTCGCGCTGCTGTACGGCTACGCGAACTCGGTGAAGCTGGGCGACATCGCGGCCGCGGCGGCCGGTTCGGACCGGTCGGACACGCTGCTGTTCGCCGGCCTCGGCCTGCTGGTGGTGGGACTGCTGTTCAAGGGCTCGGTGGGTCCGTTCCACACCTGGACCCCGGACGTGTACCAGGGCGCGCCGACCCCGGTGACGGCGTTCATGGCGGCGTGCACGAAGGTCGCGGCGTTCGGTGCGATCCTGCGGGTGCTGTCGGTGGCGTTCTCGTCGACGTCGTGGGAGTGGCGCGGAGTCCTGTGGGGCGTGGCGATCATCTCGATGGTGATCGGCGCGGTGCTGGGCCTGACGCAGACGGACGTCAAGCGCATGGTGGCGTACTCGTCGATCGCCCACGCGGGCTTCCTGCTGGTCGGGGCGATCGCGATGACGCGTGACGGGCTCTCGAGCACGCTGTTCTACCTGCTGGCGTACGGCTTCACGACACTGGCGGCGTTCGGCGTGATCAGCCTGGTCCGTGACTCCTCGGGCGAGGCGACGCACCTCTCGGCGTGGGCGGGGCTGGCGAAGCGGTCACCGCTGGTGGCGGGTGTCTTCACGTTCCTGCTGCTGGCGTTGGCCGGGATCCCGCTGACGTCCGGATTCGTGGGCAAGTTCGTGGTGTTCTCGGCGGCGTTGTCGGACGGGATGGCCCCGCTGGTGGTGGTGGCCCTGGTGTTCAGCGCGGTGGCGGCGTTCTTCTACCTGCGCGTGATCGTGCTGATGTACTTCTCGGAGCCGGCGGCGGACGGTCCGTCCGTGTCGGTCCCGGGCTTCGGCACGGGAACGGCCATCTTCCTGGGCACGGCGGTGACGCTGGTGCTCGGCCTGGCCCCGGCGTTCGCCCTCGGGTGGGCCGGTTCGGGCGGTTTCGCTTTCTGAGCTTTGGTCCCGTGAAGGCCGTCTCGGTTCTCCGAGACGGCCTTCACCGCGTCAGTGGTCGAGGCCGGTGCGCAGCGCGGCCAGCTTCTGGCCCAGGAGGCCTGGCTCACCGGGCAGCACGGTGAGGTACCGGTTGCCCGGCGTCCCGGAAAGGTGGATGGCCACCCGCCCGGTCTCGAGGTCGAGGTAGCCGAGGGAGTCCTGGGTCAGGGTTCGCGCCCCGCCGTTTTCCCGCTTTGCCGCGTAGAACTGGCCGACGCCGAAGTAAGGCTGTCCGAAGATCTCGTCGAGTTGCCGCGCGGCGCGGCTGCGCGCCGGAGCGTCGTCGTAGATATCACTGCCTTCTTCCTCGTGCCGGAACTCGTCCTGGGGCAGCGAGAACGGCGTCAAGTCAGCCGGAGCGCAACGCGGCAGGTTGGCGACCAACGCGTCCACCGGGCTGCGGTCCGGCGAGACGGTCTTCAGCCACACGCGCTCGCCCTGGCACAGGACGGTGACGGCGAACTGCCCGCGGACGGCCACCAGCACCCCGAACTGCTCGTCCATGTTCCGGGCGTAAGCGAAGTACTCGGTCGGCGGCCGGTCGAGCAGCTCCAAGACCTCCTCGAAGCCGGGCGTGAACCCGCGTCCCTGGGTGAAGCCGTACTGGCTCAGCTCCTCGAACGCTTCGCGATCCACCTGGTTCGCCGAGGACGGCGGGATGTACCGCAGCCCGCCGGCGAAAATCTGGTGCGGGTCGCCGCATCCAGCCTGGCGCATCGCGGTGAGCAGGGTGTCGAGAGACAGCTCGACCTGCTTGAGCACCACGTGTTCCTCCCCTTTGGTGTGGTGCTAGTTCTTCGGTTTGTCACCGATCACGGGCGGCACCGGTTTTTCGATGTCGCCGCCGAAGGTGCCGTCCGGATCAGGATTGCGAAGATAGTCCGCGGTTTTCTTTTCTTTGTCTTCTTCTTTCTTGCCCGCCCCGACGCCCATGGGCATCCCGTTGACTCCCCGCCCACCGGCGGCGCCGGCCGCCCCAGCCCGCCCGCCGGCGACGCCCTGGCCGAGCACCCCGCGTCCCGAGCCGGGCCCGGATCCCAGCCCGCGCGCACCGGGTTCGTTCACGGGACCGCTGCCGGTGCCGCGGTAGCCGCTTCCACTACCGCTACCCGAGCCGGGCCCGTAGCCGCCGTATCCGCTGCCGGCTCCTGGGCCGTACCCGCCGGTGCCCGGGCCGAAATCTCCGGTGCCATACGGCCCGAACGTGCTGCCCGGCTGCCCGGTCGGCCCGAACTGGTATCCGCTATTCGCCGCCGGCGGCATGATCGGCTTCGGAACGTAGCTATTGGCATGCGTTCCGTCCGAAGCGCCTGGAGTGGTCGTGCCCGGTGTGGTCGCGCCCGGCGTGATGGGGCCTGGTGTCTGGTTGCCGACCTGATGCTGTCCGGCCGGGATTTGCCCGGTCTGGTTCCGGCCGGCCTGCGTGTCGGGCCGGTACTGCGTCTGCGGCGGGACGGCGGGTTGCTGGGTTTGGCGCCCGTCTTGCGTACGGCGTCCGGTATCGGTGCCGGTCGTCGTGCCCGGAGTCGTCGTCCGGGGAGTCGGCGTTCCGGTGTCCAGCGTGACGGGCGCACCGGAGTCGGTCAGCTGTGCGTACTGGGCGGGCATCTGGGCACCGTTGGTGATGCTGGTGGAGTGGTAGATGCGGAAAGCGTCGATGTTGGCTTGGCTGTCGGCCTGCCAGCTCGCCACCTTGGTCTGGTAGGACTTGCCATCACCCGCGAAGGTATCGACGAGATCAGCGGCCGTGATCGCGGGCGGCTGCGCCGGGACCGGTTTCACACTGTTCTTCGCGGTACCAAAAGCACCCATCTGATCACTGACGGCGGTCTGCGCGTTCTTGAGGTGAACGGCATCGTCCATCGCGGCTTGGATCAGCGGTGCGGTCGAGTCTGCGGCTGTGTCGCCGGCGCCACCCTGCCAGCCGCTCATGGTCTTGGCCCGGAGCGCGTTGATCCGCGAGGCCCGGTCGATCATCCGCTGCGTCAGCTGGCCTGCACTGTCATGTGCGTCGGCCAAGGACTGAGTCCCGTTGCCGCCGGTGAGCTGCTCGTAGATTTGGGCTGCGGTCAGCGGGCCTTCTGCCACCATCACTTCACCGCCCGGAGGTTGCCAAGCACTTTGGCTGCGACATTGTGCGCGGCCGTACAAGGATCCTTCTTCCCGATGTTATCTTCCGACTGCGCAATCGAGACATCGATGATGTCGTGGTCGCTGGTTGCAAGCGCTACTGCGCATCGGCCCCGAGTTTCCCGCTCATCGAGCATGCCATAAGCGACCAATGGGTATCCCTCGATCGGATCCATGGGTAAGAAGAATGGAAAGGTGGTTCCTTTTTTCTCGTATATGGCAGTCAGTCCGACCTTGTCCACATTGTTGTAGATGACTGAAACGCCGGCCTGTGAAACCTGGGGGGTGCTCCAGCTGCAGCCCGGTCCGCCGGGGCCATTCAAATCTGGTTTAGGGGTCACGTCCGGACCGAGGAGTTCGTTGATTTGGACTGCGGTGAGCGTGTCGCAGGGCGCTTGCTTGAAGTAAGTCGTGTCGATCGGAGTGTTGACTTTGGGAACTCCGGGGCCGGGGACTCCGTCGCCCGCGTTGGATGGCGAAGGCTGACCGGTGGTGCTGCTGGATGGCAGAGGATTCCCTGGGGTGGATGTCGTGCAGGCGGCGAGAAGCAGCAGTGGTGCGCTGAATAGAACAATCATGCGGCGCATCAAAGACTGCCTCCGGTCTGCTTGATCTCGATCGAGTGCGTTTTTTCTGCGTCTGCGTACTTGCCGATTGCGGCATCGAATTTGGCTGCCATTGTTCGGCAATACTTTTCGCGCTCGACGAGAGTGTCCAGGAGTGCGCGGCCGGAGCTGCAGATCTCGTCTGCGTTTCCTCCGCTTGCGTACTCCAGTCCGGGCCCACGAGTTGTTGCGATGGTCCGGGCCCTTGCCTGGTCGACCTGGAACTCGTTGGCCATGTCGTTCCAGTCCTTCGCGAGCTCTTCCAGTGTCGCCCGGTCGTACTTGAAACCGGGGCTGCTCGCGCCGGAACCGGCCGGAGCTCCATAGGTGCCCGTGTGTGGCGTGACAGGCCGCAGTGGGGCCCGGCGCGTGTTCGGGTTGTAGGCCGGTGGCTGGCCGTCAGGCATGGTCTCCCACCTCGGTCGTTCCGGACCGGTGGTGCCTGACAGCGCCGAGGCGCTCCGAAGCCGTCGTCGTCACTGTTGCTCTCCCCTTGGCAGCAGGGTGCTCCCACCTCGGCACCCTGCGTAGTCCGACGCGTCGGAGATTACCAGGGTTCCCGACTGCCGGTATCGCCCAAGCGAGAAGATCCGTTCCGTCCGGAAAGGGCATGGGAAACTTGGTGACAGAAGGTGATAATCGGTTTGGGGTTATTGTCGCCTGAAAGAAAGATCCGCTGGTTGAGGCGCAGTTCTGTCATCCTCTGCGTGCGCCCTCGGGGTAGACGCGACAGGCCCGGGCGATCATCAGGGGATCTTCGGTTCTGGCGAGGTGCCGCGGCCACCCTCTCGCCCGCTCCCAGGCCGCGGCACCTCGGCTCATGGCGTCGGCGAACAGCTCGTTTCGCCCAGGACCACGCGGCCGGTAAGCCCCGATGCCGGCAGAAACTCGATGCGCAGCATCGTCAATTCCACACTCCCGTCACCCGGGACGCCCTGGCTGTTGAACACCGCGTTCGCCAGCACCGTCCCGTCCGCCGTACGTACCGGGGACACATACCCCACCGGCACCGGGCTCGGCGGGTTCGCGATCCCCGACAACCCTCCGTACGTCCAGCTCGCGCTGGTCTGCGTCTGCGTCCCCTCGCACGTCACCGTCCAGCTCGACAACCTCACCCGCGGGCCGCCCGCCGGAACCAAAGCCGTCAGCTCGAAGTTCCTGCCCGTCGCCGTCGACTTGGTCGAGTTCGGGTCCGTTTTCGTGCAGGACGACGTTCCACCGCCGAACGTGATGCCCGGTTTCGAGAGTGTCGGGGCCGTTGCCGATGTCGGGCCGTCGATCGAACAGCGTCCCTGGGCCGGCACCGTGACCGTCGAGCCCTCCTTCGTGAACGACGCCGAGCCGATGTCCGCGACGCCCGGTGCCGTGGCCGCCGATGCCGGTGAAGCCGCCACCGCCGTCACCACTACAGCCGTGACGATCGTGCTGCGCATCTGTTCCTCCTCGACGAGCCGGGCGTCTCTTCCACGACTGAATATCCGCCCGCCGGAGACGTCCGTTGCGCCCGGAATCTCCGATCACCCTTTCGGGGATCGCGAACCACCCGGTGGCGGTGTCATGTTCGTCACCGTTTCCGCAGGACAGCGGGTAAACGACCGCGCGGCGCAGCCACTACGCTCAAGGGGCAACCGACCGGTGCACGAGTAGAGCGGAGCCGACGTGTCTGTGCCTTCCCCAGCCCCCGGGGCGGGATCCCTCCCCGCTGCGCCGGGCGGCGCCCTCGACGACCTGCGGGCGTCGGTCGGGCTGCAGATCGCCGACGAAACCCTGCTGCGCTCGATCGCCGGCGGGCTGACCGAGGTCGAGAAGCTGCTGCGCGAGGTCGTCCGCAGCGACGTCCAGGCCGTCAACGACGCCGCGTTGCACCTGGTCGAGGCCGGGGGCAAACGCTTCCGCCCGCTGTTCACGCTGCTCGCCGCCCAGTTCGGCCCCAAGCAGGACGACCACGTGGTGATCGCCGCCGCCGCGGTCGAGCTGGTGCACCTGGCCACGCTCTACCACGACGACGTCATGGACGAGGCCACAATGCGGCGCGGCGCCGAGAGCGTCAACGCGCGCTGGGACAACACCATCGCCATCCTCACCGGCGACTTCCTCTTCGCCCACGCTTCGCGGCTGGTCGCCGACCTCGGCACGGACGCCGCGCGGATCATCGCCGAGACCTTCGGCGAGCTGGTCACCGGCCAGATGCGCGAGACCGTCGGCCCCGGCCCGGGTGACGACGCCGTCGCGCACTACCTCACCGTGATCGCCCAGAAGACCGGCTCGCTGATCGCCACCTCCGGCCGGTTCGGCGGCATGATGTCCGGCGCCGCCGAGGAGCACATCGAGGCGCTGCGCCGGTTCGGCGACATCATCGGCACCGCCTTCCAGATCTCCGACGACATCATCGACATCGCCTCGCCGTCCGACGAGCTCGGCAAGGCGCAGGGCACCGACCTGCGCGAAGGCGTCCGGACGCTGCCGATGCTGTACGCGCTGGCCGACCCGGGTACCGACCCCCGGCTGGTGGAGCTGCTGTCCGGCCCGATCGCCGACGACGCGCTCGTGCAGGAGGCGCTGGACCTCCTTCGGGTGAGCAGCGGACTCGATCGAGCACGCGTCACCCTTTCCGACTACGCTCAGCGCGCGCGAGCCGAGCTCGCCGCGCTGCCGGCGTCACCCGCCCGGGACGCGTGCGAGTCGGTCGCCGACTACCTGGTCGCGCGCACGCGCTAAAGCACTTAACAGGGGCAGGAAAAGATGTCCATATTCGGACAGGTCTGGCTGTGGAGCCTCGCCGCGTTCTTCGTCGGGGTCGCCCTGACCTGGCTGGTGCTCGTGCTGCCGCTCCGCAAGAGCGTCCGACGGCTGGAGAGCTCGCTGGCGCAGGCCCACGCCGACGCCGCGCGCACCCCCGCGAACGCCGGCGCGGTGCGCGGCTCCGATGCCTTCCGGCGGCCCGAGCCGGAGCCCTCCCGCCAGGAGACCTCCTACCCGGGCACGCTGGTCGCCGCGCCGCCGATCCACCGCGACGACGTCCACGACGACATCGACGAGGACTTCGCCGAGCTCGACGCCCAGGTGCCGTCGCGGATGCCGCCGACCGAGCCGTTCGTCCACCCGCCGGAACCGGAGCCCGAGGAAGGCGACCCGTACCGGAGCGCGGCCGCGCAGTTCCTGACGCCGGACGACGAACCGGATCGCGCCGCCCCGACCCAGTACCTCGCCCCGGTCGGGGACTCGTTCGACGACGAGCCCGAGTCGCCTGCCCTGTCGCGGCTCGAGCAGAAGCTGGACCCGGACCCCGCGGGCTCGCTGTTCCAGTCCCCGGCCGGCGAGGCGGCGTCCGCGCCCACGCCGGACTGGTTCGACGACGAGCCGCCGTCCGAGCGGTCGGCTTTCGAAGAGCCGGTGGAGCGCACCCGCTTCATCACCGAGCACCCCGGTTCGGTGCGCGAGGACGAGCCGGAAGAGGACGAGCCGCCGCAGTACGCCTTCGGTGGCGACATCGCCGAAAGCGAGCTGGACGTGCCGCCGGAGACCCCCGCCGAGGCGACTCAGGTGCTGCCGAAGCGGCAGCCCCGGGAGGCGGTCCGCGGCGGGTTCGACGCGCCGCAGCCGATCCAGCCGTCGATGCGCACGGTGGAACGCCGCGAGCCCGACCTGTCCGGCGCGCACAGCGGCTCGCTGTTCGAGCCGTCCGTGCAGCCGAACCAGGCGGCGGCCGGCCTCGCGGCGCCGGAACCGCCCCCGGCCCGCCAGGCGGCGGGCGACTCGGTCCCGCCGGGCCCGTTCGGTCCCGGATCGGCGATGCCGCGCCCGGGCGGCGGGGCACCCAGCGACAGCTTCGCCGTCAAGGCCAGCGTCACCGCTTTGCGGTACTGCACCGAGGAATCGGCGCAGTTCCCGAAGATGGTCGCCGAGGTCTGGTTCCGGACGGCCGAGGACGCCGAGCGCGTCGGGTTCCGGCCGCTCAGCTGACCGCGGGCCCGGCCTGGAACAGGACCAGGGCCGCGCCGCCGGGATCGGTGACCACCACCAGGGAGCCGAACGGCAGATCGGTGCGCTCGCGCACCAGGGTTCCGCCCAGCTCCAGCGCTTTCGCCGCGGCGGCGTCCACATCGGACACCGGCGCGTAGGGCAGCCACTGCGGTGCCCGGTCGTCGCCCGGCGCGAGCTCGGTGAGACCGCCCCAGGGCACGCCGCCGGCCGTCAGCAGGGCGTCTTTCGCTTCCCAGCCGAGCAGCTCGGCGAAGAACCGCTTGCTGCCCGCCGGGTCGGCGGTACGGACGTCGAAGAACACGAACGGTGATTCAGGTCGCATAGCCTAAAACTTAGGACATGCGTCCCGACTGGGGCAAGCCCGGAAACGCCGGAGGCCGCCATGCACCGGGCATGGCGGCCTCCGGGGAAGCAGCGGTTACGCGACCGTCCAGGTGTCCTTGCCGCGCAGCAGGCCCTGCAGGTCCGGCTTGCGGGCCGCGCGGGCCTCCTCGACCTGGGCGCGGGCGCCGTCGTCGTACGTCGGGCGCTCGACCTGGCGGAGGATGCCCGTCGGGACGTGGTTGAGGTTCTGGTCGCCCAGGCGCGACAGCGCGAACGCGTACGACGTGTCCGTGATCGACGGGTCGTGCACCACGATGTTGTCTTCGCCGATGTCCGCGACCTTGGCGACGTCCAGGCCGCCCCAGTCGCCGCGCTTGACGCCGAACTCCTGGTTGGGGCCGAAGCGGATCGGCTCGCCCGCGCGCAGCGGGATCAGGCGCGTCGCGGCCTCGTCGGCGTCCTTGAGGACGTCGAACGCGCCGTCGTTGAAGATCGGGCAGTTCTGGTAGATCTCGACCAGCGCCGAGCCACGGTGCTGCGCCGCCGCCTGCAGGACCTCGGTCAGGCCCTTGCGGTCGGAGTCCATCGCCCGGCCCACGAACGACGCCTCGGCGCCGATCGCCAGCGAAAGCGGGTTGAACGGCGTGTCCACCGAACCCATCGGCGTCGACTTCGTGACCATGCCCTGCCCGGACGTCGGGGAGTACTGGCCCTTGGTCAGCCCGTAGATCCGGTTGTTGAACAGCAGGATCTTGATGTTCACGTTGCGGCGCAGCGCGTGGATCAGGTGGTTGCCGCCGATGGACAGCGCGTCGCCGTCACCGGTGACGACCCACACCGACAGGTCCGGCCGCGTGGTGGCCAGGCCGGTCGCGATCGACGGCGCGCGGCCGTGGATCGAGTGCATGCCGTAGGTGTTCAGGTAGTACGGGAACCGCGACGAGCAGCCGATGCCCGAGACGAACACGATGTTCTCGCGCTTGAGGCCGAGCGTCGGCAGAAAGGACTGGACCGCGTTCAGCACGACGTAGTCGCCGCAGCCGGGACACCAGCGGACCTCCTGGTCCGACTTGTAGTCCTTGGCCTTCTGCGGCTCGTCGGTGGTGGGCACAAGGTCCAGGCCACCGAGGTTGGGTATCCCCAGATCGATTGCGGTCATTTCGCCGCCTCCGTAGCAACGCCGGTGATGATCTCCGAGAACAGGTTCTGCAGCTCTTCGGCCTTGAACGGCAGGCCGGCGACCTTCGTGTGCGAGTGGACGTCCACCAGGTACTTGGCCCGCAGCAGCAGCGCGAGCTGGCCGAGGTTCATCTCCGGCACCACGACCTTGTCGTAGCTGCGCAGGATGTCGCCCAGGTTGGCCGGCAACGGGTTGAGGTGCCGCAGGTGCGCCTGCGCGATCGGCAGGCCGAGCTTGCGCACGCGGCGGCAGGCCGCGCCGATCGGGCCGAACGAGCTGCCCCAGCCCAGCGCGAGCACGCGGGCCTTGCCGCCACTCGGGTCGTCGACGACGAGGTCGGGGACGTCGATGCCGTCGACCTTCGCCTGCCGCAGCCGGACCATCTTGTCGTGGTTGTCCGGGTCGTAGGAGATGTGGCCGGTCTTGTCGGCCTTCTCCAGCCCGCCGATGCGGTGCTGCAGCCCCGGCGTGCCCGGGATCGCCCAGGCGCGGGCGAGGGTCTCGGGGTCGCGGACGTACGGCCAGAACTCGCCGGAGCCGTTGTCCGCGTTGGGTTCGGTGGCGAACTCGACGCGCAGGTCCGGCAGCTTGTCGACGTCCGGGATCAGCCACGGCTCGGAGCCGTTCGCGATCGCGCCGTCCGAGAGCAGCAGCACCGGCGTGCGGTACTTCAGCGCGATGCGGGTGGCCTCGACGGCGGCGTCGAAGCAGTCCGCCGGCGACAGCGGCGCGATGATCGGGACCGGCGACTCGCCGTTGCGGCCGAACATCGCCTGCAGCAGGTCGGCCTGCTCGGTCTTGGTCGGCAGGCCGGTGGACGGGCCGCCGCGCTGGACGTCGATGACGACCAGCGGCAGCTCGACCATCACGCCGAGGCCGACGGCTTCGGACTTCAGCGCGACACCCGGCCCGGACGTCGAGGTGACGCCGAGCGCGCCGCCGTAGGACGCGCCGAGCGCGGCGCCGATGCCGGCGATCTCGTCCTCGGCCTGGAAGGTGATGATGCCGAAGTTCTTGTGCTTGGACAGCTCGTGGAGGATGTCCGAGGCCGGGGTGATCGGGTACGTGCCGAGCAGGATCTGCAGGCCGGAGCGCTGGCCGGCGGCGACGATCCCGTACGCCAGCGCGGTGTTGCCGGTGATCTGCCGGTAGGTGCCCTGGGTCAGCTTCGCCGGCGCGACCTGGAACGTCGTCGCGAACGACTCGGTGGTCTCGCCGTAGTTCCAGCCCGCGCGGAAGGCCAGGATGTTCGCCTCGGCGATGTCCGGCTTCTTCGCGAACTTCTCGCGCAGGAACCGCTCGGTGCCCTCGGTCGGCCGGTGGTACATCCACGACAGCAGGCCGAGCGCGAACATGTTCTTGCAGCGCTCGGCGTCCTTCTTGCCGAGGCCGGTGTCGGCGAGCGCGCCCTGGGTCAGCGTCGACATGGCGACCCGGTGCACCTGGTAGGGGGCGAGCGTGTCGTCGTCCAGCGGGTCCGTGGCGTAGCCGACCTTGGTCAGGTTGCGCTTGATGAACTCGTCGGTGTTGAGGATGATCGTGCCGCCGTGCGGGACGTCGCCGAGGTTCGCCTTCAGCGCGGCCGGGTTCATCGCCACCAGCACGTCCGGGCGGTCGCCGGGGGTGAGGATGTCGTAGTCGGCGAAGTGCACCTGGAAGCTCGAGACGCCGGGGATCGTGCCCTGTGGCGCGCGGATCTCGGCGGGGAAGTTCGGCATCGTCGACAGGTCGTTGCCGAACGCGGCGGCCTCGGACGTGAACCGGTCGCCGGTCAGCTGCATGCCGTCACCGGAGTCGCCCGCGAACCGGATGACCACCCGGTCCAGCTTGCTGACCTCGGTCGGCCTGGTTGCGGCGAGCGAGCCGTGGCCAGCGCCGTTGCCGTTCGCACTCGTGCTCATGGGTCAGGGATTCCCTCTCTCCCGACGGTACGGCTTCCGTTCGCCTGCCGGTGCCGCGGCTGCGTTCACCAGGTCTACTCTCGAGGTTAGCTCGCCCTCAACACCGATGTTGGTAGTGTCCCGGGTGTTGGGCGACCTCATCGGTGCTCTTCGATGTCCCCTCGCAGGTCCGCCGATTACCTGTAACTGATGGTAACGGCTAGTTGCTGCGCTGCGTTGTGATGCGTGTCTCCCGGGAGGGTAGGACCTCCGGCTCGAGTCACGGCCGAGAACGGATCCGGTCCCGCACCAGGGAAAGCCGTTCGGCGAACTCCGGAGACGCCAGCGACGCCAGCTGCGGCCGGATCTCGACGTCCACGGCGGCGCGGTGTTCGGCCAGGCCCGCGGTGGTGCGGAGACTGCGCTTGGTGGCGATCAGCGCTTCCCGCGGCGCGGCGACGGCGGCGTGAGCGAGGTCACGCGCGGCCGTCAGCAGTTCGTCATGGCCGCCGTCGACCACGCGCAGCGCCAGCCCGGCGCGCACCGCGGCCTCGGCGTCGAGCGGCTGCCCGAACAACGTCATGGCGGCGGCCTGCTGCGGGCCGGCGATCCGCTGCGTCATCCAGGTCATCCCGCCGCCGGGGTGCAGCCCGAGTTCGAGGAACCGGGCGACGAACTTCGCCCGCGGCCCGGCCAGCCGGACGTCGGCGGCGAGGGCGAGGTTCAGCCCGGCCCCGACGGCGGCACCCCCGACGGCGGCGATGGTCGGGAGCTCGCACCGGGCGACGGCGAGGAAGCCTTCGTAGATGGCGCGCAGACCGGTTTCGTCGGCGTTGGCCAGTGCATCGAGGTCGGCGCCGGCGCAGAAGGCGGGCGGGGTGCCGGTGACGACGACGGCGTGCACGGCGTCATCCCGTTCGGCGGCCTCGACGGCTTCCTTGAGCTGAGCGGAGAGGTCGAGGGTCAGCGCGTTGCGGCTGCCGGGCGCGTCGACGGTCAGCAGGGCGATGCCGCCGGAGTGCTCGCTGACGATGCTGTCGGTCATGGGGCTCAGCGTGGCAGGCTGGGTGCATGGGGGAACTGGTCGGGGTGCTGGTCAAGGGCATCGTCGTGCTGGTGGGCAACCTGCTGACGGTGATCGACACGGCCGAGCTGTTCGGAGGACGCCGCCGCCGGGCCCGGGCCGCGGCGTCGGCTCGTGGCGCGAGGGTGGAGTACCCGTGCGTGCTGCGGTCCGAGGAGCTGACGTCCGGACGTGAGCGGCGCGGGTGGCTGGTGGTGGGGGACGGGCCGGTGCGGTGGCGGTCGGTGGGTGCGGAGCCGGTGGTGTTCGAGCCGGGGGAGCTGACGATGCAGGCGGTGGACCGGCAGGCGGTGACGTTCCACGGGGCGGGCGGCCGGACGGAGCTGCGGCTGCACCCGGATGAAGCGCCGGCGGTGCTGCGGGCGTTGGGTGGTTGAGGTCTCGGTGGTGCTGTGGGGCCCGAGGCGCGGCGAGCGCTGAGTGGCCGAGGCGTCGGCCGCTGCGGTCGCTGGAGCACTGGCAAGGCGGTCGCTGGACGGCTGAGGCGTCCGGGGGCGGCCGCAGCGCTCCAGGCGGCCGAGGGCGGCCTCCGGCCCCCGGTGACCAGCGTATCGGCGAGGGCCGACGGTTTCGCGATCTCGACGCCCCAGGGGCGCGCACTTGTCCACAAGGCCGCCAACCTGTGCGCAGGCATCAAGGCCTCGCCCGGAACCGTCGGACCCCGCCGGTACGCTGGAAACCGGGGGCCGGAGGCCTCACTGCTCCGGAGTAGGCGGCCGCTCCAGCAGCCGCGAGAGCACCACCGTCGACACCGTCCGGTCCACGATCTCCAGTCCGCGCAGCCGCTCCAGTGCCGTCTCCAGGTGGTGGATGTCCGCCGCCCGGAGGTGGACGATGGCGTCCGCCGCGCCCGAGACCGTGTACGCCGCCACCACCTCCGGCAGGGGCTCCAAGCGGGCTCGGATGCGGGCCGGCGTGATGTTGCCCTGGCACGTGACCTCGACGAACGCCTCCGTTCCCCAGCCCAGCGCCTCCGGGTCGACCACCGCCGTGAAGCCGCGCAGGATGCCCGTTTCCAGCAGGCGGTCGACGCGCCTCTTCACCGCCGGCGCGGACAGGCCGACCACCTTGCCGATCTCCGCGTAGCTGGAGCGCGCGTTCGCCACGAGACACGAAACGATTCGCTGGTCGATGGTGTTCACACGCAACATTTAGCACAGATATGCGCAGCGAACAGCGATTGATTGCGATATTAGGCGCGCCTTACCCTGCAACCATGCAGGCGATGCGCGTACCGACCACTCGTCGATACCTCATGTGCCCGCCGCGCTTCTTCGCGGTGGACTACGTGATCAACCCCTGGATGGACCCGACCCAGCCGGTCAGCGCGGACAAAGCCGTCGCGCAGTGGACCGAGCTGCGCGACACCTACCGCCGCCTCGGCCACACCGTCGAGGAGATCGAGCCCCAGCCCGGCCTGCCCGACATGGTCTTCGCCGCCAACTCCGGCACCGTCGTCGACGGCCGCGTGCTCGGCTCGCGGTTCCGCGCCCCGCAGCGCGCCGCCGAGGCCGAGCACTTCCGCCGCTGGTTCGTCGAGCACGGCTACCGCGACATCACCATGCCGGAGAAGATCAACGAGGCCGAAGGCGACTTCGCCTGGACCGGAAACCTGCTGCTCGCCGGCACCGGCTTCCGCACCGATCCGGCCGCGCACGCCGAAGCACAGGAAGTGCTCGGCGTCCCGGTCGTCTCGCTGCAGCTGGTCGACCCGCGCTACTACCACCTCGACACCGCCCTGTTCGTGCTCGCCGAGGCGACCGACACCACCCGCGCGCAGATCGCCTACTACCCGGAGGCCTTCTCGGCCGGCTCGTGCCGCGTGCTGGAGCGGCTGTTCCCGGACGCGGTGCTCGCCACCCGGGAAGACGCCGAGTGCTTCGGCCTCAACGGCGTGTCCGACGGACGTAACGTCGTGCTGCCGATCGAGGCCGCCCGTCTGGGTGAACTTCTGGTCGCACGTGGGTACGAACCCGTCTACGTCGACATCTCTGAGCTGCGCAAAGCCGGCGGCGGCCCGAAGTGCTGCACGCTCGAAATCCGCAAAGGCTGAATAACAGCGAAAACGTGTAACTCACCCGTTTGCCACGGCGATTAATCGAAGTAGCAAATCGACTACTCACGGTGGCAGGCGGTGGGAGTGGTGACGGTGATCCTCGCCGTGCACGGCGTGGGCAGGCCGGCGCGCCAGCTCGACCCCGGCGAAGACGAGCGCTGGCTGACCGTCGACCAGTTCGAGCGCGTCCTCGACGCCGCCGCGGACCACGAGGACGTCCGGCTGACCTTCGACGACGGCAACGATTCCGACGTCGAGATCGTGCTGCCGCGGCTGGCCGACCGCGGGCTGACGGCGGAGTTCTTCCCGCTGGCCGGACGGCTCGGGCAGCGCGGCTACCTCGACCGCGACGGCCTGTGCGAGCTCGCGCGCGCCGGGATGGAGATCGGCTCGCACGGCTGGGAACCGCGGGACTGGCGGCGGCTCGACGACCGGCACGCCGACCGCGAGCTGAAGGACGCGCCGAAGCTGCTCGGCGACCTCTGCGGCCGGCCGGTGCGGCGGTACTCGCTGCCGTTCGGCGCCTACGACCGGCGGGTGCTCGCGCGGCTGCGGCAGGCGGGCGCCACCCGCGTCTACTCCAGCGACGGCGGCGCGGCCCGCCGCGACGGCTGGCTGCAGGCGCGCACCGAGCTCCCGCACGACCTGGACGGCGACTGGCTCGACGGCCTGCTCGACGGCTCCCGGCGGCGGGCGGTGCGCTGGGCGAACCGCCTGTTCCGCCGCGCTGCCCGTTAGGTGCCGTTCGCCGGTTCCGGGCGGGGCGGCCGCGTCCCGGCCAACGGGACACCCGCCGAACCGGTCCCCCGCGTCCCGGTCCGATGAGCAGCGTTTTCGTCAACTCCGGCCACCTGATGGGAAATTCCCGCACCCACGGGTCTTGAACGCGCCCGTGGCCCGGGTGCATCCTGATGCTCCGCCGCCGTAAGGAAAGTTTCCTAACTAAAGGGAGCACCAGGAATGCGGAAACTGATCCTGCTCGCGACGCTCGCGCTGGCGGCGGCCGTGATGCCGTCGGCCCTCGCGTCGGCGTCGCCCGCCCCGGCCGCCGCGCAGCCGGCCACCGTCGATGCCGCCCCGACCGCGGCCCAGCTGCTCGCCAAGACCACCGGCTGCAAGCAGATCTCCAACGGCAAGTACAAGACCGACGAAGACGTTTCGAGCAAAACGGTCGCCATCTGCGACGCCAACGGCGCGGTCTTCTGGAAAGCCGACATGGACATCGACTGCGACGGCCAGCGCACCTCGCAGTGCAACGAGAACACCGACTGCTGCTTCCAGGACGACACCGCGTTCCACCAGTCCGACGGCAAGCCGCTCAACGCCGCGAAGCTGCCCTACATCGTCGTGCCGAGCTCCAGCAGCATCTGGAAGTACTCCTCCTCCGGCCTCAAGGGCGGCGGTTCCTGCGCGGTGATCTACAACGGCAAGGTCGAGTACACCGTCATCGGCGACACCGGGCCGTCGCAGATCATCGGCGAAGCCTCCTACGCCACGGCGAAGGACCTCGGCATCAACCCGGACCCGTCCAACGGCGGCACCGACTCCGGCGTCACCTACATCTGCTTCAAGAACTCGACGGTCTCGCCGATCGAGAACCACTCCAACGCGGTCAGCAAGGGACAAAGCCTCGCCACCACGTTCGTGAACAACAACTGACACCTATTCACGGCCCGGCGGCGAATCGTGGTTGACGGCCACGGTTCGCCGCCGGATCGAGACGCAATTCTCACTCGAATCCCTTGCGTCTCACCGCAGTCTCACGCTGTCCCCCGTTCGCCACGCCCGCGGTAACGATCCAGGGGCGCCCGCCGACCAACTTGAGGGTCGCGCGGAATAGCGGAGGTTTTGGCGTGAAGATCAGTGTCTTCGGGCTCGGTTACGTCGGCTGTGTCTCCGCCGCGTGCCTGGCGGGGCAGGGGCACCGGGTGGTCGGCGTGGACGTCAACCCGGTGAAGATCGACCTCATCACCCAGGGCAACGCCCCGGTGGTCGAGGAGCGGATCGGCGAGCTGACCGCCGAGGTGGTCGCGAGCGGCGCGCTGAGAGCGACGACCGACGTCGCGGAAGCCGTCGCCGACAGTGAGATCTCGCTGGTCTGCGTCGGTACGCCGTCGGCGCCGAACGGCAGCCTGTCCACGGTCTACCTCGAGCGGGTGGCCGAGGAAATCGGCGAAGCGCTCGCGAAGAAGAGCGAGCGGCACACCGTCGTCTTCCGCAGCACGATGCTGCCCGGCACCTGCCTCGACCTGCTGGTCCCGATCCTGGAGAAGGCCTCGGGCCGCACCGCCGGGGTCGATTTCGGGGTCGCGGTGAACCCGGAGTTCCTGCGCGAGGGCACCAGCGTCCGCGACTTCTTCGACCCGCCGAAGACCGTGATCGGCGAGATCGACGAAGCCAGCGGCGACGCCGTGGCCGGGCTGTACGAGGGGCTGCCCGGCCCGGTCTTCCGGGTGCCGATCCCGGTCGCGGAAATGACGAAGTACGCCGACAACTCCTTCCACGGCCTGAAGATCGGCTTCGCGAACGAGCTCGGCGCGATCTGCCGCGCACTGGGCCTCGACTCGCACCAGGTGATCGACGTCTTCCTCGCCGACACCAAGCTCAACATCAGCCCGGCCTACCTGAAGCCCGGGTTCGCCTTCGGCGGCTCGTGCCTGCCGAAGGACCTGCGCGGGCTCGTCTACGCCGCGCACCGCGCCGACGTCAACGTGCCGATCCTGTCGCACGTGCTCGCCTCGAACGACGAACACCTGCAGCGGGCGTTCGACCTGGTCGCGCGCACCGGCAAGCGCAAGGTCGGCCTGTTCGGGCTGTCGTTCAAGCCGGGCACCGACGACCTGCGCGAGTCGCCGCTGGTCGAGCTGGCCGAGAAGCTGCTCGGCAAGGGTTTCGACCTGAAGATCTACGACGCCAACGTCAGCCTCTCGCGGCTGATGGGCGCCAACCGCGAGTACATCGAGAGCCGGCTGCCGCACCTGGGCCAGCTGCTCGCCGGGACCGTCGAAGAAGTCGTGAACCACGCCGACGTCCTGCTCGTGGGCACCAAGGACCCGGACGTGCTGGCGGCCCTGCCGCACGGTGGCGACCGGGCCCTGATCGACCTCGTCCGCCTGCCCGACGCCGCCGAGCGTCGCCTTGAAGAGGGATACGCCGGTCTTGCCTGGTAAAGCGCTCATCCTCGTCGAGAACCTCTCCGTTCCCTTCGACCGGCGGGTCTGGCAGGAGTCCACGACCCTGCGCGACGCCGGGTGGGAAGTCCACGTGATCTGCCCGCAGGGCACGAAACGCGACACCGAGGCCGAAGCCGTCGTCGACGGCGTCCACATCCACCGCTACCCGCTGACGGCGGCGACCGGCGGCCCCGCCGGCTACCTGCAGGAGTACGGCAGCGCGCTGTGGCACACGCTGCGGCTGGCCCGCAAGGTCGGCCCGGTCGACGTCGTGCACGCCTGCAACCCGCCGGACCTGCTCTACCTGGTCGCGAAGTACCTGAAGCGCTCCGGCGCGAAGTTCATCTTCGACCAGCACGACCTGTGCCCCGAGCTGTACCTGTCGCGGTTCGACCGCGGGCAGGACCTGCTCTACCGCGGGGTCTGCGCGCTCGAACGCGCCACCTACCGCGCCGCCGACGTCGTCATCTCGACGAACGAAAGCTACAAGCAGGTCGCGCGGATCCGCGGCGGCAAGAAGCCCGAAGACGTCTTCGTGGTGCGCAGCGCCCCGGTCGTCGAGCGGTTCCACGAGGTGCCCGCCGAGCCCGAGCTGAAGAAGGGCAAGCCGTACCTGCTCGCCTACCTCGGCGTGATGGGCCCGCAGGACGGCGTCGACTACGCCCTGCGCGCGCTCGCGAAGCTGCGTGACGAGGTCGGCCGCACCGACTGGCACGCGGTGTTCGTCGGCTCCGGCGACGCGTTCGACGACATGGTCGCGCTCTCGGCGAAGCTCGGGCTGGCCAACCAGGTCGAGTTCACCGGCCGGATCTCCGACGAGGACCTGGTCCGCTACCTGTCCACCGCCGACGTCTGCCTCTCGCCGGACCCGCTGAACCCGCTCAACGACGTCTCCACGATGAACAAGGTCATGGAGTACATGGCGATGAGCAAGCCGATCGTCTCGTTCGAACTGCGCGAAGCGCGCGTTTCGGCGGGCGAGGCGGCGGTCTACGCCCCGGCGAACGACGAGTCGGCGTTCGCGAAGCTCGTCGCCCAGCTGCTCGACGACCCGGAAGAGCGGGTCAGGATGGGTAAACTCGGCCAGGCCAGGGTGGCGGGTCCGCTCTCCTGGGAGAACTCCGCGAAGTCCCTTCTTGCCGCGTATGAGCACGCTGTGAAGTCCTGATCGCCGTTCGGTCAAGAACTCACCGGACTTGTAACCAATGCTCCCGGTCCGACGACGACTCCGGTAACCGGCCGATTAACTGAACCCGTTCGGCGTACCCGGCTCAGGAATGGAGACCCCGCCGTTGACTGACGACACGGTGCGCCTGGCCCTGGTCGGGCAGGTCCTGCGACGGCGGTGGCGGCTGCTGGCCGCCCTCGCCATCCTGGGCGCGCTGGTCGGCGCCGGAGCGTCGATCCTGTTCTCACCCGGCTACAAGACCACCGCGGGCGTGCTGCTCCAGGGCCCGCGCCAGGCCGACGAGCTGCTGACCCAGGCGGACATCGCGAAGGCGTCGGTCGTGCTCGACCGCGCCGCGGCCGTGCTGCCGTGGCACCCCAGCGGCGCCGACCTGAAGGACCAGGTCAGCACGTCGGTGGCGCAGAGCAACGTCGTGACGATCACCGTCTCCGCCGACACCGCCGAGCACGCCCAGCAGCTCGCCGACCAGGTCGCCCAGCAGTACGTCAAGTTCTCCACGCAGCTGGCGACCAACTCCGCCGACGCCTCGGTGCAGCTGGCCCAGGAGCAGCGGGAGTCGCTGCGCCAGCAGGTCAAGCTGACGACGGAACGGATCAGCGACCTCGCCAAGAACGTCGGCGGCAACCTGACCGTGGAGAGCGTGCAGGTCCGCACCCAGCTCGAAGGGCTGAAGACGTCGCTGGAGCAGGCGATCAACGACCTGAACCAGGCCGACCTGGCCACCGGCGTCGGCAACACCGTGGTGCTCGGGCCGTCCCAGCGCCCGACGTCGCCGGCGGCCCCGACGATGACGCAGCTCGTCGCCGGGGGCGCGGTGCTGTTCTTCCTCGCGGGCGTGTTCGGCCACCTGTTCACCGCCCGGACCGACCGGCGCCTGCGGGGCGAGCCGGAGATCGCGTCCGCGCTGGGCGCGCCGATCCTGGCCGGCGTCGACGTCACCACCCCGCAGGGTGATCGCGCCCCGGCCACCGGGTTCGTGGGCAAGGTGCGGCGCCTGCTCGGCGGCGACCGGCCGTGGGTGCTCCCGCCGGTCGCCACCTCGGCCGACGAGGTCAACCGCGACATCCGCTACCGCCGGGTGCTGGCCCGGCTGGCCACCGGCCCCGCCGACGTCCTGCTGCTGGTGGCCGACGACGACGAGACCGGGCGGCTGGCCGCCGCCCAGCTCGCCGAGCTGGCCGACCGGCTGTCCGTGCCGCTGCGGGTCTTCGAGTTCTCGCCGGACCGGCCGACGGTGCCGGACGCCACGGCGAGTTCCGGGGTCCTGGTCGTGCTCGGCGCCGGCACGCGCAGCGCGTGGCAGCTCGTCCGGCTCGCCGAGGCCTGCACCGACGGCGGCCAGGAGATCGTCGGCGCCGTCCTCGCCCACCCCGTCCGGCCGAGCGAGCCGGAGAAACCCGGACCCGCGGCGGAAGCCCCCGAGAAAGCCTTGGCAGGTTCGGCGTGACGAATACCCCCGAAACCCCGGCGGCGCCGCTCATCGACCTGCAGCGCCTGTTCGTCGCGATCCGCCGCCGCAAGCGGTTCTGGCTGGCCACCGCGCTGCTCGGGCTCATCGCCGGCGCGGTGCTCGCGGTCGTGCTGCCCGCGCCGCCGACCGCGGTCGCCAAGGTGATCGTGGTCCACCAGGACGACTCGCCGACCGACAGCGGCACGCTGATGCGCACCGACGTCGCCGTGCTGCAGACCACCCAGATCGCCGGAGCCGCGCTGAAGAAGCTGGGCAGCACGGATTCGCCCGAAGACTTCATGAAGAACTACGCGGGGCTCGGGGTGACGAACAACATCCTGCAGATCACCGTCAAGGCCAAGACCAGCGAGGAGGCCGTGGCGCGGGCGCAGGCGCTGGCCGAGACGTTCATCGCCGACCACGTCAAGCGCAGCCAGGCGGCCGCGGCCGCCCAGTCGCAGGCCATCCTCGACCAGCGCAAGAACGCCCAGGACGAGCTGGGCAAGGTCGAGCAGCAGATCGTCCAGGAGGAGGGCAAGGGCCGCCAGGCCAGCCAGCCCGCCCTCGAAAACCTCTACAGCCGCCGCGCCGCGCTCACCGCGCAGATCTCGGACTTCACCTCGCGCGCCCAGCAGGCCGGCATCGGCAGCCCGCAGGTCGCCGCGGGCACCCAGGTGGTCGACGCGGCCCGCGTGCTGCCCAAGGCGTTCCTCAAGACGACCGCGACCAACGCCGGCATCGGGTTCGCGCTCGGCCTGGCCCTCGGGCTCGCGCTCGTCGCCGTCGGCGCGGTTTCGCGCGATCGGCCGGTGCTGCGCCGCGAGATCTCGACGCACCTCGGCGCGTCCGTGATCGCGCAGCTGCCGTCGAAGCTGCGCGGGCCCGCCCGGCTGTGGCGGCGTTCGCGCGCGGTCTCCGAGCGCCAGCGCGTCGCCACGACGCTGGTCCGCCTGATCAAGCAGGACCCGCGCGGGGTGTCGCTGCTGGAGCTCGGCGCGCCGAAGGTCGCCGCCGCGCTCAGCCTGGACATCGCCACGGAGCTGGCCGCCGACGGCGCGGCGAGCGTCGTCGACGACCTGCCGGGCGAGGACGTCCGCAAGCTGGTCGCGGAGACCAAGAGCGACGTCTCCGTGGTCGGCGCCGGCGATCCCGCCGCAGAGCCGGAGGAGCGCCGCGTCGGTGTCGGCACGGTCTCGCCGGGCACGGCGTGGACCGACCTGGAGCACCTCGGCAAGGAGACCGTGCTGGTCGTGAAGGCCGGGCACGCGAACACGCTGTGGCTGCACACCGTCGCGCGGCAGCTCGCCGACCAGGAGATCCCGATCCTCGGCATCGTGCTGGTCGACCCGGACCCGCGCGACAAGTCCGACGGGACGCTGTGGGACGGCCTGCACACGGCGTTGCGCGGGCGCGGCCGGAAGGCGGCGCAACCCGCCCCGGCCGAGGGCGAAGACCGCATCGACGAGCTGGTCGCCCGCGTCGCCGAGCGCGTCGCCCGGACCGAAGCGCCGACCCGGCGGTTCTCGCCGGTCCGGCCGGTGCTCCCGCCCGCGCTCACCACGCCGAGGCCGCCGGCTTCGCCGCTGCCGCCGCCCGGCAGCGTGAGCGTTCCCGACCACCTGAACGCGCCGACGAAGAAATTCGCCCCGGTCAAGCCCCCGAAGCGGCCGACGCCGTTCAAGCGAGATCACGGCGAACCGAACCACAAGGGCGATCTCGAACCCGAAAAGAGCAATGTGACAACCGGGGCTTCGCCCCGGGCCGGGGGTTCCGCCACCCAGACCCCCGAAAAGAGTGCGTGAGTCTCCTGACCCGCGCCGCGACCGAAGGGGAACGCACTCCATGTGCGGCATCGCAGGCACCTACCTCTGGCCGGACGGCGGGCCGCTCACCGACCGGCTGACCAAGACCCTGGCCCACCGCGGCCCGGACGGCTCCGGCCGCTACGAGCACACGGCGGGCCCCGGCTCCGTGCACCTGGGCCACCGGCGGCTGTCGATCATCGACCTGTCCGAGACGGGCGCCCAGCCGATGGCCCTCGACGGGCTCGCGCTGAGCTACAACGGCGAGCTCTACAACGCGCCCGAGCTGCGGGCCGAGCTGTCCGCGGCCGGCGTCCGCTTCCGCGGGACGTCCGACACCGAAGTGCTGCTGCAGGCGTGGCGGCGCTGGGGCACGGACTGCTTGCCCAAGCTGCGCGGCATGTTCGCCTTCGCGCTGTTCGAGGAGGGCACCGGCGAGCTGTTCCTGGTCCGCGACCAGCTGGGCATCAAGCCGCTGTTCTTCGTCCAGCGCAACGGCGGGGTCGCCTTCGCCTCCGAGCTCAAGGCCCTCGCCGGCGAGCTCGGCGGGTCGCTGCAGGTCGACAACGCGGCGCTGATCGCGTCGCTGCTCTACTACTGGGTGCCGGACAGCCGGTGCGCCTACCAGGGCGCGGAGAAGCTGCAGCCGGGCACCTGGCTGCGCTGCCGGCCGGACGGCCAGGTCGACCGCGGCCGGTTCTGGTCGCTGCGGGAGGTCGCCGAGGAGGGCGCGGCCTTCGACGGCGAGGTCGACCTGCACTCCGTGATCGCCGAGTCGACGGCCAAGCACCTGCTCTCGGACGTCCCGGTGGCGACGTTCCTTTCGGGCGGCCTGGACTCCAGCTACCTGACCGCGCTGGCCGCGCGGTCACAGCCGGGGATCTCCGCCTACACCATCGGGTTCCGGGCCGAGGACGCGAAGTTCGAGGCCATGCCGGACGACCTCAAGTACGCCCGGATCGTGGCGCAGCAGTTCGGCGTCGACCTGCACGAGATCGAGATCGCGCCGCAGGTGCTGGACCTGCTGCCGAAGATGACCTACCACCTCGACGAGCCGATCGGCGACCCGGCGGCGATCAACTCGTTCCTGATCTGCTCGGCCGCACGCGAGGCCGGCGTCAAGGTGATGCTGTCCGGGATGGGCGCCGACGAGCTGTTCGCCGGGTACCGCAAGCACCTCGCGAACCTGATCGCGCTGCGCTACCACAAGGTGCCGGGCGCGGTCCGCAGGCCGGTTGAGTCCGTTGTGGACCGACTGCCGGTGGCGTCGGCCAAGCGCGGGTACCGGTCGGTGCGGTTCGCCAAGCGGTTCCTGTCCTTCGCCGGCCTGCCCGAGGAGACGGCGTTCCGGCGCAGCTACACGATGTACGACCGCGCGGAGCTGCTCGGCCTGGTGAACCCGGACCTGGCTGCCGACGTCGATTCGGTTCTGACCGAGCACGCGGACACCTACCACGACCAGGCCCTCGACGACTTCGTCAACCGGATGTGCCTGGCCGACTCGCGGATGTTCCTGCCCGGGCTGAACCTCACCTACACCGACCGTTCGACGATGGCGGCGTCCACCGAGGTGCGGACGCCGTTCGTCGACGTCGAGGTCGTGCGGGCGGCGTTCAAGATCCCCGGGAACAAGAAGATCGTCGGCCGCGCCGGCAAGGTCGCACTGAAGAACGCGGCGCTGAACATCCTGCCCAGCGAGATCGTGCACCGGCCGAAGGGCCTGTTCAGCGCGCCGCTGCGGGCCTGGATGAGCCGCGACCTGGCGCCGCTGGTGCGTGAAGTCGTCAACGACGGCGTGCTCGTTTCTTCCGGCTTCCTGCAGCGGGAAGCGTTGCAGCGCATGGTCGCCGAGGACGCCGCCGGCCAGGAAGACCGCGGCAAGCACCTCTGGCACGTCTTGACCCTCGAGTATTGGTACCGGAACGCGATGTCTGGAGCGGGAGCGAAGTGAAGCAGGTAGTCCAGAACTACAAGAGCGGTGAGCTGGCGCTCCTCGAGGTGCCCGAGCCGGCCTGCAAGCCGGGCGGCGTGCTGGTGCGGACGGTGTACTCGCTGATCTCGACCGGCACCGAGATGATGAAGGTGTCCGAGGCCAGCATGTCCCTGGTGGGCAAGGCGAAGGCCCGGCCCGACCAGGTCGCGAAGGTGATGCAGAGCGTCGCCACCAACGGCCTTTCGGCGACCTATCGCAAGGTGACGTCCAAACTGGACTCCTACACCCCGCTCGGCTACTCCCTGTGCGGCGTCGTCGAGCAGGTCGGCGAGGGGATCACCGACGTGGCGGTGGGCGACCTGGTGGCCTGCGCGGGCAACGAGCACGCCCTGCACGCCGAGCTGAACTGGGTGCCCAAGAACCTCTACTCGCCGGTGCCCGCCGGGGTCGACCCGCGGCACGCCGCGTTCGGCACGGTCGGGTCGATCGCCATGCAGGGGGTGCGCCGCGGCGAGCCGCAGATCGGCGACGTCGCGCTGGTGATCGGCCTCGGCCTGATCGGCCAGCTGGTGGTGCAGCTGCTGACGTCGTCCGGCGTGCGCGTCGTCGGCGTCGACCCCGACCCGGAGCGCTGCAAGCTCGCCGAGAGCCTCGGCGCGTTGACCTGCGCGCACCCGGCGTCCGGCATCGTGGACACGGCCGTGGACGAGCTGACGCACGGCGCGGGCGTCGACCAGACGTACCTGGCGGCCGGCGGCAACACGAACGACCCGGTGGAGCTGGCGGCGAAGCTCTCGCGCGACCGCGGCCGCGTGATCGACATCGGCAAGTGCAAGCTCGACCTGCCGTGGAACGCCTACTACGAGAAGGAGCTGGACGTCCGGTTCTCGCGGTCCTACGGGCCGGGCCGCTACGACCCGTCGTACGAGCTGGAGGGGCGGGACTACCCGATCGGCCAGGTCCGCTGGACCGAGCGCCGCAACCTCGAGTGCGTGCTGGACCTGATCGCCCGCGACCGGCTGGACGTCGAGCCGCTGATCACGCACGTCTCGGACTTCTCTGACGCCGTCTCGACGTACCAGTCGCTGAACGAGGGCGCGTTGAAGGCAGTGGCGGTGCTGTTCCGCTACCCGGACGCGGTGGCTCTGACGGAGCCGGTCGTGACGTCCGCGCGGGTCGGCGTGGCGTCCTCGCCGGCGGCTTCCCTGCCGGCCGGGCAGCCGGTGCGCCTGGGCTTCATCGGGGCGGGGAACTACGCGTCGTCGATGCTGCTGCCGCACCTGGTCGAGCGTCCGGACGTGGAGCTCAAGCACGTGGCGACGACGTCGGCGCTGTCGGGCGCGAACGCCCGGCGCAAGTTCGGCTTCGCGGCGGCGTCGACGGACATCGACAACGTCCTCGGCGACAGCTCGATCGACGCGGTGTTCGTCGTGACGCGGCACAGCTCGCACGCGGAGCTGACCCGCCAGGCGCTGCTGGCGGGCAAGACGGTGTTCGTCGAGAAGCCGCTGGCGTTGTCTGTGCCCGAACTGCAGAAGGTCCTGGACGCGATCGAGGAGTCGGGCAACGACCGGCTGCAGGTCGGCTTCAACCGTCGGTTCGCCCCGCTGCTGCACGAAGCCCGCGAGCAGTTCGGCCCGCGCGTCGGCCCGGCGAGCGTGCGGTACCTGGTCAACGCGGGCCGCCTCGACCACGGCAGCTGGTACAACCAGACGGATGCGGAAGGTTCGCGGTTCGCGGGCGAGGGCGGGCACTTCATCGACACGGTGAGCTGGCTCCTCGACGCCGACCCGGTCTCGGTGTACGCAACGGGCGACCTCCAGGTGACCCTCGGCTACGCGGACGGCTCGACGGCGGTCATCACGTACGCGGAGACGGGCTCGTCGGGCTTCCCGAAGGAGACCCTGGACATCGTCGCGGACGGCAAGGTCCTGAAGTTCGACGACTTCGTCCGCGCGTCGGTGTATTCGCGCAAGAAGTGGGCCAGCTCCCGCATCCCGAAGGGCCGCGACAAGGGTCAGGCGGCCGAGGTCAACGCATTCCTGGAGGCGGTCCGCACCGGCGGCCCGATGCCGATCTCGATCGCTTCCCTGGCCGCGACGACGCTGGCGACCCTGGCCGCGCAGACGAGCGCCGCAAACGCGGCCCCGGTGCGGATCGAGCTGCCGCAGAAGGCGGGTGCCCCGGCATGAGAACCGTCGCGTCACACCGGCGGGCCGCGCCGCGCAGGAACCCGCTGGCTGCGGTTCCGCCCCCGCGGGACCTGCTGAGCTTGGCGGTACCGGGCGCGGCTGGGATCCGGTCGGCGCTGGCGTGCGCGACCCGGCCGGGTGCAGCTCCGGCTCGGGTCGGGCTGGTGCTGGCGGCAGGAGGCCGGCCGTGATGGGGCCCGGCTGGTACCTGCGGCGGCTGTCGCGGATGGGGCCGGCGGAAGTTGTCGGTCGTGCTCGGCATGCCGTTGTGCAGCGGCAGTGGCGGTCCGCGGTGCCGACGCCGCCGGACTGGCCGTCGCACCCGCACTTCACCGTGGTGCTGCCCGACGGGGTACTGGGCAAGGTGTCCGGCGAGGCGGTTGCGCGGCTCCTGGCCACGGCCGATGAGCTGATGGCGGGCCGCGCGGAGTTCTTCGGTGTCGAGCGGACGGATTTCGAGGCGCCCGACTGGTTCCTCGACCCGAAGACCGGTCGCCGCGCGCCCTCGGACGTGTACGCGTTCGACGTGCCGTACCGGTCTGAGGACACCGTCGGCGACATCAAGCAGATCTGGGAACCGTCGCGGCACCAGCACCTCACCGTGCTGGCCGCGGCGTACGCCCTGACCGGTTCCCCGGCGTACGCCTCGCGCGCCGCCGAGCACCTGCGGTCGTGGTGGGCGGCGAATCCGCCGTTGCGGGGGCCGCACTGGGTGAGCGGCATCGAGCTGGGCATCCGGCTCCTTTCGTGGGTGTGGACGCGCCGGCTGCTCGACGGCTGGCCGGGCGTGGCGGAGCTGTTCGAGCAGAACCCGGACTTCCAGCTCCAGCTGTGGCACCACCAGAACTGGCTCGCGACGCTGCGCAGCCACGGTTCGTCGGCGAACAACCACGTGATCGCCGAGGACGCCGGGCTGCTGGCCGCGGCGTGTGCGTTCGGCTGGTTCCCGGAGTCGGCGGGCTGGCGAGCCGAAGCGATGCGCTCGCTGGACGTCCAGCTGGGACGCAACACCTTCGCGTCCGGGCTGAACGCGGAACTGGCGTCCGAATACCACGGCCTGGTGCTGGAGCTGGGCCTGGCGGCGGCGGTCGAGGCCGACGCCGCGGGCACCCCGGTACCGGATTCGACGTGGGACGTCCTCCTGCGGATGACCGACGCCCTCGCGTCCATTGTGGACAACAAGCTGCGCCCGCCCCGCCAGGGCGACGCCGACGACGGCTTCGGCCTGATCGTCGACGGCGCCTCGACCGACCGCTGGGCATCGCTGCTGGCGTCGGGGGAGGCGCTGTTCGGCCGCCTGGACTGGTGGCCGCCGCTGCCCGGCGACGACGTGCGGACGCCGCTGCTGGCGGCGCTGGTTTCGCGCACCCCGCGCGTGTCCGGCGTCCGCCCGGGCCGCCGCCCGGCGCACCTGCGGGACGCGGGCATGACGATCCTGCGCTCGGGCCCGGTGTGGGTCCGCTGCGACGGAGGCCCTCACGGGTTCCTCTCGATCGCGGCGCACGCCCACGCGGACGCGCTGTCGCTGGAGGTCCGCCACGACGGTGTGGACGTGCTGGCCGACCCGGGCACGTTCTGCTACCACGGTGAGCCGCAGTGGCGGTCTTACTTCCGGTCGACGCTGGGCCACAACACGCTCGAGCTGGCCGGCCGCGACCAGTCGGTCTCGGGCGGTCCGTTCCTGTGGACCCGCCACGCGGTGACGAAGGTCCTGGCGGTCCACACGCCGGACGACGGCCCATCCCGCTGGTCGGCCGCCCACGACGGCTACGCCCCGGCGGTCCACCGCCGAACGGTCGAACTCGACGGCAAGATGCTGAGGATCGTCGACGAAGTGCTGGGCGAGGGGACACCGGGAGCGGCCCGCTTGGCGTTCCACTTCGGCCCGTCGGTGACGGTCATGCTGGACGGCACCACGGCCCGCCTCCGCTGGACAGCCGATCCTGCCGCGGCCGAGCTTGCGGGCGGGACTGCTCTCGCCGCCGAGCTCGCAGGCCGGGTTGCTCCCGCGGCTGAGCTTGCGAGCCGGACCGCTGCCGCCACCGAGCTTGCGGGCGGGACTGCTCCCGCGGCCGAGCTCGCAGGCCGGGTCGCTCCCGCGGCCGAGGGCGGGCCTGCGGCCGCTTCCGCTGCCGCCGAGCCGGCAGCCGGCGCCGGTTCCCCCGCCGACGGCGGGCGCGCCGGTACCTCGGCCGCTGATGGATCGGCTGGTTCGCGGGCCGTCGGTGGGGTGGTCGGGGCGGGTTCCGCCGCCGATCCGCTCGTCGGGCGGGTTTCCGGTTCTCTCGCCGGTTCCGGCAGCGTTGTGCGCACCGCCGTCATGGAGCTGCCGCCCGAACTCACCTGGACCGTGCACCGCGGAGATACCGAGCCGCCGTTGGGCTGGTACTCCGCGGGGTTCGGGCGGAAGGAACCCGCCACCACCCTTGTCGGCTCCGGGCTGCCCGGACACCTCACCACCCTGCTCCGCTTCAGTTAGGACCCGCCCGTGACAGCCCGCCGCTTCCGACTTCGCCGTGCAGCTCCGCTGCTCGGTGTCCTGCTCACGGTCGCGGCGTGCTCGGGCCCCGACACCGATGGCGGTCCGGCCCAGGCCACCCCGGCCCCGAGCGGGTCGGTCGCCGCCGTGTGCGACAAGCAGCCTGCCGGACCGGCCGCCGCGCCCGCGGGTGCCGTCGTCGTCGATCCCGCCGTGCCGGGGGATCTGGTGGCGAAGACGCGCTCGGCCGGTGCCGGCACGACGTTCTGGCTCAAGCCCGGCAAGCACGTCCTCGGCGACGACAAGTACGACCAGGTGTCCCCCAAGGACGGTGACGTCTACATCGGCGCCCCCGGCGCGGTCGTCGAAGGCCGGAAGATCAACCAGTACGCCTTCACCGGCCACGCGGCCAACGTCAAGATCACCTACCTGACCGTGCAGGGCTTCGCCGCCCCGCACGACGAAGGCGTCGTCAACCACGACTCCGGCGACGGCTGGCTGATCGAGCACTCGACCATCCAGGACAACGACGGCGCCGGGCTCATGGCGGGCGCGCGCCAGCAGGTGCGCGGCAACTGCCTGCGCCGCAACGGCCAGTACGGGATGAACGCCTACTCCGGTGGCACGCCGATCACCGCGCTCGTCGTCGAGGGCAACGAGATCGCCGGCAACAACACCGGCAACTGGGAAGCGAGGATCGAGGGCTGCGGCTGCAGCGGCGGGATCAAGTTCTGGGCGGTCAACGGCGCCGACGTCCGCGGCAACTGGGTGCACGACAACCACGGCACCGGGCTCTGGGCCGACACGAACAACAACGACTTCCTCATCGAGGGCAACCTCATCGAGAACAACGACAGCGCCGCGCTGATCTACGAGATCAGCTACAACGCGATCATCCGCGACAACACGATCCGCAAGAACAACTGGGCCGACGGCCGCCGGTACGCCGACAAGGGCGACAACTTCCCGACGTCGGCGGTCTACATCTCCGAGTCCGGCGGCGAGCCGCGGGTCAAGGCCCGCACCGCGAAGATCGAGATCTCCCGCAACTACCTGGAGAACAACTGGTCCGGCATCACGCTCTGGGAGAACGCCGACCGGTTCTGCAACAGCCCGGCCAACACCTCCTCCGGGGACTGCACCCGGCTGGTGCCCACGGTCAAGGAGTGCGCGGCCCCGGCGATCACCAGCGGCGCGCTGCTGGCCGACTGCCGCTGGAAGACCCAGCACGTCGACGTCCACGACAACAAGTTCGTCCTCGACCCCGCCGTCGTCGGCTGCCAGGCGTCCTGCGGCCGGATGGGCCTGCTGTCCAACTTCGGCAGCTACCCGGACTGGTCGCCGTACCGCGGCGACGACGTCCAGGAAGCGATCACGTTCAAGCAGGACAATCGCTGGCACGACAACAGCTACGCCGGCCCGTGGACGTTCATCGCCTACTCGGCCGACCGGGTCCTCGAGATCGGCGAGTGGGAAGGTGCGCCGTACTCGCAGGACAGCGGGAGCACCTTCACCGCCCAGGGCGGTGGCTGACATGACAGCGCACCCCGGACCCGCCGGGCCGGCCGGCCTCCCCGGCGACGCCGCGCGCGAACCGGCGTCCGCCACGCCCAAGTGGGCGGGCCTGGCGTGGGCGCTGCTGATCCTCAACACGCTCGGCTCGACCGGCGCGAAGACGGTCCTCCCGCTGCCCCGGTCGGTCAGCCAGCTGGTCACCATGGGTTCGCTGATGACGGCGTTCGTGATCGCGCTGGCGCTGAACCGGCACCTGCGGATCCGCCCGAGCGCGTACCTGCTGCTGTTGACGGCGCTGCTGGGGGCCAGCATCCTCTCCAGCGCCGACCTGCAGGAGGGTTTCGGCGCCCTGTTCCGGTGCTTCCGGCTCACGGTGTTCGTCTCCACGCTCTGGTTGCTGACCCGCTGGTGGGACGGCGGGTTCAGCTTCGTCCGGTACCACATCCGCACGTACGCGGTCGTGCTCGCGTCGGTGGCGGTCGGCCTGGTGATCTCGCCCGGCAACGCGATGCCGGAGGAGTACGGTGGCCGGCTTTCGGGCGCGGTCTGGCCGCTGACCCCACCGCAGATCGGCCAGTACGCGGCCGTCATTTCCGGGCTCACGCTCCTTCTCTGGTTCGGGCGCCGCACGACGTGGCGCAGCGCGCTGGCGATCGTGGTGCCGGTGCTCGGGCTGCTGGTGCTCACGCACACCCGCACGGCGACGCTCGGCCTCGTCGCCGGTCTCGCCGTGGCCTTCCTGTCGATGGTGCTGACCAGTGCCCGCGCCCGGAAGGTGTTCGCGTGGACGGTCGGCGTCGGCGGGTTCGCCGGCGTGGTGCTCGCGGGCGCGCTGCAGACCTGGTTCCTCCGCGGCCAGAGCGCGGACAACTTCTCCAGCCTGACCGGCCGCGCGAAGGTGTGGGACGCGCTGCTGGAGGCCCCGCGTTCGACGGCGGAGTACATCTTCGGGGTCGGGCTGACGGACAAGTCCTACGACGGGCTCCCGATCGACAACAGCTGGCTCGCGATCTACCACGAGCAGGGTTTCCTCGGGATCGCGCTGGTGGCCGCGTTCCTCCTCACCTTGGCCGTGGTGGCCGTGCTGCGACCACCGTCACTGGCTCGCGCGTGCGCGATCTTCCTGATCACCTATTGCATTTCGGCCTCCTACACCGAAGCAGGGCTCGGCGACGCGTCGCCGTACCTGCTGCACCTGGCGGTCGCCGCGTCGCTGCTGGTCCGCGGGGTGCCGCAGTCCGACGAACAGGCATTCATCCCGGCGAAGGGGGCAGACGTGCGAGGTGCAGGCGCGTGAAGGTGCTCGTGGTCCACAACCGCTACCGGTCCGAGCAGCCGAGCGGCGAGAACAACGTCGTCGACGCCGAGGTGACGCTGCTCGCCGACGGCGGTCACCAGGTGTCGCTGTTCGAACGCCGCAGCGACGACATCGCGGCGATGCCGCTGCCCCGCAAGGCCGCGGTGCCGCTGATGGTGCCGTGGAATCCGGCGGTGCGGAAGGAACTCGCCGCCAGGCTGCGCTCGTCGCGCCCGGACGTCGTGCACATCCACAACACGTTCCCGCTGCTGTCGCCGTCGGTGGTCGCCGCATGTGCGGACGCGGGGGTGCCCGCGGTCGCGACGCTGCACAACTACACGATGGTCTGCCCACCGGGCACGCTCCACCGCGACGGCCGCATCTGCACCGAGTGCGTCGGCGGCTCACCGTTGCCGGCGGTGAAGCACGGCTGCTACCGCGGTTCGAGCGCGGCCACGCTCCCGATGGCGGCGAGCATGGTCGCGAACCGGCGCCGGTGGTGGACGGGCGTTTCCCGGTTCTTCTGCATTTCGGCGGCTCAACGTGACCTCCTGGTGTCGGCCGGCATGCCCGGCGAGCGGATGGTGGTGAAGCACAACTTCGTCACCGACCCCGGCGTCCGCCGCACGGGCGCCGGCAAGCACGTGCTGTTCCTCGGCCGCGTCACCGAGGAAAAGGGGGTCGGCCTGCTGATGCGTGCCTGGGAGCGGCTCGACGGCGCCCTGGGCGTGCCGCTGGTCATCGCGGGTACCGGCCCGATGCAGGACGAGGTCGCGGCCTGGGCGACCGGCCGCGCCGACGTCTCTTACGTCGGCCTCCAGAACAAGGCGGAGTGCCGTGCCCTGACTGCCGACGCCGTCGCCGTGGTCGCGCCCTCGACGTGGCTGGAGGCCTTCGGCCTCGTGGTGGTCGAGGCGATGGCCGCCGGCGTGCCGACGGTCGCGGCCGCGCACGGGGCGTTTCCCGAGCTGGTCGACGACGGTGTCACGGGCCTCCTGCACGTGCCGAACGACGCGGCCTCGCTCGCCGATCGTCTGCGCGCGGTCGTCGGCGACCGCAACGGCGACATGGGCGACGCGGCCCGCGTCCGGTACGAAAAGGACTTCACCCCGGCTGTCGGCCTGGACCGCTTGATCGCCGGGTACGAGGCGGCGATCGAGGCGTGAGGCAGCTGGTCCGGACTGCGCCCCCGGCCTTGCCGGCCCTGCTGCGCACCCCGCTGGCGATGACGGCTGCCCTGGCGACGGCGGTGCTGGTCGCGCTCGCGATCCTGCACTTCCGCGACTCGAGCCTGACCGGCATCGACGCGGCCATCCTCCCTTCGATCTACCCGGTCCAGCCGCCGTGGCGGTACGTCGCCCTCGTCTTCGACTTCGGGGGCGAGCCGGTGGGCTCGGTCATCCTGATCGCCCTCCTCTCGGGCGTGTGCTGGCTGGCCCACCGCATCCGGACGGCGGTGCTGACGGTGCTGGGCGTCGTGGTGACGGTGGCGGTGACGACGGTGCTGAAGCCACTGGTCGGCCGCACCATCCACGGCGAGTTCCTGTCGTACCCGAGCGGGCACACCGCCTTGGCGACGGCGCTCGCGCTGGTCATCGCGCTGTTGCTCACCGAACGGCTGGAGCTTGGCCGTGCGGCCGCGGTTTCGCTGGCGCTGGGGTCGGCGGTGGTGGCCGGGGTGGCGATGGGGTGGGCCGAGGTGGCGCTGGGCGCGCACTACCCGACGGACGCCCTCGGGGGATTTTGTGCTGCCCTGGCGGCGGTTCCGGCGACGGCGTGGGTGCTGGACCGGACGGCCGACCGGCTCTGAGGAGCCGGGCCGAACCATTGCCTGGTAGCGGTCGCCCGCTGCGGATGTGACGTGATTCGTCCACTGTGGACGCGGTGGCTGCCGGTGCGGTCATGTCTCCGACGGTACCGAACAGACGTGCGATCGCCAGTCGCTGAATCGGGTGACGGTCGTGTCCGAAATTCTCCGTTCGCGATTTTTCCCTTGTGGCGCAAAGGAAAAATTGGCCGTCGGCGCCGGGCGTGGTGGAAATTGTCGGACCCGGTCGGCATGCTCGTGATCAGCAGCCGGCGGACCGGCCGCCGAACGAAGAGCACGCGTCCTGCGAGTAGGGCTCTGCCTGCCAGGCCGCAGCGTCGACCGTCTTGGAGGTGTCATGCGCCACGAAAGCCCACGGCCCGGAGTAGGAGTTGTCGTGCCACCGGTTGGCCTGCCGGAAGGTGATCGCGTCTTCGACCACCGTTCCCTTGTAGGGCGACCAGTCCGGGAACGTCCCGAAGTTCGACAGGAGAGCCATCCGCCCGCACAGGCTCGTGCAGCCCACGCGGCCGGCGTCGAGCCGGAAGGTGTTCCCGTGGACCTCCACCCGCTGCGTCTTCCAGCGGCAGTCGTCGTAGGCCGGGGCCTTCTCGATCGTGCCCGCGGCGCACGAAGACTTTGCCGCCGCCTTGGTGCAGTAGCCCGTCGAGGTGTTCGCCGGGCTGTTGCAGAAGCGGTCGGCGTTCTCCCACAACGTGATCCCGGCCCAGTTGTCCTCGAAGGTGTTGCCGCTGATGTCCACGGCCGACGTCCTGGCCTGCACGCGCGGGTCGCCGCCCGATTCCGACAGGTACACCGTCGCCACCGGGAAGTTGTCGCCGCGCGCCGCGAACGCCCGGCCCTGGACCAGGGTGTTGCCGCGGAAGGTGTTGCCGCGCAGCACCAGGTTGTAGCTGGTCTCGTAGAACAGCGCCTCGGCGTCGTTGGCCTCGAACAGGTTGTTCTCGACGAGGAAGTCGTTGTTGTTCGTGTCCGCCCACAGGCCGGCGCCGTGGTTGCCGTGGACCCAGTTGCCGCGGACGTCGGCCCCGTTCACGGCCCAGAACTTGGCGCCGCCGCTGCACCCGCAGCCCGGCACCTTGGCCTCCCAGTCACCGGTGTTGTTGCCGGCGATCTCGTTGCCCTCCAGCACGAGCCCGGTGATGCCGTCGCCCGCCTGGTAGGCGTTGAGCCCGTACTGGCCGTTGTTGCGCAGGCAGCTGTGGCGCACGACCTGGCCGGCACCGGCCATCAGCCCCGCGCCGGCGTTGTCCTCGATGGTGGTGTTCTCGATCAGCCAGCCGTCGCCGGAATCGTGGTTGACCACGCCCTGGTCCTGCAGCGCGGCGAAGCCGCGGACGGTGAGGCCGCGGATCTCCACCTTGCGGGCCCGCTGGGTGAAGGCCGCCCGGTTGACGCCGCGGCCGTCGACGACCGCGCCCGGTGCGCCGAGGTAGGCGTCGCCGTCCTTGGGGGCGACCTGGCCGAACTCGTCCTTGCCGAGCGTGTGGGTGCCGGGCCGGAGCCAGAACGTCGTACCTGCCGGGTGCGCCGCCGTCTTGGCCGCGAGATCGCCGTCGACGGCCGGATCGACGGTCACGGCTCCGGAAGGTGGTTGCTCGTACTCGGCGGGTTGGTGGCCGCACACCGGCTGCGGTCCGTCGGCGGCGCCCGCGATCGCCGGGCACAGCACAGCGATCAGGAGGGAGCCAGCAGCGACGAGAACCGCACGAGATCTGCCCATGGCAGGAAGTTACGCACGAACGGGCCGGAAAACAGTCACCCTCAAGTGTCCTCATCGGACCCAACGGGTGAATCCGGCCCGCCCGTGCGGGGATCAGGCGTGTTTGCGGAACACGGGCTGCACCGGGCGGCCGCCCATCCACGGCGTGGGGTCGTTGGCGTCGAGGGCCTTCCGGTACACCGTGCAGGCCTGGGCGACGACGTCGATGGTCTTGTCGATGTCCGCTTCGGTGAGCGCGGCACTGACCACGAAGGACGGTCCGAGCACGCCGCCGCTGATCAGTTCGCGGAGGAACAGCGTCCGGTACGGCTGGGACGGCTTGCCCTCCTCGTCGAGCGTGCCGAAGACCAGGTTGCTGGCCCGGCCGCGGACGACCACGTGGTCCTCGACGCCGATCCCGGCCGCCACCTCGCGAACACCGGCGGCGAGCCGGTCGCCGAGGGCGTGCATGCGGCCGATGACGTCTTCTTCGCGGTAGACGTCCATGACCGCCATCGCTGCGGCCAGGGAGTGGGTCTCGGCGCCGTGCGTGGTCGAGAGCAGGAACACCCGCTCGCGGTCGGTGCGCAGGCCGCCGATCTCCATCAGCTCCCGCTTGCCGGCCAGCGCCGACACCGCGAAGCCGTTGCCGAGCGCCTTGCCGAACGTCGAGAGGTCGGGCGTGACGCCGTAGAGGCCCTGCGCGCCTTGGGCGGACCAGCGGAAGCCGGTGATCATCTCGTCGAAGACCAGGACGACGCCGTGCCGGGTGGTGAGCTCGCGCAGGCCCTGCAGGTACCCCGGCGGCGGCTCGACCGCCGCGGCGGCCTCCAGGATCATGCACGCGATCTCGCCCTCGTGGCGCTGCAGCAACTCCTCCGCGGCCTGCAGATCGCCGTATGGGAAGGACACCGTCGCTTCCGTCGTCTCGTCCGGGATGCCCGCATTCATCGGCGTGGTGCCGATGAACCAGTCGTCGGTGGAGAAGAAGGCGTGGTCGGCGCACTTGGCGACGAGCTTGCGGCCGGTGGCCGCGCGGGCCAGCCGAACCGCCGCGGTCGTCGCGTCCGAGCCGTTCTTGGTGAACTTCACCATGTCGGCCGTCGGAACGTTCTCGAGGAACCGCTCGGCGGCTTCGGCCTCGATGATCGACGGGCGGATGAAGTTGCTGCCCTTGTCCAGTTCGCCGCGCACCGCTTCGACGACGCGCGGGTGGGCGTGGCCGAGGCTGACCGCCCTCAGGCCGGCGCCGTACTCGATGTACTCGTTCCCGTCGACGTCCCAGACGTGGCCGCCGCGGCCGTGCGAGATGACCGGGGCCATCCCTTCGGGATACTGGTCCGAGCCCTTGGCGTAGGTGTGCGCACCGCCGGGGATGACCCGGTGCAGCCGCTCGTTCGCCTGTGTGGAGCGGGGCAGGTTCGTTCCCATGTCGTGGCTCACCTCGTTGGTTTCAACGCCTCTCCGAGAGATGGCGCCCGTTCGTCCCGTTCGCTGACCATTGTGACCGACAGTGGCCACGAAATGTCCAATTCAGGGTCTTTGTACGAAATCGTAATGTCTTCTTCAGGATCGTGCGCCCGATCGATACGGTACGAAACGTCTGAGGGATCAGTGAGTGACTGGAATCCGTGTGCGCACCCCGCCGGGATGTACAAAGAAACCTGGGTATCGCCGGAAAGTTCGAAGGTTTTCACATTCCGGAATGTCGGCGAATCCGGTCGGAGATCCACCACGACGTCGAAAATCGCGCCGTGCGAACACCGCACCAGCTTCGCCTCGCCGGCCCCGCCGCGCAGGTGCATGCCGCGGACGACGCCCTTGCGGGACCGGGAAAGACTGTCCTGGACGAAGCCGTCCGGGTCGATGCCGACCGAAGCGACCACGTCGCGGTCGAACGTCCGGCTGAAGAAGCCGCGCCCGTCCGCGTGCGGGGTGGGTTCGAACAGGTACGCGCCGTCGATCTCGGGGACCGGAATGGCCTTCATCGCCCACCCCCGAAGAGGGCCGCCGAAAGGGCGGCGAACTGGTCCTTGAGCCGTTGCGCGTTCATCTGGTTCCGTTCCAGGAGGGTTTGGCGAAGTTCTGCCGAACGGTTCTCCAGTTCGGTGAACTGTTCGACGAGCCGGTCGAAGCCGACGGTCTTCGCCCGCTGGGTGAAGCCCTCGAGGCCCATCTCCGCCATGAGGACGTCGTTCTTCGGCGCGTAGCCGATCGCCACGGTCGGTTTCGCGACCTTCAGGGCGCAGAGCACGTTGTGGTAGCGCGTGGCCACCACGCTGTCCACCGCGGCCATCTCGTGCATCAGCTCGTCCAGTGTCTCCGCCGAAGCCGCCGTCACCAGCGGCGAAGCGGTCTTTTCGATGATCTCGTCGACGACCTGCCGGTCGATCTGGTCACCGATGAACAGCCGGACGGGTCTGCCCTGGTCAACGAGCCACGCGACGAAACGGTTCATCGTGTCCACGTAGTGGCGGTAGATGCGGTCGGCCTCGGCGCGGTCGTCGTTGCCGCCGTAGTACGCCATCACACCGACACCGACGGTGCCCGGCTTGCCGCCGGCCGCCGGGGTGGGGAGGGAGAACGCGAGGTCGGGGTAGACCTGGTCGGCGCTGGTGTCGACGCCCATGGCGCGCATGGCGTCGCGGGAGATGTCGTCGCGGTAGGAGCGGTAGGCGGCCAGCCGGCCGGACCAGCGGACCAGCGTCCGGGTCGCCCGCGCGCTGATGTGGTTCGCGCCCACGCACACGAGGGCCACCTTGGTGCCGAACAGGCGCCCGGTGGCGGACAGGAGGAAGAGCGAATACGGGAAACCCCACGGACGCAGCGGAAGCGTCGCTTCGAGGACACCCATGCCGGGCACGATCACGACGTCCTGCTTGCGGACCCAGGCGGCCGTGCGGCCGATGTCGACCAGCTTGCCGAGTCCCTTCAGGACGATCGAACGGAAGCCGGACGCCGTCTCGTACTCGGCCTGGTTCCAGTGCAGCGGCGTGGTGTCGACGCCGTACCGCGCGCGGACGATGTCCGGGCCGCCCACCAGGCCGGTCAGGACCGCGTCCGGGTACTCGGCGCGCAGGTAGCCGAGCACGGCTTCGAGGGAACCGTCGTTGCCCAGGTTCCCCGAGCCGAGCAGGCCGAACACGCCGACGCGTGGCGGACGCTTCACGCGAGCCTGCCTTCCCGGCCGGCCACGATCTCGTTGACCGTGGCGACGTCCGAGGCGGTCGGCGCGCGGTCCTCGACGCGCTCGCCGTGGCCGGAGCGGGCCCGGTTGGTCAGCCAGGCGCCGAGGTGGCCGAAGCACTCGCGCTTGTCGGCGGCCGAGATCGGCGCGCGGCGGATCAGGTCCGCGAACCCGTACACGTACTCGCCGAGCAGGCGGACGGTGGGGTTCCGGAGCCGGTTCGCGCGCCGCGGGTCCAGATTCGCGCACCGGCTCCGGATGGTCGGGTTGGCCCGCTCCGCGCGGCCCGGGTGGTCGCGGCGGAAGTAGAGCAGCTCGGGCACCTGGTGGAACGGGCCGTGCAGGGCCATCTCGGCCGAGTACGTCCGGTCGGCGTGGTGGTAGCTGTCGAGCGGCTTGACGCGGCGGAGGACGTCGGCGCGGATGACGCCGTAGAAGTCGTCGCCGCCGGGCTCGAACAGGATGCTGCGGAAGCGGTCCGGCGCGTGGCGGGACGCGGTGTTCAGCGTGTACTGCAGCGGCTGGACGATGCGGCCGTCGCCGTCGATGATCGCCTGGTCGCAGTGGGCGAGAATGATGTCCGGCTGCTCGTCGAGGGCTTCGACACAGCGCTTGAGCAGGTCGCGGGCGTACAGGTCGTCGTGGGAGACCCACTTGAACAGCTCGGTGCGGGAGACGTCGAACACGAAGTTGTGGTTCGGCGTCGCGCCGATGTTCTTCGGCTGGCGGACGTAGCGGATCCGCGAGTCCTTCTCGGCGTAGCGGCGGCAGATCTCGTCGGTGCCGTCGGTGGAGGCGTTGTCCGAGATGATCAGCTCGAAGTCTTCGTAGGTCTGGCCGAGCAGGGCGTCCAGCGACTCGGCGAGGTACTCCTCGCCGTTGTACACCGGGAGGCCGAGGCTCAGCCGCGGGACGGTGGTCATGGAGTCCTCATTCCTTGATCGGCTCTTTGATCGGCTCGAACACCACGGTGGGCTCGTCGGCTCCCGGGGGCACGTACTCGCGCAGTCCGGCCCGCAGCTGGAACCACCAGACGACCGACCCGCTGAGGGTGGCCGTCGCGACGCCCCACGCGGACCCGGCCGCGCCGCCGAGGAACGCGCCGGTGATGCCGAAGGTGACGTAGAACAGGGACGCGACCAGCTGCGAGCGCAGGCTCCGCTTGGCCGCGCCGAGCGCGCGCAGGCCGGCCGCCGCGCCCGTGGCGAAGCTCGCGCCGACCACGGCGAGGGTGACCGGGAGGATCAGCGGGGACGACGAGTCCCACACCGAGCCCATCACCCAGCGGCCGGCGCGGTCGGGCACCAGCAGCAGCAGGCCGAGGCCCCAGCACAGCGCCGCGCCGGCCTGCCCGCCGCCGAGGAGCATGCAGAAGTGCTTCAGCCGGTGCGGTGCCCGCTGGAGCACCCGCGCGCCTTCGGCGACGGTCACCAGGGACAGCCCCATGAGTAGGGCCAGGAACGGGCCGAGGAGCTGCTCGGCCCCGCGGACCGCGCCGACCGCGGTGATCCCGGCGATGGCGCCGAGGCCGTACGCGCGCAGCTGCGACGCGCCGCTGTTGCTGACGTTCTCGACGAGGTACCGGACGCTGAGGTCGCGTTGCGTCCGGAGCCAGCCGAGCATCTCGCGCGGGTGCGGGAGGATCCGCGTCTGGAACCCGCCGTAGAGGGCCGCGACCGCCCCCGACAGGCCCCAGGCCAGCACGAACGCGACCACCGTGTGGATCTGCGCGGCGATGTACAGCGCCGGGATCAGGGCCACGCCCCACACGCAGTCGTTGACGAACGCCTTCTTGCCCGCGCCGCGCGCGAAGAACGCGAAGCGCCAGGCGTCCTGCAGGAGCAGGCCCGGCAACACCACGGCGAGCGCGACGAACGCGTTGCCGAGCGGGCCGCCCGCGGCCAGGCCGGCCACCAGGCTGACCAGCCCGGTTGCGCAGCCGACGCCGATCGCGGTGCCGGACGCGCTCGCCACGCCCACCCGCCACCGGTCCTCCGGGACGGCACTGAAGCGCACCATCAGCGGGTCGGTGGCGAGGCCGCGGGAGACGTTGAGCACCACGCCGTAGGTGACCCAGGCGAGGCTGAAGATGCCGAAGGCGAACGTGCCGAGCGAGCGAGCCACGTACAGCCCGACGGCGAAGTTGGTCAGGCTGGACACGGCCTGGTCGCCGAGGCCCCAGCTCAACCGTCCGGCCATCGCGCGAACCGCGCCCGACCGGAAGATCGAGCGCGGTGCACGGCGATGGTTGGCCACGTCGCTCACTCCTTGACCAGGCCGGCGTCGTGGAGCGCACGCGCCGCGACGTCGACGATCTCGAACGGCAGCCCGGCGCGCTCGGCGATGTCGAGCAGGCTGTGCGAACCGTCGGAGAGGTTGAGCACCCACAGCATCGCCATCTGGGCCTGCTTGGCGTCGCTGCGGCCGCCGAGCGAGTCGTACAGCCCGCGCTTGCCGAGCTGCGGCTCGCCGTACGGGCTGAGGTTGACGTACCGGCGGTTGCGGTCCAGGACGCCGAAGGCATCCTTCAACGCCCCGAGGGTGTCCTCCATGGCGGCGGGGGACACGAAGCCCGGGTTGTCGGCCGAGGTGTGGTACTCCGGGTAGCCCGCGTACGGCGTGCGCGTCAGCGAGCCGACGCCCAGGTTGAAGCCCGGCGAGCAGAACTGGCGCTCGTCGTAGCCGTACGGCGAGAAGTCGACGACGCGGTGCTCGCGCGACTTCAACACGTGCTGCATGACGCGGTCGATCTCGGCGTCGTCGCGGCGGGACTTCTTGTACGTCAACGGACCCGGGTCGCCCGCACAAGCGAGCACGAGTCCATGACGAACCTTCTCGATCCGAGAGGCGTTGCGGGCCAGCCAGGTGATCGAACCGATCGTGCCCGGCATGAACAGGAACCGGTACGTGTAGTGCGGCTGGGCGAGAGCCAGCTGCTGGGCCAGCGAGATCGCCACCGCGATGCCGGCGAGGTTGTCGTTCGCCAGCGACGGGTGGCACACGTGGCAGGACACGATGACCTCGTCGGTGACGCGCCCCGGGACGACGTGCTCGGCGTAGGTCAGCGAGCCGTCGGCCAGGGTCGAGTCGATGACGACGTCGTACTCGCCGTCGGGCAGCGCGTCGAGCTTCTCCTGCGCGAGGCAGAAGCCCCAGGCCGGAGCGTAGTAGCTGGTCCGGTAGGGCACCCACGACGGCTGGTCCGGCAGCGTGTGCAGGTGCTCCCGCAGCTCGCTCAGCGGCATCCGCCGCCGCACCGGGACGCTGTACCCGACGACGTGCAGGTTCAGCTCCTGGAAGTCGATCACGCGTTCCCCGGAAGGAGAAGCGACGTAGGCGTCCCGGATGTTCCACTCCTGCGGGATCGTCCAGTCCAGCACCGCGGTGCCGGTCGGGACCTCGTGCCGCTCCAGGGCGATGTGCTCGCCGATGATGTCCAGGGTCTGCCGCACACCGTCGCCGGTGATGCTGCGGCAGATCGGGTACAGCCGCTCGACCAGGGCGTGCAGTTCCGCCCCGGTCCGCAGCTGCGGGGCCGCCACTACTTCCGCCGCAGGGTGGTGTCGACGTGGCCGGCTTCGCCCTCGCTCTTCAGCCAGGCCAGCCGGGTGAACAGCTGCTCGAACGACTCCCGGGTGAGGCCGAACTTGCGGTAGGCCTCGATGAGCTCGACGGCGCCGTCCTTGACCGACCAGTCGCAGGCGAAGCCGGGGATCGCCGCGCGGAAGCGCGAGAAGTCGACCCGGTACGAGCGCGGGTCGGAGCCTGCCTCGCCGGTGATGTTCAGCGTCGAGCCCGGCACGGCCTCGACGACCTCCTGGGCGATCTCGGCGACCGTGACGTTGTTCTCCTCGGTGCCGATGTTGAACGCCTTGTTGTGCACGGCCTCCTTGGGCGCGGTCAGGGCCGCGGTGAACGCGCGCGCGATGTCCTGGGCGTGCACCAGCGGCCGCCACGGCGTGCCGTCCGACAGCACCAGCACCTCGCCGGACAGGTGGGCGTGCGCGGTCAGGTTGTTCAGCACGATGTCGCCACGCAGGCGCGGCGAGTAGCCGAACGCCGTCGCGTTGCGCATGTACACCGGCGTGAAGTCGTCGTCGGCGAGCTCGTGGACGTCGGCCTCGACACGCACCTTCGACTCCGCGTACGGCGTCACCGGCCGCAGCGGCGCGTCCTCGTCGACCAGGTTGTCGCCGCCCGCGCCGTACACCGAGCACGTCGACGCGTAGAGGTACCGCTGGACGCCGGCTTCCTTCGCCAGCTTCGCGAGCTTCACCGACGCGTGGTGGTTGATGTCGTAGGTCAGCTCCGGGGCGAGCGAGCCCAGCGGGTCGTTCGACAGCGCGGCCAGGTGGATCACCGCGTCGAACCCGGTGACGTGCTCGAGCGTGACGTCCCGCAGGTCGACGACGTGCCCGGCCGGGTCGGCGGGGGCGGGCCCGAGCAGGCAGTCCTCGAACAGCCCGGAGTCCAGGCCGGTGACTTCGTGGCCGGCGGCGGCGAGCACCGGGGCCATCACCGTCCCCAGGTAGCCCTTGTGCCCCGTCAGCAACACCCGCATCGGATTCAGCCCTTCAGATCGAGAGTGAGTTTCTTGACGAAAAACGCTTCGGCGTACTTCGCGGCGGCTTCGATCCCGCGGATGCGGGCCAGCCCGAGGAAGGCTTCACGGTCGTACCAGGGCCGGTGCCGCTGCGACGCGTAGTGCTCCTGCAGCAGCCGGACCTTCTCCTCCGCGAGCTCGTCGGAGAGCGGCTGGTACACCGACGGGCTGCCGAGGTCGCCGTCCCACTTGACGATCTCGTAGCCGAGCGCCAGGTGGTCGCGGAACGTCGTGGGCACCAGCTTGGCCAGCCCGCGGTGGTCCTGGTGCGCGTCGTCGGTGCGCGGGGCCAGCACGACGTCCGGGTCGGTCCGCCGCCGCAGCTCTTCCAGGGCGTTCTTGGCCTCTTCCCAGTGGGCCGGGAAGCGCCCGTCCGGCAGCTTGAGCACCGTGACGTCGACGTCCGCGCCCGGGCAGAACGCCGCCAGGGCCGCCCGCTCCTCGTCCTCGCGGGGCGTGCCGCCGCCGGAGAGGACGAGGGCGTCGACCCGCAGGCCCGGCCGGGACGCGCACATCGTCAGCAGCGTGCCGCCGGCGCCGATCGCGATGTCGTCGCAGTGGGCGCCGAGGGCGACGACCCGGCCGAGCCGTTCCGGTCGGAGCCCGATCACGCGGTGCTCACGGCCGCGCGCTCCCACAGCGCCCAGGGGCGGTCGCCGTGGCTGTAGGCGTAGTCCAGCGCCGCCCGCTCCTTGACCGTGTCGGTCGGCTTCCAGAAGCCGCGGTACGGGTAGGCGAGCAGGCGGCCCTGCTTGGCCAGCTCGGCGCAGCCGTCGGCGACCAGGTCGCCGTTCTCCGGGATGTGGTCGAACACGTCCTGGCGCAGCACGAAGTAGCCGCCGTTCTCCCACAGCGGCATTTCGCTCACCGCGGTGATCGAGCCGACCATGCCGCCTTCGTCCATTTCGACGCAGTGGAACGACGACTGCGGCGGCACGACCATCATCGACGCGCCCGCGTCCGACTTCTCGAACCGCTCGATCATTTCGGGCAGCGGGACGTCGGACAGGACGTCGGCGTAGTTCGCGAGGAACATCTCGTCGCCGTCGAGGTGCTCGCGGACGCGGCGGAGGCGCTCGCCGATCGGCGACTCGATCCCGGTCTGCACGAACGTGATCGTCCAGTCCGCGATGTCGGTCGAGAGCAGCTCGGCCTTGCCGCCCCGGAGGACGAAGTCGTTCGAAATGGTTTCTTCGTACGACAGGAAGAAGTTCTTGATGTGCGCCGCGCCGTAGCCGAGGCACAGGATGAATTCGGTGTGGCCGAAATGCGCGTAGTAGCGCATCACGTGCCAGATGAGCGGTCTCGGACCGACCATCGCCATCGGCTTGGGGACGTCGTCGGCCGCGCCGTTGCGCATCCGCATCCCGTAGCCACCGCAGAAGAGGACGACCTTCACTTCACTGCACCTCGACGATTTCCAGGTGGGGGATCGGGAACACGAGCTTTCCGCCCCAGTTCCCGATGTGGGAGAGCTGTTCGGTGAGTTCCTCCCGGAGGTTCCACGGGAGGACGAGCACGTAGTCGGGCCGGTCCGCGTCGATCCGCTCCGGGGGCAGCACCGGGATGCGCGTGCCCGGGGTGAACCGGCCGTGTTTGTACGGGTTGCGGTCGACCGTGTACTGCAGCAGGTCCGTCCGGATGCCGCAGTGGTTCAGCAGGGTGTTGCCCTTGCCCGGGGCGCCGTAGCCGACGACGGTCTTGCCGTCGTTGCGCGCCTCGATCAGGAACTTCAGCAGGTCCAGCCGCACGCGGGTGACACGCTCGGCGAACTCGGTGTACCCGGACAGCTCGTGCAGCCCGGCGGCCTTTTCGCGCTCCAGCACGTCGGTCATCCGCTCGCTGGGCTCGCCCGCCACCTCGGCCGGGCGCGCCCACAGCCGGATCGACCCGCCGTGCGTCGGCACCAGCTCGACGTCGACGACGGTCAGGCCGCCGGTCGCGAGGGCGCGGCGGGCGGATTCGACCGTGTAGTACTGGAAGTGCTCGTGGTAGATCGTGTCGTACTGGTTCTTTTCGATCAGCGTGAGCAGGTGCTGGACCTCGATGGAGACCCAGCCGTCGTCGGCGACCAGGGCGCGCAGGCCCTTCGTGAAGCCGAGGACGTCGGGGATGTGCGCGTAGACGTTGTTCGCGGCGACGAGGTCGGCCGGCCCGTGCTCCTCGCGCACTTTCCGGCCCGTTTCCTCGGAGAGGAAGGCCGTCAGGGTGGGCACGCCGGCGTCGCGCGCCGCCTGCCCGACGTTCACCGAAGGTTCCACACCCAGACACCGGATCCCGTGCCCGACGACGTGCTTGAGCAGGTACCCGTCGTTGCTCGCCACCTCGACGACGAACGACTTCTCGCCCAGCCCGAGCCGCTCGACCGCGCCGTCGACGAACCGCTTCGCGTGCTCGACCCACGACGTCGAGAAGGACGAAAAGTACGCGTACTCGGTGAAAGTTTCGCCGGGATCGATCAGCGGCGGGATCTGGGCGAGCCAGCAGTCGGTGCAGACCTTCAGGTGGAGCGGGAAGGTGGCTTCCGGTTCGTCGAGCTGCTCCGCCGCCAAAAATCGCTCACACGGGGGAGTCGCGCCGAGGTCGACGACACTGGCTGTGTTTGTCGAACCGCAGAGTCGACATGTGGTCATCTACCAGGCTCCTTGGCTCGCGGTCGCGATGTGCATCCAACACGTCGACCGGCGCCGGGAGGTCGTTACAGCGACGCGGGAGCCGCTGGTGGACCGATTCGGAACCGCAACCTGAATGGCCTAACTGTGGCGGGAATCACCAACGGTACTCATCCGGACCCGTAACGTCCACAGTGGACCTGCTCCTAGGCTGGCCGGATGACTTCGGAGCCGACTCCGCGCTTGAGCGGGTTCACGGGCGTGGTGCTGACGGTCCGCTTCCTCACCGAGCTGGCGCTCCTGGGCGGCCTCGCACTGGCCGGCACCCAGCTCGGCAGCGGCGTGGCACTGGCGGTCGTCGACGCGGTCCTGCTGCCGGTGGCGGCCGCCGCGCTCTGGGGCCTGTTCGTCGCGCCGCGGGCGCGCCGCCGGCTCCCGGAACCGGCTCGCTTCCTGCTGGAATTCGCCCTCTTCGCGGTCACCGGCGTGGTGCTCGCGCTGGTGGGCTGGTTGGTCGCGGGCATCGCGGTGGCCGTCGTGGGAATCGGCGTAGCGGCACTGACCCGGGTGGTGGCCAAGGACGGCTGAGTCAGAAATCGCGGACCAGGAAGACCCGCCCGTGCAGGGGGTCGGTGACCCACACCGTGCGCGTCCGCTGGTCGACGGCGACGTCGCCGGGGTTCACGCCCAGCGACAGCTCGCCGCTCAGCGTGCCCGCCGTGCCGTCGACGCGGCTGAGCCCGTTCTGCCCGCCGTTGGTGTACACCGTGTTGGTGCCCTGGTGCACGGCCAGCGCGGAGGCTTCGCTGCGCAGCAACACGGTCTTGCGCTCGGTGCGGGTCACGGCGTCCACAATGGACATGTGGTGGATGCCGGAGTTGGCGACGTAGACCGTGCCGCTCGCCTGGTGCACCGCGACGCCGGTGGGGTTGCGCCCGACCTTCACCGAGGCGACGAACTTCCCGCTGTCGATCGAGAAGACCTCGATCGAATCGGTGGCGGTGCTCGCGCAGTAGGCCAGCTTGCGGCCGGGGTCGACGCCGATCCCGGCGAGCCCCGGCTTCGGGCCCGGCACGAGCGCCGCCAGCGTGCAGCTCACGCCGTCGAGCACCGCGAGCGTCCCGGTGCTGCCGCTCACCGCGTAGACGCGGTTGGCCGCCTCGTCGACCGCCAGCGCCGAGGCCCCGGCGCCCGCGCCGACGACGCTCACCAGGTCGTGGGTGCGGCCGTCCAGCACCACCACGGTGCCCCCCGGCGGGTTCGCGACGTAGATCCGGCCGGCCTTCGGGTCGACCGCCACGTCGCCGGGCGCGCCGCCGACGTCGACCACGTCGACGACCGACGCGCCGCGCGGATCGACCGCGCAGACCGTCCCGGCCTGGGCGTCGACGACGTACCCGAGGCCGGTGACCGGGTTCACCGCGACCGCGGCCGGTGCCCCGCCGAGCTCCAGCGACCGGACGTCCTCCGCGCGCGCCGCCCCGGGCAGGACGAGGGCACCCGCACCCGCGGTGACCAGGGCGAACAGGGTCCGCCGTGGTAGCCGGCCACCGCGCATGGGCGCCTCCGCTCCTGATCATCTCGCGGTCCGAGGGTAACCCGCGCCATCTTCACGTGAAGGAACTTCGCGTCCCCCGATCGCGTTGTTTTCACTGGGTAAACCCACTCGGGACAGCGGACGGAGGCGAGCGCGCGTGCACGGGCACCAGAACGGACTCAAGACGGCATTGCTGCTCGGCCTGCTGTCGGCGATCATCGTCGCGCTCAGCGGGCTCTTCGGCCGGGGCGCACTGGTCATCGGGCTGGTCGTCGCCCTCGGGATGAACGCCTTCGCCTACTTCAGCTCCGACAAGCTGGCGCTGCGCGCGATGCGGGCGCGGCCGGTGTCGGAGGTCGAGCAGCCCGCGATGTACCGGATCGTGCGCGAGCTCGCGCAGGTCGCCCGGCAGCCGATGCCGCAGCTCTACATCAGCCCGACGGCCGCGCCGAACGCGTTCGCGACCGGCCGCAACCCGCGGCACGCGGCGGTCTGCTGCACCACCGGCATCCTCGCCCTGCTCGACGAGCGCGAGCTGCGCGCCGTGCTCGGCCACGAGCTGTCGCACGTCTACAACCGCGACATCCTGATCTCTTGCGTGGCCGGCGCGCTGGCCAGCGTGATCAGCGTGCTGGCGAACATCGCGCTGTTCTTCGGCGGCAACAACCGCGACGGCAACCCCCTGCTCAGCCTGCTGCTGATCTTCGTCGGGCCGATCGCGGCGGCCGTCATCCGGATGGCCGTGAGCCGCTCGCGGGAGTACCAGGCCGACGCGTCCGGGGCCGAGCTGACCGGCGACCCGCTGGGCCTGGCCTCCGCCCTGCGGAAGCTGGACGCCGGGACCCGGGCGAAGCCGCTGGTCGCCGAGCCGCAGCTGGTGTCGCAGTCGCACCTGATGATCGCGAACCCGTTCCGCCCCGGCGAGGGCCTGAGCAAGCTGTTCTCGACCCACCCGCCGATCTCCGACCGCATCGCCCGGCTCGAAGAGATGGCGCGCCGCCCGTTCTGATCCCAGCAGGTGGGAGCGGGAATCCCGGGCCCGCGGCCGGAGTTGCGCAGGCATGGTTTCCGCACAGCTGCACCTGGGCGTCGCCATCGACGGGGCCGGGTACCACCCGGCCGCGTGGCGGATCTCCGCGGTCGAGCCCGCCGCCCTGTTCACCGCCGGCCACTACCTGAAGTACGCGAAGCTCGCCGAGGCCGCTTCGCTCGACTTCGTCACCCTCGACGACTCGCTGGCGCTGCAGCCGGGCGGCGAAGGGGTCGTTCGCGGACGGCTCGACGCGCTGCTCACGCTGTCCGCGATCGCGCCGGTGACCAGCCGGATCGGGCTCGTCCCGACGGTCACCACCACGCACACCGAGCCGTTCCACGTCTCGACCTCGGTCGCGACGCTGGACTACGCGAGCCGGGGCCGCGCCGGCGTCCTCGCGGTACCGTCGCTGACGGCCGCCGAGGCCGCGCACTTCGGCCGCCGCCCGGCGCCTTCGCCGGAGGACGGCGACGCCGAGACGGCCGAGGTCCTCGACGTCAGCGCCCGGCTGTGGGACAGCTGGGAGGACGACGCGATCGTCCGCGACGCGGCGACCGGCCGGTTCATCGACCGCGAGAAGCTGCACTACGTCGACTTTCAAGGCCGGTTCTTCAGCGTGAAGGGCCCGTCGATCACGCCGCGGCCGCCGCAGGGCCACCCGGTGACCGCGGTCTACGGCGATTCGCCGCACGCGAGCACCGCCGACGTGGTCGTGACCAGGGCGGACCACCTCGACGCGGTGCGTGCCGCGGCTGCCCGGCAGCCGGGCGCGAAGGTGCTCGCGACGGTGTCGATCGTGCTCGCCGAGACCGAGCAGGGCGCCCGCGACCGGCAGCGCGAGCTGGACGCCCTGGTCCCGTTCGAGCCCGCGGGCCTGTCGTTCGCCGGCACCCCCGCGCAGCTGGCCGCCGAGCTGCCGCGCTGGGCGGCCGAGACCGGGGTCGCCGGGTTCCACCTGCGGCCCGCCGTCCTGCCCGACGACCTCGACCTGCTCGCCGGCGAGGTGGTGCCCGCCCTGCGCGCCGCGGGCGCGTTCCGGAGCGGGTACACCGGGACCACCCTGCGTGCGCACCTCGGCCTCGGTGTCGCCGTCAACCAATATCAGGGGGCCTGAGATGACCAAGCAGATCAAGCTGGCCGCGCACTTCCCCGGCGTCAACAACACCACGGTGTGGAGCGACCCGGCGTCGGGCAGCCAGATCGACTTCGCCTCGTTCGAGCACCTGGCCCGCACGGCCGAGCGCGGCAAGTTCGACTTCCTCTTCCTCGCCGAAGGCCTGCGGCTGCGCGAGCACGCGGGCAAGATCCTCGACTCCGACGTCGTCGGACGGCCCAACACGACCACCGTGCTGGCCGCGCTGTCCGCCGTCACGACCCACCTCGGCCTGGCCGGGACGCTGTCGTCGACGTTCAACGAGCCCTACGAGGTGGCCCGGCAAGTCGCGACCATCGACCACCTGTCCGGCGGGCGCGCGGCGTGGAACGTCGTGACGTCGCCGGACGCCTTCACCGGGCAGAACTTCCGGCGCGGCGGCTTCCTCAAGCGGGAGGACCGGTACGCGCGCGCCGAAGAGTTCCTGGCCACCGTGCGCGAGCTGTGGGACAGCTGGCAGCCCGGAACCCTGTTGGGGGACAAGGAGAACGGCGTCTTCGCGCGCGACCCCGGCAAGTTCGTCCACAATGGACCGCAGTTCGACATCGCCGGCGAGTTCACCCTGCCGCGGACGCCGCAGGGCCGTCCGATCGTCATCCAGGCCGGCGACTCCGACGAGGGCCGCGAGTTCGCCGCGAAGGCCGCGGACGTCATCTTCAGCAGGCACGGCACGCTCGAGGACGGCCAGGCGTTCTACCACGACGTCAAGCGCCGGCTGGCCGCGTACGGCCGCGAGCGCGGCGAGCTGCTGATCATGCCGGCCGCGACGTTCGTCCTCGGCGACACCGACGCCGAAGCCGAGGAGAACGCCCGCGAAATCCGGCTCCAGCAGGTGCGCCCGGCCACCGCGATCCAGTTCCTGGAGCAGGTGTGGAGCCGCGACCTGTCGGCCTACGACGTCGACGGGCCGCTGCCGGAGGTCGACCCCGACCCGGACGCCGAGCCGCTCACCTGGGGCCGCGTCCGCCACGAGAAGGACCTGCTCGAGACGGCCCGCCGGTGGCGGGCGATCGCGGAGGAGAAGAAGCTCTCGATCCGCGAGCTGGTGATCGAGGTCACCGCGCGCCAGCAGTTCGTCGGCACGCCCTCGACCGTGGCCGCGACGATCGACGACTACGTCCAGTCGGACGCGGCCGACGGGTTCGTGCTCGTGCCGCACCTGACCCCGGGCGGGCTCGACGAGTTCGTCGACAAAGTCGTCCCCCACCTGCAGGAACGCGGGGTGTTCCGTACCGAGTACGCCGGTCCGACGCTGCGCGAGCAGCTCTTCTAGGTCGACGCTCCCGCCGCTACGGCGACTGCCTTCACGTAGTCGCCGTAGCCCGACTTCGCCAGCTTCTCGCCCAGCGCGTAGCACTCGTAGGCGGTGATGAACCCCATGCGCAGCGCGATCTCCTCGAGGCAGGCGATGCGCACGCCGGTGCGGTGCTCCAGCACCTGGACGAACTGGCCGGCTTCGAGCAGCGAGTCGTGCGTGCCGGTGTCGAGCCAGGCGAACCCGCGGCTGAGCTCGACCAGCGTGGCGCGGTCCTGGCGCAGGTAGGTCAGGTTGACGTCGGTGATCTCGAGCTCGCCGCGCGCCGACGGCTTCAGCGCGCGGGCGATGTCGACGACCTCGTTGTCGTAGAAGTACAGGCCGGTGATCGCCTTGTTCGAGCGCGGCTTCAGCGGCTTCTCTTCGATGGTGAGCAGCTTGCCCGCTTCGTCCACCTCGCCGACGCCGTAGCGCTCGGGGTCCTTGACCGGGTAGCCGAACAGGACGCAGCCGTCGAGCTCGCGCACGGCCTGCTGCAGGCGGCTGGAGAAGCCCTGGCCGTAGAAGATGTTGTCGCCGAGCACCAGCGCCACGTCGTCGTCGCCGATGAAGTCCGCGCCGATCACGAAGGCTTCGGCCAGCCCGTTCGGGCTCGCCTGCTCGGCGTAGGAGAACGCCAGGCCGAACTGGTCGCCGTTGCCCAGCAGCCTGCGGAACATCGGCAGGTCGGTGGGGGTGGAGATGACGAGGATCTCGCGGATCCCGGCCAGCATCAGCACCGAGATCGGGTAGTAGACCATCGGCTTGTCGTAGACCGGCAGCAGCTGCTTGGACACCGCCTGGGTGATCGGGTGCAGACGGGTCCCGCTGCCTCCGGCCAGCACGATGCCCTTCATGGACGGCCTCCCTTTCGGCGTGGCTGAGACCTCCTCACCCTACGGGCCGCTCCTCGAGGACGGATCCCTTACCGAAGTAGGCCTTGCAGCCGCCGTTGTCCTCGGTGGCGATCTCGAGCACGTTCCGGCCGTCGTCGACCGGCAGCAGCGTCGAGGAGTAGTTGGGGCAGAAGTTGTTCCGGATGCCGGTGATGTGCACGGGGGCGGGCAGCTCGTACCAGTGGCCGCTGCCGAAGTCGTCGTTCGCGAGCAGGACCTGGCCGTTCCCCGGCTGCGGGACGCCCTTCGCGTCGGTGTAGATCTGCCCGACCATGACGATCCGCACCCCGTTCGGGCCGCCGGGGAACAGCGTGATCGTCTGCGCGTGCTGGAAGTAGTTGCCGGTGGCGGTGTCGACGCGGGTGCCCGGGTCGGCGGGGTCGCCCCAGTTGGCGCCGTCGGCGGAGATCTTGAAGTACGGGTCGCAGTAGCGGTCGCCGAAGTTGCAGATCTCGTAGGCGAAGTAGTACCGGCCGTCGGGCAGCCGCCGGATGATCGGCATGCCGGGCCGGACGCGGTCCGGCGGGATCGCCATGGTCAGCTGCTTGGTGCCCCAGTTCACCCCGTCGGTCGAGGCGACCCGGTTGAGCACCTGCGCGTACTTCGGCGCCTGCGTCTCGTCGGCGAAGTGCAGCCAGAGCGTGCCGCCGGCGTCGACGGTGAACTCGGGCTCCCAGAGGCCGTCGATGTTGTGCGACCGCGCGGCCTCGGACAGGAAGCTCCACGAGCGGCCGCCGTCCTTGCTGGCCCAGACGCGGATCCCGATGCGGCGCTGCGGCCCGGCGTCCTGCCGGTAGGACGCGGCCCACAGCAGCGTGCCGGCCCGGAGCTTGCCGACCCGCTCCGGCAGCTCGTAGACGGTGCCGCAGCACATGCCGGACCGGCCGTCGGGGTCGCGGATCGCGCCGATCTCGTGGAACGACTCGCCCTCGTCGGTGCTCTCCAGCACGGGCGTGAACTTGCCCTCGGCGTCTTGGCTGGTCAGGGTGGCGATGATGGACCCGCGGCCGACGGTGGAGTGCTCGAGGCGGATCAGGCGCGCGTAGGCGCCGAAGCCGGGGACGAGCTGCTTGCGCTCGGCCGCGCCGGCCGGCGTCAGCAGCGAGGCGACGGCCGCGAGCGTCAGCAGGAAGACCAGCGAACGGCGCACTCGACCCCCTTCACGCGGTGACCGCGCGATTACAGCACGGGTGAGCGGCGGCCACGGGGCGCATTCACGCGTTCGGGTAACGCTCCCGCTCCCAGGGCCGAAAGATCACGGGAGGGGTCGCGGTGACCCCGAGGGGGAATGATGAAGATCCGGCCGGCCGGAGCGCTGTTGGTCGTGGTCCTGGCGTCGGCGTGCGCGCCGTCGACCGGCTACGGCGAGATCGTCGCGGACCCGGCGTATCCGACCGCCGTGCCGACGCCCACGTCGACCGCGCCGCCGGCGCCACGCGACGTGCCGACCGAGACCCACACGGGCACGCAAAGCGGCGAGTTCCAGACGACGTGGCCTGCCGACCAGGTGGGCTTCTTCACGTTCGAGTGCCCGAAGTGCACGTCGAACGTGATCATCGACACCGACGGCGGCGAGCACGGCCTGGTCAACGCGATCGGCGCGTACCAGGGCACGAAGTGGACGAACACGGAACCGGACCACCCGGTCAAGCGGGTGACGGTCCACGCGAACGCTCCCTGGACGGCGACGATCGCGGACTACCGGAGCGTGGCGACGGCGGAGAGCGGCAAGGAGACGTCCGGCAAGGGCGAGGCGGTGCTGAAGCTGCCGGCGGGGGTGACCCGCATCCGCTTCACGGCCAAGACGCGCGGGCACGTCGCGTTGTGGGTGATGACCCTCTCCGCGGAGGACCAGGACCTGATCCTCAACCAGATCGGCGACCTGCAGGTGGAGCGGGACGTGCGGGGGCCGGGGTACCTGCAGGTGGAGGGGTACGACGCGAGCTGGACGGTGACGCCGTCCTGAGCGGGCACCCGGCGGCCGGGTGCCCGCGGCGGCGTCACCGGTAGTTGGTGAACTGCAGCGCGATCTCGAAGTCCTTGCCCTTGAGCAAGGCGATCACGTCCTGCAGCTGGTCCTTCTTCTTGCCCGACACCCGCAGCTGGTCGCCCTGGATCTGGGCCTGGACGCCCTTGGGGCCTTCGTCGCGGATGAACTTGGCGATCTGCTTCGCCTTGTCGGAGGCGATGCCCTGCAGGATCTTGCCGGAGATCTTGTAGATCTTGCCCGACAGCGCCGGCTCGCCCGCCTCGAAGGCCTTCAGGGAGATGTTGCGCTTGATCAGCTTCTCCTTGAACACCTCGACCGCGGCCAGCGCGCGCTCCTCGGTCTCGGACTCGATCGTGAGCGCCTCCTCGCCGGCCCAGTTGATCGTCGTGCCGGTGCCGCGGAAGTCGAACCGGGTGCCCAGCTCCTTGCTCGCCTGGTTGAGCGCGTTGTCCACCTCCTGGCGGTCGACCTTGCTCACGACGTCGAAAGAGGGATCCGCCACGTGTCCTCACACCTCGTACTCGCTTGTCAGGGGCCACCCAGCCTAGCCCCTGTCACCCGACGGGTATCCCGGTTGACCCCTGCTCGAGGGCGTTGGGTAAGCTTCTCCCCGGCCGGTGCGACCGGCCTGGGCGGGTTACCCGAGTGGCCAAAGGGGACTGGCTGTAAACCAGTTGGCATTGCCTACGGGGGTTCGAATCCCTCACCCGCCACCCCAGAGCGAACAGCCCCATGGCGAAAGTCATGGGGCTGTTTTGCGTAGATCGGTACCGCGCGGACGGGCTAAACCCTTCCCCGATTCGGTGTGGGCAATTCCGAAATCGGTAGCGCTGGGTATTTCTGGCGCCGGAAAATTACCTGACCAGCGGTGAGTGTCGAAATCCGACCTGCTGGTCGGCTATGTGTCGGATGGGCGAAATCGGCGTGTTATCCCGGCAAATCCGCACGTCGGGGGACTTGGCTCGCCGATTCGGGGGAATCGGGACTGCTTCCTTCGTCCGGTTTCTCGAAATACCGGTAACGCATTTCTTGAGCGACTCGACGCCAGCCTGGGGCACAGGGGCTGCCGGGGTTCCACCGAGTCGTTGGAGGAGCACATGGCCATTTCCGCAACGTTGCGACCCGTCCGTGAGGAGCTGGTCCGGGTGCAGTACGCCGAACCCGCGCTCGTGGCCGGCTACGCGAACGACCACGCCGGATGGGGACCCACCGCTCGGTACCACCATTCGCGGCGCTACGCCATCGACCAGGTCCTGGCCGGCTGCTCCGGCGGCGACCTGCTCGACGTCGGCTGCGGGCCGGGGATGATGGTGCGGCACCTGCTCGACACGCGGTCCGGTGACTTCCGGATCACCGCCTGCGACCAGTCGCCCGCGATGGTCGATGCCGTTGCGGCGCGGGCCGAGGGCAAAGTGCGGCTGGCCGTCGGGGACATCCAGGAGATGCCGTTCGCCGACCGTGAGTTCGACGTCGTCCTCGCGATGGGTGTCCTCGAATACACCGACGCGGCGCCGGCCCTGCACGAAGTCGCCCGGGTCACCCGGCCCGGCGGGCTCGTCGTGACGACCATGCTGAACCCGCGGAGCCCGTACCGGCTCTTCGAATGGGGCGTCTTCTGGCCCGCCCGCCGCACGCTCGGCGCGCTGGAACGCGTCGTCGGCGTCCCGCCGTCGAGACGGCACGGTGCCCGCCGCACCGGGATCGTCGCGCTGACCCCGCGGCGCCTGCGGGAGCTGCTGTGGCGGGCCGGCCTGCAGCCGGGCGAGAGCATCGCCTACGACGTGACCGCGTCGGTCCCGCCGATCGACCGGCTGGTGCGCCGCCGGGACCGCTCGTGGCGGGAGCGGCCGGAAACGACCATCGCACGCGGGGCGAAGCGCTGGCTGGGCACCGGCTACCTCGTCGCCGCCCGGAAGCTCGCGGCGTAGGAGAACGGCCGGTTTCCCTTGGGGGAGAGGGAAACCGGCCGTCCGGGTGGCGGCGCTCGGGGTTACGCCGCCTGGGAAACCGGCGTCGAGGCCGGGGTCAGGGCGAGGTCCAGGACCTCGCGGACGTTCGCCACCGCGTGGACGTCCAGCTGGCTCAGCACCTCGGCCGGGACGTCGTCCAGGTCCGGCTCGTTGCGCTGCGGGATGATCACCGTCTTCATCCCCGCCCGGTGGGCCGCCAGCAGCTTCTGCTTCACGCCGCCGATCGGGAGGACGCGTCCGGTCAAGGACACCTCGCCCGTCATCGCGACGTCCGCGCGGACCACGCGGCCGGAAAGCAGCGACGCCAGCGCCGTGGTCATCGTGACGCCCGCCGACGGCCCGTCCTTCGGGACCGCGCCGGCCGGCACGTGGACGTGGATGCCGCGCTTGCGCAGGTCACCGACCGGCAGCTCCAGCTCCGCGCCGTGCGAGCGGAGGTAGGACAGCGCGATCTGCACCGACTCCTTCATCACGTCGCCGAGCTGGCCGGTCAGCTGCAGCCCGGACGCGCCGGACTCCTCGTCGGCCAGCGACGCCTCGATGTACAGGACGTCACCGCCCGCGCCGGTCACCGCCAGGCCGGTCGCCACGCCCGGGGTCGCCGTGCGCTGCGTCGACGCCGGCAGCGACGACTCCGGGATGTGCCGCGGGCGCCCGAGGTAGGTCTCCAGGTCGGAGGCGTCGATCGAAAGCGGCAGCGAGACCTCGTCCAGCGCCACCTTGGTCGCGACCTTGCGCAGCACCTTGGCGATCGTCCGGTTCGCGTCGCGCACGCCCGCCTCGCGGGTGTACTCGGCGGCGATCCGGCTGAACGCCGCGTCCGTCAGCGTGACGTCCGCGGTGCCCAGGCCGGCGCGCTCCAGCTCGCGGGGGAGCAGGTGGTCGCGGGCGATGGTGACCTTCTCGTGCTCGGTGTAGCCGTCCAGCGTGACGAGCTCCATGCGGTCCAGCAGCGGGCCGGGGATGGTCTCCAGCGCGTTGGCCGTGGCCAGGAACACGACGTCGGACAGGTCCAGCTCGACCTCGAGGTAGTGGTCGCGGAACGTGTGGTTCTGCTCCGGGTCCAGCACTTCGAGCAGCGCCGCCGTCGGGTCGCCGCGGTAGTCGGCGCCGACCTTGTCGATCTCGTCGAGCAGCACGACCGGGTTCATCGAGCCGGCTTCCTTGATGGCGCGAACGATCCGGCCCGGCAGCGCGCCGACGTAGGTGCGGCGGTGACCGCGGATCTCCGCCTCGTCGCGGATGCCGCCCAGCGCCACCCGGACGAACTTGCGGCCCATGGCCTTCGCGACGGACTCACCCAGCGACGTCTTGCCGACCCCGGGAGGACCCGCGAGGGCGAGCACCGCGCCGGAACGACGGCCGCCGACCGGGCCGAGACCCGATTCCGCGCGGCGCTTGCGCACGGCCAAGTACTCGATGATGCGTTCCTTGACGTCGTCCAGACCCGCGTGGTCGGCGTCCAAAACGGCCCGCGCGGCCGCGATGTCGTAGACGTCCTCGGTGCGCTCGTTCCAGGGCAGCTCCAGGACGGTGTCCAGCCAGGTGCGGATCCAGCCGCCTTCGGGGGACTGCTCGGAAGTGCGGTCCAGCTTGTCCACTTCGGCCAGTGCGGCCTTCTTGACGGCGTCGGGCAGCTCGGCACCCTCGACGCGGGCGCGGTAGTCCGTCTCGTCGGTGGTGCCGTCGAGCTCGCCGAGCTCCTTGCGGATCGCTTCGAGCTGGCGGCGCAGCAGGAACTCCTTCTGCTGCTTCTCCATGCCCTCGGCGACGTCCTTGCGGATCGTGTCGGTCACCTCGAGCTCGGCCAGGTGCTCCTTGCTCCACTCGAGGGCCTTCTCCAGGCGCGCGCTGACGTCCAAGGCGGACAGCAGCTCGAGCTTCTGCTCGGTGGACAGGTACGGCGCGTTGCCGGACAGGTCGGCGACCGCGGAGGCGTCCTCGACCTGCTGGACGGCGTCGATCAGCTGCCAGCCGCCGCGCTGCTGGAGGATCGAAATGACGACGGCCTTGTACTCGGCCGCGAGCTTCGCGGTCTGGTCGTCCGTGGTCTCGGGGGCGTCCTCGGCGTGCACCCAGCGGGCGGCGCCGGGACCGTCGGCGATCCGGCCGACGCCCGCGCGGGCGGTGCCGCGCAGCAGGACGGCGGCCTTGCCGCCCGGCACGCGGCCGATGCGCTCGACCGTGGCGACGGTGCCGAACTCGGCGTACTCGCCGTGGACGCGCGGGACGATGAGGACCTCGGCCTTGGTCGAGCCGGTCGACCGGATGCCGGGGAAGGACGCCTGGCTCGGCGTCTTGGCCTGGGCGGACTCCACCGCGGCCCGCGTCTCGGTGTCGGTCAGGTCGAGCGGGACGACCATGCCCGGCAGCACGACGTCGTCATCGAGCGGGAGCACGGGCAGGAGGCGGGTGTCGGACATGTGCACTCCTCGGTTAGTTGAGTCTGCCTAGCTCAACTCTCCGATGGGTGTGTTTGTTTCCGATGGTGCGTTCGCCCACAGCGATCGGGGAAAGCGCAGGTCAGCGCGCCGGCCGACGGGCGACGGCGCACCAGGCGAAGGGGCGCGTCTCGGTGTCGATGGCGTTCGGCGGGGCCTCCGGGCGCCAATCCGGCAACGATGTCATCCCCGGCGGGAGCAGCGGCCAGCCGCCGAACCAGGGCAGCAGCTCCTCCGCCGAACGCAGCCACGCGGGGTTCGACGTCGCCTGGTAGGCCTCGATGAACCGGCGCACTTCGGCGGCGCGGTCCGGCGGGGCGTCGTCGCGGCACGTGCCGTGTGTCAGGGCCAGCCAGCTCCCGGGCGCGAGCTTCGCCCGGTACGCCGCCATCAGCCCCTCCGGGTCGTCCGTGGGGCCGATGAAGTGCATCACGGTGATCATCAGCAGGCAGACCGGCCGCGACCAGTCGATCAGCTCCCGGGTCACCGGATGGCCGAAGACGTCTTCCGGACGGCGGATGTCCCGCTCGACGAGCCCGGCCCAGCCGGACGCGCCTTCGCGCTCGAGGATCAGCCGCGAATGCGCCGCCGCCACCGGCTCGTAGTCGACGTAGACCACGGAAGCGCTTTCTCCGGCGGGCAGCCGGTCGCGGACGATCTCGTGCACGTTGCCCGCCGTCGGCACACCGGAGCCGAGGTCGACGAACTGGCGGATGCCGGCGTCGACCGCGGCGGAGACGACCCGGTTCATGAACGCCCGGTTCTGCCGCGAGATCGGCCGGATCAGCGGCCACACCTTCTCGACGCGCTTGCCGAACTCGCGGTCGACCGCCCAGTGGTGCGTGCCGCCGAGGTACCAGTCGTAGACGCGGGCCGCGGACGGCTTTTCGATGTCCACCCCGGCCGGCGCGATCGGCGCTCCATCCATGCCCCCGCCGCCGCCCTCAACGGAGGCACTTCGCGCCGCTGTGTTCCTCGGGCTCATCGGCCGGGCTTCTCCGCGACGGCGCACCAGGCGAACGGCCTTGCCTCCGCCTCCAGCGCGTTGATCTTCCGGTCCGGTCGCCAGTCCGGCAGGTGCACGATGCCCGGCTCGAGGATCGGCCAGTCGCCGAACAGCGGCTCGATCTCCTCCCGGTTGCGCAGCCACACCGGGTTGCTCGTCTTCCGGTACTGCTCGACGAACCACCGCAGCCCGTCCAGGTGCGGGCCGGAACCGTCGCCTTCGCTCATCTGCGAGATCGCCAGCCAGCTGCCCGGCGCCAGTGCGTCGCGGTAGGTCGCGAGCAGGCCGTCCGGGTCGTCGTCGGGGCCGACGAAGTGCAGCACCGCCGCCATGATCAGGCAGACCGGCTGCGAGAAGTCGATCAGCCGGCGCGTCTCTTCCGAGCGCAGCACGGACTTCGCGTTCCGCATGTCGGCCTGGACGATGCCGGCCCAGTCGGTCGCCATGCCCTCTTCGAGGATCAGCGTCGCGTGGGCGACGGCGACCGGCTCGTAGTCGACGTACACGACCTTCGCGTCGTGCTCCTCCGGCAGCTCCGCCTCGACGACCTCGTGGACGTTGCCCGCCGTCGGCACGCCCGAGCCGAGGTCGATGAACTGGCGGATCCCGGCCCGCAGCGCCGCCCGGACCACGCGGTTCATGAACTCGCGGTTCTGCTTGGACCCCGGGCGCACCAGCGGCCACTGCTGCTCCATGCGCCTGCCGAACTCGCGGTCCACGGCCCAGTTCTGGGTACCGCCCAGGTACCAGTCGTAGATCCGGGCCGCGGACGGCTTCTCGGTGTCGACTCCTTCGGGCGCTCTCGGCGCGGAATCCCGCTGGTCGGTCACTTCAGGCTCCCCTCGCTGGCGGCGAGGACAAGCCTATAAGCCCCGGGGAACCCGGGTAATCCTCCAGTAGTTCACCGAACAGCCGGTCGACGCTGCCAGTACGTCCACAGCGGCCGGTAGCCCTGCGCGTACCAGAACGGCGTCGACAGCGGGTTCGCCGCCGCGTGGTGCAGCAGCACGACGTCGGCGCCTTCCTCGTCGAGGACGTGGTGGGCGTGCGTCGCCAGCGCGGTGCCGACGCCGGAGGACCGCGCCGCCTCCGCCACGGCCAGTGACGACAGGTAACCCACGCGGGAAGCGGCGACGCGGCCGCTGATCCAGCCCGTCTCGCCGGGGTGCTGGACGCTCACCATGCCGAGCGGACGGCCGTACAGCTCGGCGATCCACAACGGCGGCTCCGGCCGCTTCAGCTGCTCGGCGAGGTCCTTGGCCAGGATCTCCTCGACGCCGGTGCGCCAGTTCACCGTGCCGTACTGGGCGTCGTAGGAGTGCAGCTCCATGCCGAGCGCCACCGCGGTTTCGAGGTCGCCGGGCTCGGCGCGGCGGATCTTGACGCCGGGTGTCCCGAGCGGGGTGGCCGGCACCAGCCGCTGCGCGGGCCGGACCGCGATCACCCGCAGCGGGGCGAAGCCGTGGTGCAGCATTTCCCGCGCGCCGGCGGCGTCGCGGCTCGCGCGCGGGACGATCGCCGCCGTCTCCGTGTCGCCACGCTCGGCGACCGCGCGCAGATGTTCATCCCATCGGGTGAGGAGGGCGTCGAGGACGGCCGCCGGCTGCGGGCCGGCCAGCTGGAGGTCGAGGCGGTGCTCGGTGAGCGCGCGCCACGGGGCGTTCGGGGCGTCGCGGTCGACCTGGACGCGGGAGGCCAGCCCGGACGCGGCGGAGTCGCCCGTCGCCACTTCCAGCACCACCGCGTTTTCCGCCGCTTCGAAGGGAGTCGAGCCGGGGAGGAGGGGATCCACCGCCGCGAGCCGCGTCGCGTGCTCGGTGGCAATCACATCGCTGTGCATGCAGCCATTGAAGCGCTACGCGGCTGCGGATGCGCGAAGAACTGCCCCGATTACGACACCTGCCCTTTCACCCCTTGGTCCACGCAGGTCAGCGCGTTCGAGGCATTGTTAACCCTGGGGTGATCTCTTACTGTCTCGAAAGGGACACGGGTACGCCCTACGGGGTACGGTATGGCCCTTGTCCACACCCGAAGTCACGGATCAGCACCGGTGGACAAGCCGGGAGGGAAGGTCGGATGCCGGACACCAACGCCCACGGCGACGCCGTCGCGCAGGCGCAGCCCGGGCCGGGAGCCGCTTCCGGGACACCGCCCGTCTCCGCCGAAGCCCGCACCGACGAACGCCGCTTCCGCGTCTACACCTTCGCCGTGCTGAGCCTCGGGCTCGTCGCCGCGTTCGCGGTCGGCTCGTGGCTGCCGTTCGAGTGGAACGACCGGCTGCTGTGGATCGGGCCGGTGCTCGCGATCGCCTTCCTGCTCGCCGAGCAGCTCGGCATCAACGTCGACGTCCGCAGCGGCATCTCCTGGACCATCTCGTTCACCGAGATCCCGCTCGTCATCGGGTTCTTCATCGCGCCGTTCGAGGTCGTGCTGGCCGCGCACCTGGTCGCCGGCATCGGCACGCTGCTCGCGCGCAAGGTCGCCGGCCGCGTGCTCTACAACGCCGGCGCGTTCCTGCTCGAGATCACCGGCGCCTTCGCGGTCGCCGGGCTGGTCAAGCACCTGGCCGGGACCGGCGACAAGATCCCGTGGGTCGCGGCGCTGGCCGGCACCCTGACCGCGCCGCTCGTGAGCACCCTGCTCGCGCTGGCCGCGGTCCGCGTGCTGCGCCGCCGGATGCGGGTCAGCACCGCCGTCCGGCTCACCGGCCGGATCCTGGTCGTCGGCTTCGTCAACGCCTCGGTCGGCCTCTCCGGCTACCTCGTCATTTCCAGCACGCCGCAGGCGTGGCCGCTGGTGCTCGCCGTCTTCCTCGGCCTCACCGCGCTCTACTGGGCGTACTCCGACCTGCTGCGCGAGCAACGGGACATGGAGGCGCTCTCCGACGTCAGCCTGATGGTGGCCCGCTCGGGCCAGCAGGCCGCGGCCCGCCCGGCCAGCCGCGCCGACGAGCTCGTCGGCGGCGTCGACGTCCGCGAATGGGCGACGATCGCCGAGCGCATCAAGGACCAGCTCGCCGCCGGCCGCGTCGTGCTGCGGCTCCGGCTGGAACCGAAGGACACCATGCGGGTCGTGGTCGCGGGCGACGACCTGCCGGTCGCCGACCCCGCCGTCGACGATCCGCTGCTGCGGCTGCCCGGCGCGCACGTCCGGCACTTCCGGATCACCGAGGCCAACCCCGACGTCCGCGCGGCGCTGCTCGACCGCGGCGCGCAGGAGGCGCTGGTCGTGCCGCTGCGCAGCGCGAACCGGCTGCTCGGCGTGGTCGAGGCGCACGACCGGCTGTCCCGCTGGCGCGGCTTCGGCAAGTACGACGTCCAGCTGCTCGGCACGATGGCCAGCCACCTCGCGACGTCGCTGGACAACCGGCGCCTGCTGGCGACGCTGCGCCACGACGCCTACCACGACCCGCTGACCGGGCACCTCAACCGGCCGGGCTTCCGGCAGGTGGCCAAGGAACCGCTGCGGGACTTCGCCAACGCCGTGGTGCTGCGGATCGACCTCGACGTCTTCTCCACGGTCAGCGACGCGCTCGGCTACGCCTGGGCCGACCGGATGGTCGTCGCGGCCGGCCGCCGCATCCGCGACGCGCTGGGCCCCGACGTCCCGCTCGCCCGGCTCGAAGGCGCGTCCTTCGCGGCGCTGCTCGTCGGGTGCCCGCCGGAGGACGCCCACCAGGCGGCGGAGCGGCTCCGCCAAGAGCTGTCGGCGCCGTACCCGGTCGACCGGCTGTCGGTCGAGGCCAACGCGATGATCGGGTACGCGACGACGTCCGCGGAGGAACCCGGCGACGTCGTCGACATCGAAGGCCTGCTGCAGCGCGCGGACGTCGCGGTGCGGGCCACGAAGGGCGGCGAAGAGGTCCGCGGCTACGTGCCGAGCATGGGCCAGATCTTCCTGCGCCGCTTCCAGATGGTCACCCAGTTCCGGCAGTCCCTCGAGGACGGCCAGGTCAGCGTCCACTACCAGCCGAAGATCACCCTGCCGAACCGGCAGGTGCAGGGCGTCGAGGCGCTGGTCCGCTGGGTGCACCCGGAGTTCGGCAGGCTCGGCCCGGACGAGTTCGTCCCGGCGATCGAGGCGGCCGGCCTGATCGGCGTCCTGACGGGGTTCGTGCTCGGCGAGGCGCTCAAGCGCTGCCGCAAGTGGCTCGACGAGGGCCTGCGGATCTCGGTCGCGGTCAACCTGTCGGTGCGGAACCTGGCCGACGAGGACTTCCCGAACAAGGTGGCCCGCGAGCTGGAGCACTACGGCATCCCGCCGGAGCTGCTGACGTTCGAGCTGACCGAGTCCGGCGTGATGTCCGACCCGCAGAAGGCGCTGCCGATCCTGCGCGAGCTGCACTCGCTGGGCATCACCCTCGCCGTGGACGACTTCGGGACGGGCTACTCGTCGCTGGCCTACCTGCGGCAGCTGCCGGTCGACCAGGTGAAGATCGACAAGAGCTTCGTCCTCGGCATGGGGACCGACCTCGGCGACCTCGCGGTGGTGCGGTCGATCGTCGAGCTGGGGCACTCCCTCGGGCTGACGGTGGTGGCCGAGGGCGTCGAGGAGGACGTGGCGCGCGACCAGCTCGAGGCGATGGGCTGTGACGTCGCCCAGGGCTACCTGATCTCGCGGCCGCTGCCGGAGGACCGGCTGGAGGCGTGGCTGCAGGCCCGGACCGCGCGCTCGCCGGGGCGGCACTCGGAGACCGTGCTGACCCTCCTGACCTGAGGTTTTGGGGTAAACCGACCCCGGTTGCACGGCCGGGTGAAGCCCCTTGCTAATCTTTCCAAGTCCTCGCGAGAGGCCAGGCCCCTTTAGCTCAGTCGGCAGAGCGTCTCCATGGTAAGGAGAAGGTCTACGGTTCGATTCCGTAAAGGGGCTCTCGACCTCAGCCGCGTCACGCCTGCGTGTCGCGGCTTGGGTCATGTAAGGGCGGTGTAGCTCAGTTGGCAGAGCAAGCGGCTCATAATCGCTGTGTCGCCGGTTCAAGTCCGGCCACCGCTACGCGGTAACGACGGGGCTGGCCCCCGGACCTGAGAGAGAAGGAAACGCTGTGGCTGCCACCGACGTGCGACCCAAGATCACGCTGGCGTGCGAAGAGTGCAAGCACCGCAACTACATCACCAAGAAGAACCGGCGCAACAACCCGGATCGCCTGGAGATGAAGAAGTTCTGCCCGAACTGCGGTACGCACCGGACTCACAAAGAGACCCGCTGAGTAGCGCGTTCTCACCAGCTTCGAAGGGCCGCCCCGGAATCACCGGGGCGGCCCTTCGCTGTTGGTAGCCTCTCCGGGTGCCCTTGGACCAGTCGTTCACCGGGCGGAGCTATCCGCCGCAGACCAGCTACGAAGTGAGCCGGGAGAAGATCCGGGAGTTCGCCGACGCGATCGGCGACGCGAACCCGGTCTACCGCGACCCGGAGGCGGCCCGCGAGGCCGGCCACCCGGACGTGATCGCCCCGCCGACCTTCCTCACGATCATCAACCTCGCCTCGATCAACGCGATCGTCACCGACCCCGAACTGGGGCTCGACTACGCGCGGATGGTGCACGGCGACCAGGGCTTCACCTACACGCGCCCGGTGTTCGCCGGTGACGTGCTCGAGGTGACCACCCACATCGACGCCATCATGGCCCGCGCCGGCAACGACTTCATCAACCTGCGTGCCGAGATCCACGATGCCGCCGGTCAGAAGGTCTGCACCACGCGCGCGCAGCTCGTGGTCCGAGGGGGGAACGCGTGAACACCGGCGACGAGCTGCCTGCCCTCGAAGTGCGGATCACCCGCGAGCAGCTGGTCCGGTACGCCGGGGCGGCGCTGGACTTCAACCCGATCCACTGGAACGAGGCGTTCGCGAAGGACGTCGGCCTGCCGGACGTGATCGCGCACGGGATGCTGACCATGGCGGTCGCGGGCCGGGTGGTCACGGACTGGCTCGGCGACCCGGCCCGGCTGGTCGACTTCAGCGCCCGGTTCACCCGGCCGGTCGTGGTGCCGAACACGCCCGAGGGCGCGCTGGTGGAGATCACCGGGAAGGTCGCGGACGTCAAGGAAGACGGCATCGCGCGGATCGACCTCGTGGTGAAGTTCGACGGGAAGACCGTGCTCGGGAAGCCGCAGGCCCTGGTCCGCACCTGAGCGGGCCGCCGCTACGGCAGCTTCAGGATCCCCAGCACCGCGTCGGCCATGCCCTGCTCACCCCGCGCATTGGGGTGCAGCGGCATGGCCGGCGAGGCGGGCAGCAGGCCTTCCACCCAGCGCGTGTCCGACGCCGAACACACGTCGTGGCCCTTGCCGGGCGTCGCCGTGTCGGCGTAGCCCGCCCGGTGGGCGTCCGCCTGGTCCTCCAACATCTTGTTCAGCTTGCCCAGCGCGCCGCGGAAGTAGTCGATGTCGCCGGCGCCGAACGGCAGCACCGGCCAGCACCCGGCGCCGTCGGGGAGCACCGTCGGGTAGCCGACCACCACCACCTTGGCCTTCGGGGCTCGCTCGTGGATCCGGTCGAGCAGCGCGCCGACCTCGGGGGCCGTGGCGTCGATGCGCTCGGCCAGCTGGTCGTGGCCGCCCGCGGTGAGGCGGTCCCGGCACGGTGAGCCGTTCTGGTGTGTCGTCGCGCAGCTCGAGGCGTACCCGATCAGGCCGACGTCGTTGCCGCCGATGCCGAGCGTCACCAGCGTCGTTTCCGCTGTCACCGCGTCCAGCTGCGGTGGGTTCGTGCCGTTGCCCGTCTTCTGCGCCTGGCTCAGGTGCGCCGTCGTCGCGCCGCTGCAGCTGACGTCGGCGAACTGGGCCGGCTTCAGCTTCGCCGAGACGAGGTGCGGGTAGTTGTCGTCCGACCGTTCGCAGCCGGCCGGGGTGCCCGCCTGGCGCCCGGTGCGCGGCGAGGACGTGTACGAATCCCCGAGTGCGACGTAGCGGCCGGAGCCGCCGCCGGTGTCCACGCCCTCGGGGGGCGCCGACGACGAGCCGTGCTGCCACTTGTAGTACCCGAAGGCCAGCAGCCCGACCACGAGCACGACCACCAGGCAGCCCCGCCACCGCTTTTTTTCGCCACTTCTTCGGTTTTACCGAACCCGCCGCGCCGCCGACCTAGTCAATCCGGGTGATCCGCTGCGCGAGCAGGTCGTTGACCAGCCCGGCGCCGGTCTCCGGGTCGTCCACGCTCACCAGCACGGTCCGGCCGGTCGCCAGCTCGAGCACCAGCGCCGGGCCGCCGCGCACCTTGTACGCCGTCGTGCCGGTGACCGGGTTGAAGCGGAGGCCGAGGCCGCCGTCGCCGAACGTCGTCAGCTCGCGCGTGGTCGCTTCGCGGATGTCCGCGAGCGCCAGGTGCCGCCAGGGGACGCCGAGGAGGCCGAAGCGGATCGTCACACCCCTGGCGTCCACGGACGCCGACAGCCGGTAGGTCAACGCGGTCACCGAGAAGCCGACGAAGGCGATCCAGACGGCCACCTGCCAGGACAGCCCGGCGGGCAGGAGGGCGATCGCCAGCGGGATCAGCGCCAGCGCCCAGAGCATCGCCGGGTTGACCGCCCGGCCCGACCAGAACGCGCGCTCCCCGGGCCGGAGCCCGACGCTCGGGCGGTCCGCGGTCTCCGGGGCCGGCGGCGACGGCAGCCCGCCCACCCACGCCGCGATGATGCCGAGGATCGCCGTACCCAGCAGGAAGGGCACGACCACGAGGCCGCTGCGCGCCGCCTGCCAGTCCGGGACGTCGAGGTTCGCCACGAGCACCGAGAGCAGGACGGCGGCCGGCAGCGCGGCGAAGCCGGCGCCGACCCCGACGGTCGGGCGGGGCAGCGGCCGCCCGCGGCGCAGCGCGGTGACCGCCGAAGTGGCCAGGATCAGCGCGGTGACGGCGCCGAGCCCCAGGGTCACCGCGGTGAACGCCCCGAGTTCGTTGTGGCCGTTCGGCGTGCTGCTCCAATGCGTGGCGACGGGGTCGGGCAGCCGGTCCGCCCACGCGTTCTCGAGCGCACCCGCGACGGCGAGCGCGGCGCCCGGCAGCACGGCCGTGGCGATCAGGATCCGGATCAGCTTGGTCATGAGTACTTCTCCTTCAGCACCCCGGTGAGCTCGTCGAGGCCGACGCCCGCGCGCTTCGCCTCGCGGACCAGGTCCTCGGCCAGTTCGGCCAGCCGCGCCCGGGAGGACGCGCCGCCGATGACCACGGCGCCCCGGCGTCGTCGCAGGTCGATGAGGCCTTCGTCGCGAAGCAGCGCGTACGCCCGCAGCACGGTGTGGACGTTGATCTCCAGCGCCGCGGCCAGTTCCCGGGCCGGTGGCAGCTGCTGCCCGGGAGCCGGGCGACCGTCGGCCAGTGACCGGCGGAGCGACGCCGCCACCTGCTCGAAGAGCGGGACGGTGGAGCTCGGATCGATTTGAACGAGCATAGTTCTAACTATAATAGAACAATGAGCCGCTGCGTGAGACCTGTGTCACATCGAGGGTGGCTCAGTTCGCGATCAGGTCGGCGGCCAGGTCCAGGGCGTGGTCGACGTCCTTGGCGACGTAGTGCAGGTCGACGAGCACCTCGGTGATGCCCAGCTCGCGGGCCACGTCGAGGCAGGGGAGGACGTCGGCGGCCGTCTCGACGGCGGTGCCCGGCCGCGGGTTGATCCGCAGCACGCGGCGCAGGGCGTCCGGGTCGCGCCCGGCGTTCGCCGCCGCTTCGCGCGCCACCGACCAGAGCCCGGTCAGGTACTGCTCCGGCATCCAGCCGGCGAGCCAGCCGTCCGCGCGGCGTCCCACCCGGGCCAGCGCGGGCGGCGAGAAGCCGCCGAGCAGCACCGGCGGACGCGGGGTCTGCGCCGGGCGCAGACCGACCGTCGAGGGCGCGATCCGCCAGTGCGGGCCCTCGTGCGCCACCGGGTCGGCGGTCCACAACGCGTCGAGCGCGTCGAGCAGTTCTTCGAGCCGCTCGCCCCGGCCCGCCCACGGCACCCCGGTGGCGAAGTACTCCTCGCGCAGCCAGCCGAGCCCGAATCCGACGTCGAGACGTCCCGCGCTGGCCAGGTCGAGCGAGGTCAGCGCCCTGGCGAGCAGCACCGGGGAATAGACCGGGCCGGTCAGCGCGCTCATCCCCAAGCGGGCCGTGCGGGTCACCGCCGCCGCGGCCGCCAGCGTGGTGAACGGGTCGGCGAAGGTCTCGAACTCCTTCGGGTACGGGTGCTCCGGCGTCCCGCCGCCCGGGTAGAGGTCCGAGGGCGCCAGCGGCGTCAGGATCCGGTCGCCCACCCAGAGCGAGGCGAAGCCGAGGTCCTCCGCGGCGGTCGCGAAGCGCGTCACGGCCGCGGGGTCGGCGAGGGCGCCGTACTGGGGGAGCGCGAGGCCGAGCCGCGTCGGGTCCCCCGCCGGACGGGGGGTGGTCGTCATGGCGGACATCCTGGCATGATCAGGAGGTCGGCGGGGAGTTTTCCGCAGGCCGGCCGGGGTGCGGCGGTCGATCGGGGGGCGCGGTTGCGGGCTCCCGCGAGGCTTGCCGTAGACTTCGGGACTTGGAACGCACTACGGTCATCCCCGCCTGGATGGTGGGGACGATGGAATGCGTCCACCGGGGCTCCGAGCGATCGGGGCTCCACAGGGGTGTAGCTCAATTGGCAGAGCAGCGGTCTCCAAAACCGCAGGTTGCAGGTTCAAGTCCTGTCACCCCTGCGTAACGGAACTGGTGGAGCGGAGGAGTGGTCGTGAGCGACAGCGACGCCAGCGGCGGCGAGCAGGAGCAGGACGGCACCGGGCGGAAGCCCGAGAGCCCGTCCCGTCCCGTCACAGCCGCTGCCCGGCGTGAGCGCCGTGCGACCGCTCGTCCGGCCGGGAAGTCCGCGGCACGTGCGGACGACAAGACCCGCCCGGCCGGGAAGTCGGGGGAGAAGACCGCCCCCGACGCGAAGGGCGCTCCGACTCCGAAGCGGGACCAGAAGCCGAAGAAGGCCTCCGTGTTCGCGCGGCTGGTGCGCTTCATCCGCGAGGTCTGGGCGGAGCTGCGCAAGGTCATCTGGCCCAACCGCAAGCAGATGGTCACCTACACCGTGGTCGTGCTGGCCTTCGTGGTGTTCATGGTGGGCCTGGTGAGCGTGCTCGACCTGGCATTCAAGTGGGGCATCGGCAAGATCTTCGGCTGACGCGCTCCGGTGCGCGCCGATGGGGCCCAGGTCCCGGCCTGGCCCGCAATGATCAACTGAGAGGACGGAACGTGACCTCCGACAACGGCACAGCAGCCGGTCACGACCTGACCGAGCTTTCCGACGAGCAGGTGCACGCGGCACTCGGTGACGAGGAGTCCGCGCACCTCGAGCCCGTCGACGTGTCGGACTCCGAGGTCGACGACGACGCTTCCGCCGAGGACGCTGACGAAGCCTCCGTCGACATCGACGAGACCGAGGCCGAGCCGGCCGCGGACGACGAGGACCCGGTCGCCAAGCTGCGTTCCGAGCTCCTCGCCGCGCCCGGCGAGTGGTACGTCGTGCACTCCTACGCCGGGTACGAGAACAAGGTGAAGACCAACCTCGAGACCCGGACCCAGACCCTGGACGTCGAGGACTACATCTTCCAGATCGAGGTCCCGACCGAAGAGGTCACCGAGATCAAGAACGGCCAGCGCAAGCAGGTGCAGCGCAAGGTGCTGCCCGGCTACATCCTGGTCCGGATGGACCTGAACGACGCCTCGTGGAGCGCGGTGCGCAACACGCCGGGCGTCACCGGGTTCGTCGGCGCCACCTCGCGGCCGTCGCCGCTGACCGTGGACGAGGTGCTCAAGTTCCTCGCGCCGCAGGTCGAGAAGGAAGCCCCGGCCAAGGCCAGCAAGGGCGAGGCCGCCGCGACCGCGCCGCTCGGCGGCCCGGCCGTCGAGGTCGACTTCGAGGTCGGCGAGTCGGTCACGGTCATGGACGGCCCGTTCGCGACCCTGCCGGCGACGATCTCCGAGGTCAACGTCGACGGGCAGAAGCTGAAGGTCCTGGTGTCGATCTTCGGCCGGGAGACCCCGGTCGAGCTGTCGTTCAACCAGGTCTCCAAGATCTGAGGCCGGCCTTTCCGGCCGCAGTCCCCGCGTCCACGGCAGGTACGCGGGGAACGTAGTACAGGACAGGAAAAGAAATGCCACCCAAGAAGAAGAAGCTTGCGGCGATCATCAAGCTGCAGATCAAGGCGGGTGCGGCCAACCCCGCGCCGCCGGTCGGCCCCGCGCTGGGTCAGCACGGCGTCAACATCATGGAGTTCTGCAAGGCCTACAACGCCGCGACCGAGTCGCAGCGCGGGGACGTCGTCCCGGTCGAGATCTCCGTGTACGAGGACCGGTCGTTCGACTTCAAGCTGAAGACGCCGCCGGCCGCGAAGCTGCTGCTGAAGGCCGCGGGCGTGGAGAAGGGCTCCGGCGAGCCGCACAAGACCAAGGTCGCCAAGGTCACCTGGGACCAGGTCCGCGAGATCGCCAAGACCAAGGAGACCGACCTCAACGCGCACGACATCGACCAGGCCGCGAAGATCATCGCCGGCACTGCTCGGTCGATGGGCATCACGGTCGTCGACGCCTGATTTTCTGAAGTACCCGTGGGAGAGCCAGGGCTGGCTCGCACCACACTGATCCGTTGAATTGAGGAACAGCAGACATGCCCAAGCACAGCAAGGCTTACCGCCAGGCTGCGGAGCAGATCGACAAGACGCGTCTGTACGCGCCGCTCGAGGCCGCGAAGCTGGCGAAGGAGACCTCCAAGACCAAGATGGACGCGACCGTCGAGGTCGCGATGCGTCTCGGTGTGGACCCCCGCAAGGCCGACCAGATGGTCCGCGGCACCGTGAACCTGCCGCACGGCACCGGTAAGACCGCCCGCGTCATCGTCTTCGCCGTCGGCGACAAGGCCGCCGAGGCCGAAGCCGCCGGCGCGGACGCGGTCGGCACCGACGAACTGATCGAGCGCATCCAGGGTGGCTGGCTCGACTTCGACGCCGCGATCGCGACGCCGGACCAGATGGCCAAGGTGGGCCGCATCGCCCGCATCCTCGGCCCGCGCGGCCTGATGCCGAACCCGAAGACCGGCACGGTGACCCCCGCGGTCGCGAAGGCCGTGCAGGACATCAAGGGCGGCAAGATCAACTTCCGCGTCGACAAGCAGGCCAACCTGCACCTGGTGATCGGCAAGGCTTCCTTCGACACGGAGAAGCTGGTCGAGAACTACGCGGCCGCGCTGGACGAGATCCTCCGCGCCAAGCCGTCGTCGGCGAAGGGCCGCTACCTGAAGAAGGTCACCTTCACCACCACGATGGGCCCGGGCATCCCGGTCGACCCGCTGCGGACCCGCAATCTCCTCTCGGAGGAAGCTGCGGTCTGAGGCTGAGATCACGAAGAAGGGCGTCCCCGCTTGCTGCGGGGGCGCCCTTTCTTCGTGTCTCATTGATGGCATGCCGACTTTCGCGTCGTTCGACGGGCTCCGGTTGAACTACACGGTGTGGGAGGGCGACGACGCCCACCGCCCGGTGCTGCTGCAGCACGGTTTCGCCGCGGACACGAACGCGAACTGGCTCTCCACGGGTGTCGTCGCGGCGCTGCGGTCGGCGGGTTTCACGGTGATCTCCCTGGACGCGCGAGGCCACGGCCGGTCCGAGAAGCCACACGACGAGTCCCGCTACGCCGACGACGCGATGGCCCGGGACGTCTCGGCGTTGCTGGACGAGCTGGGCCTCGACGAGGTCTCGATGGTGGGCTACTCGATGGGCGCGATCATCGCCCTGACGGCGACGGCGGCGGACAAGCGCATCCGCTGCCTGGCCACGGGCGGCGTGGGCTCGGGCATCGTCGACTTCGGTGGCGTGGACCTGCGCGTGGTGAAGCCGGCGGACATCGCTTCGGCGTTGCTGGCCGAGGACCCTGCCACGGTGCCGCCGTCCGGAGTTCCGTTCCGGTTGCTGGCCGACGCGGTGGGCGGGGACCGCCGGGCGCTGGCGGCGGTGGCGCTGGCTTCGCGGGAGGGGCACCTGGAGCTGTCGTCGATCGGGGTGCCGACGCTGGTGCTGGCGGGCGAGCAGGACCAGCTGGCGGCAGAGCCAGAGCGACTCGCGGCGGCGATCGCAGGGGCGCGGCTGGTGCGCATCCCGGGCGACCACATGACGGCGGTGATGTCACCGGCGTTCGCGGAGGCTCTCGTTTCGTTCTTGTCTGCGCCGCACCCGCGTTAGCGGCTGGTCGGTGTCGGTGCCGGGCAGGGCGTGGGCTCGTTGGTGTGCTCGACGATCAGCCACTGGCCCTTCGGCACCTTCGCCACGGTGAACGCGCCGAGCGCCGGGCCGCCTTCGATGCCGAACTGGCACGAGCTGATCGTGAACCGGTCGCCCGGGATCGGCTCCGAGACGTACGACGGCATCGATTCGGCGTACTTGTTCTTGTTGGTGACCTTGCGGTTCAGCTCGTGCACCGCGACCTGGCAGTCCGCGTAGCCCAGGTCCTGGGCGAACTTCTGCTGGATCGGCTCGTCCATCCGTCCGCACGCCTGCGGGACGAGGTTCTGCGCGATGGCGTCGTAGACCTCTCGGACGGCTTCGTACGGGCTGGTGGAGAGGATGTGGTTCGTCTGGTACTTCCCGCCGCCCTCCTGGGCGAGCTGGGCGGAGGTCTTGCCCGAGTCGTTCGGGAAGAAGTGGTTGTACAGCCACGTGCCCGCGACCACGAGGAGGATCAAGGCCAGCACCCAGGCGATGACCTTCTTGCCGAGCCACGTCACCCACTTCGGCGCGCGACGCCGCTCGACCGGGACGAGCTGGTAGCCATCCGGGATCATCGGTGGCTGAGCGCCCTGCTGCGGTACCGGCTGGGACGGCGGCGCCTGGACCAGGCCGGCGTCGGGTGCCGGGGCCGGCTCGTTGCCCTGCTGGGCCTGGGTGAAGCGCAGGTAGTCCTGGAACTGCTGGAACTGGCGGAACTGCTCCAGCTCCGCGGGGTCCACCGGAGGCCGGCCGGACGGTTGCGGGAGCGCCGGAGCGCCCTGCGCCGGGACAGGGGCGTTGCTCGGTGGGGGAAGCGCCGGGGCACCGTTCCCGGCCGCGGGCGTGCTCGGGCCCGCCGGTTCGATCTCCGCGCCCGGCTTTCCGTCATCGCGCTGCTCCGCCACGTCACCATGATGCCCTCCGTGGCCGTCCGGGGAACCCCCAGGCGCCCTAAGCAGGGCCACCGGTACATCCCGGTGTACCGGTGGCGTACACTTGACGACGGTTCTACCGAAGACCGCTGGTTTTCCCCGCCCAAACGGGGAACGAAGGTCCCGCAGCACGCCGGGCGGCCCGCGCAGGAGGAACGAGGCCGGGCACTCCGTGTGCCCTACAACGCCCCGCGCCTGCTTGCGCGAGGGCGTTTTGTCGTTCAGTGGGGCTCCTCGCACAGCCAGTGGAAACACTAGCCAAGAGAGGAGGCGACCATGGCGAAGCCCGACAAGGTGGCGGCCGTCGCCGAGATCGCGGAGAGCTTCCGCACCAGCTCGGCCACCGTCGTTACCCAGTACACCGGCCTCTCCGTGTCACAGCTGTCCCAGCTGCGCCGCGCTCTCGGCACCAGTGCCAAGTACCGGGTCGCGAAGAACACCCTGGTCAAGCGGGCGGCCGAGGACGCCGGCATCCAGGGTCTCGAGGACCTGTTCGTCGGCGCGACCGCCATCGCCTTCGTCGAGGGTGAAGCTGTCGACGCCGCCAAGGCGCTTCGCGACTTCGCGAAGGACAACAACGCGCTTGTGATCAAGGGCGGCTACATGGACGGCAAAGCGCTGTCCGTGGACGAGATCAACCGGATCGCCGATCTCGACAGCCGTGAGGTCCTGCTCGCCAAGGCGGCGGGCGCGTTCAAGGCGAAGCTGTCCCAGGCCGCCGCGCTGTTCCAGGCGCCGGCGTCCCAGGTCGCCCGCCTGGCTGCGGCGCTGGAGGAAAAGCAGCGCGAAGCCGCCGGTACCGAAGCAGCCGAAGCACCCGCCGAGAGCTGAACCACCCCCACCCCGAACGTCTAGTTCGTTTTTCTGAGAGGAAGCCATCATGGCGAAGCTGAGCACCGCCGAGCTGATCGACGCCTTCAAGGAGCTGACCCTCCTCGAGCTGTCCGAGTTCGTCAAGGAGTTCGAAGAGGTCTTCGACGTGACCGCCGCCGCGCCGGTCGCCGTCGCCGCTGCCGCCCCGGGTGCCGCCCCGGCCGCCGCCGCCGAGGAGCAGGACGAGTTCGACGTCGTCCTCGAGGGCGCCGGCGACAAGAAGATCCAGGTCATCAAGGTCGTCCGCGAGGTCGTCTCGGGCCTGGGCCTGAAGGAGGCCAAGGAGCTGGTCGAGGCCGCTCCCAAGGCCCTCCTGGAGAAGGTCGACAAGGAGGCCGCCGAGGCCGCCAAGGAGAAGCTCGAGGCCGCGGGCGCCAAGATCACCATCAAGTGATCCCGGGCGCGCCAGCGCCTGAAGCACCACCTCGAAAAGGGGCGGGCATCCACTTCGGATGCCCGCCCCTTTTTTCGCGGCTACGACTTCCTGAGCTGCGGAACCTCCGAACCCCTAGGAGCGATGTCCGATTGCCCCCGCACCCCCGAATCGTGGGTTCGGGGGCCTGATGAACTGCGTAGTTGGCCCGAATGGGCTACCGTCCTGCGCGTTGGCGATCACGGCGGGGTGACGATGAGCCCGGAGCTGGCCAGAAAAGAAAACTGGTGAGTAACCTGTTCGCACTCAGCTCGTTGCACCTGGTTGACGCGGGTTCGTGGGCGCCACCGGCCCACATCCGCCGCCGGCGTGGGTGGCAGGGTGTGGCAGCGGGCGCAATGACGCGGAACAGCTCCTGGAGGTGCGATGGGTGCCGAGGTGGTCATCGAAGGTCTGACGAAGTCCTTCGGTAAGCAGACCATCTGGCGGGACGTCACGTTGACGCTCCCCCCGGGCGAAGTGTCGGCGATGCTCGGCCCGTCAGGGACCGGCAAGTCGGTCTTCCTCAAGTCGATGATCGGGCTGCTGAAGCCCGACCGCGGCCGCTGCGTGATCAACGGTGTCGACATCGTCACCTGCTCCGAGCACAAGCTCTACGAGATCCGGAAGCTCTTCGGCGTCCTCTTCCAGGACGGCGCCCTGTTCGGCTCGATGAACCTCTACGACAACGTCGCCTTCCCGCTGCGCGAGCACACGAAGAAGTCCGAGACGGAGATCCGCCGGATCGTGCTCGAGAAGCTCGACATGACCGGTCTGAACGGCGCCGACAAGAAGCTGCCGGGCGAGATCTCCGGCGGGATGCGCAAGCGCGCCGGCCTGGCCCGCGCGCTCGTGCTGGACCCCGAGATCATCCTGGTCGACGAGCCGGACTCCGGCCTCGACCCGGTCCGCACCACCTACATCTCGCAGCTGTTCCTCGACGTCAACGCGCAGATCGACGCGACGTTCCTGATCGTCACCCACAACATCAACCTGGCCCGCACGGTGCCGGACAACCTGGGCATGCTCTTCCGCAAGGAACTGGTCATGTTCGGCCCGCGCGAGGTGCTGCTGACCAGCGAAGAGCCGGTCGTCAAGCAGTTCCTCAACGGCAAGATGCAGGGCCCGATCGGCATGTCCGAGGAGAAGGACTCCGCCCAGATGGCCGCCGAGCAGGCGATGTTCGACGCCGGCCACCACGCGGGCGGGGTCGAGGACATCAGCGGGGTGCCGCCGCAGATGCAGACGACGCCGGGTGTGGCCACCCGGATGGGTGCCGTCCGCCGCAAGGACCGGGTCATGGAGATCATGCACCGGCTGCCGCCGGCCGCGCAGGAAAGCATCATCGAGTCGCTGAGCCCCGAGGAGCAGCGCCACTACGGCGTGCGGCCGCACCGCGGCCAGCCGCAGCAGGTCGGGGCGCGCCCGCAGGGTGACGGCGTCCCGAACCAGCACCACGGGCAGCTGCCCGCCGACCAGGTGGCCCGGATCCCGGGCGGCGGCCAGCCGCCGAGACCCAGCACGCACCGGATGCCACCACGCGACAACGGGCCAGGTGGCAGGTGAGCTCTCCCGCAACACAGGCGAAGATCCCCGGGATCGGCATGCTCCGCGAGACCGGGAACCTGTTCGCTCTCGGCCTGGACATCGTCCGCGGCCTGTTCCAGAGGCCCTTCCAGCTGCGGGAGTTCATCCAGCAGTCCTGGTTCATCGCGAGCGTGACCATCCTGCCGACGGCCCTGGTGGCCATCCCCTTCGGCGCGGTCATCTCGCTGCAGTTCGGTTCGCTCGCCCGCCAGCTGGGCGCGCAGTCCTACACCGGCGCGGGCTCCGTGCTCGCCACCGTGCAGCAGGCCAGCCCGCTGGTCACCGCGCTGCTGGTGGCGGGCGCGGGCGGAAGCGCCGTCTGCGCCGACATCGGCGCCCGGACCATCCGCGAAGAGATCGCCGCGATGGAGGTGCTCGGCGTCTCCGCGGTCCAGCGGCTGATCGTCCCGCGCACCCTGGCGATGATGCTGGTCGCGCTGCTGCTCAACGGCATGGTCAGCGTGATCGGCGTGCTCGGCGGCTACTTCTTCAACGTCGTTCTCCAGGGCGGGACGCCGGGGGCGTACCTGGCCAGCTTCTCCGCCCTCGCGCAGCTTCCCGACCTGTGGGTCGGCGAGATCAAGGCGCTGATCTTCGGGTTCATCGCCGCCGTCGTCGCGTCCTACCGGGGCCTGAACCCCTCCGGCGGCCCGAAGGGCGTCGGGGACGCGGTGAACCAGTCGGTGGTCATCACGTTCCTGCTGCTGTTCGTCGTGAACTTCGTGATCACCCTGATCTACCTGCAGATCGTGCCCGGAAAGCTGGACTAGCGCCATGACGTTCCTCCAGGGCGCGAAACGCGTCGTCAACCGTCCCTTGCAGACGCTGGACACCCTCGGTGACCAGATGTCGTTCTACGGCCGCGCGCTGCTGTGGACGCCGCGGACCATCCGCCGCTACACCAAAGAGGTGCTGCGGCTGCTGGCCGAGGTGAGCTTCGGCTCCGGCTCGCTGGCGGTCATCGGCGGCACGGTCGGCGTCATGGTCGGCCTGACGTTGTTCACCGGTGTCCTCGTCGGCCTCCAGGGCTACTCGGCGCTGAACTCGATCGGCACGTCGGCCTTCACCGGCTTCCTGACCGCGTTCTTCAACACCCGTGAGATCGCGCCGCTGGTCGCCGGGCTCGCGCTGTCCGCCACGGTCGGCGCCGGGTTCACCGCCCAGCTGGGCGCGATGCGGATCTCCGAGGAGATCGACGCCCTCGAGGTCATGGGCGTGCCGAGCCTGCCGTACCTGGTGACGACGCGGATCATCGCCGGGTTCGTCGCGGTCATCCCGCTCTACATCATCGGCCTGCTGAGCTCGTACCTCGCGTCACGACTGGTCGTCATCTACATCTACAACCAGTCGGCCGGTACCTACGACCACTACTTCGACCTTTTCCTGCCACCGCAGGACGTGCTCTATTCGTTCATCAAGGTGCTGCTGTTCAGCGTCCTGATCATCCTGTCGCACTGCTACTTCGGGTACCGGGCGACCGGCGGGCCGGCCGGGGTCGGCGTCGCGGTCGGCAAGGCCGTGCGGCTGTCCATCGTCACGGTGTCGATCATGAACTTCTTCATCGGGTTCGCCATCTGGGGAACCGACGTCACGGTAAGGATCGCGGGATGAGGACGCTCCGACGCAGGCTGCTCGGCCTGCTGCTCATCGCCGTGATGGTCGGCGGGGTGGCGCTGTCCATCGCGCTCTACGACAAGGCGTTCACGCCGGTCGTCACGGTCAAGCTGCAGGCCGACAAGATCGGCAACCAGCTGATCAGGCAGTCCGACGTCAAGGTGCGCGGGCTGATCGTCGGCTCGGTGCAGGACATCGTCGCCACCGACAAGGGGGCCGAGCTCACGCTCGCGCTCAAGCCCGAGTCGGCGAAGCTCATCCCGGAGAACGTCTCGGCGCGGTTCCTGCCCAAGACGCTCTTCGGCGAGCGGTTCGTCTCGCTGGAGATCCCGAAGGACCCGTCGGCGAAGACGCTGAGCAACGGGGACGTCATCCCGCAGGACCGCACGTCGAACGCGGTCGAGCTGGAGCAGGCGTTCTCCCACCTGATGCCGGTGCTGCAGGCGGTGCAGCCGCAGAAGCTCTCGGCCACGCTCACCGCGATCTCGACGGCGCTGTCCGGCCGCGGCGACCAGCTCGGCGACACGCTCTCGCAGCTGGGCACCTACATCGGCGAGCTGAACCCGCACGAGCCGGAGCTGCAGCACAACCTCAAGGCGCTCGCGGAGTTCTCCGACCACCTCAAGGACGCGGCCCCGGACCTGGTGCAGAGCCTGGACAACCTGAGCACGACGACCCGGACCGTGGTCGACGAGCGGCAGAACCTGTCGAACCTCTACGGCAGCCTGACCCAGGCTTCGGTGGACCTGCAGACGTTCCTGCAGAACAACAAGGACAACATCATCTCCCTCGTCGACACCGCCCGGCCGACGGCCGAGCTGCTGGCGAAGTACGCGCCGGAGTACCCCTGCGTGATCTCCCAGATGGCCAAGAACGTGCCGCTGATCGACCAGGCGCTGGGCAAGGGCACCAACCAGCCCGGCCTGCACGCGACCATCGAGATCATCGTGCCGCGCGCGCCCTACCAGGCCGGCAAGGAAGAGCCGCGGTTCGAGGACAAGCGCGGCCCGCGCTGCTACGACATCAAGGACATCCCGAAGCCGTTCCCGTCCGAGCCGCCGGACGGCGCGTTCAAGGACGGCACGCTGCACCAGGCCGCGCCGAAGAGCGTCGGCGAGGGCCTCAACCCGGCCAAGTTCAAGGCCGACGCGGCCGGTGGAGGCAGCGGAGGCGGTGACAGCGCTGATCAACTTGCGTACTCGACGGCGGAGCAGGGCTTCCTGGCCGACCTGCTCGGCCCGCAGCTGGGCATGAACGCCGCCGACGTCCCGGGCTGGAGCGCGCTGCTCGTCGGCCCGCTGTACCGGGGTGCGGAGGTGACGGTCAAGTGAGGGGCCTGCTCGCGCCGCTGATCAAGCTCGGCATCTTCGTGGTGGTCACCGTGCTGTTCACGACGATCCTCGGGATCAGCATCGCCAACATCAACACCACCAGCACCAACGCCTACAAGGCCCGCTTCACCGACGCGACGCTGCTGCTGCCCAACGACGACGTCCGCATCGCCGGCGTCCGGGTCGGGCAGGTCAAGGACGTGCACATCGTCGACAAGCGCCAGGCGGAGGTCGAGTTCGAAGTGGACGCCGGGCGGACGCTGCCCGCCGGGGTGACCGCGCAGATCAAGTTCCGGAACCTGGTCGGCCAGCGGTACGTCTCGCTCGGCGAGGGCGAAAACGCCGAAGGCAGGACGCTGCAGCCCGGCGGGACCATCCCGCTGGAGCGGACCACGCCGGCGCTGGACCTGACCGAGCTGTTCAACGGCTTCAAGCCGCTGTTCACCGCGCTCAACCCGGACGACGTCAACAAGCTGTCCTACGAGGTCATCCAGGTCCTGCAGGGCGAGGGCGGCACCGTGGAGAGCCTGCTGTCGCACACGGCGTCGCTGGCCACCACGATCGCCGACAAGGACCAGGTGATCGGCGAGGTCATCGACAACCTCAACTCGGTGCTCGACACGGTCAACGCGCACACCCCGCAGCTCAACGACCTGATCGTGAAGCTGCAGCAGCTGGTGTCCGGGCTGGCCGCCGACCGCAAGCCGATCGGCGACGCGATCGAGAGCCTCGGCAACCTGGCCGAGACGACGTCCGGGCTGCTGGGCCAGGTCCGCGAGCCGCTGAAGAACGACATCAGCGCGCTGGGGAACCTGACGCAGCAGCTGAACAAGAACGAGCCGGAGCTGGAGCACTTCATCCAGTTCCTGCCGACCAAGGTGAGCACGCTGACCCGCACCGCGGACTACGGCTCCTGGTTCAACTTCTACGCCTGTGAGTTCTCCGGGAGCGTGAGCTTGCCGCCACTGATCAACGACGTCGCCCTGCCCCTGCTGCCGGCGAACCGGGCGAGGTGCTCCGGATGAAGTCGTTCCAGAAGCGCAACCCCGTGCCGATCGCGCTGGTCGGGATCGTCGTGCTGGCGCTCGGTTTCATCGCCGCGCTCAACTCCGACGACCTGCCGGTGATCGGCGGCGGCACCACCTACAGCGCCGAGTTCAGCGAGGCCTCCGGGCTGCAGAAGGACAACGACGTCCGGATCGCCGGCGTCAAGGTCGGCAAGGTCAGCGACATCGAGCTCGACGGCACGTCGGTGAAGGTGTCGTTCAAGGTCAAGGACGCCTGGCTGGGCGACCGGACCAGCGCCGCGATCAAGATCAAGACGCTGCTCGGGCAGAAGTACCTGTCGCTGGACCCGCAGGGCGAAGGCGCGCTGAACCCGGGCACCGGCATCCCGCGCGACCGCACGATGGCGCCGTACGACGTGCTCGACGCCTTCCGCGGGCTGTCCCAGACGGTCGACAACATCGACACCAAGCAGCTGGCGCAGAGCTTCGACACGATCTCGCAGACCTTCGCCAACACACCGCAGGACGTGAAGGGCGCGCTGTCGGGGCTGTCGAAGCTGTCGGACACGATCGCCTCGCGCGACCAGCAGCTGTCGAACCTGCTGGCCAACACCCGCGAGGTGTCGCAGACGCTGGTCGACCGCGACGCCGAGGTGCAGAAGCTGCTGACCGACGGCAACGACCTGCTCGCCGAGCTGGCCAAGCGCGAGGACGCGATCACCGCGCTGCTCACCGGCTCCCGCGAGCTGGCCACCCAGCTGCAGGGCCTGATCGACGACAACGACAAGCAGCTCGACCCGGTGCTGACCCAGCTCGACCAGCTGACGTCGATGCTGCAGCGCAACCAGGACTCCCTGGCCGAGGGCCTCAAGAAGTTCGCGCCGTTCATCCGCGTCTTCACCAACACCATCGGCAACGGCCGCTGGTTCGACAACTACATCTGCGGCCTGCTGCTGCCGTCGATGGGCCCGATCAACGAAGAGGGGTGCTACACGAAATGAGTGACACCCGCTTCGGCCAAGCCCTGACCCGGGGCTTCACCATCGCGATCGTGCTCGCGCTCGTCGTCGCCGGCGGGATCTGGTGGACCCTGAAGGACGCCGGCCGCAACCACCTGACCGCGTACTTCGCCGGCGCCGTCGGCCTGTACGAAGGCAACAGCGTGCGGATGCTCGGCGTCGACATGGGCACGGTCACCAAGATCACCCCGATGGGCAACCAGGTGAAGGTCGACTTCGAGTACGACCGCTCGGTGCCCGTCCCGGCGGACGCGAAGGCGCTCATCGTGGCGCCCTCGCTGGTGTCCGATCGGTACGTCCAGCTGGCTCCGGCCTACACCGGCGGCCCGCGCATCTCCGACGGCGCGGTCATCGGCCTCGACCGCACCGAGGTGCCGCTGGAGGTCGACCAGCTGGCCGCCAGCCTGGCCCGGGTCAGCGAGACCCTCGGCCCGAACGGCGCCAACAAGTCCGGGTCGCTGTCGAACCTGCTGAACACCGCGGCGGCCAACGTCGACGGCAACGGCCAGGCCCTGCACGACACGATCACCAAGCTCGGCCAGGCGGCCGGCACGCTGTCGGGCAACAAGGACGACCTGTTCGCCACGGTGGAGAACCTCGGCAAGTTCTCGCAGACGCTGGCCGACTCCGACAAGCAGGTCCGCACCTTCGAGGGCAGGCTCGCCGACGTCAGCGGCTACCTGGCGTCCGAAAAGGACAACCTGGCCGCGACCGTGCAGCAGCTGGGCACCACGCTCACCGCGGTGCAGTCGTTCATCGACGCCAACCACGACCGGCTGAAGTCCAATGTGGACAAACTGGCCGGCATCACCAAGGTGCTCGTCGACCAGCGCAGCTCGCTCGCCGAGATCCTGGACGTCGCCCCGGTCGGCCTGAGCAACCTGGTCAACACCTACAACGGCTCGGCAGGCACGCTGGACGCCCGGCCGAACCTCAACGAGCTGACCCAGCCGCCGCTGGTGATGATCTGCCGTCTACTCAAGCAGGTCGGCACCAACAGCATCCCGGACGTGCTCGGCAACGCCTGCGAGAGCATCGCCGGCGTGGTCGACAAGGTGATCCCGCTGCCGTCCGTGGCGCAGACCGTGCAGGCCCTGCAGTCCGGCCAGCTGCCGCCACTGCCGCTGCCCGTCGCCGGGCAGCTCTACGGAGGTGGCCAGTGAAGAAGCTCCTGACCGTCGGGGCACTCGCCACGGCGTCCGCCCTGGTCCTCTCCGGGTGCGCCTTCAAGGGCATCTACGACCTGCCGCTGCCCGGCGGCGCCGACCTCGGCGACCACCCGTACACGGTGAACGTCGAGTTCCGGGACGTGCTCGACCTGACCCCGCAGGCCGGGGTCAAGGTCGACGAGGTGCCGGTCGGCCGGGTCGAGAACGTCGGGCTCACCAAGGACGGCTGGCACGCGCTGGTGACCCTGCGGGTCAACGGCGACATCAAGCTGCCGGCCAACGCGATCGCCAACGTCAAGCAGTCCAGCCTGCTCGGCGAAAAGTACGTCGAGCTGGCCTCGCCGGGCGCCGACCAGGCCCAGGGCAAGCTGGCGAACAACGCGACCATCCCGCTGGCCCGCACGAACCGCAGCGTCGAGGTCGAAGAACTGCTCGGCGCGCTCTCGCTGCTGCTCAACGGCGGCGGGGTCGACCAGCTCAACACCATCACCAAGGAGCTCAACAACGCCACGTCCGGCCGCGAGCCGGACATCAAGGCGCTGCTGGACAACGCGAACCAGCTGGTGACGAACCTCGACAAGCAGTCGAAGAACATCACCCGGGCCATCGACGGGCTGAACCGGCTCTCCTCGACCCTGAACGACCAGAAGGACAAGCTGGTCGGCGCGGTCGACAACCTCGGGCCCGGCCTCGGCGTGCTCGAGCAGCAGCGCGGCCAGCTGGTCACCATGCTGCAGGCGCTGGACAACCTCTCCGGCGTCGCCACCGACACGGTGAACAAGTCGCAGAAGGACCTGGTGGCCGACCTCAAGGCGCTGACGCCGACGCTGCAGAAGCTCGGCGAGGCGGGCAACGACCTGCCGAAGGCGCTGGAGATCCTGCTGACCTTCCCGTTCAGCGACCAGGCCGTCAACGGCGTCAAGGGCGACTACTTCAACCTGTTCGCGAAGGTGGACCTGAACCTGAAGACCATCGTCGAGAACCTGGGCAACAGCAGGCAGAACGCGCTGGCCGGGCAGCTGCCGCTGGCCGGCCTGACCGGCGGGGTCCAGGGCACGCCCGCCAACCAGCCGCCGCCGCTGCCGATCCCCGGCGCCGGGGCGCAGCAGGCCAAGCCGGGCCTGGGCAACCTCTTCGGGCTCCTGTCGGGAGGTGCGGGCTGATGCTGGTGCGCCGGACGAAGATCCAGCTGATCGCCTTCGTGGTGATCTCCGTCGTCGCGATCGTGTACGCGCTGATCCGGTTCGCCGGGCTCGGCAGCGTCTTCGGCAACGACGGCTACACGGTGAAGCTCCAGCTCAACGAGTCGGGCGGCATCTTCACCAACGCCGAAGTCACCTACCGCGGCTACAACATCGGCCGGGTCGGCGAGATGCGGCTGACGCCGACCGGGCTCGAGGCCGACCTGAACATCGACCCGTCGGCGCCGAAGGTGCCCGCGGACCTCGACGCCGTCGTCGCCAACCGGTCGGCGGTCGGCGAGCAGTACGTCGACCTGCGGCCCAAGGCCGACCAGGGCCCGTACCTGGCGGGCGGCTCGGTGATCCCGGCGGCCAAGACGACCACCCCGGTCAGCACCGACCGGCTGATCGGCGACCTCGACTCGCTCGCCGCGTCGGTCCCGGTCGACTCGCTGCGCACGGTCGTCGACGAGTCCTACGACGCCTTCCGCGGCACCGGCGGCGATCTGCAGAAGCTGCTGGACACCGCGCGCAGCTTCACCACTACCGCGCAGCAGTACCTGCCGCAGACGATCCAGCTGCTGGACGCCGGCGGCCAGGTGCTCGACACGCAGAACGCCGAAGCCGCGAACTTCGCGTCGTTCAGCAAGAGCCTCAACGAGCTCACCGGCACGCTGAAGAACTCCGACGGCGACCTGCGCAAGCTCATCGGCATCACGCCGCAGGTGGCCGCGCAGGTCAGCCAGGTGCTGCAGGAGTCCGGCCCGGGCCTCGGCGCGCTGACGGCGAACCTGCTGACCACGGCCAACCTGACCGTGACCCGCCTCGACGGCATCGAGCAGGGGCTCGTCACGTACCCGGCGCTGGCCGGCGCGGCGAGCAGTGTCGCGCCCGGCGACGGCACCGCCCACCTCGGCCTGGTGCTCAACCTGTTCAACCCGCCGTCGTGCACCAAGGGGTACCTGCCGTACTCGCAGTACCGGACCGGGAACGACCTCTCGGCGAAGCCGGCGAAGGAAGACGCGTACTGTGCCGAACCGAAGGGCAGCCCGATCAACGTCCGCGGCTCGCAGAACGCGCCGTACGGCGGAGTGCCGGTCGCGCCGTCGGACAGCGACGTCTCGGCCAACGCGAACCGGCCCGCCCAAGAGCTGGCCGAGGAGCGGAACACCCGGGGTGTGCCGGGCATCGTCGGCAGCCCCGGCGTCAGCCTGAACAGCCTGGGCTCGCTGCTGGGCCTGTCCTGACCGGGATTTGATGACCGTTATCTACTCTGGAGTGTCATGAGCACGGACGAGCCGGCCGCCACGTCGGTGGAGGAGGAGTCCTCCCCGGCACCGCCGAAGGACCCCGCGCGGATCCTGGTCCTCGGCGCCGGGGCGCTGGCGCTGGCCGCGCTGATCGCGGCGGCGATCTTCGGCGTCCAGTGGTGGGTGGCGGCGAACGACGACAACGCCGGCCTGGCCGCCTCGCGCGAGGCGGTGGTCAAGGCGGGCACGAACGCACTGAAGGCCTACACCGAGGTCGACTACAACGATCTCGACGGCTTCTTCGCCCGGCAGAAGGCCGTGTCGGACGACAAGATGTCGCAGCAGATCGACCAGTCGGCGCCGACCTTCCGCAAGGCGCTCTCCGACGCCAAGACCAAGGTCACCACGGACGTCCAGGACATCGCCGTCGAGGAGCTGGACGACCACGAAGGCAAGGCCAGCTTCCTCGCCGCCATCGCCACCACCGTCACCCAGGGGGACAAGAGCAGCGCGAAGCCGCTGCGCCTCGAAGTGTCGATGACCCGGGTGGGCGATGAGTGGAAGCTGTCCGGCATCGACAGCGTCCCGCTCGTCGCGGCCGGCCAATAGCGTCACCCGTAAGGAGCCTGTAGTGCCCCCCTCCCGCCGCCAGCCGCCGCGCAGCACCCCGACGCCGTCGCGGCGTCCCCGCGTGGCCGGGCTGCGCAAGCCCTCGGTGGACGAGTCCGCCGCCGAGCGGACCGGCCAGCTGCCCGCCGTCCCGGCCAAGCCGCGGCCGCGCCCGCGGCCGGTGCCCCGCCCGGAGCCCCGGCCCGCCGAGTCGACCAGCGGGGAGCTCGACACGTCGCCGGCCGAGGACACGCAGGTGTTCGCGGCGGTCGAGGCGGAGGAGCCGCAGGTCGACGCGCTCACCGGCGAGCCGCAGGCCGACGAGGAGGAGGTGCCGGCGCGGCCGGCACCGCGGCGGAAGCAACGGGACACCGGGATCGCGAAGCCGACCGAGCAAGCCGAAGTCCCGGTCACCGAGGACGAGCCGGCGGAGCCCGGGCGGTCGCCGCTGGAGCGCTCGTACCTCGTGGCGGGCGCGCTGGTGCTCGTCGCGCTGGCGCTGGGCTCGCTGGCGTTCTGGTTCAAGTACGAGGAGTCGAAGGTCTCGTCGGCGACCAGCAACACGGCGCTGCTGGACGTCGCGAAGACCGCGCAGGTCAAGGACGCGGTTTCGAAGGCGGCCGAGGCGCTGTTCTCCTACGACTTCAACAACATCAAGAAGACCGAGGACGCGGCGAACGACCTGCTGGCCAACGACGACGTCAAGAACAAGTACAACTCGCTGATGGGCGAGGTGAAGCGGCTGGCGCCGCAGCAGAAGATGATCGTGACGTGCAAGGTGACGCGCGCGGCGGTGATCATGCTGAACGGTGATCTGGCGAAGGTGATGGTCTTCGTCGACCAGACCTCGACCCGCACGGACACGAAGAAGACGACCGCGGGCACCGCCCAGCTCCACCTGAACGCCCAGCTCCAGGGCGACAAGTGGAAGATCACCGACATGGACACCTACAACGCCCCGAAGGTCCCGGCGGCGTCGACGGCCCCCTCCTCGGCACCGGCTTCCCCCTCGCCGACGAAGTAACCCCAGACGGCACCTTCACGTGAAGGTGCCGCTCCGGGGTGGGTCAGCTCCGGCGCAGCACGAGCCGGGCCTTGCGGGCCTGTCCGGCGAGCTTGCGATCCGGGTGCTGAGCGATCACGTCCAGCAGGCGAGGCCGGGCCGGATGATCCGCCGCGGCGATCACCTCGACGCCGCTGTGCCGGTCCCTCCCTGGCCCGGAGGAAAAGCTGCCGCTTCCGCGGCGGCGCCGGCCGGGGACCGATGGGCCACCCAGGCGGCCACTTCGGCTTCGGCGATCTCCGGCGGCGCCTCGGCGACCTGCCCGCAGAGCTTCGGCCCAGCGAGGGAGCAGCGTGAGTTTCGGCTTCGACGCGCCGTCCAGCTCGGCCACGTAGCGCCGTAGGTCGGCGAGGGTGGCGCTGCGCTCGGCGGCGGCCGGCGCTTCGGCTGCCGATGGCAGGCGCACGGGCGGCAGGGCGGGAAGGCCGGCTTCGAATTCACCTGCCTCGCACATGCCGGCCAGTGTGGCGGCCCGAACTACCCACGTTGGTTATGGCTCCTGCCCACGGTGTGGGCGAGTCTCGGTACGTGAAGACGTTGCGGCCGCTCGAAGTGGCTTTGCTCGGTGCGGGGCTGATCGCCCGGCTGCACCTGGAAGCGTGGCTCGGCGCCGGCGCCGCCGTGCGGGTGTACTCCGCCGACGGCCGGGGCGCCGAACTGGCGCGGGAGTTCGGGGCGAAGGCCGTCGGCTCCCTGGACGAGGCGCTCGACGGCGCCGACGCCGTCGACATCTGCACGCCGACCGCGAGCCACCACGAGATCGCCATGACCGCCATCGCCGCCGGCGTCGGTGTGGTGTGCGAGAAGCCGTTGGCGGCCAGTGCGGAAGAGGCCGAAGAGATCGTCGCCGCCGCCGAAACGGCGGGCGTGCGGCTCTACGCCGCCCACGACGTCCGGTTCGCCGCGCCCTACGCGCGGCTGCACGAACTGGTCGCGAGCGGGAAGCTGGGCGAGGGCGCGATCGGCCGGTTCTCCTTCTCCGCCTACCACCCGCGGCCCTGGACCGGGACCGCCTCCGCGCGGTCGGGTGGCATCCTCACCGACCAGCTGCTGCACGGCGCCGACCTCGCCCACTGGGTCTTCGGGGACGTCGTCCGCGTGCACGCCTGCTACCAGGGCGACATCGCCACCCCGGCCCCCGAAGGCGCCGTCGCCACCGGGACCGTCGTGCTCACCCACGCCGGCGGCGCCATCAGCCAGGTCGTGAGCCGGTGGACGGCCACGCCGCGACCGCCCGTGCGGGTGGCCTTCCACGTGTCGGGGACCGGCGGGACGGTGAGCTACGACTCCGAGTGGCCGCAGGAGGTCCGGGTCGTCGACGGGGGCGCCGAGAACTTCGCCTACGGCGGGCCGTCCGTCTTCGCCACCGAAGTGCGCGAGTTCGCCACGGCGTTCGCCGGCGGGCCCGAGCCGCGCATCGGGGCGAAGGACGCGCTGGCCGCCGTGCGGATCATCCACGCCGCCGCCGAGTCCGCGTGGACCGGGCGGGCCGTCGAACTGCCGGTGAGGGGAGCAGCGTGAAGGTCGCCATCCTGTCGTCCGCACCCGAGGGGTACGCCCGGGCGCTGCGCGGCCTGCCGGACGTCGAAGTCGTCGCCGTGGCGGGCTGGGACGCGTACGAGCCGGTCCGGCAGGCGGCCGAGGCCGGGGCGCGCGTGCTGTGCGAATACCCGCCCGCGGCCAAGGAAACCGACCTGGAAGCCATGGTGGAAGCCGGGGGAGACCGGCTCGCCTTCGCGTCCCCGGCCTGCCACGGCGAGGCGTTCGCCGTGGTGCGCAAGGGAATCGCCGATGGTGGCATCGGGGAGCTGACGACCGTCCTCGGCTCGTTGACCACGACTGCGGACGCGGTGCTGGGCTCCGCCGCGCCGTACCTGCTGGACCTGGCGGACGCCGTCCTCGGGGGCGAGCCGGCGCAGCAGGTCTACGCACAGGCCAACACCGTCCTCAGTGGACGAATCGCGGAAAGCGCGGCGGTGCTCACCGTCCGGTACCGCAGTGGGAAAGCCGCCTCGTTCGACTGCCGCCGCAGCCCGTCGGGGACGGGGCGGCCGAACGTCACCTTCGTCGGGGACAAGGCGAGCGTGCAGTACGACGCCGGTCCGCGGCTGCTCGGCGGCGAACGCGGCGAACTGGGCGGCGAAGACCTGGATGCGTTGCTGCTCAAAGATTTTCTCGGCGATGGCTACCGGCCCGGGCCGGACGGCCAGGCCGCCCTGCGGACGTTCCGGATCGTCCAGGCGGCTTACGAATCCGCGCACACCGGGCAGCCCGTCGACCTGCCGACCGGCTGAACCGGCCTTGGTCCGGAGGGGCTTTCTCCTGCGCTGCAGGGGAAAGCCCCTTTTTCGTGTTGCCCGCGTGAGGCGTCCCGGGGCTCTACCAGAGTGAGGGATGTCCCTTTGCGACGGCTCGCCTAGCCTGAATCGAGTATGAAAGACCGTTCTGTGCTGGGAGATCCCCGAAACCGGTGGAGGTCGCGATGAGTGTTACGCAGGTGAAAATCGCGTTGGACGGCGGACCTGCCGAACTGGCACTGGCGAACCGGAGCGTCGACGCCGCCGCGTTGGAGAACACGCTCAAGATCCGCCACGGAGCCGGTTACGAGCACTTCGTGCACGGCGGGGAGTTCCAGCCCGGCGACATCGCGGTCTTCCGCTGGTCGCACCGCACGAAGATCGCCGAATAGGAACAACCGGCTCGCCCACGGGAAAGGTTTCCATGACCGACGCAATTTCGTTCGAGGTGCCGTGGGATCGGACCGACAAGTTCGACCCGCCCGCGGTGTTCGACTCTCTGCGCGAAGAACGTCCGCTCGCGAAGATGGTTTACCCGGACGGGCACGTCGGCTGGATCGTTTCCAGCCACGACCTGGTCCGTGAGGTGCTCAGCGACCCGCGGTTCAGCCACAGCTGCGAAATCGGCCACTTCCCGGTGACCCACCAGGGTCAGGTGATCCCGACCCACCCGCTGATCCCCGGCATGTTCATCCACATGGACCCGCCGGAGCACACCCGCTACCGCAAGCTGCTGACCGGCGAGTTCACCGTCCGCCGCACCGGCAGGCTGATCCCGCGCGTCGAGGCCGTGGCCGCCGAGCAGATCGAGGTCATGCGGGCCAAGGGTGGCACCGCCGACGTCGTCGGGGACTTCGCCAAGCCGCTCGTGCTGCGGATGCTGGGCGAGCTCGTCGGCCTGCCCTACTCCGAACGGGACCGGTACGTGCCGGCGGTGACGCTCCTGCACGACGCGGAAGCGGACCCGGTCGAGGCCGCGGCCGCCTACGAGCTGGCCGGGAAGTTCTTCGACGAGGTCATCGAGCGGCGGCGGCAGCACCCCCAGGACGACCTGATCAGCTCGCTGGTCACCGAGGACCTGACCCAGGAGGAGCTGCGCAACATCGTCACCCTGCTGCTGTTCGCGGGGTACGAGACCACCGAGGGCGCGCTCGCCACCGGCGTCTTCGCGCTGCTGCACCACACCGACCAGCTGGCGAAGCTGCGGGCGGAGCCGGGAAAGCTCGACGCCGCGATCGAGGAGCTGCTGCGCTACCTGACCGTCAACCAGTACCACACCTACCGCACCGCGCTGGAGGACGTGAAGCTGGAGGGCGAGCTGATCAAGCAGGGTGACACGGTGACGGTGTCGCTGCCCGCGGCCAACCGCGACCCGGCCAAGTTCGGCTGTCCCGCCGAGCTGGACATCGACCGCGACACCTCCGGGCACGTCGCCTTCGGCTTCGGCATCCACCAGTGCCTCGGCCAGAACCTGGCGCGCATCGAGCTGCGGGCCGGCTTCGCCGCGCTCCTGCGGGCGTTCCCCGGCCTGCGGCTGGCCGTTCCCGCCGACGAGGTTCCGTTGCGGCTGAAGGGTTCCGTCTTCTCGGTGAAGGAGCTCCCCGTCTCCTGGTGAGCGGTCTTCCCCTCGAACACCGAAAGGATCTGCGGCACAGTGCGCACCGATCTCGTCAAGCCACTTCACGTCGCACTCCTGGAGAACGCGACCCGTTTCGCCGCCAAGCCGGCCTTCGCCGACGACCACCGGGCGGTCACCTACGGCGACCTCGAGGCGCGGACGCGCCGGCTGGCCGGGCACCTGGCCGGTCTCGGCGTCCGGCACGGGGACCGGGTGGCGATCTGCCTCGGCAACCGGGTGTCCACTGTGGAGAGTTACTTCGCGGTCCTGCGCGCGGGCGCGGTCGGCGTGCCGCTGAACCCCGGCTCGGCGACGGCGGAGCTGCAGCACCCCCTCGAAGACAGCGGCGCGGTGGCCGTGCTCACCGACGCCACGCAGGCGGCACGGCTCCGGTTCCCGCCGGAGGTCCGGGTGCTGGTGACCGGCGACGAGGTCCCGGCGGGCGCCCACTCGTACGATGAGCTCGCCGTCACCGAACCGGCCGAGCCGGCCGCGGACGACCTCGGCCTCGACGAACCGGCGTGGATGTTCTACACGTCCGGCACGACCGGACGGCCCAAGGGCGTGGTGTCCACGCAGCGCAACTGCCTGTGGTCCGTCGCCTCCTGCTACGTGCCGTTCCCCGGGCTGTCGGACGCCGACCGGGTGCTCTGGCCGCTGCCGCTGTTCCACAGCCTGTCGCACATCGCCTGCGTGCTCTCGGCGACCGTGGTCGGCGCGACCGTCCGGATCGTGGACGGCGGTTCGGCCGACGACGTCATGCGGCTGCTCCAGGCCGAGGAGACCACGTTCCTGGCCGGCGTGCCGACCACCTACCACCACCTGGTGCGGGCCGCCCGGCAGACCGGGTTCGCCGTCCCGAGCCTGCGGATCGGCCTGGCCGGGGGCGCGGTCCTCGGTGCCGGGCTGCGGAGTGCGTTCGAAGAGACCTTCGGCGTGCCGCTGATCGACGCCTACGGCAGCACCGAGACCTGCGGCGCCATCACGATGAACCCGCCGGACGGCGCCCGGGTGGACGGCTCGTGCGGGCGGCCCGTGCCGGGCGTCGACGTCCGGGTCGTCGACCCCGAGACCGGGCTCGAGCGGCCCGCCGGCGAGGAGGGCGAGGTCTGGGTCAAGGGGCCGAACGTCATGCTCGGCTACCACAACAGCCCGGAGGCGACCGCCGCGGCGATGCGCGACGGCTGGTTCCGCACCGGCGACCTGGCCCGCCGCGACGAAGACGGCTACTTCACCATCTGCGGCCGGATCAAGGAGCTCGTCATCCGGGGCGGTGCGAACATCCACCCCGGCGAGGTCGAGGCCGTCCTGCGCACGGCCGACGGCGTCGCGGACGCGGCGGTCGGCGGCGCCCCGCACGAAACGCTCGGCGAGGTGCCGGTCGCCTACGTGATCCCCGGGCCGTCCGGGTTCGATCCCGCCGCGCTGATCGCGAAGTGCCGCGAACAGCTGTCCGCCTACAAGGTGCCCGAGCGGATCTTCGAGGTCGGCCACCTCCCGCGGACCGCGTCGGGCAAGATCCGGCGGGGTCTGCTGGCCGGCGAGCCCGGCGAGCTGCGGTACGCCGCGGCCGAGCACGAGGAGGGGTCCCGGCACGCCGACGCGGGCGTCGCCGCGCAGCTGCGCGCGCGACTGTCCGGATTGGACGAACGTGCGCAGGGCGAACTCCTCGAAGACCTCGTCCGCACCCAAGCCGCCGGCGTGCTGGGCGCGCCGGTCCCGGCCGAGCGCGCCTTCCGCGACCTCGGCTTCACTTCGCTCGCCCTCGTCGAGCTGCGGAACCGGCTGATCGGGCACACCGGGTTGTGGCTGCCCGCCAGTGCCGTCTTCGACCACCCGACGCCGGCCGCGCTCGCCGCCCGCGTCCGGGACGAGCTGCTCGGGGTCGAGCAGGGCGTCGCCGAGACCGTGGTGACGGCCGACCCGGACGAGCCGATCGCGATCGTGGGCATGGCGTGCCGGCTGCCCGGCGGGGTCGCTTCCCCGGAAGACCTGTGGCGGCTGGTCGCCGAGCGCGTCGACGCCGTCTCGGACTTCCCGGACGACCGCGGCTGGGACCTGGACGCCCTGCTCGACCCGGACCGGGAACGCGCCGGGACGTCGTACGTCGGCCAGGGCGGGTTCCTGCCCGACGCCGGGCAGTTCGACGCGGGCTTCTTCGGGATCTCGCCGCGCGAGGCCGTCGCCATGGACCCGCAGCAGCGGCTGCTGCTGGAGACCTCGTGGGAGGCACTGGAGAACGCCGGGATCGACCCGATCGCGCTGAAGGGCAGCGACACCGGCGTGTTCTCCGGCCTGATGGGCCAGGGGTACGGGGCCGGCGCGGTTTCGCCGGAACTGGAAGGTTTCGTCACCACCGGGGTCGCGTCGAGCGTGGCGTCGGGCCGCGTCTCGTACGTGCTGGGCCTGGAGGGCCCGGCGGTCACCGTGGACACGGCGTGCTCGTCGTCGCTGGTCGCGATCCACCTCGCCGCGCAGGCCCTGCGGCAGGGCGAGTGCTCGATGGCGCTGGCAGGCGGGGTCACGGTGATGGCGACGCCGGGCTCGTTCGTCGAGTTCTCCCGCCAGCGCGCGCTGGCGCCCGACGGGCGGTGCAAGGCCTTCGCGGCGGCGGCCGACGGAACCGGCTGGTCCGAGGGTGTCGGCGTGGTCGTGCTCGAGCGGCTCTCGGTGGCCCGGGAGCGGGGCCACCGGGTGCTGGCGGTCGTGCGCGGCAGCGCGGTCAACTCCGACGGCGCGTCCAACGGGCTCACCGCCCCGAACGGCCTCTCGCAGCAGCGGGTCATCCGCCGTGCGCTCGCCGCGGCCGGGCTGGCACCGTCCGATGTGGACGTCGTCGAGGCGCACGGGACCGGGACGACCCTGGGTGACCCGATCGAGGCGCAGGCCCTGCTGGCCACCTACGGCCAGGAGCGGGAACAGCCGCTGTGGCTGGGGTCGCTGAAGTCGAACATCGGCCACGCGCAGGCGGCGGCCGGGGTCGCCGGGGTCATCAAGATGGTGCAGGCGCTGCGGCACGAAGTCCTGCCGCCAACGCTGCATGTCGACAAACCGACTCTCGAGGTGGACTGGTCCGCCGGTGCCGTCGAGCTGCTGACCGAGAGCCGGGACTGGCCGCGTGGCGACCGGCCGCGCCGGGCCGGGGTCTCCTCGTTCGGCGTCAGCGGGACCAACGCGCACCTGATCGTCGAGGAAGCCCCCGCCGAAGAGCCGGTCGCGACCCCGGAGGCCCCCGTGGTGCCGCTGGTGGTGTCGGCGCGCAGCACGGAGGCGCTGGCCGGGCAGGCCGAGCGGCTGGCGTCCCTGCTGGAAGGGGACGTCTCGCTGACCGAGGTGGCCTCCGCGCTGGTGTCTCGTCGTGCAGTGCTGGACGAGCGCGCGGTCGTCGTAGCCGGTTCGCGGGCGGAAGCCGTGGCCGGGCTGCGAGCGCTGAACCCGGCAGGCGCCGGGACGCCGGGCAAGGTCGTGTGGGTGTTCCCGGGGCAGGGGACGCAGTGGGCCGGGATGGGTCGGGAGCTCCTGGATGTCTCGCCGGTGTTCGCGGCGCGGATCGCCGAGTGCGCGGCCGCGCTGGAGCCCTGGATCGACTGGTCGCTGCTTGATGTTCTGCGTGGTGAGGGCGACCTGGATCGGGTCGACGTGCTGCAGCCCGCGTGCTTCGCGGTCATGGTCGGGCTGGCCGCGGTGTGGGAGTCCGTCGGCGTGCGCCCGGACGCCGTCGTCGGCCACTCCCAGGGTGAGATCGCGGCCGCGTGTGTGTCCGGTGCACTGTCGCTTGAGGACGCGGCGAAGGTGGTCGCCCTGCGCAGCCAGGCCATCGCGGCGGAGCTCTCTGGCCGCGGCGGGATGGCGTCGGTCGCCTTGGGCGCGGACGACGTGGCCGGGAAACTGGTGGACGGGGTCGAGGTCGCCGCCGTCAACGGGCCGTCGTCGGTGGTGATCGCCGGGGATGCGCAGGCCCTCGACGAGACCCTCGAAACCCTGTCCGGGGAAGGCGTCCGGGTGCGGCGGGTGGCGGTGGACTACGCCTCGCACACCCGGCACGTCGAGGACATCCGCGACACCCTCGCCGAAACCTTGGCCGGGATCGGCGCGCAGGCGCCGACCGTGCCGTTCTACTCCACCGTCACCAGCGAGTGGGTGCGCGAAGCCGGTGTCCTGGACGGCGGTTACTGGTACCGGAACCTGCGCGACCAGGTCCGGTTCGGCCCGGCCGCGGCCGCCCTGATCGAGCAGGGCCACCGCGTGTTCGTCGAGGTCAGCGCGCACCCGGTGCTGGTGCAGCCGATCAGCGAGCTCACCGACGCGGTCGCCGGGACCCTGCGGCGGGACGACGGTGGCCTGCGGCGGCTCCTGACCTCGATGGGTGAGCTGTTCGCCCGCGGCGTCGACGTGGACTGGACGGCGATGGTGCCCGCCGCCGGCTGGGTGGACCTGCCGACCTACGCCTTCGACCACCGGCACTACTGGCTCGAACCGGCCGGACCGGCGTCCGGTGGCGACCCGCTGCTGGGCACGATCGTCGGCACGCCCGGCTCGGACCGCCTCACCGCTGTCGCCCGGTGGACGCGCCGGGCGCACCCCTGGGCGGCGGACGGGCTGGTGCCGAACGCGGCGCTGGTCGAGGCGGCCATCCGGCTCGGCGACCTGGCCGCCACGCCGTTCCTCGCCGAACTGACCGTGGACGCGCCCGTGGTGCTCCCGCCCCGCGGTGGCCGGGAGGTCCAGGTGCTCGTCGGCGAACCCGGCGAGCGGCGGCGGCGTCCGATCGAGGTCTTTTCCCGCGAGGAAGACGAACCGTGGACGCGGCACGCCCACGGCACACTCGCTCCTGCCGCCGCCGCGGTGACCGAACCGGCGGCGGCGGGAGCCGCCACCGAAGTCACCGTCGACGGCCTGCGGGACGCGGACCGGTACGGCATCCACCCCGCGCTGCTGGACGCCGCCGTGCGCACGGTCGTCGGCGACGACCTGCTCCCGTCCGTCTGGACCGGCGTGACCCTGGCGGCCTCGGGCGCCACGGCCGTGACCGTGACGCCGACGGCGACCGGCCTCCGGCTGACCGACCCGGCCGGGGAGCTCGTGCTGAGCGTCGAAGCCGTGCGCGGCACGCCGTTCGCCGTCGAACAGGGCCGCACCGAATCGCTCTTCCGCGTCGACTGGCCGGAAATCCGGCTCCCCGCCGAAGCCGCGACCGGCTTCCTGACGTACGAAGCCACGTCGGCCGAGGAAACGTTGGCCAAGCTGCAGACCTGGCTGGCGGATCCGGCCGGCACCCCGCTGGCCGTGCTGACCGGGGACTGCACCGAGCCCGGCGCGGCCGCGATCTGGGGCCTGGTGCGCTCGGCGCAGTCCGAGCACCCGGGCCGGATCGTCCTCGCCGACCTCGACGACCAGGCCGTGCTGCCCGCCGTGCTGGCGAGCGGCGAACCCCAGGTGAGGGTGCGCAACGGCGTTGCTTCGGTCCCGCGGCTGGCCCGGGCGACCCCGGCGCGGGACGCGCGGCCGCTCGACCCGCGAGGCACCGTGCTGATCACCGGTGGCACCGGCACGCTCGGCGCGCTGACCGCCCGGCACCTCGTCACCGCGCACGGCGTCCGGCACCTGGTGCTGGTCAGCCGCCGCGGCGAAGCACCCGGACTCCACGACGAGCTGACCGCGCTCGGCGCGTCCGTCACCATCGCCGCCTGCGACGTCGCCGAGCGGGCGCAGCTCGAAGCCGTCCTGGCGGCGATCCCGGCCGAGCACCCGCTCACCGCCGTGATCCACACCGCCGGCGTGCTCGGCGACGGCGTCGTCACCGAACTGACCCCCGAGCGGGTAAAGGCCGTGCGGCGGCCGAAGGTCGACGCGGCCCGGCTCTTGGACGAGCTCACCCGGGACGCCGACCTCGCCGCGTTCGTGCTGTTCTCCTCGGCGGCGGGCGTGCTGGGCAATCCCGGCCAGGCCGGGTACGCGGCGGCCAACGCCGAGCTGGACGCGCTGGCGCGGGAGCGGAACCGCCGCGGCCTGCCCGCGGTGTCCGTCGCCTGGGGCTACTGGGCGGCGGTCAGCGGCATGACCGAGCACCTTGGCGCCGCCGACCTGCGGCGCAACCAGCGGATCGGCATGTCCGGCCTGCCCGCCGACGAAGGCATGGCCCTGCTGGACGCGGCCATCGGCACCGGTGGTGCCCTGGTGGCGGCCAAGTTCGACGTGCCGGCGCTGCGGGCGGCGGCGAAGTCCGGTGGCCCGGTGCCGCCGCTGCTGCGCGGCCTGGCCCCGCTGCCGCGCCGGACGGCGGCCAAGACCGCGTCGCTGACCGAGCGGCTCGCCGGGCTGGGCGACGCCGAGCGGACCGAAACCCTGCTCGACCTCGTCCGGCGCCACGCCGCCGAGGTGCTCGGGCACGCCGGCCCCGCCGCCGTCCACTCCGGACGGACGTTCAAGGACGCCGGCTTCGACTCGCTGACCGCGGTGGAGCTGCGGAACCGCCTCGCGGCCGAGACCGGGCTCACCCTGTCCCCGGCGATGATCTTCGACTACCCGAAGCCGCCGGCGCTCGCCGGACACCTCCGCGCCAAGCTCTTCGGGGAAACCGCCCGGCGACCGGCCGAGATCGGCACCGCCGCGGTGGACGAGCCGATCGCGATCGTGGCCATGGCGTGCCGGTTCCCCGGTGGCGTGCACAGCCCCGAGGACCTTTGGCGGCTGGTCGCCGACGGCGTCGACGCCGTCACCGACTTCCCCGCCGACCGCGGCTGGGACACCGACCGGCTCTACCACGAGGACCCCGACCACGAGGGCACCACGTACGTGCGGCACGGCGCCTTCCTCGACGACGCCGCCGGGTTCGACGCCGCCTTCTTCGGCATCTCGCCCAACGAAGCGCTCGCCATGGACCCGCAGCAGCGGCTGCTGCTGGAGACGTCCTGGGAGCTGTTCGAACGGGCCGCGATCGACCCGGCCACCCTCGCCGGGCAGGACATCGGCGTCTTCGCCGGCGTCAACAGCCACGACTACAGCGTGCGGATGCACCACGCCGCCGGTGTCGAGGGCTTCCGGCTCACCGGCGGCTCGGCGAGCGTGCTCTCCGGCCGCGTCGCCTACCACTACGGCGTCGAAGGCCCGGCCGTCACGGTCGACACCGCCTGCTCGTCTTCGCTGGTGGCGCTGCACATGGCGGTGCAGGCGCTGCAGCGCGGCGAGTGCTCGATGGCGCTGGCCGGCGGCGTGATGGTGATGGGCACGGTCGAGACGTTCGTCGAGTTCTCGCGGCAGCGCGGGCTGGCCCCCGACGGCCGGTGCAAGGCGTTCGCCGACGCCGCCGACGGCACCGGCTGGTCCGAGGGTGTCGGGCTGCTCCTGGTGGAACGGCTGTCCGAGGCGAGGCGAAAGGGCCACCAGGTGCTGGCCGTGGTCCGCGGGTCGGCGGTCAACTCCGACGGCGCGTCCAACGGCCTGACCGCCCCGAACGGCCCGGCCCAGCAGCGCGTGATCCGCAAGGCACTGGCCGCCGCCGGACTGTCCACTTCGGACGTCGACGCGGTGGAGGCGCACGGCACCGGCACGACCCTCGGCGACCCGATCGAGGCCGAGGCGCTGCTCGCCACCTACGGGCAGGACCGCGAGCAGCCGCTGTGGCTCGGCTCGGTGAAGTCGAACCTCGGGCACACACAGGCGGCCGCGGGGGTCGCGGGCGTGATCAAGATGGTCATGGCCATGCGCCACGGCGTCCTGCCCAAGACGCTGCACGTCGACCGGCCGTCGTCCCACGTGGACTGGACGGCGGGTGCGGTGGAACTGTTGACCGAAGCTCGCGAGTGGCCCGCCGACGGCCGTCCGCGCCGGGCCGGTGTGTCCTCGTTCGGCATCGGCGGCACCAACGCGCACGTCGTCCTCGAAGAAGTCCCCGAGCCGGTCACCGCGGCGAAGCCGGAGCCGGCAGAGCTCCTCGTGCCGGTGGTCCTCTCGGCGAAGACGGCGGCCGCGCTGCACGGCCAGGCCGAGCGGCTCGCCGGGTTCCTCGGCGAGCGGCCCGACGTCCGGGTCGCCGACGCCGCCCACGCACTGGCCACCACCCGCGCCCGGCTCGACCACCGGGCCGTCGTCCTGGCCGCCGACCGGGAACAGCTCCGCGGCGACCTCACCGCGTTCGGTCCCGGCGTCGTGACCGGGACGCCGGTCGACGGCAAGCTGGCCGTCCTCTTCACCGGCCAGGGCAGCCAGTGGGCCGGCATGGGCCGCGAGCTCACCGAGACCTTCCCCGTCTTCCGGGACGCCTTCGAGGCCGCGTGCCACGCGGTGGACGCGCACCTGGGCGGACGTCCGCTGCGCGAGGTCGTGTTCGGCGACGGCGCGCTGCTCGACCAGACGAAGTACACCCAGGGCGCGCTGTTCGCCGTGGAGACCGCGCTGTTCCGGCTCTTCGAGTCCTCGGGCGTGCGGCCGGACCTCCTGGTCGGCCACTCGATCGGCGAACTCGCCGCCGCGCACGTGTCCGGTGTGCTGGACCTGGCCGAGGCGGGCGAACTGGTCGCCGCGCGCGGCCGGCTGATGCAGGCCCTGCCCGCGGGCGGGGCGATGGTCGCGGTCCAGGCGACCGAAGACGAGGTCGCGCCCTTGCTCGGCGACACCGTCTGCGTCGCCGCAATCAACGGCCCGGACTCGGTCGTGCTCTCCGGTGCCGAGGACGCCGTGCTCGCTGCCGCGGCGGAACTGGCGGGCCGTGGTCGCAAGATGAAGCGGCTGACCGTCAGCCACGCCTTCCACTCGCCGCTGATGGAACCGATGCTGGAGGAGTTCCGCGCGGTCGCGCAGCGCCTCACCTACCGGGCCGGCTCGCTGCCCGTCGTCTCGACGCTGACCGGCGAACTCGCGCCGCTCGACAGCCCGGACTACTGGGTCGGCCAGGTGCGGAACGCCGTGCGGTTCGGTGACGCCGTCACCGAGCTGAAGGCCCAGGGCGCGACGACGTTCCTCGAGCTCGGCCCGGGCGGGGCCCTGGCCGCGATGGCGCTCGGCACGCTCGGCGGCCCGGAGCAGAGCTGCGTCGCCACCCTGCGCAAGAACGGCGCCGAGGTCCCCGACGTGCTGACCGCGCTGGCCGGGCTGCACGTCCGCGGTGTGGCCGTGGACTGGACGACGCTGCTCGACGAGCCGGCCGCGGCGGTCGGGACCGTGCTGCCCACCTACGCGTTCCAGCACGAGCGGTACTGGATCGGCACCGAAGAGACGCCGCCGCCCGCCGACCGGCCGGCCGAGCCGGTGGCGGACGTCCTCGAGCTGGTCCGGGAGAGCGCCGCGGTGGTGCTCGGGCACCGGGACACCGGGGCGTTCGACCTCGACCGGTCCTTCAAGGACCACGGGTTCGACTCGCTCAGCGCGATCAAGCTGCGCAACCGCCTGCGCGACTTCACCGGCGTCGACCTGCCCAGCACGCTGATCTTCGACTACCCGAACCCGGCCGTCCTCGCGGACCACCTGAAGGCCGAACTCGCCGGCGAGCGCCCCGCGGCGCCGGTCGTGGTGGCCCGGGACGTCTCCGACGAGCCGATCGCGATCGTCGGCATGAGCACCCGCCTGCCCGGTGGCGCGGACAGCCCCGAGGAGCTGTGGCAGCTCGTCGCCGAAGGGCGGGACGCGATCTCCGGCTTCCCCGTCGACCGCGGCTGGGACCTCGACGGCCTCTACCACCCGGACCCGGCCCACGCCGGGACGAGCTACACGCGCTCGGGCGGGTTCCTGCACGACGCGGCCCAGTTCGACGCCGGGCTCTTCGGGATCTCACCGCGCGAGGCCCTGGCCATGGACCCGCAGCAGCGGCTGCTGCTGGAGACGTCGTGGGAGGCCCTGGAACGCGCGGGCGTCGACCCGCTGTCCGCGCGGGGCTCCGACGTCGGCGTCTTCACCGGGATCGTCCACCACGACTACGTGACCCGGCTGCGCGAAGTGCCCGAAGACGTCCAGGGCTACACGATGACCGGCACCGCTTCGAGTGTGGCGTCCGGCCGGGTGGCCTACACCTTCGGCTTCGAGGGCCCGGCGGTCACGGTGGACACCGCGTGCTCGTCGTCGCTGGTCGCGATCCACCTGGCGGCGCAGGCGCTGCGGCAGGGCGAGTGCTCGATGGCACTGGCCGGCGGCGCGACCGTGATGGCCAGCCCGGACGCCTTCCTCGAGTTCTCCCGCCAGCGCGGCCTGTCCGCCGACGGCCGGTGCAAGGCGTACGCCGAAGGCGCGGACGGCACGGGCTGGGCCGAGGGCGTCGGCGTGGTCGTCCTCGAACGGCTGTCGGTGGCGCAGGAGCGGGGCCACCGCGTGCTCGCCGTCCTGCGTGGCAGCGCGGTGAACCAGGACGGCGCGTCCAACGGCCTGACCGCCCCGAACGGACCTTCACAGCAGCGGGTGATCCTCGGCGCACTGGCCAGTGCCGGGCTCGCACCGTCCGATGTGGACGTCGTCGAGGGGCACGGGACCGGGACGGCGCTGGGCGACCCGATCGAGGTCCAGGCGCTGCTGGCCACCTACGGGCAGGAGCGGGAGACGCCGTTGTGGCTCGGCTCGCTGAAGTCGAACATCGGGCACACGCAGGCCGCCGCGGGGGTGGTCGGCGTGATCAAGATGGTCATGGCCATGCGCCACGGCGTCCTGCCGGCCACCCTGCACGCCGGCGAGCGCACGAGCCAGGTCGACTGGTCCGCGGGCGCGATCGAGGTGCTCACCGAGGCCCGGGAGTGGCCGCGCACCGGGCGTCCGCGGCGGGCCGGCGTCTCCTCCTTCGGGGCCAGCGGCACGAACGCGCACCTGATCATCGAGGAAGGCCCCTTGGAAGAACCGGTGGAACCGGTGGCGGAGGAGCCCGCGGCCGTGGTGCCGCTGGTGGTCTCCGCCCGCAGCACCGGTTCCCTGGCCGGGCAGGCCGGCCGGCTGGCGGCGGCCCTCGACAGCGAGACGCCGGCGGGCGTGGCCGGGACCCTGGTGTCGAGCCGCGCGACGCTGAACGAGCGCGCGGTGGTCATCGCGGGCTCGGCGGACGAGGCCAAGGACGGCCTGCAGGCGCTGGCCCGCGGCGAGACCACGCCCGGCGTGGTCACCGGGACGGCGGGCCAGCCGGGCAAGGTCGTCTGGGTGTTCCCCGGCCAGGGTTCGCAGTGGGCCGGCATGGGCCGGGAGCTCTTGGACTCGTCGCCGGTGTTCGCCGAGCGGATCAAGGAGTGCGCCGCCGCCTTGGCGCCGTGGACCGGCTGGTCGCTGCTCGACGTGCTGCGTGGCGACGCCGACCTCCTCGACCGGGTCGACGTCGTGCAGCCCGCGAGCTTCGCGATGATGGTCGGTCTCGCCGCGGTGTGGACCTCGCTGGGGGTGGTCCCGGACGCGGTGCTGGGGCACTCCCAGGGCGAGATCGCCGCGGCTTGCGTGTCCGGGGCGTTGTCGCTGGACGACGCGGCGAAGGTGGTCGCGTTGCGCAGCCAGGCCATCGCCGCCTCGCTGGCCGGCCGGGGCGGCATGGCCTCGGTCGCGTTGAGCGAGGAAGACGCGCTCGTGCGGCTGGCGCCGTGGGCGGACCGGGTCGAGGTGGCCGCGGTCAACAGCCCGTCCTCGGTGGTGATCGCGGGCGATGCGCAGGCCTTGGACCAGGCCCTGGACGCGCTGGAAGCCGACGGCGTCCGGGTGCGGCGGGTCGCCGTGGACTACGCCTCGCACACCCGGCACGTCGAGGACATCGCCGGCACCCTGGCCGAGACCCTGGCCGGGATCGATGCGCAGAAGCCGGTGCTCCCGTTCTATTCGACGGTCCTCGGCACGTGGATCGAGAAGGGCGTCGTCGACGGGGGCTACTGGTACCGGAACCTGCGGCAGCAGGTGCGGTTCGGTCCGTCGGTGGCCGAGCTGGCCGGGCTGGGGCACACGGTGTTCGTCGAGATCAGCGCCCACCCGGTGCTGGTCCAGCCGCTCAGCGAGAGCAGCGACGACGCGGTGGTGAGCGGCTCGCTGCGGCGTGACGACGGTGGTCTCCGCCGCCTGCTGGCCTCGGCGGCCGAGCTGTACGTCCGCGGCGTGCCCGTGGACTGGGCCGGGACGCTGCCCGCGGCCGGCCGGGCCGACCTGCCGACGTACGCCTTCGACCGCCGCCACTACTGGCTGCGGGAAGCCGAGAAGACCGAGGCCGCCGAAGGCGCGGACAGCGAGTTCTGGACCGCCGTCGAACAGTCCGATGTGGACAGCCTGGCCGAGCTGCTCGACCTGGTGCCCGAACAGCGCGGGGCGCTCGGCGCCGTCGTGCCCGTGCTGGCCGGGTGGCGGGACCGGCGCCGCGAACGCTCGACCGCGGAGAAGCTGCGCTACCAGGTCACCTGGCAGCCCCTCGAACGCGAAGCCACCGGCGTGCCGGGCGGGCGCTGGCTGGCCGTCGTCCCGGCCGGCACCTCCGGGGCGCTCCTGGACGAGCTGACCGGCCAGGGCCTCGACCTGGTCCGGCTGGAGGTCGATGGAACGGCGCGGGACCAGCTCGCCGAGCGGTTGCGGGGTGTCCTGGCCGAGCACGACCTCACCGGCGTGCTGTCCCTGCTCGCGCTCGACGGCGGGCCCGCGGACGCGACCGAGATCACCGCGTCGACGCTCGCGCTGGTCCAGGCGCTGGGCGACGCAGGCGTCGCCGCGCCGCTGTGGTGCCTCACCTCCGGCGCGGTGAACATCGGCATCCAGGACGCCGTCACCGCACCGGCCCAGGCGGCCGTGTGGGGCCTCGGCCGCGCTGTCGCGCTGGAACGCCTCGACCGGTGGGGCGGCCTGATCGACCTGCCGGCCGCGATCGACGCACGCACGGCCCAGGCCCTGCTCGGCGTGCTCAACGGCGCCGGCGGGGAAGACCAGCTCGCGGTCCGGCGGTCGGGCGGCTACCGCAGGCGGCTGGTCCGCAAGCCGGTGCCGGAGTCCGCTTCGGGCAAGTGGGAACCGCGGGGCACGGTCCTGGTCACCGGCGGGGCCGAAGGGCTCGGCAGGCACGCCTCGGTCTGGCTCGCGCAGGCGGGCGCCGAGCGGCTCATCGTCACCGGTGACGAGGGCGCCGAGGACCTGCGGGCCGAGCTGGCCGGGTTCGGCACCACCGTCGAGTTCTGCGACGGCACCGACCGGGACGCGATCGCGCGGCTGGTGGCGGACGCGGAGGTCACGGCCGTGGTGCACGCCGCCGACATCGCGCAGACCAGCTCCGTCGACGACACCGGGCGGGCCGACCTCGACGAGGTGTTCACCGCCAAGGTGACCACCGCGGTGTGGCTGGACCAGCTGTTCGAGGACACCCCGCTCGACGCCTTCGTCGTGTTCTCTTCGATCGCGGGCATCTGGGGCGGTGGCGGCCAGGGCCCGGCGGGTGCGGCCAACGCGGTCCTCGACGCCCTGGTCGAATGGCGCCGGGCCCGCGGCCTCAAGGCGACGTCGATCGCCTGGGGTGCGCTGGACGAGATCGGCATCGGCATGGACGAGGCCGCCCTCGCCCAGCTGCGCCGCCGCGGTGTGCTCCCGATGGCGCCGCCGCTGGCGGTCACCGCGATGGTGCAGGCGGTCGCCGGCAACGAGAAGGCCGTGGCGGTGGCCGACATGGACTGGGCCGCCTTCGTCCCCGCGTTCACCTCGGTCCGGCCCAGCCCGCTGCTCGCCGACCTGCCCGAGGCGAAGGCGATCCTCCAGGCCGCGCAGGACGACGGCGAAGACGGCGACACCGCGGCGTCGCTCGCGGACTCCCTGCGGGCGGTCCCGGACGCCGAGCAGAACCGCATCCTGCTGAAGCTGGTCCGCGGGCACGCCTCGACCGTGCTCGGCCACAGCGGGGCCGAGGGCATCGGCCCGCGGCAGGCGTTCCAGGAGGTCGGCTTCGACTCGCTGGCCGCGGTCAACCTCCGCAACAGCCTGCACGCGGCCACCGGGCTGAAGCTGCCCGCGACGCTGATCTTCGACTACCCCACCCCGGAGGCGCTGGTCGGCTACCTGCGCGTGGAGCTCCTCCGGGAGGCCGACGACGGCCTGGAGGGGCGGGAAGACGACCTCCGGCGGGTCCTCGCGGCCGTGCCGTTCGCCCGGTTCAAGGAGGCGGGCGTGCTGGAGACCCTGCTCGGCCTGGCCGACGCGGAGCCCGCCACGGAAGCGGCTCCGGCCGCCGACGACACCGACCTGATCGACGCACTGGACATCTCCGGTCTCGTGCAACGGGCCCTCGGGCAGACGAGCTGACCGCCGATGGCGAACGAATCGTGGAGGAAGAACATGTCCGCGCCGAACGAGCAGATCGTTGACGCACTGCGCGCCTCGCTGAAGGAGAACGTCCGCCTCCAGCAGGAGAACGCCGCGCTCACCGCGGCCGCCGCGGAGCCCGTCGCGATCGTCTCCATGGCCTGCCGCTACGCCGGCGGGATCCGCGGCCCGGAGGACTTCTGGCGCGTGGTGTCGGAAGGCGCCGACGTCTACACCGGGTTCCCCACCGACCGCGGCTGGGACGTCGAGGGCCTCTACCACCCGGACCCCGACAACCCCGGGACGACGTACGTGCGCGAGGGCGCCTTCCTGCACGACGCGGCCCAGTTCGACGCCGGGTTCTTCGGCATCTCGCCGCGGGAAGCGCTGGCCATGGACCCGCAGCAGCGGCAGCTCCTCGAGGTGTCCTGGGAGACCCTCGAACGCGCGGGCATCGACCCGCATTCGGTGCGCGGCAGTGACATCGGCGTCTACGCCGGGGTCGTGCACCAGGACTACGCCCCCGACCTCAGCGGGTTCGAGGGCTTCATGAGCCTGGAGCGCGCCCTGGGCACCGCGGGCGGCGTCGCCTCCGGCCGGGTCGCCTACACGCTCGGGCTCGAAGGCCCCGCCGTCACCGTCGACACGATGTGCTCGTCGTCGCTGGTGGCGATTCACCTTGCCGCGCAGGCCCTTCGCCGCGGTGAGTGCTCGATGGCCCTGGCCGGCGGTTCGACCGTGATGGCCACGCCCGGCGGGTTCGTCGGGTTCGCCCGGCAGCGGGCGCTGGCCTTCGACGGGCGCTGCAAGTCCTACGCCGCGGCCGCCGACGGCTCCGGCTGGGCCGAGGGCGTCGGCGTGGTGCTGCTGGAGAAGCTCTCGGTGGCGCGCGAGCGCGGGCACCAGGTCCTCGCCGTCATCCGCGGCAGCGCGGTCAACCAGGACGGCGCCTCGAACGGCCTGACCGCCCCGAACGGCCCGGCCCAGCAGCGGGTCATCCGCAAGGCACTCGACAGCGCCGGGCTCACCCCGTCCGATGTGGACACCGTGGAGGGGCACGGCACCGGCACGGTGCTCGGCGACCCGATCGAGGTCCAGGCCCTGCTGGCCACCTACGGCCAGGGCCGGGACCCGCAGCGGCCGCTGTGGCTGGGTTCGGTGAAGTCGATCGTCGGGCACACGCAGGGCGCGTCCGGCGTGGCCGGCGTGATCAAGATGGTGCAGTCGCTGCGGCACGGGAAGCTGCCGGCCACGCTGCACGTCGACGCGCCCACCCCGCAGGTCGACTGGTCGGCCGGGACCGTCGAGCTGCTCACCGAGGGCCGGGAATGGCCGCGGGGCGGCCGCCCGCGCCGCGGCGGCATCTCGTCGTTCGGCGCCAGCGGCACGAACGCGCACATGATCCTGGAAGAAGCCCCCGAAGACCTCGTGAGCGGTAAGGAGGGTGCTGACCCGCCTTACCACTCACGACCGCTTGCGGTGCCCCTCGTCGTGTCGGCGGCGACCGCGGCCTCGCTGGCCGCCCAGGCCGGGCGCCTGGCGGAGGCCGGCGACGTTCCCCTGGCGGACATGGCCGGGACGCTGGTGTCCGGCCGCGCGGTGCTGAGCGAGCGCGCGGTGGTCGTGGCCGAGTCGGCCGAAGAAGCCGTGGCCGGGCTGCGGGCGCTGGCGAACGGCGAGAGCGCGCCCGGCCTGCTCACCGGCCGCGGCTCGGGCGCCCCGGGCAAGCTCGTCTGGGTGTTCCCCGGCCAGGGGACGCAGTGGGCCGGGATGGGTCGTGAGCTGCTGGATGTCTCGCCGGTGTTCGCCGCGCGCATCGCCGAGTGCGAGACCGCGCTCGGGCGCTGGGTCGACTGGTCGCTGACCGACGTCCTGCGCGGCGACGCCGACCTGCTGGACCGGGTCGACGTCGTGCAGCCCGCGAGCTTCGCGGTGATGGTCGGGCTCGCGGCCGTGTGGGCCTCGCTCGGTGTCGAGCCCGAAGCCGTCGTGGGGCACTCGCAGGGTGAGATCGCGGCCGCGTGCGTGTCCGGCGCGCTGTCGCTGGACGACGCCGCGAAGGTGGTCGCCCTGCGCAGCCAGGCCATCGCGGCCTCGCTGGCCGGCCGGGGCGGCATGGCCTCGGTCGCGCTGAGCGAGGAGGACGCGGCCGCGCGGATCGAGCCGTGGGCGGGCCGGGTGGAGGTCGCGGCCGTCAACGGGCCGTCGTCGGTGGTGATCGCCGGTGACGCCGAGGCACTGGACGAAGCCCTCGACGCGCTCGACGACCAGGGCGTCCGGATCCGGCGGGTGGCGGTGGACTACGCCTCCCACACCCGGCACGTCGAAGCCGCGCGCGAAGCACTGGCCGAGATGCTCGGCGGGATCCGCGCGCAGGCCCCGGAAATCCCGTTCTACTCGACCGTCACCGGCGAGTGGGTGGCCGATGCCGGTGTGCTCGACGGCGGGTACTGGTACCGGAACCTCCGCCGCCAGGTGCGGTTCGGCCCGGCGGTGGCCGAGCTGATCGAGCAGGGCCACCGGGTGTTCGTCGAGGTCAGCGCGCACCCCGTGCTGGTCCAGCCGATCAGCGAAGCGGCCGGCGACGCGGTCGTGACCGGGACGCTGCGGCGCGAGGAGGGCGGGCTCCGGCGCCTGCTGGCTTCGGCGGCCGAGCTGTTCGTGCGGGGCGTGAGCGTGGACTGGACCGGCGTGCTGCCGCCGTCCCGGCGCGTCGAGCTGCCGACGTACGCCTTCGACCACCAGCACTACTGGCTGCAGCTGGGCGGGTCCGCGACCGACGCGGTGTCGCTTGGCCTGGCCGGGGCCGACCACCCGCTGCTCGGCGCGGTCGTGCCGCTGCCGCAGTCCGACGGGCTGGTGTTCACTTCGCGGCTGTCGCTGAAGTCGCACCCCTGGCTGGCCGGGCACGCGATCGGCGGGGTGGTGCTCATCCCGGGCACGGTGTACGTCGACCTCGCCCTGCGCGCCGGTGACGAACTCGGCTTCGGCGTCCTGGAAGAGCTCGTCATCGAGGCGCCGCTGGTGCTGGGCGAGCGCGGCGGGGTCCGCGTGCAGGTCGCGGTGAGCGGGCCGAACGAAACCGGCTCGCGCGCGGTGGACGTCTTCTCGATGCGGGAAGACGGTGACGAGTGGGTCCGGCACGCGACCGGCCTGCTCGGCGAGTCGCCCGCCCGGGAGCCGGACCGGTTCGACTTCGCCGCCTGGCCGCCCGCCGGGGCCGAGCCGGTCGACGTCGAGCACTTCTACACCGACCTGATCGAGCGCGGGTACGCCTACAGCGGCGCGTTCCAGGGCATGCGGGCGGTCTGGCGGCGCGGTGACGAGGTCTTCGCCGAGGTCGCGCTGCCCGACGACCACCGCGAGGACGCCGGCAAGTTCGGCCTCCACCCGGCGCTGCTGGACGCGGCCCTGCACACGAACGCCTTCGCCAACCCCGGCGACGAGCGCAGCGTGCTGCCGTTCGCGTGGAACGGCCTGGTCCTGCACGCCGTCGGGGCGTCGGCGCTGCGGGTGCGGGTCGCGCCGGGCGGTCCGGACGCGCTGACGTTCCAGGCCGCGGACGAGACCGGCGGCCTGGTCGTCACCATGGATTCCCTGGTGTCCCGCGAAGTTTCGGCCGCGCAGCTGGAGACGGCGGCGGGCGAAGAGCGCGACTCGCTGTTCCGGGTCGACTGGATCGACGTGCCCGCGGCCGAAAGTGTGGCCACGGACCACGTCGAGGTGCTCGAAGCCGTCGGCGGGGAGCCCCTGGACCTGACCGCGCGGGTGCTGGAAGCCGTGCAGGCGTTCCTCGCCGAAGCGGCGGAGGAAGCCCGGCTGGTCGTGGTGACCCGCGGTGCCGTCCGCGAGGTGACCGACCCGGCCGGCGCGGCCGTATGGGGCCTGGTGCGGGCCGCGCAGGCGGAGAACCCCGGCCGGATCATCCTGGTCGACACCGACGGTGCCCTGCCGCTGGGTGCGCTGCTGGGCAGTGGTGAGCCGCAGATCGCCGTGCGCGGTGGTGCTTTCTCCGTCCCACGGCTGTCCCGCGCCACCGGCGAAGCGCCGGACGGGGTGTTCAGTCCGGAAGGGACGGTCCTGCTCACCGGCGGCACCGGCTCGCTCGGCGCGCTCGTGGCCGAGCACCTGGTCGCCCGGCACGGCGTCCGGCGGCTGGTGCTCGCGAGTCGTCGAGGAGTGGCCGCGGACGACCTCCTCGCCGAGCTGACCGAGCAGGGCGCGAGCGTGACCGTGGTGGCGTGCGACGTGTCCGACCGCGACCAGGTCGCCGCGCTGCTGGCCGAGCACCGCCCGACCGCGATCGTGCACCTGGCCGGCCTGCTGGACGACGGCGTCATCGGGGCGCTGACCCGGGAACGGCTGGCCGGGGTGTTCGCCCCGAAGGTCGACGCCGTCCAGCACCTCGACGAACTGGCCGGCGACCTCGAAGCGTTCGTCGTGTTTTCCTCCGCGGCCGCGCTGATGGGCTCGGCCGGGCAGGGCAACTACGCGGCGGCCAACGCCTTCCTCGACGGCCTGATGGCCCGGCGCCGCGCGGCGGGCCTGCCCGGCGTGTCGCTGGCCTGGGGCCTGTGGGAGCAGGCCGACGGCCTGACCGCGCACCTGTCCGCCACCGACCAGGCCCGGATGAGCCGCGGCGGCGTGCTCGCCATGACGCCCGCCGAGGCCCTCGACAGCTTCGACATCGGCTTGGCCGCCGAGCAGGCGCTGCTGGTGCCGATCAAGCTCGACCTGAAGACCCTGCGCAGCGCGGGGGAGGTCCCGCACCTGCTGCGCGGCCTGGTCCGCGCGAGCCGCCGGGTGACGCGCACGGCCGCCGCGAGCGGCAGTGGCGGCCTGGCGGGCAAGCTCGCCGGGCGGCCCGTCGAGGAACAGGAAGGCGTCCTGCTCGGCGTCGTCCAGGCCGAGGCGGCCACGGTGCTCGGCTTCAACGCCCCCGAGCTGGCCCAGGGCACCCGCGGGTTCAGCGACCTCGGCTTCGACTCGCTCACCGCGGTCGAGCTGCGCAACCGGCTGAGCGCGGCGACCGGCGTCAAGCTGCCCGCCACGCTGGTCTTCGACTACCCGACGCCGGTGGCGCTCGCCCGCCACCTGCGCGAGGAGCTGGGCGAGACGGTCGCGGGCACGCCCACCGCGGTGATGACGACCGCCGCCGCCGACGCGGGCGAACCGATCGCCATCGTCGGCATGGCGTGCCGGCTGCCGGGTGGCGTGATGAGCCCCGACGACCTGTGGCGGATGGTCGCCGAAGGCCGCGACGGCATGTCGGCCTTCCCCGAAGACCGCGGCTGGGACCTCGACGGCCTGTTCGACTCCGACCCGGAGCGCCCGGGCACCGCGTACATCCGCCAGGGCGGCTTCCTGCACGAGGCCGCGCTGTTCGACCCCGGTTTCTTCGGGATCTCGCCACGGGAAGCGCTGGCCATGGACCCGCAGCAGCGGCTGCTGCTGGAGGCGTCCTGGGAAGCGCTGGAGCGCGCGGGCATCGACCCGACGAAGGCCCGCGGTGACGCCGTCGGCGTCTTCTCCGGTGTCTCCATCCACGACTACCTCGAGTCCTTGAGCAACATGCCCGCGGAGCTCGAAGGCTTCGTCACCACGGCCACCGCGGGGAGCGTCGCCTCGGGCCGGGTGTCCTACACCTTCGGCTTCGAGGGCCCGGCGGTCACGGTCGACACGGCGTGCTCGTCGTCCCTGGTCGCGATCCACCTGGCCGCACAGGCACTCCGGCAGGGCGAGTGCACGATGGCCCTGGCCGGCGGTGTCGCCGTGATGGGCTCGCCGATCGGCGTGATCGGCATGTCGCGGCAGCGCGGCATGGCCGAGGACGGCCGGGTCAAGGCCTTCGCGGACGGCGCGGACGGGACTGTCCTGTCCGAGGGCGTCGGCATCGTCGTCCTCGAACGGCTTTCGGTGGCCCGGGAACGCGGGCACAGGGTGCTCGCCGTCCTCCGCGGCAGCGCGGTCAACCAGGACGGCGCGTCGAACGGCCTGACCGCCCCGAACGGGCCCTCGCAGCAGCGGGTGATCCGCGCGGCGCTGGCCGGCGCCGGGCTGGCACCGTCCGAAGTGGACGTTGTCGAGGCGCACGGCACCGGCACCGCGCTGGGCGACCCCATCGAGGCCCAGGCCCTGCTGGCCACCTACGGCAAGGACCGCGAGACGCCGTTGTGGCTCGGGTCGCTGAAGTCGAACATCGGCCACACCCAGGCCGCCGCGGGCGTCGCCGCCGTCATCAAGATGGTCCAGGCGCTGCGGCACGACGCCCTGCCGCCGACCCTCCACGCGGAGGAACCCACCAAGCAGGTGGACTGGTCCGCGGGCGCGGTCGAGCTGCTGACCGAGGGCCGCGAGTGGGCCCGCAACGGCCACCCGCGCCGGGCCGGCGTCTCGTCGTTCGGCATCAGCGGCACCAACGCGCACCTGATCCTCGAAGAGGCACCCGCCGACGACATCACCGAAGCCGACGTGCCCGACGGCGTGGTGCCTGTGGTGGTCTCCGCACGCAGCGCCGGAGCCCTGGAAGGGCAGGCCGGGCGGCTGGCGGAGTTCCTCGACGGGGACGTCTCGCTGACCCGCGTGGCCGGTGCCCTGCTGTCGACCCGGGCGACGCTGACCGACCGGGCCGTCGTCGTGGCGGGGTCGGCCGAGGAAGCCCGGGCCGGACTGACCGCGCTGGCCCGCGGCGAGAGCGCGCCCGGCCTGGTGACCGGCACCGCCGGGATGCCGGGCAAGACCGTCTGGGTGTTCCCCGGCCAGGGGACGCAGTGGGCCGGGATGGGCCAGGAGCTCCTGGATGTCTCGCCGGTGTTCGCCGAGCGGATCGAGGAGTGCGCGGCCGCGCTGGAGCCGTGGGTCGATTGGTCCCTTGTGGACGCTCTGCGGGGTGAGGGAGATCTGGACCGGGTCGATGTGCTGCAGCCTGCGTGTTTTGCGGTGATGGTGGGGCTGGCCGCCGTGTGGGCCTCGGTCGGCGTCGTGCCCGACGCCGTCGTGGGGCACTCCCAGGGCGAGATCGCCGCGGCCTGCGTGTCCGGCGCACTGTCCCTTGAGGACGCTGCGAAGGTGGTCGCCCTGCGGAGCCAGGCGATCGCCGCGGAGCTCTCCGGCCGTGGCGGGATGGCGTCGGTGCAGTTGGGCCGAGACGAGGTGGCTGCCCGGCTCGCGCCGTGGGACGGGCGGGTCGAGGTCGCCGCGGTCAACGGGCCGTCGGCAGTGGTGATCGCGGGTGACGCCGAAGCGCTCACCGAGGCTGTCGAAGCCCTTGGTGGTCGGCGGGTGGCGGTGGATTACGCGTCTCACACCCGCCACGTCGAGGACATTCGCGACATTCTCGCCGAGACTCTGGTCGGGATTACCGCGCAGGCGCCGGTGGTGCCGTTTTACTCGACGGTTACCGGCGAGTGGATCACCGAAGCCGGGGTTGTCGACGGCGGTTATTGGTATCGGAACTTGCGCAACCAGGTTGGCTTCGGCCCGGCCGTGGCCGAGCTGCTCGCCCAGGGCCATGGTGTGTTCGTCGAGGTCAGTGCGCATCCGGTGCTGGTGCAGCCGATCAGCGAGTTCACTGACGCGGTCGTGACGGGGACGCTGCGGCGGGACGACGGTGGTCTGCGGCGGCTGCTGACGTCGATGGCGGAACTGTTCGTCCGCGGGGTCCCGGTGGACTGGGGCACGCTGGCGCCGCCCGCGCGCGTCGAACTGCCGACCTATGCCTTCGACCACCAGCACTTCTGGCTCAGCCCACCCACCGCCGCCGACGCGCCTTCGCTCGGCCTGGCCGGGGCCGACCACCCGCTGCTGGGCGCGGTCGTGGCGCTGCCGCAGTCCGGCGGCCTGGTGTTCACGTCACGCCTGTCGCTGCGGACACACCCGTGGCTGGCCGACGGCGTCCCGAGCGCCACCCTGGTCGAGCTGGCCGTGCGGGCCGGCGACGAAGCCGGCTGGCCGGTCCTCGACGACCTGACCGTCGAAGCGCCGCTCGTCCTGCCCGAAAGCGGGGGCCTGCGGGTGCAGGTCACCGTGAGCGGCGAGCGCGCGGTCGAGGTGTATTCGCAGCTCGAAGGCGACGACGACTGGACCCGGAACGCCACCGGGCACCTGTCCGCCACGGCTCCGGCGCACGAGCCGTTCGACTTCACCGTCTGGCCGCCCGAAGGCGCCCAGCGGGCCGACGGCGGCTGGCGGCGCGGCGAGGAGATCTTCGCCGAGGTCGCGCTGCCCGAGGAGCTGAACGCCGGTGCGTTCGGCATCCACCCCGTGCTGCTGGACGCGGCCGTGCGGCCGGTCCTCGCGGACGACGAGCAGCCTGCGGAGTGGCACCGCCTGGTCCTGCACGCCGCGGGCGCGTCGGCGCTGCGGGTGCGGCTGGTGCCGGGCGGCTCCCTCGAAGCGGCCGACGAAACGGGTGGCCTGGTCGTCACGGCGGGTCCGGTGGTGGCCCGGGAGCAGGCGGCCTCGCCGACCCGCGCCGGATCGCTCTACCGGGTCGACTGGACCGAGGTGTCCCTTGCGGACAGTGCGGTGCCGGAGCAGGTCGAGGTGCTCGAAGCCGCCGGCGGGGAGCCCCTGGACCTGACCGCGCGGGTGCTGGAAGCCGTGCAGGCGTTCCTCGCCGAAGCGGCGGAGGAAGCCCGGCTGGTCGTGGTGACCCGCGGTGCCGTCCGCGACGTGACCGACCCGGCCGGCGCGGCCGTGTGGGGCCTGGTCCGGGCCGCGCAGGCGGAGAACCCCGACCGGATCGTCCTGCTCGACACCGACGGTGAAGGGCCGCTCGGTGCGGTACTGGCGAGCGGCGAGCCGCAGGTCGCGGTGCGCGGCGGGAAGTCCTTCGTGCCCCGGCTCGCCCGCGCGGAGCAGCGCGGCGAGCCCGTGTTCCGCCCGGACGGGACGGTCCTGATCTCGGGCGCCGGTGCGCTCGGCGGCCTGGTGGCCCGCCGCCTGGTGGAACGCCACGGCGTGCGGAAGCTGGTGCTGGCTTCGCGGCGCGGCCGGGACGCCGACGGCGTGGCCGAGCTGGTCGCCGAGCTCGACGCGGACGTGTCCGTGGTGGCGTGCGACGTCTCCGATCGCGCTCAGGTGGCCGCGCTGCTCGACGAGCACCGGCCGACCGCCGTGGTGCACACCGCCGGTGTCCTCGACGCGGGTGTCATCGGGACGCTCGACCGCGAGCGGCTGGCCCGGGTCTTCGGCCCCAAGGTCGACGCCGTCGGGCACCTGGACGAGCTCACCCGGGACTCCGACCTCGACGCGTTCGTCGTCTACTCCTCGGTGTCCGCGGTGTTCATGGGCGCGGGCAGCGGCAGCTACGCCGCGGCGAACGCCTACCTGGACGGCCTGATGGCGAACCGCCGCGCGGCGGGCCTGCCGGGCCTGTCCCTGGCCTGGGGCCTGTGGGAGCAGAGCACCGGCATGGCGGCCAACACCGACGAGGCCACCCGGGCCCGGATGAGCCGCCGCGGCGGCCTGCAGATCATGACGCAGGCCGAGGGCATGGACCTCTTCGACGCGGCCCTGACCTCGAGCGAGCCGCTGCTGGTGCCCGCCAAGCTGGACCTGCGCGGGGTACGCGCCGACGCCGCCGAGGGCGGGGCCGTGCCGCACCTGCTGCGCGGCCTGGTCCGGGCGGGCCGCAGGCAGGCCCGTGCCGCGTCCACTGTGGACAACGGGCTCGCCGGGCGGCTGGCCGGGCTCGCCCCGGCCGACCAGCTCACCCTGCTCCTTGACCTCGTCCGCGCGCAGGTGGCCGCCGTGCTCGGGCACGCCGACGCCGGTGCCGTCCGGGTGGACACCGCGTTCAAGGACGCCGGCTTCGACTCGCTGACCGCGGTCGAGCTGCGCAACCGGATGCGGACCGCCACCGGCCTGAAGCTGCCCGCGACCCTGGTCTTCGACTACCCGAACCCCCAGACGCTGGCGAAGTTCCTGCGCGAGGAACTCGGCGGCGCGGCGGAGACGCCGGTGGCCGCGGCCGTCGCGAAGGCCGACCTCGACGAGCCGATCGCCATCGTCGGCATGGCCTGCCGCCTGCCGGGCGGGGTCGCCGGACCCGAGGACCTCTGGCGGCTGGTGGCCGAAGGCCGCGACGCGGTCTCGGAGTTCCCGACCGACCGCGGCTGGGACGTGGACAGCCTGTACGACCCGGACCCGGCGGTCCCGGGCAAGACCTACACCCGGCACGGCGGGTTCCTGCACGAGGCCGGGCTCTTCGACGCGGGGTTCTTCGGGATCTCGCCGCGCGAGGCCGTCGCGATGGACCCGCAGCAGCGGCTGCTGCTGGAGACGTCGTGGGAAGCGATGGAAGACGCCGGGGTCGACCCGCTGGCGTTGCCGGGCACCGACGTCGGCGTGTTCACCGGCATGTTCGGCCAGGGTTACGTCGCGCCGGGCGACAGCGTGGTCACCCCCGAGCTGGAGGGCTTCGCGGGCACCGGCGGGTCGTCGAGCGTGGCGTCCGGGCGCGTGTCGTACGTGTTCGGCTTCGAAGGCCCGGCCGTGACGATCGACTCGGCGTGCTCGTCTTCGCTGGTCGCGATGCACCTGGCCGCGCAGTCGCTGCGGCAGGGCGAGTGCTCGATGGCGCTGGCCGGCGGCGCGACGGTGATGGCGAACCCCGGCGCGTTCGTGGAGTTCTCCCGGCAGCGGGGCCTGGCCGTCGACGGGCGCTGCAAGGCCTTCGCCGCCGCGGCCGACGGCACCGGCTGGGCCGAGGGCGTCGGCGTGGTCGTCCTCGAACGGTTGTCCGTGGCGCGCGAACGCGGCCACCGGATCCTGGCCGTGCTGAGCGGCAGCGCGGTCAACCAGGACGGCGCGTCGAACGGCCTGACCGCTCCGAACGGGCCGTCGCAGCAGCGGGTCATCCGCCGGGCACTGGGCAGCGCCGGGCTGGCACCGTCCGATGTGGACGTCGTCGAGGCGCACGGCACCGGGACCACCCTGGGTGACCCGATCGAGGCGCAGGCCCTGATCGCCACCTACGGCAAGGACCGCGAGACGCCGCTGTGGCTCGGGTCGCTGAAGTCGAACATCGGCCACGCGCAGGCGGCCGCGGGGGTCGCGGGCGTGATCAAGATGGTCCAGGCGCTGCGGCACGAGGTCCTGCCGCCCACCCTGCACGTCGACCGGCCGACGCCCGAGGTGGACTGGTCCGCCGGTGCGGTCGAACTGCTGACGGAGGCGCGGAAGTGGCCGCGCAACGGCCGTCCGCGCCGGGCCGGGGTGTCCGCGTTCGGCGTCTCCGGCACGAACGCGCACCTGATCCTGGAGGAGGCACCCGCCGAAGAGCCGGTGCCGACGCCCGAGGTGCCGCTCTTGCCGGTCGTGGTCTCGGCTCGGAGCAAGGCTTCCCTGGCCGGTCAGGCCGGTCGCCTCGCCGGTTTCGTGGCGGGTGACGTGCCGCTGGTGAGCGCGGCCAGTGCACTGGTGGCGAACCGGGCCGCGCTGACCGAGCGCGCGGTCGTCGTCGCGAGCTCCCGCGAAGAAGCCGTGACGGGCCTGGAAGCGCTGGCCCGCGGTGAAGACACGGCCGCGGTCGTCACCGGCCGGGCCGGGGCACCGGGCAAGCTCGTCTGGGTCTTCCCCGGGCAGGGCTCGCAGTGGGCGGGCATGGGCCGGCAGCTCCTCGAAGAGTCCCCGGTGTTCGCCGAGCGGATCGCCGAGTGCGCGGCCGCGCTGGCACCGTGGGTCGGCTGGTCGCTGCTCGACGTGCTGCGCGGGGAGGCCGACCTGCTGGACCGCGTCGACGTCGTGCAGCCCGCGAGCTTCGCAGTGATGGTCGGCCTCGCCGCGGTGTGGCAGTCGGTGGGCGTGCGGCCGGACGCCGTCGTCGGGCACTCGCAGGGCGAGATCGCCGCCGCCTGCGTGTCGGGGGCGTTGTCGCTGCCGGACGCGGCGAAGGTGGTCGCCCTGCGCAGCCAGGCGATCGCCGGCCGGCTGGCCGGCCGCGGGGGCATGGCCTCGGTCGCGTTGGGCGAAGAGGACGCGACCGCGTGGCTGGCGCCGTGGGCGGACCGGGTCCAGGTGGCCGCGGTCAACAGCCCCACCTCCGTGGTCATCGCCGGGGAAGCCCAGGCCCTCGACGAGGTCGTCGAAGCGTTGTCGGGCCGGGACGTCCGCGTCCGGCGGGTGGCCGTGGACTACGGCTCCCACACCAACCAGGTCGAAGCCATCGAGGACCTCCTCGCCGAGACGCTGGCCGGGATCGAGGCGCAGGCACCGGCGGTGCCGTTCTTCTCCACGCTCACCGGCGGCTGGATCACCGAAGCCGGGGTCGTCGACGGCGGCTACTGGTACCGGAACCTGCGCAACCAGGTCGGCTTCGGCCCGGCCGTGGCGGAGCTGCTCGCCCAGGGCCACGGCGTGTTCGTCGAGGTCAGCGCGCACCCGGTGCTGGTCCAGCCGCTCAGCGAACTCGGCGAAGACGCGGTGGTGACCGGGTCGCTGCGGCGCGACGACGGCGGCCTGCGGCGGCTGCTGACGTCGATGGCCGAGCTGTTCGTGCGCGGTGTCCCGCTCGACTGGACGGCCGTCCTGCCCCGCGCGGGCCGGGCCGACCTGCCGAAGTACGCCTTCGACCACCGCCACTACTGGCTGCGGGCCGCCGGGGCCGCGACCGACGCGGCCTCGCTGGGCCAGGCGGCGGCCGACCACCCGCTGCTGGGCGCGGTCGTCGAGCTGCCGCAGTCCGACGGCTTGGTCTTCACCTCGCGGCTGTCGGTGCGGACGCACCCGTGGCTGGCCGACCACGCGGTCGGCGGCGTCGTGATCCTGCCGGGCTCCGGGCTGGCCGAACTGGCCGTGCGGGCCGGCGACGAGGCCGGCTGCACCGCGCTCGACGAGCTGATCATCGAGGCGCCGCTGGTCGTGCCCGGCCAGGGCGGGGTCCGGGTCCAGGTCGCGCTGAGCGGCCCGGACGGCACCGGCTCGCGCACGGTGGACGTCTACTCCCAGCGTGCTGCGGGCACTTGGACGCGGCACGCGACCGGCGTGCTGTCGTCGGCACCCGCCGAGGCCGCCGGGTTCGACTTCGCCGCGTGGCCGCCCGCGGACGCCGAGCGGGTCGACGTCGAGACCTTCTACACCGACCTCGCCGACCGCGGTTACGGGTACGGCCCGGCGTTCCAAGGGCTGCGGGCGGTGTGGCGGCGCGGCGACGACGTCTTCGCCGAGGTCGCCCTGCCCGAGGACCTGCGCAAGGACGCGGGCCGGTTCGGCGTCCACCCGGCGCTGCTCGATGCGGCCCTGCAGGCCGCCACGGTCGGCGGTGAACCCGGCGAGCCGGTGCTCGCCTTCGCGTGGAACGGCCTGGTCCTGCACGCGGCGGGCGCATCGGCCCTGCGGGTCCGGCTTTCGCCGAGCGGCCCGGACGCGTTGTCCGTCGAAGCCGCCGACGAGACCGGGGGCCCGGTCCTGACCATGCAGTCGCTGGTGTCCCGGCCGGTTTCGGCCGAGCAGCTGGGCGCCGCCGCCGATGCGGGTCACGACGCGATGTTCCGCGTCGACTGGACCGAGCTCGCCGCGGGCCGGCTGACGGCCACCGCGGAGCAAGCCGAGGTCCTGGAGGTCGCCGCGGGTGATTCCGCGCTGGCCGCGACCACCCGGGTCCTGGAGAAGCTCCAGGCGTGGCTGGCCGGACCCGAAGCGGAGCGCCTGGTCGTCGTCACCCGCGGGGCAGTGCCCGCCGGCGGCGACGACACGGTGACCGACCCGGCCGCGGCCGCGGTGTGGGGCCTGGTCCGGTCCGCGCAGGCGGAGCACCCGGACCGGATCGTCCTGCTGGACACCGACGGCGAAGTTCCCTTGGCCGCCGTCCTGGCCTCCGGCGAGCCGCAGCTCGCGGTCCGCGGCACGAGCCTCCTGGTGCCCCGGCTGGCCCGCGCCACCCGGCTCGCGGACACGTCTGCCGCCTTCGACCCGGACGGCACGGTGCTGATCTCGGGCGCCGGTTCGCTGGGCGCACTGGTGGCCCGGCACCTGGTGACCCGGCACGGCGTGCGGAAACTCGTGCTGGCCAGCCGGCAGGGTGCGGACGCCGAAGGCGCGAAGGACCTGATCAGCGACCTGCCCGGCGCGGACGTGTCCTTCGTGGCCTGCGACGTCTCGGATCGCGGCCAGGTGGCCGGGGTTCTCGCGGACCTCCCGGACCTGACCGGGGTGGTGCACACCGCCGGGATCTTCGAAGACGGCGTGATCGAAGCGCTGACTCCGGACCAGCTGGCGAACGTCTACGCGGCCAAAGTCACCGCCGCGATCCACCTCGACGAGCTGACCCGCGACCGGGACCTCGGCGCGTTCGTCGTGTTCTCCTCCGTCGCGGGCGTCATGGGCGGCGGTGGCCAGGGGCCGTACGCGGCGGCGAACGCCTACCTGGACGCGGCGATGGCCCGCCGGCGCGCGGCGGGCCTGCCCGGCCTGTCCCTCGCCTGGGGCCTCTGGGAACGCAGCGGCGGTATGGCCGCCCACCTCAGCGAGGTCGACCACGCCCGGGCGAGCCGCAACGGCGTCCTGGAACTGACCCGGGCCGAAGGCCTGGAACTGTTCGACCTCGCGCTGCGGATGGACGAGTCGCTGCTCGTGCCGATCAAGCTCGACCTCGCGACGCTGCGGGCGGGCGCGGTCCCGGTCCTGTTCCGCGGCCTGGTGCGGCCGGCCAGGACCCAGGCCCGCTCGGTGTCCACTGTGGACTCCGGGGTGGCCGGGCTGGCCGGGCTCGCCCCGGCCGACCGGGAGGCGCGGCTCGTCGACCTGGTGCGCGGGCAGGTCGCGGTCGTGCTCGGGTACGACGGGCCGGACGCGGTGCGCGCCGACACGGCGTTCAAGGACACCGGGTTCGACTCGCTGACGTCGGTGGAACTGCGCAACCGGCTGCGCGAGGCGACCGGGCTGAAGCTGCCCGCGACGCTGGTCTTCGACTACCCGAACCCGCTGGCCGTGGCCCGTTACCTGAGCGCGCGGCTGGTCCCGGAAAGCACCGGGAACGGGCACGGCGGGGACAGCGACCGGCTGCGGCACGTCCTGGCGGCCGGCACGGCCGACGAGCCGTCGATCGCCGATCTCGGTGTCGATGACCTCGTGCAACTGGCTTTCGGCGACGAGTGATGGGGAGCAAGTGGTGAGTGCGTCGTATGAAAAGGTCGTCGAGGCGCTGCGGAAGTCCCTCGAAGAGGTCGGCACGCTGAAGAAGCGGGCCGCCGCCGCCCGCGAGCCGATCGCGATCGTCGGCATGGCCTGCCGGCTGCCCGGTGGCGTCAGCGGACCGGACGACCTGTGGCGGCTGGTGGCCGAGGGCGGCGACGCCGTGTCGGGGTTCCCCGCCGACCGCGGCTGGGACCTGGAGAACCTGTTCGACCCGGACCCGGACCACCCGGGGACGTCCTACACCGACCGGGGCGGCTTCCTGCACGACGCGGCCCTGTTCGACCCGGGCTTCTTCGGGATCTCGCCGCGCGAGGCCCTCGCCATGGACCCGCAGCAGCGGCTGCTGCTGGAAGCGTCCTGGGAAGCCCTGGAAGGGGTCGGCCTCGACCCGGCTTCGTTGCGGGGCACCGACGTCGGCGTATTTACCGGCGCGGGCGGCTCGGGCTACGGCGGCGGGCTGGCCGCGCCGGAGATGCAGAGCTTCGCGGGCACCGGGCTGGCGTCGAGCGTCGCTTCGGGCCGGGTGTCCTACGTCTTCGGGTTCGAGGGCCCGGCCGTCACGATCGACACCGCGTGCTCGTCTTCGCTGGTGGCGATGCACCTCGCCGCACAGGCCCTGCGCCAGGGCGACTGCTCGATGGCACTGGCCGGCGGCGCGATGGTGATGTCCGGCCCCGACTCCTTCGTCGTCTTCTCCCGGCAGCGCGGGCTGGCCACGGACGGCCGCTGCAAGGCGTTCGCCTCGGGTGCCGACGGCATGGTGCTGGCCGAGGGCATCAGCGTGGTCGTGCTGGAGCGGCTGTCGGTGGCGCGGGCGCGCGGGCACCGGGTGCTGGCCGTGCTGCGGGGCAGCGCGGTGAACCAGGACGGGGCGTCCAACGGGCTCACCGCCCCCAACGGGCCTTCGCAGCAGCGCGTGATCCGCGCCGCGCTCGCCGGCGCGGGGCTGGCACCGTCCGATGTGGACCTCGTCGAGGCGCACGGCACGGGAACGAGCCTGGGCGATCCCATCGAAGCGCAGGCGCTGCTGGCCACCTACGGGCAGGATCGCGAGACGCCGTTGTGGCTCGGCTCGCTGAAGTCGAACATCGGCCACACGCAGGCGGCCGCGGGCGTGGCGAGCGTGATCAAGGTCGTCCAGGCGCTGCGGCACGACGTCATGCCGCCGACCCTGCACGTCGACGAGCCCAGCGCGCAGGTGGACTGGTCCGAAGGCGCGGTGGAACTGCTGACCGAGCGCCGCGAGTGGCCGCGCGGCGACCGGCCGCGCCGGGCCGGGGTGTCCTCCTTCGGCGTCAGCGGCACGAACGTGCACCTGATCATCGAGGAAGCGCCGGCGGAGCCTGCCGCACCGGAGCCGGTTCCCGCGGACGTGGTCCCGCTGGTGATTTCGGCTCGCAGCGCCGGTTCCCTGGCCGGTCAGGCCGAACGGCTGACCCGGGTGAGTGCGCCACCGGCCCGGCTCGCCGGTGCGCTGGTGGCCGGGCGCGCGGTGCTCGAGGAACGCGCGGTCGTCGTGACCGGTTCGGCCGAGGAAGCCCGCGCCGGGCTGGGGGCGCTGGCCCGGGGCGAGGCCGCGCCCGGCGTCGTGACCGGGAGCGCGGGCAAGCCGGGCAAAGTCGTGTGGGTGTTCCCGGGGCAGGGGACGCAGTGGGCTGGGATGGGCCGGGAGCTCCTGGAGGCTTCGCCGGTGTTCGCGGCGCGGATCGCCGAGTGTGCGGCCGGGTTGCGGCCGTGGGTCGATTGGTCCCTTGTGGACGTTCTGCGTGGCGAGGGTGACCTGGAACGGGTCGATGTGCTGCAGCCCGCGTGCTTTGCGGTGATGGTGGGGTTGGCTGCGGTGTGGGAGTCCGTGGGGGTGCGTCCGGACGCGGTCGTGGGGCACTCGCAGGGTGAGATCGCGGCCGCGTGTGTGTCCGGTGCACTGTCGCTTGAGGACGCGGCGAAGGTGGTCGCGTTGCGGAGCCAGGCGATCGCTGCGGAGCTCTCCGGCCGTGGCGGGATGGCGTCGGTGCAGCTGGGCCAGGACGAGGTGGCTGCCCGGCTCGCGCCGTGGGAGGGGCGGGTCGAGGTCGCCGCGGTCAACGGCCCATCGGCAGTGGTCATCGCGGGTGACGCCGAAGCGCTCACCGAAGCCGTCGAAGCCCTTGGCGGCCGGCGGGTGTCGGTGGATTACGCGTCTCACACCCGGCATGTAGAAGACATTCGCGACACTCTCGCTGAGACCTTGGTCGGGATTACTGCGCAGGCGCCGGTGGTGCCGTTTTACTCGACGGTCACCGGCGAGTGGATCACCGAAGCCGGTGTCCTCGACGGCGGTTACTGGTATCGGAACCTGCGCAACCAGGTTGGCTTCGGTCCGGCCGTGGCTGAGCTGCTCGCCCAGGGGCATGGTGTGTTCGTCGAGGTCAGTGCGCATCCGGTGCTGGTGCAGCCGATCAGCGAGTTCACTGACGCGGTCGTGACGGGGACGCTGCGGCGGGACGACGGTGGCCTGCGGCGGCTGCTGACGTCGATGGCCGAACTGTTCGTCCGCGGGGTCCCGGTGGACTGGGGCACGCTGGTGCCGGCCGCCCGGGTGGACCTGCCGACGTATGCCTTCGACCACCGGCACTTCTGGCTCAGCCCGGCCGAACAGGCGGACGCCGTCTCGCTCGGCCAGGCCCCGGCCGGGCACCCGCTGCTGGGCGCGGTCGTCGAGCTGTCCCAGTCCGGCGGCCTGGTGTTCACTTCGCGGCTGTCGCTGCGGACGCACCCGTGGCTGGCCGACCACACGATCGGCGGCGTGGTGCTCTTCCCCGGCACCGGCCTGGTCGAACTCGCCGTGCGGGCGGGCGACGAGGCCGGCTGCCCGGTCCTCGACGAACTCGTGACCGAAGCGCCGCTCGTCGTGCCGGGGCAGGGCGGCGTGAACGTCCAGGTCACGGTGAGCGGCCCGGACCCGGACGGCTCGCGCACGGTCGAGGTCCACTCCCAGCGCGACGAAGGGTGGACCCGGCACGCGACCGGCACGGTCTCGGCGACGCCGTCCGGCGCCGGCTTCGACTTCACGGCGTGGCCGCCGCCCGGTGCCCAGCGCGTCGAAACCGGCGGCTTCTACGAGGACCTCGCCGAGCGCGGCTACGCGTACGGGCCGGTGTTCCAGGGCGTGCGGGCGGTGTGGCGACGCGGTGACGAGGTGTTCGCCGACGTTGCCCTGCCCGACGACCGGCGCGAGGACGCCGCCCGGTTCGGCCTGCACCCCGCGTTGCTCGACGCGGCCGTGCAGACCGGGACGTTCGCCGCGACCGGCGAACCCGGCCGGTCCGTGATGCCGTTTTCGTGGAACCGGCTGGCGCTGCACGCCGTCGGGGCCGCGGGCCTGCGGGTGCGGGTGGCGCCCGGCGGGCCGGACGCGCTGACCGTCGAAGCCGCCGACGAGACCGGTGCCCCGGTGCTCACCATGGACTCGCTGATCCTGCGCGAGGTCGCCCTCGACCGGCTCGACACCGCGCGCCCCGGCTCCCTGTACCGGGTGGACTGGCCCGAACTGACCACTGTGGACACTGCGGTCCCGTCGGGCCGGGCCGAGGTGCTGGAAGCCGTCGGCGAGGAGCCCCTGGAGCTGACCAGCCGGGTCCTGGAAGCGGTGCAGGCGTTCCTCGCCGACGCGGCGGAGGAAGCCCGGCTGGTGGTGGTGACGCGCGGTGCCGTCCGCGAGGTGACCGACCCGGCCGGCGCCGCGGTGTGGGGCCTCGTCCGGGCCGCGCAGGCCGAGAACCCGGACCGGATCGTCCTGTTCGACACCGACGGCGAGGTGCCGCTGGACGCGCTGCTGGCCACCGGTGAGCCGCAGCTCGCGTTGCGCGGCACGACGTTCTCGGTGCCCCGGCTCGCCCGCGTCACCGAACCGGCGGAGCCGCCGACGACCTTCCGCCCGGACGGGACGGTCCTGGTCTCCGGGGCCGGGACGCTGGGCGCACTGGCCGCCCGCGACCTGGTCACCCGGCACGGCGTCCGGAGCCTGGTGCTGGCCAGCCGGCGCGGCCGCGAAGCCGTCGGCGTCGAAGACCTCGTCGCCGAGCTGGCCGGGCAGGGCGCGTCGGTGTCCGTGGTGGCCTGCGACGTCTCCGACCGCGACCAGGTGGCCGCCCTGCTCAAGGAGCACCCGGTGACCGCGGTGGTGCACACGGCGGGCGTCTTCGACGCCGGCGTCACCGGGGCGCTGAACCGGGAGCGGCTGGCCAAGGTGTTCGCCCCCAAGGTCGACGCCGCCCTGCACCTCGACGAGCTGACCCGCGACCTGGACCTCGACGCGTTCATCGCCTACTCGTCCGCCTCCTCGATCTTCATGGGCGCGGGCAGCGGCGGGTACGCGGCGGCGAACGCCTTCCTCGACGGCCTGATGACCGCTCGCCGCGCCGCGGGCCTGCCCGGGCTGTCGCTGGCCTGGGGTCCGTGGGAGCAGCTCACCGGCATGGCCGACACCATCGACGACCTCACGCTGGCCCGGATGAGCCGGCGTGAGGGCCGAGGTGGCGTCCGCGCGCTGGGCTCCGCCGAGGGCATGGAGCTGTTCGGCGCCGCGCTCGCCGCCGGGCAGGCGCTGCTGGTGCCGATCGAGCTCGACCTGCGCGAAGTGCGGGCGGACGCCGCCGGCGGCGGCACGGTCCCGCCCCTGCTGCGCGGGCTGGTCCGCGCGGGACGGCAGGCGGCCCGCTCGGCACCGGGCGAGGACGGCGGCCTGCCCGCCAAGCTGGCCGGGCTCACCGTGGCCGAACAGGAAGCGCTGCTGCTCGACGTCGTCCGCGGGCAGGTCGCCGTGGTCCTCGGGCACGACGGCAGCTCCGGCGTCCGCGCCGACACCGCGTTCAAGGACGCCGGGTTCGACTCGCTGACGTCGGTGGAACTGCGCAACCGGCTGCGCGAGACGACCGGCCTGAAACTGCCCGCGACGCTGGTCTTCGACCACCCGAACCCGCTGGCGCTGGCCCGGCACCTGCAGACGGAACTCGCCGTCGAGGAAGCGTCCCCCGCGGACGCGGTGCTGGCCGGGCTCGCCGGACTGGAGGCCGTCATCGCGGCCGCCTCGGACGGCGACCGGATCGCCGTCCGGTTGCGGGAACTGCTCAAAGCCGCCGAAGCCCGGCCCAGCGCGTCCGACGACCTCGACACGGCCAGCGACGAGGAGCTCTTCGCCCTCGTCGACGGGCTCGACTGACAAACCGACTGTGACATCCGGGGCTTCGCCCCGGGCCGGGGGCTCCGCCACCCGGGCCCCCGAAAAGCAGCAAACGTGAGACTTCTGGGAGTTGAGTTCAGTGGCTGACGAGGGACAGCTCCGCGACTACCTCAAGCGGGCCATCGCCGACGCCCGCGACGCCCGCACGCGGCTGCGCGAGGTCGAGGACCAGGCGCGGGAGCCGATCGCCATCGTCGCCATGGCGTGCCGGTACCCGGGCGGCGTGGCCTCGCCCGAGGACCTGTGGCGGCTCGTGGCCGACGGCACCGACGCCGTCACCGCGTTCCCCGGCGACCGCGGCTGGGACGTCGACGGCCTCGTCGACCCGGACCCCGACCGCCCCGGGACGACCTACACCGACCAGGGCGGGTTCCTGCACGAGGCCGGGCTCTTCGACGCGGGGTTCTTCGGGATCTCGCCGCGCGAGGCCGTCGCCATGGACCCGCAACAGCGGCTGTTGCTGGAGACGTCCTGGGAAGCCATCGAACGCACCGGCACCGACCCGCTGTCGCTGAAGGGCAGCGACGTCGGCGTGTTCACCGGCGTCGCGAGCATGGGCTACGGCGCCGGCAGCGGCGTGGTCGCGCCGGAGCTGGAGGGCTTCGTCGGCACCGGCGCGGCGCCGTGCATCGCGTCCGGGCGGGTGTCGTACGTGCTCGGCCTGGAGGGCCCGGCGGTCACCGTCGACACCGGGTGTTCGTCGTCGCTGGTGGCGATGCACCTCGCCGCGCAGGCCCTGCGGCGCGGCGAGTGCTCGATGGCGCTGGCCGGCGGCGCGATGGTGATGGCGCAGCCCGGCTCCTTCGTCTCGTTCTCCCGGCAGCGCGGGCTCGCCCTGGACGGGCGGTGCAAGGCGTTCGCCGACAGCGCCGACGGGATGGGGCTGGCCGAGGGGGTCGGCGTCATCGCGCTGGAACGGCTGTCGGTCGCCCGCGAGCGCGGGCACCGCGTGCTGGCCGTGCTGCGCGGCATCGCGGTCAACTCCGACGGCGCGTCCAACGGCCTGACCGCCCCGAACGGCCCGTCGCAGCAGCGGGTGATCCGCGCCGCGCTGGCCGAAGCCGGGCTGGCACCGTCCGATGTGGACGCCGTCGAAGGCCACGGCACGGGCACGACGCTGGGCGACCCGATCGAGGCGCAGGCCCTGCTGGCCACCTACGGCAAGGACCGCGATCCGGCGAAGCCGTTGTGGCTCGGTTCGGTGAAGTCGAACCTCGGGCACACGCAGGCGGCCGCGGGCGTGGCCAGTGTGATCAAGATGGTGCAGGCCCTGCGGCACGGTGTGCTGCCCCCGACCCTGCACGTCGACCAGCCGTCCACCGAGGTCGACTGGTCGGCCGGGGCGGTTTCGCTGCTGACCGAGGCGCGGGAATGGCCGCGCGAAGGCCGTCCGCGCCGGGCCGGGGTGTCTTCGTTCGGGATCAGCGGGACCAACGCGCACCTCATCCTGGAGGAAGCGCCCGAAGAGGAGACCGCCGCGGCCGAGCCCTTTGCGGGTGTCGTGCCGGTGGTGCTCTCGGCCCGCGGGGCGCTGGCCGGTCAGGCCGCGCGGCTGGCCGCGTTCCTCGGCGAATCCGACGCGCCCTTGTCCGACGTCGCCGGGGCGCTCGTCTCCGGGCGCTCCCGGTTCGATGACCGGGCCGTCGTGGTGGCGGGCACCCGGGACGAGGCCGTGACGGGCCTGGAAGCGCTGGCGCGCGGGGAAGACACGGCCGCTGTCACCGGCCGGGCAGGTTCGCCGGGCAAGGTGTTGTGGGTGTTCCCCGGCCAGGGTTCGCAGTGGGCGGGCATGGGCCGGGAGCTGCTGGACTCCTCTCCGGTGTTCGCCGAGCGGATCGCGGAGTGCGCGGCCGCGTTGGCGCCGTGGGTCGACTGGTCGCTGGTCGAGGTGCTGCGCGGGGAGGGCGACCTGGACCGGGTCGACGTGGTGCAGCCCGCGAGTTTCGCGATGATGGTGGGCTTGGCCGCGGTGTGGTCGGCGGCCGGCGTGGTTCCCGACGCGGTGCTCGGCCATTCCCAGGGCGAGATCGCCGCCGCGTGCGTGTCGGGTGCGTTGTCGCTGCCGGACGCGGCGAAGGTGGTTGCGTTGCGCAGCCAGGCGATCGCGGCGAAGCTGGCCGGCCGCGGTGGCATGGCGTCGGTGGCGTTGGGCGAGGAAGAGGCGCTCGCTCGGCTGGCGCCGTGGGCGGACCGGGTCGAGGTGGCCGCGGTCAACAGCCCGTCTTCGGTGGTGGTCGCCGGGGACGCCGAAGCCCTCGACCAGGCTCTCGAAGCGTTGGCGGCACAGGACATCCGGGTCCGGCGGGTGGCGGTGGACTACGCCTCGCACACCCGGCACGTCGAAGACCTCCAGGAGCCCCTCGCCGAAGCACTGACCGGGATCGAGGCCCAGGCGCCGGCGCTGCCGTTCTTCTCCACCCTCACCGGCGACTGGATCCGCGACGCCGGTGTCTTCGACGGTGGCTACTGGTACCGGAACCTGCGCAACCAGGTCGGGTTCGGCCCGGCCGTCGAAGCACTGCAGGCGCAGGGACACGGCGTGTTCGTCGAGGTCAGCGCCCACCCCGTGCTCGTGCAGGCCATCAGCGAGCAGGCCGGCGACTCGGTCGTCACCGGCACGCTGCGGCGCGAGGACGGCGGCCTCCGGCGGCTGCTGACGTCGATGGCCGAGCTGTTCGTCCGCGGCGTCGACGTCGACTGGGCGGCCCTGGTGCCGTCCGCGCGGGTGGACCTCCCGACCTACGCCTTCGACCGCCGGCACTACTGGCTGCGCTACCTCGAGAGCACGACCGGCACCGAGGGCCCGGTGGTGCGCCTGCCGCAGACCGGCGGCCTGGTCTTCACCTCGCGGTGGTCGCCGAAGACGCAGCCGTGGCTGGCCGGCCACACCCTGGACGACGTGCTCGTCGTCCCCGGCGCGGCGCTGGCCGAGCTGGCGATCCGGGCCGGCGACGAGGCCGGGACCCCGGTGCTGGACGAACTCGTCGTCGAGACGCTGCCGGTGGTCCCGGACCGCGGCGCGCTCCGGGTGCAGGTCGTGGTGGGCGGGCCGGACGAAACCGGCGTCCGCCCCCTTGAGATCCACGCCCAGCCCGACGACGCCACCGACGAGTGGACCCGGCACGCCACCGGCACGCTCTCGGCGACGCCACCGCCGCCGGGCGCGCGGCAGGCCGGCGACGAGGACTTCACGGAAGTCTCCCTGCCCGACGATGCGGACGCCGGTGCCTTCGCGATCCACCCGGCGCTCCTGAACGCGGCCCTGTCCGGCGACGACGGCCTGACCCAGCCCATGGAATGGCGCGGCCTGACCCTGCACGCCGAAGGCGCGTCGACCCTGCGCGTCCGGCTGGTGCCCGGTGGCGCCCTGGAAGCGGTCGACGGCGCCGGCAACCTGGTCGTCACGGCGAAGGAAGTGGTGCTGCGGCCGGTGTCCACCGCACGGCCGAGCACCAGCCACGACTCGCTGTTCCAGGTGAACTGGATCGAACTCCCCGAGGTGCACGAGGGCGACGGCGTCGCCGACGTGCTGGAGGTCCCCGGCGGCGGCTCCCCGCTGGCGGCCACCGCCCGGGTCCTGGAAAAGCTCCAGGCGTGGCTGGCCGAGCCCGAAGCGGAACGCCTGGTCGTGGTGACCCACGGCGCGGTCCCCGCCGGGGACACCGTGGCCGACCCGGCCGCGGCCGCGGTCTGGGGTCTGGTCCGGTCCGCCCAAGCGGAGAACCCGGACCGGATCGTCCTGCTCGACACCGACGGCGAGGTCCCGCTCGGCGCGGTGCTGGCCACCGGGGAGCCGCAGGTCGCCGTGCGCGGCACGGCCCTCCACGTCCCGCGCCTGGCGCGCGCCGACGCGGCCCCGGCGGCCGGTCTCCAAGGGACAGTCCTGGTCTCCGGTGCCGGGGTGCTCGGCGAGATCGTCGCGCGGCACCTGGTCACCCACCACGGCGTGCGGAACCTGGTGCTCGCCAGCCGCCGCGGCCTCGACGCGGACGGCGCGAAGGACCTGGTCACCGACCTCGCCGGCGAGGGCGCGGACGTGTCCGTCGTCGCCTGCGACCTCGCCGACCGCGCCCAGGTGGCCGCCCTGCTCGACGAACACCGCCCGGCGAGCGTCATCCACACCGCCGGCGTGCTCGACGACGGCGTCATCGGGACGCTGACGCGAGAGCGGCTGGCCAAGGTCTTCGCCCCGAAGGTCGACGCGGTCCGCCACCTCGACGAACTCACCCGCGACCGGGACCTCGACGCGTTCGTCGTCTTCTCCTCCGGCTCCGGCGTCTTCGGCTCGCCCGGCCAGGGCAACTACGCGGCCGCGAACGCCTTCCTGGACGCGGCGATGGCGAGCCGACGGGCCGCCGGTCTGCCCGGCCTGTCGCTGGCCTGGGGCCTGTGGGCGCAGGCCACCGGCATGACCGCCCACCTCGGCGGCACCGACCAGGCCCGGATGAGCCGCGGCGGCGTGCGGCCGATCACGGCCGGGGAAGGCATGGCGCTGTTCGACGCGGCACTGGGCGCGCAGCCCCCGCTGCTCGTGCCGGTCAAGCTCGACCTGCGGGAGGTGCGGGCCGGCGGCGCCGTGCCGCACCTGCTGCGCGGCCTGGTCCGCACCGGACGGCGGCAGGCCCAGGGCGCGTCCACAGTGGACGATTCGCTGAAGCGGCGGCTGGCCGGGCTGGCCGCGCCCGACCAGGAGGCACTCCTGGTCGACCTGGTCCGGAACCAGGTCGCGGCGGTGCTCGGGCACGCCGGGCCGGACGCCGTCCGCGCCGACACCGCGTTCAAGGACGCCGGGTTCGACTCGCTCACCTCGGTCGACCTGCGCAACCGGCTGCGGGAGAGCACCGGGCTGAAGCTGCCCGCGACGCTCGCCTTCGACTACCCGACCCCGCTGGTCCTCGCCCGCCACCTGCGCGACGAGCTCGGGGGCGGCGACGACGCGCTTTCGGCGGTGCACGCGCGGCTCGAAGACGTCGAGGCGCTGCTCGGCGGCCTGCGCCTCGACGAATCCACGAAGACCGGCCTGACGCTCCGGCTGCAGGGCCTGGTGGCCCGGTGCAACGGCGTGCTCGGCCCACCGGACGACGCACCGCTGGCGGACCGGCTCGAAGCCGCGTCCGCCGACGAAGTCCTCGGCTTCATCGACGAGGAGCTGGGCCTCACCTGACCCGGTCCGAGACCCACGCTCCCAGCAAACCCTTGTGAGGACACAGGAATGGCCACGGACGAGAAACTTCTCAAGTACCTCAAGCGCGTCACGGCGGAACTGCACAGCCTGCGCAAGCAGGGTGCCCGGCACGCCGACGAACCGCTCGCCGTCGTCGGGATGGCGTGCCGGTTCCCGGGTGGCGTGGCCTCGCCCGAAGACCTGTGGCGGCTGGTGGCCGGCGGCGTCGACGCCCTCTCGGACTTCCCGGACGACCGCGGCTGGGAGCTGGACGGCCTGTTCGACCCGGACCCGGACCACCCGGGGACGTCCTACACCAGCCAGGGCGGCTTCCTGCGCGGGGCCGGGCAGTTCGACGCGGGCCTGTTCGGCATCTCGCCCCGCGAGGCCCTGGTCATGGACCCGCAGCAGCGGGTGCTGCTGGAGACGTCGTGGGAGGCCTTGGAGGACGCCGGGGTCGACCCGCTTTCGCTGAAGGGCAGCGACGTCGGCGTGTTCTCCGGCGTGTTCACCCAGGGCTACGGCGCCGGCGCGATCACGCCGGACCTCGAGGCCTTCGCGGGCATCGGCGCGGCGTCCAGCGTGGCTTCGGGCCGGGTGTCCTACGTCTTCGGGCTCGAAGGCCCGGCCGTCACCATCGACACGGCGTGCTCGTCTTCGCTGGTGGCCATCCACCTCGCCGCCCAGGCCCTGCGCGCGGGCGAGTGCTCGATGGCGCTGGCCGGCGGCGCCACGGTGATGCCGACGCCGGGCACCTTCGTCGCGTTCTCGCGGCAGCGGGTGCTGGCCGCCGACGGCCGGTCCAAGGCGTTCTCCTCGACCGCGGACGGCACCGGCTGGGCCGAAGGGGCCGGGGTGCTCGTCCTCGAACGGCTTTCGGTGGCCCGAGAACGCGGGCACCGGATCCTCGCGGTGATCCGCGGCAGCGCGGTCAACCAGGACGGCGCCTCCAACGGCCTGACCGCGCCGAACGGGCCTTCGCAGCAGCGCGTGATCCGCAAAGCGCTCGCCGGGGCCGGGCTGGTCGCCTCCGATGTGGACGTCGTGGAGGCGCACGGGACGGGCACCGCGCTGGGCGACCCGATCGAAGCGCAGGCGCTGCTGGCGACCTACGGCCAGGGCCGCGAACGCCCCTTGTTCCTGGGCTCGGTGAAGTCGAACTTCGGGCACACGCAGGCGGCGGCCGGCGTCGCGGGCGTGATCAAGATGGTGCAGGCCCTGCGGCACCGGGCCATGCCGCCGACGCTGCACGTGGCCGAGCCGACGCCGGAGGTCGACTGGTCGGCCGGTGCGGTCGAGCTGCTGACCGAGCCGCGCGCGTGGCCCGCCGTCGACCGGCCGCGCCGGGCCGGTGTCTCCGCGTTCGGGATCAGCGGGACGAACGCGCACCTGATCCTGGAAGAGGCGCCTCCGGCCGAGACCGGCGCCGACGAGCCGGTGGCCGAGGGGCCGGTGCCGCTGGTCGTCTCGGCCGGCAGCCCCGCGTCACTGGCGGCCCAGGCCGGCCGGCTCGCCGACGCACTGGAAACCGGCGTGTCGAGGACTCGCGTGGCGAGCGGGTTGCTGTCGAGCCGGGCCCTGCTCGGCGACCGCGCGGTCGTGGTCGCCGGGACCGACGCCGAAGCGGTGGCCGGGCTGCGGGCGGTGGCCCGCGGGGACCGCGCGCCCGGCGTGGTGACCGGATCGGCCCGGCCGGGCAAGGTCGGGTTCGTCTTCCCCGGCCAGGGTTCGCAGCGGCTCGGCATGGGCCGCGAGCTCTACGACCGGTATGCCGTGTTCGCGACGGCGTTCGACGAGGCCTGCGAGCAGCTGGACACCTGCCTGGCCGGTCGCGCCGGCCACCGCGTGCGGGACGTCGTGCTGGGCAAGGTGCCCGCCGAAACCGGGCTGCTGGACCAGACCGTCTTCACCCAGGCCGGGCTGTTCGCGGTGGAGAGCGCGCTGTTCCGGCTCGCGGAGTCCTGGGGCGTCCGGCCGGACGTCGTGCTCGGCCACTCCATCGGCGAGATCACCGCCGCGTACGCCGCAGGCGTGTTTTCGCTGGCGGACGCGGCCCGGATCGTTGCCGCGCGGGGCCGGCTGATGCAGGCGCTGCCGCCGGGCGGGGCGATGGCCGCCGTCGCCGCCTCCGAAGCCGAGGTGGCCGAACTGCTCGGCGACGGCGTCGAACTCGCCGCCGTCAACGGCCCGTCGGCGGTGGTCCTCTCCGGCGACGAAGACGCGGTCCTCGCGGCCGCCGCCCGGATGCGCGAGCGCGGCCACAAGACCAAGCAGCTCAAGGTGTCGCACGCGTTCCACTCCGCGCGGATGGCGCCGATGCTCGCGGAGTTCGCCGCCGAGCTGGCCGGCGTGACCTGGCACGAGCCGGAAATCCCGGTCGTCTCCAACGTGACCGGACGGCTCGCCGAGCCCGGCGAACTGACGACGCCGGGCTACTGGGCCGAGCACGTGCGGCGCCCGGTGCGCTTCGCCGAGGGAATCGCGGCCTCCGGCGCCACCCGCTTCGTGGAACTCGGGCCGGGAGCGGCGCTGACCGGGCTGGTCGAGGAGACGGCCGACGTCCCGTGCGTGGCCGCGCTGCGGGACGACCGGCCCGAAGAGGTGGCGCTGCTCGGCGCGGTCGCCGAGCTGTTCGTCCAGGGCACCGCCGTCGACTGGTCCGCGCTGCTGCCGCCGGTCACGGGGTTCGTCGACCTGCCGAAGTACGCCTTCGACCAGCAGAACTACTGGCTCCACCCGGCCGCGCAAGCCACCGACGCGGCGGCGCTCGGGCAGGTCGCGGCCGACCACCCGCTGCTCGGCGCGGTGGTCCGGCTGCCGCAGTCCGACGGCCTGGTCTTCACCTCGCGGCTGGCGCTGAAGTCGCACCCCTGGCTGGCCGACCACGTCATCGGCGGGGTGGTGCTCGTCGCGGGCACCGGCCTCGTCGAGCTGGCGGTCCGGGCCGGGGACGAGGCAGGCTGCCCGGTCCTCGAGGAACTCGTCATCGAAGCGCCGCTGGTCGTGCCCGACCACGGCGGGGTCCGGATCCAGGTCGTCGTGGGCGCACCGGGGGAGACCGGCTCGCGCACGGTCGAGGTGTACTCCCTGCGCGAAGACGTCGGCGCGGAAGTGTGGACGCGGCACGCCACCGGCTTCCTGGCGGCTTCCTCGGCAGCGCCCAAGCCGTTCGACTTCACCACCTGGCCGCCGCCCGGCGGCCGGCGGGTCGACGTCGAGGACTTCTACGACGGCCTCGTCGAGCGCGGGTACGCCTACGGGCCGTCGTTCCGCGGCCTGCGGGCGGTGTGGCGGCGCGGGGACGAGATCTTCGCCGAGGTCGCCCTGTCCGAAGACGAACGCGCGGACGCGGCCCGGTTCGGCATCCACCCCGGGCTGCTGGACGCGGCCCTGCACGCGGGCATGGCCGGTGCCGTCACGACGGAGGAGCCGGGACGGCCGGTGCTGCCGTTCGCCTGGAACGGCCTGGTGCTGCACGCGGCCGGGGCGTCGGCGCTGCGGGTGCGGCTCGCCCCGAGCGGCCCGGACGCCCTGTCGGTCGAGGCCGCGGACGAGGCAGGCGGTCTCGTCGTCACGGCGGATTCGCTGGTCTCGCGGCCGGTGTCGGCCGAGCAGCTGGGGACGGCGGCCAACCGTGACGCGCTGTTCCGGCTGGCGTGGACCGAGTTGTCCGTTGTGGACAGTGCGCCGCCGGGCCAGGTCGAGGTGCTCGAAGCCGCCGGTGGAGACGACCCCCTGGACCGCACCGGCCGGGTCCTCGAAGCCGTGCAGGCGTTCCTCGCCGATGCGGCGGACGAAGCCCGCTTGGTCGTCGTGACCCGCGGCGCGGTGCCCGACGGCGACGGCGTGGTGCGCGATCCCGCCGGTGCCGCGGTGTGGGGCCTGCTCCGGGCCGCGCAGGCGGAGCACCCGGACCGGATCGTCCTGCTCGACACCGACGGCGAGGTCCCGCTGGGTGCGGTGCTGGCCTCCGGTGAGCCGCAGGTCGCCGTCCGGGGCACGACCCTGACAGCTCCCCGGCTCGCGCGCGCCGAGGCCGCGGAGGCCCCGGCCGTGACCGGGGGGACGGTCCTGATCTCGGGCGCGGGCTCGCTGGGCGTGCTCACCGCCCGGCACCTGGTGGCCCGGCACGGAGTCCGGCGCCTCGTGCTCGCGAGTCGCCGGGGACCGGACGCCGACGGCATGGCCGAACTGACCGCGGAACTCACCGCCCAGGGCGCCGAGGTCTCCGTGGCCGCCGTCGACCTGGCCGACCGGGACCAGGTCGAGGCGCTGCTGGCCGAGCACCGCCCGACGGCCGTCGTGCACACCGCCGGCGTCCTCGACGACGGCGTCTTCGAGTCGCTGACACGGGAGCGGCTGGCCAAGGTGTTCGCACCCAAGGTCGACGCGGTCCGCCACCTCGACGAGCTCACCCGCGAGTCCGACCTCGCCGCCTTCGTCGTTTTCTCGTCCGCGTCCGGCGTCTTCGGCTCGGCCGGGCAGGGCAACTACGCCGCCGCCAACGCCTACCTCGACGCCGTGGTGGCCAACCGCCGCGCCGCGGGCCTGCCCGGGACGTCGCTGGCCTGGGGCCTGTGGGAGCAGACCGACGGCATGACCGCGCACCTCGGCGGCGCCGACCAGGCGCGGGCCGGCCGCGGCGGCGTCCTGGCCATCTCGCCCGCGGAGGGCATGGAGCTGTTCGACGCCGCGGCCGGGCTCGTCGTCCCGGTCAAGCTGGACCTGCGCAAGACGCGGGCCGGCGGGGCGGTGCCGCACCTGCTGCGCGGCCTGGTCCGCCCCGGCAGGCAGCAGGCCCGCGCTGCGTCCACTGTGGACAGCGGACTGGCCGGGCGGCTCGCCGGGCTGGCGCCGGCCGAGCAGGAGGCGCTGCTGCTCGACGTCGTTCGCACGCAGGTCGCGCTGGTGCTCGGGCACGCCGGGCCGGAGGCCGTCCGCGCCGACACCGCGTTCAAGGACACCGGGTTCGACTCGCTGACGTCGGTGGAACTGCGCAACCGGCTGCGCGAGACGACCGGCCTGAAACTGCCCGCGACGCTGGTCTTCGACTACCCGACGCCGGTCGCGCTGGCCCGCTACCTGCGCGACGAACTCGGCGGCCCGGCGGCCACCACCGCGGTGCCGACGACGGCGGTCGCGGACGCCGGCGAGCCGATCGCCATCGTCGGCATGGCGTGCCGCCTGCCCGGCGGGGTGGCCGACCCCGAAGGCCTGTGGCGCCTGGTGCGCGAGGGCCTCGAAGGGCTGTCTCCCTTCCCCGAGGACCGGGGCTGGGACCTGGAGCACCTGTTCGACGACGACCCCGGCAGCGCCGGCACGACCTACACCAGCCAGGGCGGCTTCCTCGACGGCGCCGGTCTGTTCGACGCCGGCTTCTTCGGCATCTCACCGCGTGAGGCGCTCGCCATGGACCCGCAGCAGCGGTTGCTGCTGGAGACGTCCTGGGAGGCCCTCGAAGGCGCCGGCGTCGACCCGGATTCGCTGAAGGGCGCCGACGTCGGTGTGTTCGCCGGCGTGTCCAACCAGGGCTACGGCATGGGTGCGGATCCGGCCGAACTGGCGGGGTACGCCAGCACGGCGGGCGCGTCGAGCGTCGTGTCGGGCCGGGTGTCCTACGTCTTCGGGTTCGAGGGCCCGGCGGTCACGATCGACACCGCGTGCTCGTCTTCGCTGGTCGCGATGCACCTGGCCGGGCAGGCGCTGCGGCAGGGCGAGTGCTCGATGGCGCTCGCCGGCGGGGTCACGGTGATGGGGACGCCCGGCACGTTCGTCGAGTTCGCGAAGCAGCGCGGCCTGGCCGGCGACGGCCGGTGCAAGGCCTACGCCGAAGGCGCGGACGGCACGGGCTGGGCCGAGGGCGCCGGGATCGTCGTGCTGGAACGGCTTTCGGTGGCGCGCGAGCGCGGCCACCGCGTCCTGGCCGTGCTGCGCGGCAGCGCGGTGAACTCCGACGGCGCCTCGAACGGCCTGACCGCGCCCAACGGGCCGTCGCAGCAGCGGGTGATCCGGCGCGCCCTCGCCGGTGCCGGGCTCGAACCGTCCGATGTGGACGTCGTGGAGGGACACGGCACCGGCACCGCGCTGGGCGACCCGATCGAGGCGCAGGCCCTGCTGGCCACCTACGGCAAGGACCGCGACCCGGAGAAGCCGTTGTGGCTGGGGTCGGTGAAGTCGAACTTCGGGCACACGCAGTCGGCGGCCGGCGTCGCGGGGGTGATCAAGATGGTCCAGGCCCTGCGGTACGGCGTCATGCCGCCCACCCTGCACGTCGAGGCGCCCACCAGCCAGGTCGACTGGTCCGCGGGCGCGGTCTCGCTGCTGACCGAGGCGCGGGAGTGGCCGCGCAACGGCCGTCCCCGCCGGGCCGGGGTGTCCTCGTTCGGGATCAGCGGCACGAACGCCCACCTGATCCTGGAGGAAGCCCCCGATGCGGGTCTGCCGCAGCCCGTCGTGAGTGAAGAAGCGGGTTCTAACCCTCCTTTCCACTCACGACCGCCCGTGGTGCCGCTGGTGGTGTCGGCCCGCAGCGCCGGTGCGCTGGCCGGCCAGGCGCGCCGGCTGGGCGCGTTCGTCCGCGACGAGTCTCTGTCCGATGTGGCCGGTGCACTGACGGGCCGCACCCGGTTCGGCGAGCGCGCGGTCGTGGTGGCGGACTCGGCCCAGGAGGCCCGCGCGGGGCTGGGGGCGCTGGCCCGCGGCGAGGACGCTCCGGGCCTGGTCACCGGCCGGGCGGGCACGCCGGGCAAGCTCGTGTGGGTGTTCCCCGGGCAGGGGACGCAGTGGGCGGGCATGGGCCGGGAGCTGCTCGAAGCGTCGCCGGTGTTCGCCGAGCGGATCGCCGAGTGCGCGGCCGCGCTGGAACCGTGGACCGGCTGGCCGCTGCTCGACGTGCTGCGCGGCGACGACCCCGGCCTGCTGGACCGGGTGGACGTGCTCCAGCCCGCGAGCTTCGCGATGATGGTCGGCCTGGCCGCGGTCTGGTCCTCCGTCGGCGTGGTGCCCGACGCGGTGCTCGGCCACTCCCAGGGCGAGATCGCCGCGGCCTGCGTGTCGGGCGCGCTGTCGCTCGAAGACGCGGCCAAGGTGGTCGCGCTGCGCAGCCAGGCCATCGCCGCGAAGCTCTCCGGCCGCGGTGGCATGGCGTCGGTGGCGTTGGGCGAGGAAGAGGCGCTCGCGCGGCTGACCCCGTGGGCGGACCGGGTCGAGGTGGCCGCGGTCAACAGCCCGTCTTCGGTGGTGGTCGCCGGGGACGCCGAGGCACTCGGCGAAGCACTGGAAAAGCTGTCCGGCGAAGGCATCCGCGTCCGGCGGGTGGCGGTGGACTACGCCTCGCACACCCGGCACGTCGAAGACATCGAGGAGACCCTCGCCGACGCGCTGGCCGGGATCGACGCGCGGGCGCCGCTCGTGCCGTTCCTGTCCACCCTGACCGGCGAGTGGGTCCGGGACGAGGGGGTCGTGGACGGCGGCTACTGGTACCGGAACCTGCGCGGCCGGGTGCGGTTCGGCCCGGCCGTGGAAACCCTGCTGGGCCAGGGGTACGGCGTGTTCGTCGAGGTCAGCGCGCACCCGGTGCTGGTGCAGCCGATCACCGAGCTGACCGAAGACACCACTGCGGTCGTGACCGGGACCCTTCGGCGTGACGACGGCGGCCCGCGCCGGCTCCTGACGTCGATGGCGGAGCTGTTCGTCCGCGGGGTCGACGTCGACTGGGCCACCCAGGCGCCGCCCGCCCGGGTGGACCTGCCGACGTACGCCTTCGACCACGAGCACTACTGGCTCCGCGCGGCGGCGACCGCCACCGACGCCGTCTCGCTCGGTCTCGCCGGGGCGGACCACCCGCTGCTCGGCGCGGTCGTGGAGCTGCCGCAGTCCGACGGCCTCCTCTTCACCTCGCGGCTGTCCCTGCGGACGCACCCCTGGCTGGCCGACCACGCGGTCCGGGACGTCGTGATCGTCCCCGGTACCGGGCTGGTCGAGCTGGCCGTGCGCGCGGGTGACGAAGCCGGCTGCCCGGTGCTCGACGAGCTGGTGATCGAAGCGCCGCTGGTGGTGCCCCGCCGCGGCGGGGTCCGCGTGCAGGTCGCGGTCGGCGGGCCCGCCGAGGACGGCTCGCGCACGGTGGAGATCCACTCCCGGCGCGAAGACACCGACACGTGGATCCGGCACGCGTCAGGCGTGCTGGCCCCGGACGACCGCCCGCGGGGCACCGCCGGCTTCGACTTCGCCGCTTGGCCGCCGCCGGACGCGAAGGCCGTGGACATCACCGGTGCCTACGACGTGCTCGCGGACGTCGGCTACGGCTACGGGCCCACCTTCCAGGCTGTGCGGGCGGTGTGGCGGCGCGGTGACGAAACCTTCGCCGAGATCGCGCTGCCCGAGGGGGCGGACGCGGCGGCGTTCGGCATCCACCCGGCGCTGCTGGACGCGGCCCTGCACTCGACCATGGTCAGCGCCGCGGCGGACACCGAGTCCTACGGCGACGAGGTGCGGCTGCCGTTCGCGTGGAACGGCCTGCGGCTGCACGCGGCCGGCGCCTCGGTGCTGCGGGTGCGCGTCGCCAAGCCCGAGCCGGACAGCCTGTCCCTCGAAGCCGTCGACGAGACCGGCGGCTTGGTCGTGACGCTGGATTCCCTGGTCGGCCGCCCGGTCTCGAACGAGCAGCTGACGACGGCGGCGGACACCGGGGCGCTGTTCCGGGTGGACTGGACTCGACTGTCCTCAGTGGACACGACACTGCCGGAGCCGTCCTGGGTGCCGGCGGCGACCGCCGAGCAGGTGGCGACGCTGGCCGACGACGTGCTGACCGGCGCGGCCGAAGCACCGGCGGTGGCCGTCATGGACGCCACCGGGGACGAGCCGCTGGAGCTCACCGTCCGGGTGCTGGACGTCGTCCAGTGCTGGCTGGCCGGCGGCGGCCTGGAGGGCACCAAGCTGGCGATCGTGACCCGGGGCGCGGTGCCCGCGGGCGACGGCGGGGTGAGCGACCCGGCCGGGGCCGCGGTCTGGGGCCTGGTCCGGGCCGCGCAAGCGGAGAACCCGGACCGGATCGTCCTCGTCGACACCGACGGCGAGCTGCCGTGGGGTGCGGTGCTGGCCACCGGCGAGCCGCAGCTCGCGGTGCGGGGCCCGGCCCTCCACGTCCCGCGGCTCACCCGCGCGGCGGCGAAGGCCTCGAACGTGGACTTCGGCGAGACGGTGCTGATCACCGGGGGCACCGGGTCGCTCGGCGGCCTCGCCGCCCGGCACCTGGCCGAGCAGCACGGCGTGCGGAAGCTGGTGCTGGTCAGCCGGCGGGGCCTGGCCGCCGAAGGCGCGGAAGAGCTGGTCACCGACCTCACCGCGCTCGGCGCGGACGTGGCCGTCGCCGCCTGCGACGTCGCCGAGCGGGACCAGGTGGCGGCCCTGCTGGCCGAGCACCGGCCGACCGCCGTGGTGCACACGGCCGGCATCGCCGACGCCGGGGTGATCGGGACCGTGACGCCGGACCGGCTGGCCGAGGTGTTCGCGCCCAAGGTCGACGCCGTCCGCCACCTCGACGAGCTGACCCGGGAGATGGACCTCGCCGCCTTTGTCGTCTACTCCTCGGTTTCCGCGGTGTTCATGGGCGCCGGGAGCGGCAGCTACGCCGCGGCGAACGCGTATCTGGACGGGCTGATGGCCCAGCGGCGTGCGGCGGGCCTGCCGGGTCAGTCGCTGGCGTGGGGCCTGTGGGACCAGACCACGGGCGGCATGGCGGCCGGCACCGACGAAGCCGGCCGGGCCCGGATGACCCGGCGCGGCGGCCTGGTCGCGATGAACCCCGCGGACGGCATGGCCCTGTTCGACGCCGCGGTCGGGTCGGGCGAGGCCCAGCTGGTGCCCGCCCAGCTCGACCTGCGGGGCCTGCGCGCCGAGGCGGCCGGCGGCACCGACGTGCCGCACCTGCTGCGCGGCCTGGTCCGCGCGGGACGGCAGCAGGCTCGCACTGCGTCCACTGTGGACGATAACTGGGCCGGACGGCTGGCCGGGCTCGAGCCGGCCGAGCGGGCGGAGGTCCTCCTGGAGCTGGTGCGCACCCAGGTGGCCGGGGTGCTGGGCTACCGCGCCGCCCACCAGGTCGACCCGGACCAGGGGCTGTTCGAGATCGGCTTCGACTCGCTCACCGCGATCGAGCTCCGCAACCGGCTGCGGGCCCGCACCGAACGGAAGCTCGCGGCCGGCGTCGTCTTCGACCACCCGACACCGGCCCTGCTCGCCGCGCACCTGAACGAACTGCTCTGAAAGAAGGTGGTGAACGTGTTCGACGTGGAGACCTACCTCCAGCGGATCGGCTGCGGCGGGGAAACCGGCGTGGACCTCGAAACGCTCGCGAAACTGCAGAAGCGCCACCTGATGGCGATCCCGTACAACAGCCTCGCCTACGAACTCCGGGACGCGGTGAACGTCGTCGACCTCGACGAGGACGACGTCTTCGTGACCAGCATCGCCGAAGGCAAGGGCGGCGCCTGCTACCACCTGAACCGGCTGTTCCACCGGCTCCTGACCGAGCTGGGCTACGACGTCACCCCGCTGGCGGGCAGCACCGCCGAAGGCCGGGAGACGTTCGGCACCGAGGTCGAGCACATGTTCAACCTGGTCACCCTGGACGGCACCGGCTGGCTGGTGGACGTCGGCTACCCCGGCCCCACCTACGTCGAGCCGCTGCCGGTGTCACCCGCGGTGCAGACCCAGTACGGCAGCCAGTTCCGGCTCGTCGAACAGGACGCCGGGTACGCGCTGCAACGCCGGGGCGCGGTCACCCGCTGGAGCGTGATCCACACCTTCACGACCCAGCCCCGCGAGTGGAGCGACTGGAAGGAACTGGAGGACAACTTCCGGGCACTGGTGGGGGACACCACCCGCACCGACAGGCAGGAAACCCTGTGCGGCCGGGCGTTCGCGAACGGCCAGGTCTTCCTGCGGCAGCGCCGGTACCTGACGGTCACCGGCGGCCGCGAGCAGGTCCGCACCATCACCGACGACAACGAGCTCCGGACGCTGGCGGCCCGCGTGCTGGCCGGCGACCTCGGCTGAACCTGGCGAAAGGCACGACGATGAGGGAAAAAGAGGGCCTGCTGGCGAAGTTCGCCGGCTTCTGCAGGACCGCCTACAAGCAGCACTACGTCCCGTACCTGAACCTCTTCTACGGCGGCGAGTACCTCCACCACGGTAGCGAGCCGGTGTCCCGGATCGCCGACCTGCCCTACCGGACGCTGCCGGAGCCGCGGGAGCCGTCGCCGTGACGACCACGATTCCGGTGTGCCTGGAAGAACGTTCCTACGACGTGCTCGTCGGGCCCGGGGTGCGGGCGGAGCTGCCCGGGGTCGTCCGGCGGCTCGGCGCGAACCGGGCCGTGGTCGTTTCGGCCCGGCCGGCCGGCTGGGTGCCCGACACGGGGGTCGACACGCTCCTGCTGCCCGCGCGCGACGGCGAGCACGGCAAGCGGCTGTCCACAGTGGAGGATCTGTGCGGCGAGTTCGCGCGGTTCGGGCTGACCCGGTCCGACGTCGTCGTCTCCTGCGGCGGCGGCACCACCACGGACGTCGTCGGGCTGGCCGCCGCGCTGTACCACCGGGGCGTGGCCGTGGTTCACCTGCCGACGTCCCTGCTCGCGCAGGTGGACGCCAGCGTCGGCGGGAAGACCGCGGTGAACCTGCCGGCGGGCAAGAACCTGGTCGGCGCGTACTGGCAGCCCAGCGCGGTGCTGTGCGACACGGACTACCTGACCACCTTGCCGCGGCGGGAGCTGCGGAACGGCCTCGGCGAGATCGCCCGCTGCCACTTCATCGGCGCGCCGGACCTGCGGGGCCTGCCGCTGCCGGAGCAGATCGCCGCCAGCATCACCCTGAAGGCGGGCATCGTCGCCCGCGACGAGCGGGACACCGGGCCGCGGCACCTGCTCAACTACGGCCACACCCTCGGGCACGCGCTGGAGATCGCGACGGACTTCGCCCTGCGCCACGGCGAGGCGGTGGCCATCGGCACGGTCTTCGCGGGCCGGCTGGCCGGTGCGCTGGGCCGGATCGACCAGTCCGGGGTGGACGAACACCTCGACGTCGTCCGCCACTACGGCCTGCCGGCCGCACTGCCCGACGGCGTCGACGCGGACGTGCTCGTCCGCCGGATGCGCCGGGACAAGAAGGCGATCACCGGGCTCGCCTTCGTGCTGGCCGGCCCGCGGGGGGCGGAGCTGGTGAGCGATGTGCCGGTGGAGGTCGTCACGGACGTCCTGGCCCGGATGCCCCGCGACCGGCTGGAAAACCTGGCCGGGACGACGGAAGCGGCGGCGACATGAGACGGCTGCCGTACCTCGCGGACCCGGTCTTCCCCGGCCGGGCGGTCGACCGGGTGCTGGCCGGCCGGCTGAGCGCGGCGTTGGCCCGCCCGGCCGCGCAGCAGCCGTGCTGGCCGGACGCCGAGCGGGCGGCCGCGGTGGTCGAGCTGCTGCACAACGCCGAGCCGATCGTGGCGCCGGAGGAGACGACACGGCTGCACGCCCGGCTCGCGTCGGTCGCCCGCGGCGAGGCGTTCCTGCTGCAGGGCGGGGACTGCGCGGAGACGTTCGCCGGCAACACCGAGCCGCACCTGCGGGCCAACCTGGGCGTGCTGGAGCGGATGGGCGAGGTGCTGGCCGGGGCGGCCGGCCTGCCGGTGGTCAAGATCGCGCGGATGGCCGGGCAGTTCGCCAAGCCGCGGTCCAGCACCGTCGATGCGCTGGGGCTGCCCGTCTACCGGGGCGACATCGTGAACGCCCCGGAGTGCACGGCCGCCGCCCGGACGCCCGACCCGCACCGGATGCTGATGGCCTACGCCCACGCCGCCAGCGCGATGGACCTCGTCCGCAAGCTCTGCGCCGAGGGCGTCGAAGCACCGCAGCCGGCGCTCGCCGGTGCCCGCCGCTCGTCCTCCGCGGGCGGTTTCCCGGGCGATGCCCGGCCGCGCCTGGCCGAGATCTTCGTCAGCCACGAGCTGCTCCTGCTCGACTACGAGCGGGCCGTCCTGTGGGCCGACTCCGGCGGCCCGGAACCGCGGCTGTCCAGCGGCCTCGCGCACTTCCTGTGGATCGGGGAGCGCACCCGCCAGCTCGACGGCGCCCACCTCGCCTTCGCCGAGCTGCTGGCCAACCCGATCGGCCTCAAGCTGGGGCCGGGCTGCACCCCGGAGGAGGTCGTCGAGTACGTGCGGCGGCTGGACCCGCACCGCACGCCGGGCCGGCTGACGCTGGTCAGCCGGATGGGCCACGACCGGGTCCGCGAGCTCCTCCCCCCGATCGTCGAGAAGGTCACCGCCTCCGGGCACGAGGTGATCTGGCAGTGCGACCCGATGCACGGCAACACCCGGACCTCGGCCAACGGCTACAAGACCCGGCACTTCGGCCACGTCGTCGCCGAGCTGGCCGGCTTCTTCGCCGTGCACCGGCAGCTCGGCACCCACCCGGGCGGCATCCACGTCGAGGTGACCGGCGAAGACGTGACGGAATGCCTCGGCGGGGCGGCCGGCCTCACCGAGGCCGACCTGCCCGGCCGCTACCTGACCGCCTGCGACCCGCGGCTCAACGGCGACCAGTCGGTCGAACTCGCGTCCGCGATCGCAACCATGCTGCGTCCCGCTTGAGGAGGACGAGATGACGATCAGCGGCACCACCCGCCTGTACGTCGTGCTGGGCGATCCGGTCACCCAGGTGCAGTCGCCCGGACTGCTGAACCCGCTCTTCGCGGAGCTGGCCGTCGACGCGGTGCTCGTCCCGGTGCACGCGCCGGCGCCCGACCTCGCGCGGATCGTCGCCGGGCTGCAGGCCGTGGCCAACCTCGACGGCATCTTCGTCACCGTGCCGCACAAGGCGGCGGTGGCCGGGCTCGCCGACCGGTGCAGCCCGGTGGTGGCGATCACCGGCAGCGCCAACGCGTTGCGGCGCGAAGCGGACGGCCGCTGGTACGCCGAGAACTTCGACGGCACCGGGTTCGTGGCCGGGCTCGTCGAGGCCGGGCACGATCCCCGGGCGAAGAAGCTTTCCTTGGCCGGAGCCGGTGGCGCGGGCAGTGCCATCGCGGCGGCCCTGCTGGCCGCGGGCGCGGACCGGCTCGCGGTGTGCGACCCGGACACCGCGAAACTCGCCGCGCTCCGAGCCCGCCTGGAAGCGCACTGGCCCGGCCGGACGGCGGTGTCGGCCGAACCGGACACCGCGGGCGCCGACATCGTCGTGAACGCGACGCCGCTCGGGCTGCGGCCCGGCGACCCGCTGCCGTTCCGGCCGGACGAGCTGGCCCCGCGCAGCGTGGTCGCCGACATCGTCATGAAACCCCGCGAGACCCGCCTGCTGCGCGAAGCGGCCGCTCTCGGCCACCGCGTCCATTACGGAATTCACATGCTCGAAGGCCAATTGAACGCCTACCGCGCTTTCTTCGGTCTCGGCTGACAAAGCCGCACTACCAAGCCGGGGGATGTAGGCGGGACGGGCGCCGATCTAGCCTTTTTCCATTCGAACCCCAGCGGAGATTCGGAGAACCATGAACGCGCGAAAGGCACCGGAATTCCCCGCGTGGCCGCAGTACGACGACGCCGAGCGGGACGGCTTGGCCCGCGCGCTCGAACAGGGGCAGTGGTGGCGCATGGGCGGGGACGAGGTGAACTCCTTCGAGCGCGAGTTCGCCGAGCACCACGGCGCCGCGCACGCGCTGGCCGTCACCAACGGCACGCACGCGCTGGAACTCGCCCTGCAGGTCATGGGCGTCGGCCCGGGCACCGAGGTCATCGTGCCCGCCTTCACCTTCATCTCCTCGTCCCAGGCCGCCCAGCGGCTCGGCGCGGTCACCGTCCCGGTCGACGTCGACGCGGCCACCTACAACCTCGACCCCGAAGCCGTCGCGGCCGCGGTCACCCCGCGCACCAAGGTGATCATGCCGGTGCACATGGCCGGGCTGATGGCCGACATGGACGCGCTGGCGAAGGTTTCCGCCGACACCGGCGTGCCCCTGCTGCAGGACGCCGCGCACGCGCACGGCGCGCGCTGGCAGGGCAGGCGCGTCGGCGAGCTGGACAGCATCGCCACCTTCAGCTTCCAGAACGGCAAGCTGATGACGGCGGGCGAAGGCGGCGCGGTCGTCTTCCCCGAGGGGGAGACCGAAAAGTACGAGACGGCGTTCCTCCGGCACAGCTGCGGCCGTCCCCGCGACGATCGCCGCTACCTGCACAAGATCGCCGGCTCCAACATGCGGCTCAACGAGTTCTCCGCGTCCGTGCTGCGTGCGCAGCTGGCCCGCCTCGACGCGCAGATCGCCGTGCGCGACGAGCGCTGGACGCTGCTGTCCCGGCTGCTCGGCGAGATCGACGGCGTCGTGCCCCAGGGCGGTGACGTGCGCGCCGACCGCAACTCCCACTACATGGCCATGTTCCGCGTCCCCGGGCTCACCGAGGACCGCCGCAACGCCCTGGTCGACCGGCTCGTCGAAGCCGGCCTGCCCGCCTTCGCGGCGTTCCGCGCGATCTACCGCACCGACGCCTTCTGGGAGCTCGGCGCTCCCGACGAGAGCGTGGCCGCGATCGCCGAGCGCTGCCCGCACGCCGACGCGATCAGCGAGGACTGCGTCTGGCTGCACCACCGGGTTCTGCTCGCCGGCGAGCCGGAGATGCACGCGACCGCCGAGATCGTCGCCGCCGAAGTGGCCAGGGCATGAACGAGCTCGCGAGTGAATCATTCGACACGGCGTTTGCCGCTCAGGCCGCGCCGAGCGTCAGCGAGGTGTGCGCATGAGTGTCCGGGCCGCGGTGGTCGGGCTCGGCTGGGCGGGCCGCGAGCTGTGGCTGCCCCTGCTGCGCGAGCACGCGGACTTCGAGGTGGTCGCCGCCGTCGACGCCGATCCGGCGTCGCGGCAGGCGTTCACGAAAGCCACCGGCATCCCCACCCACCCCGCGGTGTCCGCGCTGACCGCGCGCGAGGTCGACCTCGCCGTCGTCGCGGTGCCCAACTACCTGCACACCGAGGTGGCGGGCGCGCTGCTCGCCACCGGGATCTCCGTCTTCCTCGAGAAGCCGGTGTGCCTGACCTCGGCCGAGATCGACGTCCTCGCCGCGGCCGAACGCAGCGGCGGCATGCTGCTGGCCGGCAGCGCGGCCCGCTACCGCGGTGACGTCGGGGCCCTGCGTGACCTCCTGCCGGAGCTCGGCGACATCCGGCACGCGGCCCTGGGCTGGATCCGGGCGCGGGGCGTGCCGCGCGCGGGCGGCTGGTTCACCCAGCGCGAAAAGGCCGGCGGGGGAGCGCTGTACGACCTCGGCTGGCACCTGCTCGACACGCTCGCGTTCCTGCTCGGCCCGGCCGCCTTCACCCAGGTCATCGGCGTGACGTCGGACGACTTCGTCAACGCGGACGCCTGGCGGGCGGCGTGGCGGCAGGACCGGCTCGGCGCCGACCCCGCCGACGTCGAGGACACCGCGCGCGGCTTCCTGGTCCGCGAAGACGGCGTCTCGGTCTCGCTGCGCGCGAGCTGGGCCTCCCACCAGGCGCGGGACGTCTCGGTGCTGCACGTCGAGGGCAGCGCCGGCACCGCGGACCTGCGGTGCACCTTCGGCTTCAGCCCCAACCGCGAGCCCGAGCCCGTGCTGACGATGACGCGCGAGGGCACCACCACGCGGCTGCCCGTGCCGCTCGAACCCGTCGGCGTGGAGTACACCCGCCAGGTGGGCGACCTCGCCGCGATGCTGGCCGATCCCGGCAACCGCGGCCGGGCCCTCGCCGAAGCACGGCCGATCGTGCAGATGATCGAGAACTTCTACGCCTCCGCGGGCTCGGCGCGCGGCGCCGTCCCGGCGTTCCAGTAGAGAGGGAGCTCCATGACATTCCCGATCGTCGATCGGCCGGAGGCCGGGGCCGATCCCTCGGTACCGGTCCGGCACGCGGTCGTCTTCGACCTCGACGGGGTGGTCGTCGACAGCTTCGCGGTGATGAGCGAGGCCTTCGCCATCGCCTACGCGGAGGTCGTCGGGGACGGGCCCGCGCCCTTCGCGGAGTACCGGCGCCACCTCGGCCGCTATTTTCCGGATATCATGCGGATCATGGACCTTCCGCTGGAGATGGAAGAACCCTTCGTCCGCGAAAGCTACCGCCTCGCCGGTGAGGTCCAGGTCTTCGACGGCGTCACCGAGCTGCTGCTGACGCTGCGGGCGCGTGGCCTGCGGCTGGCCGTCGCCACCGGCAAGAGCGGCCCGCGGGCGCGGTCCCTGCTGGCCGACCTCGGCCTGCTCCCGTTCTTCGAGCACGTCATCGGCTCGGACGAGGTCGCCCGGCCCAAGCCGGCCCCGGACATCGTGCGGCACGCGCTCGACCTGCTGGACGTCCCGCCCGGGCAGGCCATCATGATCGGCGACGCGCCCACCGACATCGCCAGCGCGCAGGGGGCGGGCGTCGCCTCGGCCGCCGCGTTGTGGGCGCCCCCGGACGACGTCGGCGAGCTGCTCGCCGCGGGTCCCGACGTGGTGCTGCGGCAGCCGGCCGACCTGCTCGCGCTCTGCCCGTCGGTGCCCGGCCGCTGACGACGTGGGCACCCCGTACCACCTCGGTATCGACGTCGGTGGCACCAAGGTCGCCTTCCGGGTCGAAGCCGGCTCAGAGTGCATCGAGGAAACCTCGTTCGACTGGGGCGCCCGCCGCAGCGCGGAGGACGACCTCGCGCAGCTGGCCGGACACGTGGCCCGGCTGCGCGAGCGGCTCGGCGTCCCGCTGGAGGCGGTCGGGGTCGCGATGCCCGGCACGGTCGGCCCGGACGGCCGGATCGCGACCTGGCCCAGCCGCCCGGAATGGACCGGGGTCGACCTGAAGACGGCGTTGCGCACCCTGTTCCCCGAGGCGGCCCTCGCCTGGGCGGACGACGGCGACCTCGGCGCGCTGGCCGAGGCGCGGGCTTCGGGCTGCGAGAACCTGCTGTACATCGGGATCGGCACCGGCATCGGCGGCGGCCTGGTCCTGGGCGGCGTGCCGTGCCCCGGCCTCGGCCGCGGGTCGTTCGAGATCGGCCACGTGATCGTCGAGATGGGCGGCGTCCGCTGCGTCTGCGGCCGCCGCGGCTGTCTCCAGGCCCTCGCTTCCGGGCCGGCGACCCTGCGCCGGGCGTCCCTCCTGCGCGGCGCCGACGTCTCGTTCTACGCGCTGCAGCGGGCGCTGCGCAAAGGAGAGCCGTGGGCGGCCGACGCGCTCGAAGGGACCACCCGGGCAGTGGCCGCGGCGGTGACCGGTGTGCAGGAACTCGTCCACCCGGACCGGGCGCTGATCGGCGGCGGGTTCGCGGCGGGCATCCCGGAGATCGTCCCGTCGGTGGCGGGGCACCTCGCCGATTTCGTGCGCCAGGGCCAGACCCCGGTCCCCGTGGAGCCGGCCGCGCTGGGCGGGTTGTCGTCGTTGCGGGGCGCGGTGGCGCTCGCCGGGCTGGTGGCGGCGGGAGAGGTGTTGTGACTGCTCATCTGCGGGATCCCGCGCGCGCCTCGCGTGCGTAGGTTCGGCGCCATGGGCACTCTCGTTTCCTTCCACGCACACCCCAACGACGACACCACCACCTGCGGCGGCGTCCTGCGCAAGGCCCACGAGGACGGCCACCGCGTCGTGCTCGTGCTCGCCACCCGCGGGGAACTCGGGTACCAGCCGGACGGCCTCCTCGCCGATGGCGAGACCCTGGCCGACCGCCGGGCCGTCGAAGCACGGGCCGCGGCCGACGTGCTCGGCGTGGACCGGCTCGAGTTCCTCGGCTACACCGACTCCGGGATGGCGGCCGCCGGCGAGGGCGGCACGTTCCAGACCGCGGACGTCGAGGAAGCCGCGCGGAAGCTCGCCGCGATCCTGCGCGAGGAGAACGCCGACGTGCTGACCGTGTACGACGAGAAGGGCACCTACGGCGACCCCGACCACATCCAGGTGCACCGCGTCGGCACCCGGGCGGCGGAGCTCGCGGGCACGGCGAAGGTCTTCCAGTCCACGATCAACCGCGAGCAGATCAAGGCGAACCAGCACGCCCTCGCCGAGCAGGCCGGTGTCGAGCTGCCCGCGGGCCCGGACTTCGGCACCCCGGAAGCCGAGCTCACCTGCCGCGTCGACGTCTCCGCGTACACCGAGTACAAGCGCAAGGCGCTGCTCGCCCACGCCAGCCAGATCACCCCGCAGTCCACGCTGTTCACCGACCTGCCCGAGGACACGTTCCGGACCATGTTCGGCACCGAGTGGTTCATCCGCACCGGCCAGGGTCCCGGCATCACCGAAACCGACCTCTTGGCGTAAGCACCCTTTTCTTCTCTCCGGGCCGCACCGCACGGGCACCCGCCCGCGCCGCGCGGCCCGGCTTTTTCGTGGAGGCACCATGGTCTATGCGTTCGACCCCGAGCTCGCCCTCGCCGTCCCGGCGCTGCCGGTCACCGACCTCGGTGACCTCGCCACGGCCCGGGCGGCGGTCAGCGAGCTCAGAGACCGGCTGCCGGCGCCGGACACCGCGGGCCTGCGGATCGACGACGTGCGGGTCCCCGGCGACGGGCACGACGTGGCGCTGCGCGTCTACCGCCCCACCCGCCCGGTGTCGACGGCCGCGGTGTACTTCGTGCACGGCGGCGGGTTCGTGGTCGGCGACCTCGACGTGGCCCAGGTGCCGTGCGTCGAGCTGGCCCGCGCGCTGGGGGTCGCCGTCGTCTCGGTCGAGTACCGCCTCGCGCCGGAAACGCGCTACCCCGGCCCGCTCGAGGACGTCTACACGGGCCTGTGCTGGCTCGCCGGGCACGCGGACGAGCTGGGCGTGGACCCATGCCGGATCGTCACCTACGGCATCAGCTCGGGCGGCTGCCTCAGCGGCGGGCTGGCGCTGCTGGCCCGCGACCGCGGCGGCCCGCCGATCGCCTACCAGTTCCTCAACGCGCCCGTCCTGGACGACCGGCTCGAGACGCCGAGCATGCGCGCGTTCGTCGACACGCCGTTGTGGAACCGGCCGCAGGCGGAGATCAGCTGGGACGCCTACCTCGGCCCGGCCCGGCGCGCGACGAGCGAGGTGCCGTGTTACGCGGCCCCGGCCCGCGCGACCGACCTGAGCGGGCTGCCGCCGGCGTATGTCGCGGTGAAGCAGCTCGACCCGCTGCGGGACGAAGGTATCGCCTACGCGCTGGCGATGCAGGCGGCGGGCGTGAACGTGGAGCTGCACCTGTTCCCCGGCACGTTCCACGGCTCGGCCCGGTGCGCGGACGCCGCGATCAGCCGCCGCGAGCAGGAGGAACAGCTGGCCGTCCTGCGCCGGGTGACCGGTCGCTGAATGGCCCCTTGCGACCCGCTCCCCACTCCTTATATGGTGTATAAGAACTTGTCGGACGCAATTCGCTACCGGGGGTGCTCTCTTGCGCGAAATGCACGCCACGGTGACGGTGACCGAAACCCGCAATCCCCGGCGCTGGCTGATCCTGGCCGTCATCTCCCTGGCCCAGCTGGTCGTCCTGGTCGACAACACGGTCCTGAACCTGGCCATCCCCAAGCTCACCGAAGACCTCGGCGCCACCACCGCCGACATCCAATGGATGATCAACGCGTATGCGCTCGTGCAATCCGGCCTGTTGCTCACCGCCGGGAGTTTCAGCGACCGCTACGGCCGGAAACGCTCGTTGCTCGTCGGGCTCGTGCTCTTCGGCGCCGGTTCGCTGGCCGCCGCGTTCAGCCTGTCCTCCGGGCAGCTGATCGCGGCCAGGGCCGGGATGGGCATCGGCGGCGCGCTGCTGACGACCACCACCCTGGCCGTCGTCATGCAGGTCTTCGACGAGAAGGAGCTGCCGAAGGCGATCGGGCTGTGGAGCGCGGTCAGCTCCTTCGGGTACGCCAGCGGCCCGCTGATCGGCGGCGCGCTGCTGGCCCGCTTCTGGTGGGGCTCGATCTTCCTCGTCAACATCCCGGTGGCGCTGCTCGGCTGCGTCGCCGTGGCGAAACTCGTGCCGGAGTCCAAGGACCCGCAGGGCAAGCGGCCCGACCTGATCGGCGCGGTGCTCTCCACGATCGGCATGGTCGGGGTCGTCTACGCGATCATCTCCGGTCCCGAGCACGGCTGGACCTCCGCCACCGTCCTGGTGGCGGCCGCGATCGGCGTGGTCGCGCTGGCCGCGTTCGTCCGGTGGGAGCTGCACGTGCCGAACCCCATGCTGGACATGGAGTTCTTCCGCAACCGCCGGTTCAACGGCGCCATCTCCGGCGGCCTGCTGGTGGCCTTCGGGATGGGCGGCTCGGTCTTCCTGCTGACCCAGCAGCTGCAGCTGGTGCTCGGCTACGGCCCGCTGGAAGCCGGGCTCAAGACGGCCCCGCTGGCGCTGGTGGTCGTCGCGCTGAACGTCGTCGGCCTCGGCGCGAAGCTGCTCGAGAAGCTGGGCATCGCGTGGACGATCCTCGCCGGGATGACGCTGAACGCCGTCGGCCTCGCCATGGTGGCCGTGCTCGGCACGCCCGAGCGCGGGTACGGCGGGATGCTGGCCGGCCTGCTGGTCATGGGCGGCGGCATCGCGTTGGCCATGCCCGCCATGGCCAACGCCATCATGACCTCGATCCCGGCCGAGAAGGCCGGGGCGGGAGCCGCGGTGCAGGGCACCGTGAACCAGTTCGGCAGCGGGCTCGGCGTCGCCATCCTCGGCGCCGTGCTCAACTCGCGGTTCGCCGCGCTGCTGCCGGTCGGCCTCGGTGCCGGCGCCGCCGGTTCGCTCCACGAAGCGCTGCTCGACGCGCGGACACCGGAACTGCGGGCCCAGGTGCGCGAAGCCTTCGCCGGCGGCGTGCGGGCCAGCGAGCTGATCGGTGCGCTGGCCGTGGTGCTGGGCGGCCTGCTCGCCGGCCTGCTGCTGCGCCGGGCGGCCCGGGCGGAGGCGACCCCGGCGGCATCCCCCTGAGCAGGCAGGGTGCGTGGCGCCACGCACCCTGCCCCCGTACCGTTGAACTCCTCCGCCGTCGAGAAGGAGGGCCGCGATGGGCAAGCGGGCTTCGCAGCCGCGCGAGAGCGTGTGGCTTTCCTCGCGGCCGGCCCGCAAGCACCGGGCGGGCGAATCCGAGCTCGACCGGGAGAAGATCGTCGCGACGGCGGTCCGCGTGCTCGACGCCGAGGGCGACGCGAAGTTCTCCATGCGGCTGCTGGCCGAGGAGCTGAACGTCACCCCGATGTCGGTGTACTGGTACGTCGCGAACAAGGACGACCTGCTGGAGCTGGCCCTGGACGCGGTGGCGGGCGAAATCGAGCGCCCGGCCATCGAAGACGGCAACGACTGGCGCGACGACCTCCGCGCCCTCGCCCGCGCGTGGCGCCGCACGATGGTGGCCCACCCGTGGGCGATCCGCTGCTACGGCGAGTACCTGAACATCGGCCCGAGCAGCCTGCGGTTCACCGAGTGCGCCCAGGCGGTGATGGCGCGCTCGCCGTTGCCGCTGAAGGACCGCTCGGCGGCGCTGAACGTCGTCTTCCAGTACGTCTACGGCTTCACGGCGACGGAAAGCCGCTGGCTGGAGCACCTCGCCGAAACGGGCCGCACGGCGGAGGAGTTCGCCGCCGAGGTGACCGGCAGCATGGCGGCGATGTCGTCGGCGCTCGAGCAGGGCGGCCTCCTGGACCGCGACGGCGACCAGTCGATGGAGCAACTGCGCGACCGGGACTTCGACCGCGGGCTGGACTGGCTGTTCATCGGCATGGTCGCCGGCAGGTGACAGTCTCCCGCCCCGAAGGTGCCGGCTGACCTGGGCGGGTTGCGGTGCCCACCACCCCGAAGCTCTTCGGCCGGGCAAAGCTTCGGCCGGCCGGGGAGCACCCGGCCGGCCGAAGCGGAGAACAACGCGTCACCAGGTGACCGGCAGCTCGGCCAGCCCCTGGAACGCGTCCCCCGGCTTGACCCGGACTTCGTCGGCCGGGACCGCCAGGCGCAGACCCGGCAGCCGGTCGATCAGCCGCCGGAAAGCGATTTCCATGATGGCGCGCGCGTGGTTCATCCCGGCGCACTGGTGCGTCCCGAACCCGTAGGTCAGGTGGTCGCGGAACGTCGGGCGGTGCCAGTCCAGCTGGTCGCCGTCGTCGTAGGCTTCCTCGTCCCGGTTGATGAGCGAGAACAGGAAGAACACGCCGTCGCCCTTGCGGATGGTGGTGTTCGCGTCGACCTCGATGTCGGCCGCGGCCACCCGCTGCAGGCCGTCGGGGACGACCACGAACCGGGTCAGCTCGTCCACCGCCGCGGGCATCAGCGACGGGTCGGCCCGCAGCTCGGCCAGCTTCTCCGGGTGCTGCAGCAGCGTGAACGCACCCAGCCCGATCGAGCTCGACGTCGTGTCGTGCCCGGTCACGAGCACGATGAGGAACATCTGGAGGATTTCCTCGTGGTCGATGTCGCTCGACGGGTCGCGTTCGGCGAGCAGGGCCTGCAGGAAGCCCTCCTCGGCCGGGTTCTGCTGGGCCTTCTCGATGAGCTTGGTCAGGTAGGCCATCAGCTCGTCGTAGGCCCCGCCGGCGTCCGGCCCGAACAGGATCTGGTGGGCCTTCCGCTCGAAGTAGTCCTGGTCCTCGTGCGGGATGCCGAGCAGGTCGCACAACGCCATCAGCGGCACCGGCGAAGCGAACTTCTTGAGCAGGTCCGCCGGCGCGCCCTCGGCGATCATCTCGTCGATCTGCCGGTCGACGATCTCCTGGATCTTCGGGCGCAGGGAGTCGATCCGCTTGACCGTGAACCCCGCCTGTACCAGCTTGCGCCGCGCCCGGTGGGCCGGGCCGTCGACGCCCACCAGCGCGGTGAGCAGCTTGATGACCTTCTGCTGGACGTCGGTGAACTCGACGGCGGCGGCCGCGCTGACCATCGGCCACGCCGGGTTGGTGCGGTCACTGGAGATGCGCGGGTCGGTCAGGAGCTTGCGGGCCAGTTCGTGCCCGGTGACCGCCCAGGCCTTGCGGCCGTCGTACAGGGTGACTTCGGCGATCGGGCGCCGGTCGGCGAGCGGCTCGTAGCCGGGCGCCGGCTGGTACGGGCAGGTGCGGTCCTGCGGGAAGGCGACGGTTTCGGTCAAGGGAATCTCCTCCGACTAACTGACGTCAGGACGCCGGGGTGACCAGGCGCACCGGCAGGTCCTTGGTCCGGGTGAAGCCGGGCCGCAGGATCCACGGGATCTCCTTGCGCGGCACCGCGAGCGTCAGGTCCGGGAAGCGGGTGTACAGCCCGCGCAGCGCCACCTCCGCCTCCAGGTAGGCGACGTGCTGGCCGAGGCAGCGGTGGATGCCCTTGCCGAAGCCGAGGTGGCTCTCGCTGCCGACGGCGAGCCGGTCGATCTGCAGCTTCTCCGGCTCCGGGAACTTCCGCGGGTCGCTGTTGGCGGCCATGATCAGCGGCACGACCGGCATCCCCCGCGGGATCACCGTGCCGCCGACCTCGATGTCCTCGGTGGCGAACCGCGGCTGCCCGAACTGGATCGGGCCCAGGCGCTGCAGCTCGCGCACGGCCTGCGGCCAGAGCGTCGGGTCCGCCTTCAGCCGGGCGAGCTGGTCCGGGTGCTCGTGCAGGGCCAGCACCGAGTTGCCGATCAGGTACGTCGTCGTCTGGTGGCCGGCGGTGACCAGGCTGAACAGGATGCCGACCAGCTCGTCGTCGGTGGCGATGCCGGGGTTCTTCGCCTGCGCCTCGACGAGCGCGGTGACCATGTCGTCCTTCGGCTCTTCGCGCCGCCGCTCGATCATCCCGCGCGCCGCGACCAGCGTCTTGCGGACCTCCTCGGGCAGCCGCTTGCCGTCGAGCGTCGCCATCGCGTCGCTCCACGCGCGCCACTGCGGGCGGTCTTCCGCGTCGACGCCGACCAGCTCGCAGATCACCGTGACCGGCAGCGGGTAGCAGTAGGACTCGACGAGGTCGATCGGCGTGCCGTCACCGCCCTCGGCCTCGAGCTTGTCGAGCAGCTCGGAGGTGAGTTCCTCCACGCGGGGGCGGAACTTGCCGACCCGGTGCGCGGTGAGCGCGTAGGAGACCAGCTTGCGCAGCCGGGCGTGCTCCTCGCCGTCGGAAGCGTTGATCAGGTTCTTAAGCCAGGGGATCAGCTCCTCTGGCATGTCCAGGTGCCGGAAGACCCCGTTCCGGATGTCCTCGGCGGGGGAGTCCGCCAGCGGGTTGCACTGGAACCGCTGGTCCATCAGGACCTGGCGGACGTCTTCGTAGCGGGCGGCCAGGTACATCGGCGGCCCGCCCATGAAGCCGCCGATCTGCAGCGTCGGCGCCTCGCGCACCGCCGCGTGCGCTCCCCACGGGTCGGCGACCACTTCCGGGGAGAACAGGTCGACCGGTTCGGCCGAAGTCTCGGCAGTGGTGGTCATGGGTTCTTCCTTTCCTGTTGGATCCGGTGGCGCACAGTCCTTTTCGGACGCCCGTGCGGTCAGTGCGTGGCGGCGAACTCCTTGAGCGTGCCGATCACGTACTCGATCATCTCCGTGGTGATCCCCGGGTAGACGCCGATCCAGAACGTCCGCTCGGTGACGATGTCGCTGTTGGTCAGCGGGCCGGCGATGCGCTGCGGCTTGCCGATGTAGGCGGGGTGGCGGGTCAGGTTCCCCGCGAACAGCCGCCGGGTGCGGATGTTGCGCGCTTCGAGGTACTCGACGACCTCGGGAACGTCGTAGCCCGCATCGGGTTTCACCGTGATGACGAACCCGAACCAGCTCGGGTCGCTGCCCGGCGTCGCCTCCGGCAGGATCAGCCCGGGCAGCCCGTCCAGGCCTTCGCGCAGCTGGCGCCAGTTCCGTTTGCGGGCCTCGACGAAGTCCGGCAGCTTCGCCAGCTGGCTCAGCCCGAGCGCGGCGTGGATGTCGGTGCTTTTGAGGTTGTAGCCGACTTCGGAGAAGACGTACTTGTGGTCGTAGGCCTCCGGCAGCGTGCCCAGGTGCAGTTCGAACCGCTTCAGGCAGCGGTCGTCCTCGCCCGGCTCGCACCAGCAGTCGCGACCCCAGTCGCGGAACGACTTCGCCAGCTTGGCCAGCTTGATGTCCGAGGACAGCAGCATCCCGCCCTCACCCATGGTCAGGTGGTGGGCGGGGTAGAACGACACCGTGGAGAACCGGCCGAACGTGCCGGTGAGCTGTCCGTGGTAGGTCGAGCCGACGGCGTCGCAGTTGTCCTCGATGAGGTGGAGGTCGTGGCGCTTCGCTATTTCGGCGACTTCGGCGACAGGGAAAGGATTTCCCAGCGTGTGCGCGATCATGATGGCGCGCGTGCGCGGCGAGATCGCGGCCTCGACCCGCTCGGCCGTCGTGTTGTACGTGCCGAGCTCGATGTCGACGAACACCGGGATCATGCCGTTCTGCAGGATCGGGTTCACCGTGGTCGGGAAGCCGGCCGCGACCGTGACGACCTCGTCGCCCGGCTTGAGCTGCTCGTCGCCCAGTGTCGGGGACGTCAGCGTGCTCAGCGCCAGCAGGTTCGCCGAGGACCCGGAGTTCGTCAGGACCGCCTTGCGCCGCTGGAGCTTCCGGGCGAAGGCCGACTCGAACTTCGTCGCGATCGTGCCGGAGGCGATGCGCAGGTCGAGCGCGGCGGCCACCAGCGCTTCGCGGTCGGCGGCGTCGAGCACCGCCCCGGACGACAGGATCGGCGTCTGCCCCGGGATGAACGGCGCCGGCCCGGGGGACTGGGCGTCGTGGTAGTCGCGGACCTGCGCCAGCAGGTCCGATCGGGCTGAGTCGACCATGTCGGATCGATCCCCTGCTCCTCGAGTGCGGATTGCGGACCTAACGCTCCAGCCACGCTAGAAGCGCCGGGGGAAGGGGACATCCCTCAACGTGGTAGGCCGCCGCGGGCAACCGGCCGGGACTACCCGCGTTGGTGATGGCCACGGGCTTCTCCGTGGGCAAGCTGAAGGCGACCACGAGCCACCCCTGGGAGGACGATCTTCGTGAAGGTTCTTAATCTCGCCGGGGTCGCCCCGTCGACGGTGTTCAGCCACGTCCCGCTCGCGAACGCGCTGCGCAACGCCGGGCACCAGGTGATGACCACGGCGTCGGTCGACGAGATGGTCGACACGATCGCCGGCGTCGGGCTGTCCGCGGTGCGCACCACCGCGCCGGGGGTGTCCCCGCGCCAGGTCATCGCCGAAAGCGGCCTGACGCACGTGCCCGCGGACCCCCGCGAACGCGAAATCATGGCCGGCCGCTGGTACGCCCACATGGAATACGTGACCCTCGACGCGCTGCTGGCGTTCAGCGAGGACTGGCGCCCGGACGTCATCATCAGCGGTGTCACCTCGTACTCCGGCCCGCTGCTGGCGGCCCACCTCGGCGTGCCGTACGTCCGCCACGCCTGGGACATCCACACCCCGCGGCTGATGGACTCCGGCGCCGAGGAGCAACTGCGTCCGCAGCTGGAGGAGCTCGGCCTGGACGGCCTGCCCGAGCCGGCGATGACGATCGAAATCGCGCCGCCGAGCCTGCTGCCCGAAGACCTCGCGGGCGGCCAGCCGATGCGGTGGATCCCGGGCAACTCGCAGTCCGTGCTGGAACCGTGGATGTACACCAAGGGCGCGGGCACCCGGATCGGCGTCACCATCGGCACCGGTGTCGCGAACTACAACCAGTACGACTTCCTGCAGGGCGTGGTCGAGCAGATCGCCACGCTGGACGCCGAAGTCGTCGTCGCGGTCACCGAGGACGCGGCGCCGGAACTGCGCGAGCGGCTGAAGAACGTGCGGGCGGGCTGGATCCCGCTGGACGTCGTCGCGCCGACCTGTGACGTCCTGGTGCACCAGACCGGCGGCAGCACCATGATGACCGGCCTGAGCTTCGGCGTGCCGCAGGTGCTGCTCCCGGACCCGAACCTCTACCGCGCCAACGCCATGGCCCGCCGGCTCGCCGACACCGGGGCCGCGGTGGTGCTCTCGCCCGAGGAGGCCACGAGCGAGGTCATCGCGAAGACCTGCGGTGAGCTGGTCGCCGACCCGGCCTTCAAGGCGGCCGCGGGTGGCCTCGCCCGGGAGATCGCCGCGCTGCCGTCGCCGAACGAGGTGGCGCGGCGCATCGAACGGCTCGTCCGGGAAGCGTCCTAAAAGGACATGGGGACCGTCAGCACCCGCAGCATGACCGTGCGGCCGCTCGGCATCGACGGCGCGCACCTCGTGTCGTCCAGGTCGTTCGGCGACGAGCGCGGTGACTTCTTCGAGGTCTACCGCGAAGACGTGCTCACCGAGGCACTCGGCTACCGGCCGCGGTTCCTGCAGACGAACGTCTCGACGTCGTGCCGCAACGTCGTGCGCGGCGTGCACGGGGCGACGACCCCGCCCGGCCTCGCGAAGTTCGTGACGTGCCTGCGGGGTTCGCTGCTCGACTTCGTCGTCGACGTCCGGACGGGCTCGCCGACGTTCGGGCAGTGGGACATGATCGTGCTCAACTCCCGCGGCGGCACGGCGGTGTACGTCGAGGAAGGCCTCGGCCACGCGTTCGTGGCCCTCGAAGACGACACGTGCGTCCAGTACCTGCTGTCCGACCTCTACCGGCCGGCCGAGGTGCTCACCGTCAACCCCCTCGATCCCGGAATCGGCCTCCCGCTGAACCTGCCGGGCGAGCCGATCCTGTCCGAACGCGACGCGGCGGCGCCGGCCCTGCGGGAGGCGGGCGAGCTGGGGCTGCTGCCGCGGTACGAGGAGTGCCTGGCGTTGCGGGCTTCCCGCGTCCGCCTGACCGAGGCGGCGGCCGCTTCCTGACGCACCCTTCCTGACGCACCCAAGAGAAAGGCCCGGGACCACGGTCCCGGGCCTTTCTCTTCGTCAGCCGACCTGTTCGAGGGCCGTGCGCAGTGTCTCGCCGAGGAAGTCCAGATCGCCGTCGGTCGCGTTCAGCGGCGGCGCCACCAGCAGCCCCTCGCCCGTGCGGTCCGGCCGGAACCCGACGTACGGGTACAGCAGGAGCCCCTTGCTCCGGGTGATCCGCATGACGTCGCCGACCGTGCCCGCGGCCAGCTCGATGCCGTGGAAGTAGCCCAGCCCGCGGACGTCGGTCACCACCGAACGGCCGCGCACCGCGTCGGCCACCAGCCGGCCGAGGGCCGCGCCGCGGACTTCGCCGCGGTCGAGGACACCGAGGTCCTCCAGCACCGACAGCACCGCCAGCCCGGCCCGGCCCTGCAACGGCGTCGCCGACATCGTGCCCATCAGCGGCAGCCACTTGCCGCTCGCCATGATGTCCTCGGCCAGGTTCGGGGAGAGCATCGTGGCCGCCAGCGGGACGTACCCGGCGCCGAGCCCCTTCGACAGCGTGACGATGTCCGCCGCCGAACCCGGCGTGTGGTGCGAGGCCAGCGGGAGCCCGGTGCGGCCCAGCCCGGTGAGGACCTCGTCGTGGATGACGAGGACGCCGAACTCGTCGCAGACCTCGCGCAGCGCCCGCAGGTATCCCGCCGGCGGGACGAACCCGCCGCCGGTCGTGCCGTTGACCGGCTCCAGCATGACCGCGGCGACGCTCTCCGGGCCGGCCGCGACGATCGCGTCGCGCACCGCTTGCACGCACTCGACGCGGCAGGCGGGGAACGGGCAGTCCAGGTGCTGGCCGGGGTAGGGCGGGTTGAACGCGGGGGCGAGGCCGAAGCTGTCGTCCTCGTGCGGCCGCCGGGACCGGTGCCCGGACAGCGCGAGCACGAACGCGCTGTTGCCGTGGTAGCCCAGCGTCGAGGTCAGGATCTTGTGCCTGCCCTCTTCGCCGCGGGCCCGCTGCACCAGCCGGGCCAGCGCGATGGCGGATTCGGTCGCGTGCGTGCCGGTCGGGGTGAACATGACGCGGTCGTCCGGCCGGTGCACCGCCCGCGCGGTGGCCGCGGCCAGCTGCTCCATCAGCTCGGGCGCGAACGTGCCCGGGCTGGCGTAGGTGCAGATCCCGACCTGGTCCCGCAGGGCCTCGACCACCACCGGGTGGGCGTGGCCGATGTTCACGTTGACGATCCCGCTGGCGCCGTCGAGGTAGCGGGTGCCGTCGGAGGCGTACACCCACGACCCGGCGGCGTGGCTGTAGGGGATCGGGGGGATCTGCAGCCGGGCCGCCAGCAGCTGGGACGGCGCTTCCTGCGCGGTCATCGTCACGATCGGGTCTCCTCCTGGGCTCAGCCCACCGGCTCGGTGGCGTGATCGACGTAAAGCCTCGCCTTGGTGCGGATGTCGTCGACGAGCACCGCCTGCCGCGCCACGTCGCCGGTGTCGGGCAGCCGTCCCGAGCGGACGGCCGTCGCGAAGGCGGTGAGGGTGTTCGCCACCTGATCGTCGGGTGGCAGCGGGATTTCGTCAACGCCGGAGCGCCGTTCCAAGCGCAGCAACGGAATGTGGTCGGCGGGCGGGGTGAAGGCGTGGTCGAGGACGATCCGTCCTTCGCTGCCCCAAAGCTCGTAGCCGGACCGGTAGCCGTGGTCGATGCCGAAGGTCGCGGACGCGCCCACGCCGTCGCCGGTGCACAGCAGCGCCTGCCCGGCGGAGTCGACGGGGTGGCCGTGGCGCCGGGTGAGCACCGCCGAGACGACGTCGACTTCGCCGCCCAGGAACGACATCGCCGCGCGCACCGGGTAGACACCGGTGTCCAGCAGGGCACCGCCGCCGAGCTCGGCGCGGTGGCGGATGTCGTCGGCCGGGCGTGCCGGCACGGCGAACGCGGCGTGGAACGCCCGCAGCTCGCCGATCGCGCCGTCCTCCAGGAGCTCCCGGACCGCCGTGTGCTGGCTGTGGTGGAGGAACATGACGTTCTCCATCAGCACCAGCCCGGCCGACCGCGCGGCGGCGAGCAGGTCCCGCGTGCGGGAAACGCTGGTGGTGAGCGGTTTTTCGGCGAGCACGTGCTTGCCGGCGGCGAGGGCCCGCTCGATCCACCCGGCGTGCGCGGCGTTCGGCAGCGGGATGTAGACGGCTTCGACGTCTTCGGAATCGAGCAGCGCCGAATACCCTTCGACGGCACGGCATCCGTAGGCGCGGGCGGTTTCCGCGGCCTTGCCGACGCTCCGGCTGGCGATCGCGGCGATTTCCGTGCGGGGCAGGGCCGCCATGGCGGGGAGCATCTTCCGGAGGGCGATGCTCGCGCATCCCATGATCCCGATGCGCAGGGGGGCCACAGGATCTCCTTCGCGGACACACGGTTTCGGTGTGCCCCACGCTAGGACAGCCCGCTCCGGCCGGGCATCCCCCGACCTGATAGCGGGGCAGCGGCCCTATCAGGTCGAGGGATGCCCGCCGCGCCGCCACCGGCTTAGGCTCGCCGCAGCCGAGGAAGGGAGTGACGTGGTCCACAGCGCGATCCACGAAGACACGGCGCGGGACGGCCGCTCCGACGCCGTGGCCGACGACGCGGTCATGTCCATGGCGGACTTCCACTCCTGGTTCAACGCGCGGGCCCGCGCGAACAGCTTCCAGGTGGACCGGATCCCGTTCCTGGAGCTGTCCGGCTGGGACTTCGAGCCGGACACCGGCAACCTGGTGCACGCCAGCGGCCGGTTCTTCTCGGTCGAAGGCCTGCGCGTCCGGACCGACCGGCCCTGGGTGAGCGAGTGGGCCCAGCCCATCATCGTGCAGCCGGAGATCGGCGTGCTCGGCATCCTCGTCAAGCGGTTCGACGGGGTCCCGCACTGCCTGATGCAGGCGAAGATGGAGCCGGGCAACATCAACGGCCTGCAGATCTCGCCGACCGTGCAGGCCACCCGCAGCAACTACATGAAGGTGCACGGCGGCGCGGCCACCAAGTACCTGGAGTACTTCCGGCCCGGTTCCCGCGGCCGCGTGCTGTTCGACGGGCTGCAGTCCGAGCAGGGCTCGTGGTTCCTGCACAAGCGCAACCGCAACATCGTCGTCGAGACCGACGACGACGTCCCGCTCGACGAGGACTTCTGCTGGCTCACCCTGGACCAGATCCGGCGCCTGCTGCGGCTGGACCACATGGTGAACATGGACTCCCGGACCGTCCTCGCGTGCGTGCCGCCCGCGTTGGCGCGCCCGGACGGGGCGGCCACCGGTGACGGCTCGTTCGTCGAAGCGGTCCACCGCTCGCTGTCCGGCCGCGCCCGGGCCGTGCACGACCCGGGCCACATCCTCAGCTGGCTCACCGAAGTGCGGGCGCGCCAGGAGCTGGTGCAGCGCCGGGTGCCGCTCAAGGAGATCGCCGAGGACGGCTGGCGCCTCGGCCACGACGTCATCGACCACCGCGACGGCAAGTACTTCGACGTCGTCGCGGTGGCCGTGGAAGCCAGCAACCGCGAGGTCGGCTCGTGGACCCAGCCGCTGGTGGCGCCCCGCCAGTCGGGGCTGCTGGCGTTGCTGGTCAAGCGGATCGGCGGCACGCTGCACGCGCTGGTGCAGGCCCGCAGCGACGCCGGCACGCTCAACATCGCCGAGCTGACCGCGACCGTGCACTGCCAGCCGGGCAACTACGCCGACGCGCCGGCGGAGCACCGCCCGCCCTACCTCGACTACGCGCTCGCCGCCCCGCCCGGCCGCGTGCGGCTGGACGTCGTGCACTCCGAGGAAGGCGGCCGGTTCTACCACGCGCAGAACCGCTACCTGGTGATCGAGGTCGAGGACGACTTCGCCGCCGAGCCCGACGACCGGTTCCTCTGGACCACGCTGAGCCAGCTGATGTCCCTGCTGTCGCACAGCAACTACCTGACGGTGGAACTGCGCAGCCTGATGGCGGGCATGCGCAGCTTCTGACTCCCCGCCTCAAGCGCCCCGAGGCGGCCTTGGTTGCGTCTACTCGGGCAACCCGGCCACGTCACGAGTTCAACTTCAGTGATGCAGGGCGGCCGCAAGTGCCTCGGCCAGGGTCACGGGCGGGCGGCCGATCAGGCGGCGCAAGTCGCCGGAGTCGGTGTACATCTCGCCGCGGTTCATGCCGCGGTCAGCGTCGGCGAGAACCTCCGCCAGCTCGGAGGGCAGGCCCGCGGCGGCCAGTGCCTGGGCGAAGCCGGTCACCGGGAGGTCGGCGTAGGCAACCTGTGTTCCGGCCGCAGCGGAGATCGCGGCGGCGAGCTCGGTCAGGGTGAAGGATTCGTCGCCGCCGAGCTCGTACACGGCGCCGGCGTGGCCTTCAGTGGTGAGGACGACCGCTGCGGCCTCGGCGTAGTCGGCGCGGGACGCGGCGCTGATCCGCCCCTCGCCCGCGGCGCCGACGACCGCCCCGTTCTGCAGGATCTGCGGCAGCTGGCTGGTGTAGTTCTCCAGGTACCAGCTGTTGCGCAGCAACACGCTGGGGATTCCGCGGTCCCGCAGATACGCCTCGGTCTCGCCGTGCGTGGCACCGATGACGGTGGTGGCCGTGTCCGCCTGCGTCGTGCTCGTGTACGCCACCAGCGACACGCCTGCGGATGCCGCGGCGTCGATCACGCGGCGGTGGTTGGCGACCCGCTCGCCCACGGGGACCGAGGCCGAGATCAGCAGCAGCCTGTCCGCGCCCGCGAATGCCTCGGCCAGGCCGTCGGTGTCCGCGAAGTCGGCGCGGCGCACCGTGATGCCCCGGTCGGCCAGGTCCTTGATCCCGGCGATGTCCCGGCCGGTCGCGATGATGTCCGCGGCCGGGATCCCGCGCCGCAGCAGTGCCTCGACGGTGAGCCTGCCCAGCCGGCCGGTGGCTCCGGTGACGACGATCGGCATGATGGTCATTCCTTCCTTCCGCGCGTGCCTCGCACGCCTGCCGCGGCCCGTCCGCCGCGGGTGGAACACAGAATGACCTGGACACTCTCTGCTGGGGAGTAGCCACTTCTTGGTAGGGTACTTACCGCAGCGAAAGCATTGAGGTGAGCCGTATGACTGCTGTCGAGAACGTGACGGGGCCCATATCGTCATTCGATCCGTACGAGCGCGGCTGCCCGTCGCGGGACCTGCTCGATCAGATCGGCAGCAAGTGGGCGGTCCTCGTGCTGGGCGAACTCGGCCGGAACGGGACCTCCCGGTTCAGCCGGCTCCGGCAGGCACTGGCCGGCGTGAGCGAGAAGATGCTCACCCAGACCCTGCGCACCCTCGAACGCGACGGGCTGGTCAGCCGGACGGTGTACCCGGAGGTGCCGCCGCACGTGGAGTACGAGCTGACCGCGCTCGGCCAGACGCTGCGGGAACCGCTGAAGGCGCTCACGGAGTGGTCCGTGGTGCACATCGAAGAAGTCATCACCGCCCGCGAAGAGTACGACGACCGCACTGAGCGCACCGGGTAATCGGCGGCGGCCGGCGGTCCGGTCACCGACGGCTGCCTCGTCGAGAACCGGCTCGACCACGATGAAACAACCCCATCGGGCGCTTGGGTCAGGCGGTGGGGACTGGGGTGCGGAGACGGTTCTGCAGGTCCTCCACCAGCGCGTCGAGCCCGCCCGGGCCGGCCGTGCCGAAGACGTGGTAGTCGGGTCGCACCAGCACCGAAGCCGCCCCGAACCGCGCCAGGAAGGGCCGGTAGACGTCGTCGACGTCCACGGTGGCGTCGAGCCGGACGACGTGCGTCCCCAGCGAAGCGAGGAAGTCCGAACCGGACTCTTCGGTGGTGAGCAGCACGAAACCCCGGCCGGCCACGTCGTCGAAGAGCCCGGTGGTGCCGTTGAGACTCACCCGGCCCTGCGGCACGACCACACCCGCGCCGGGGCTTTCGTGGCGCAGCCCGGTGGTGAGCGGCTTCGCCGGTTCCGGCCGGCCCGCCGGTTTGCCCCGCCGGTTGGCCAGCACGGTGGCGTCCCGCTCGGCGGCGGCCGCCGGGTCGGTCACGCAGATCACCCGGCCGAGCTGGACCGACGCCAGGATGGCCTCCCGCGCCTGCTCCCGGCGCTCCTCGCCGTAACTGTCCAAAAGGGACTCCGGCGCCAGGCCGCGGAGCGTGAGGTCGAGCTTCCACGCCAGGTTGGTGACGTCCCGGATACCGGAGCACATGCCCTGCCCGGCGAACGGCGGCATCAGGTGCGCCGCGTCGCCGGCGAGCAGGACGTGCCCCACCCGCCACCGGTCGGCCCACCGGGCCTGGAAGATGTAGGTGGTGCTGCGCAGCAGGGTCGCGGTTTCGGGGGTGACGCCGAAGGGCGCCAGCAGCCGCCACGCCGTCTCGCCGGCGTTCAGCTCGGCCGCGGTTTCGCCCGGCAGCCGCATGAACTCCCAGCGACGGCGGCCGGGCCCGCTGCCCACCAGCGTCGTGGGCCGGGCCGGGTCGCAGATCTGCACGTTCGTCGGCACGAACTCGCGCGGCTCGTTCAGCTGGACGTCGCAGAGCAGCCACTCGTAGGAGAAGCCGAGGTCGGTCACCGGCACGTCGAGGTGCTCGCGCACGAAGCTGTTGGCGCCGTCGCAGCCCACCACCCACCGCGCGGAGAACGTCCGCGAGACGTCGTCGGCGTCGGTGGCGGTCACTCGAACCGGCGAGCCGTCGGCGATGGCCACCACCTCGTGCCCACGCAGCACGGTGATCCCGGGCAGGTCCCGGACCCGCGCCGCGATGAGCTCTTCCAGTGCGGGCTGGTGCACGGTGTTCGCGTCCGGCCAGCCGTACGGGCCGTCGGTGGTGAAGGCGATGTCGAGCAGCGTCCGCCCGTCGGCGGTCTGCCACTGGTAGCCGTTGGCCGGCGCGGTGATCCGCCCGAGGTCCGGGCCGATGCCGGTGGCGGCGAGCAGGCGGGCGGTCTCGCCGTCGAAGCTGGTCGCCCGCGGCAGCCGGTACGGCCGGGGCCGGCGTTCCAGCACGGTCACCCGCCAGCCCCGCTGGGCCAGCAGCACCGACAGGGTGGCGCCGATCGGGCCGTTGCCGACGATGACGACGTCCGTGTCCGTCAAGACAACCTCACAGGTCGCGGGTCAGGCGGGCCAGCCGTTCTCGCACGCATTCGATGCGCTGCGGCAGCGACGGATCGCCTTCGGGCCAGCCCAGGTCGAGGCCGATCCGGCCGCCGAAGCCGCTCAGCACGTAGCCGCCGAGCGCGACGGCCTCCCGCATCCGGGACGCCGAGTGCAGGTTGGTCAGCCGCAGCCCGTCCGGCGTGCGCATCGGCGGGGCGACACCCCAGTTCATGATGCTGACCACGGCGAGGGCGAGCTTCGGGTCCCACGGCTTCGCGGCGGCGGGCCGGGAGAACATGTCGAGGATGCTGCGCTGCACGGACCCGTCGGCGAGCCCGGCCCGCAGCTGGTCGCCGATGGCCCGGCCGATCGCCACGGCGTCCTGCTCGCCGGTGACCTTGAAGCCGACGCCGCCGAGCACGTTCGTGCCCTCGGTCGCGCCGACCGGCGGTGTCAGCCGGTTGCGCAGGTTCACCGAGTACCGGTGGATCAGGTCGCTCGGCGGCAGGTCCCGGATCTCGGCCTCGGCGAGCAGGACCGCGCCCGACACCAGGCCGTTGATCGTCACCTTCTCGCGGTGGCCCAGGTCCGCCAGCGCCGTCGTCTCGGCCTCGGTCAGCCGGATCCGGACGACGTGGCGGACGACCGGATCCGGCCGTGGCTCCGCCGGCGGGGCCACCGGGGTGGCGGCGCCGTTCGCGTGGATGCCGCGCTCGGCCAGCAGGTCCTCCAGCGATCGCGGGTACGGGTGCCGGCCCAGGTCGAGCGGCACCCCCTCGACGACGTCGGTGTAGCCAGACCACAGGCTCGCGAGGATCGCGGTGGCGTGGTGGGCGTCGGCGACGCTGTGCTGGACGGCCAGGCAGACGCCGGCCTCGTCGCCGTCCCGGACGACGTTGAGCGCGCTCAGCGAGCGGCTCTGGTCGAGCTCCAGCCCGGCCAGGGGCCGGTCGGGGTCGCCGTCGGCGAACCGGATCTCCGGCCGGGCCGTGGGGTCTTCGGACTCGGTGAGCACCGCGCCCTCGCCGGTGAACTCCACCCGCGCGGCAAGGTGGGGGTAGGCGCGGCAGACCGCGTCGAAGGCGATGGTCAGCGCGTCGGGGTCGAGCCGGCCCTCGGCCCGCACGGTGTACCCGATGTAGGCCTCTTTGGCGGCGTGGATGCTTTCGCTGGGCGCCAGCGCCCGCCGGACGGCGGCTCGCGTCACGGCTTCCCTCCCGTGGACAGCGCGGCGCCGACCAGCTTTTCGGTCATCGTCGCGATCATCGGGGCGGCCTGCTCGACCAGGAAGAAGTGGCCGCCCGGCAGCACCCGCAGGTCCGACGGCCCGGTCGTGTGCTCCGCCCAGGCGCGGGCCTCCTCGACGGACACGCGCGGGTCGCGGTCGCCGGTGAACACCGTGACCGGGCAGTCCAGCCGCCGTCCGGGTTCGTGCCGGTAGGTCTCGACCGCGCGGTAGTCACTGCGGATCGCGGGCAGCACCATGGCCAGCAGCTCGGGGTCGGCGAGCATGGCCGCGTCGGAACCGCCCAGCTTCCGCAGCTCGGCGACCAGCCGCGCGTCCGACACGCCGCGCAGGTCGTCGTCGCGGTAGCGCGACGGCGCCCGCCGCCCGGAGGCGAACAGGTGCACCGGCGCGGACCCGGCTTCGGTCATCCGCAGCGCCACCTCGTACCCGATGATCGCGCCCATGCTGTGCCCGAACAGCGCCAGCGGCCGGTCGTCGAACGGGCGCAGCACCTCCAGCAGCCGGTCGGTCAGGCGGGCGATGCTGTCGACGGGCGGCTCGTGGCGCCGGTCCTGGCGGCCCGGGTACTGGACCGCCAGCACCTCCACCTCGGGTGCGAGTGCCTTGGCCAGCGGGAAGAAGAAGCTGGCCGAGCCGCCGGCGTGGGGCAGGCACACGAGCCGGGCTCGCGCGTCCGGCGCCCGTTCGAAACGGCGTAACCACTTTTCGGCGTCAGGTCGGTGCACGGTGAGACCGCCTTTCGGAGCTAAGCGAGCTTCAGGGGAAGCGTCTTGGTCCGGGTGAACGCCGGCCGCAGGATCCACGGGATCTCTTCGCGCGGCACGGCCAGCGCCAGGTCCGGGAACCGGGTGAACAGCCCGTGCAGCGCCACCTCGGCCTCCTGGTAGGCGAGGTGCTGGCCCAGGCAGCGGTGGATGCCCTTGCCGAAGGACAGGTGCATCTCGTTGGCGACGCTCAGCCGGTCGACGATCAGCTTGTCCGGCTCGTCGAACTTGCGCGGGTCGGTGTTGGCGGCCAGCAGCAGCGGCGCGACCGGCGTCCCCCGCGGGATCGTGACGCCGCCGAGCTCGACGTCCTCCGACGGGAAGCGCGCCTGCGTGAACTGGAGCGGGCCCAGGCGCTGCAGCTCCCGCACGGCCTGCGCCCACAGCGACGGCTCGGCCTTCAGCCGGGCGAGCTGGTCCGGGTGCTCCAGCAGGAACAGCACCGAGTTCCCGATCAGGTAGGTCGTCGTCTGGTGCCCGGCCGTGACCAGGCTGAACAGGATGCCGACGATTTCGTCGTCGGAAACCCGGCCCGGGTCCTCGGCCTGGGCCTGCACGAGCGCGGTGACCAGGTCGTCCTTCGGTTCGACGCGCCGGCGGGCCATCAGCTCGCGGGAGAGGGCGATGCACTTGCGCAGGGCGGGCGGGATGCTGGGGCCGTCCATGGTCGCCATCGCGTTGCCCCAGGCGTGCCAGGCCGCGCGGTCGGGCTCGTCGATGCCCACCAGCTCGCAGATCACCGTCACCGGCAGCGGGAAGCAGAACTCCTCGACGATGTCGACCGGCGAGCCGTCCTCGCCCAGCTCCGCCATGTGGTCGAGCAGGTCCGCGGTGATCTTCTCGACGCGCGGCCGCAGCGCGTTGACGCGGCGCGCGGTCAGCGCGTAGGAGACCAGCTTGCGCAGCCGCGTGTGGTCCTCGCCGTCGGCGGTGTTGAGCTTGTTGGCCATCCAGGGGATCAGGTCTTCGGGGAAGTTCATCGCCTTGAAGACGCCGTCGCGGATGTCGGCCAGCGGCGAGTCGGCCGGCGGGTTGGTGAGGAAGCGCGGGTCGGTCAGGACGGTGAGGACGTCCTCGTAGCGGGTGGCCAGCCACATGTCCGGGCCGCCCATCATGGTGCCGAGGTTCAGCGTCCCCGTGTGCGGCAACGGCTCTTCGCGCAACCGCGCGTACCAGCCGAACGGGTCGGCGACCACTTCCGGGGAGAACAGGTCGACCGGCTCGGCCGAAGGCCTGGCGGTGGCGGTCATGGCCATCCCTTCCGTTCGCGTGAAGCGTGCCCTGGTCGGACGGTAGGGAAGCGAGGCCCGGCCGGGCATCCCCCAACCTGGCAGTGCTCGCCTGTGTCTCTTGTGGACAGTCCGGCAGCGCTATCAGAACGAGGGATGCCGCGGCCCGCCGGGTCTCCCATAGCCTGCGGAGAATCATGCCGAACCGAATGCTTAGGGGTACTGGTGACGAAGCCGACTCCGAACGAGATTGGCAAGGGCTACGACGCTTTCGCGGACCTGCTCGACCAGCTCTGGGGTGAGAACCTGCACCACGGGTACTGGGACGACCCGGCCGTGACGCTCGAAGAGGCCACCACGCGGCTGACCGACCGGCTGGCCGCGATGCTCCCGCTGCGGGCGGGCGACCGGCTGCTCGACATCGGCTGCGGCAACGGCGAGCCGGCGATCCGGATGGCGACCGCGAACGACGTCATGGTCACCGGCATCTCCATCAGCGAGAAGCAGGTGGAGCGCGCGAACGACCGCGCCTACAAGGCCGACGTCGACGACCGGGTCGTCTTCGAGTACGCCGACGCGATGGAGCTGCCGTACGAAGACGGGTCGTTCGACCTCGTCTGGGCGCTGGAGTCGCTGCACCACATGCCGGACCGCTGGCACGTGATCCGCCAGGCGGCCCGCGTGCTGCGGCCGGGCGGGCGGCTGGCGCTCGGCGACTTCCTGCTCGTCCCCAGCCCGGCCGGGCTGGAAGCCGACGCCGAGCGCGTGCGCGAGGTCGGCAAGGGCGTGGTGGCCGTCGTGTCGCTCGAGGAGTACCAGGAGCACCTGCGCGAAGCCGGTCTCGAGCCGGAGAACGCCGAGGACGTCAGCGAATACACCCGGCCGTCGTGGGCCAAGGCGGCGGAGCGGTTCGAAGGGCTGCGAGAGCAGGCGCTGCAGCACATCGACGCCGCGCAGTTCGAGGTCACGCTGGGCCGGTTCCAGGCCTTCAGCGACGAACCGTCGCTCGGGTACGTCCTCCTGACCGCGCGCAAGCCCGAGTGAGGGAACCCGAAACCATGCAGATGACCGAAGAGAACCTCCGCGGCCTGTTCGGCCGGATGACGGGGGACGAGAAGCACGGCTGGGCCGCGGCGTCGACGCTGCACGCGATCTGGGTGCTCTACGAACGCGTGCTCAACGTGTCGCCGTCGAACATCGACGACCCCGACCGCGACCGGTTCTACCTCTCCAAGGGCCACGGCCCGATGGCCTACTACGCGGTGCTCGCCGCGAAGGGCTTCATGGCGCCGGAGACCCTGGACACCTGGCGCGAGTGGGGTTCGCCGCTCGGCATGCACCCGGACCGCACCCTGGCGCCCGGGGTGGAGATCAGCGCCGGTTCGCTGGGCCACGGGCTCCCGCTCGGCGTGGGCACCGCGCTCGGGCTGCGCGCCCAGGGCCGCGACGCCCGCGTGTTCGTCCTGATGGGCGACGGCGAGTTCGACGAGGGCAGCAACCACGAGACGATGGCGATCGCCGGACGGCTCGGCCTCGACCGGCTCACCGCGGTCGTCATCGACAACAAGACGGCCAGCCTCGGCTGGCCGGGCGGCATCGCCGGGCGCTTCGAGCAGGAGGGCTGGGCGGCGACCACGGTCGACGGCCGCGACCACGACGAGCTGGAGAAGGCGCTGACCGGGGAGACCGACGGACGGCCGCGCGCCGTCGTCGCGGAGATCCTCCCGATCGAGGAAGGGGCCGCCGCATGACCGCCCAGGTGACCAGGAAGCAGATGCGGACCGTCTTCGCCGAGACGGTGATCGAGTCGCTGGCCACGGACCCGCGGGTGGTCATGCTGACCGCCGACATCTCGTCGTGGTTCTTCTGGGAGGTGAAGAAGGACTTCCCGGACCGCGTGCACAACTTCGGCATCCGCGAGCAGGCGATGATCGACATCGCCGGCGGCTTCGCGCTGGCCGGCCAGCGGCCGGTGGTGCACACCTACGCGCCGTTCCTGGTCGAGCGGCCGTTCGAGCAGCTCAAGATCGGCCTCGGCCACCAGGACGTCGGCGCGGTGCTGGTCAGCGTGGGCGCCTCCTACGACGACCCGTCGTGGGGCCGCACCCATCAAGCCCCCGGCGACGTGGCCCTGCTGGACACGCTCCCGGGCTGGACGGTGCACGTGCCGGGCCACGAGGACGAGGTCGCGCCGCTGCTGAGCCAGGCCATCGCGGGCGACAACCGGGTCTACGTCCGGCTGTCCGAACGCGCGAACAGCGAGCCGGTGCCGGTCTCCGACAGGTTCACCACGCTGCGCCAGGGCCGCAGGGGCGTGGTGGTGGCGGTCGGCCCGGTGCTGGACCAGGTCCTGGCCGCGACGGCCACGGCCGACGTCACGGTGCTGTACGCGTCGACGATCCGCCCGTTCGACCACGCGGGCCTGCGCGCGGCGGTGGCCGCGTCGGCGCCGAACGTGGTGCTGGTAGAGCCGTACCTGCGCGGCACGTCGGCGTTCGAGGTGACCGAGGCGCTGGCGGACGTCCCCCACCGCCTCCGCTCGTTCGGCACCTGGCGCGACCGCGAGGCCCGCGTCTACGGCACGGCCGAGGAACACGACCGCCTCTTCGGCGTGGACGCCGAGTCCCTGGCGGACTCGATCACCCGCTTCGTCGCCTGACCGGCGAACCGCACCGGCTCCACCCGCACCGGCCCCCGGACGGTGCGGCGTGGAGCCGGTTTTCGCCGTGTCGCCCCTCCAATCACGAGTGATGCCCCTCCAATCACGCGAGATCCGCCTCCAATCACGCGAGACACGTCCCCGATCACGCGTGGTGCCCCCTCCGGTACCCCCGGACATGCGAAGGCCCGGACCGCCGTCGTGCGGTCCGGGCCTTCGGACGTCCGTCCTAGGGGGCGTCCCAAGCGACCGGGAGCGAGTGCACGCCGTACGTCAGCATGTCGTTGCGCAGCGGGACCTCCTCAGGCGGCACGGCCAGGCGGAGGTTGGGCAGCCGGCGCAGCAGCTCCGCGTAGCCCGCCTGCATCTCCATCCGGGCCAGCTGCTGGCCGAGGCACTGGTGGACGCCGTGGCCGAACGCCAGGTGCGGGCCGCGGGGGCGGGTCAGGTCGAGGTCCGGGTCCGGCCACTGCCGCTCGTCGCGGTTGGTGGCCACCACCGAGACGACCACCGTCGAGCCGGCCGGGATGTGCTGGCCGGCGAACTCGAGGTCCTCCTTGGCGAACCGGAAGATCCCCGGGTTCACCACCGACAGGTAGCGCAGCAGTTCCTCGACGGCGTCGGCGACGCGGTCCGGGTGGTCGCGCAGCGTGGCGAGCTGGTCCGGGCGCTGCAGCAGCACGAAGATGCCCAGCCCCAGCATGCTCGCGGTGGTGTCGTAGCCGGCGATGAGCAGCAGGTTGGCGATGTTGATCAGCTCGTCGTCGGTGAGCGCGGGGTCGGCGCCGGCGTGGTGGATCAGGCCGGAGAGCAGGTCGTCGGCGGGGTGCTCGCGCTTGTCGGCGACCAGCGCCTGCATGAACGCGCGCAGGGCGTCCGCGTTCTTCACCGCCTCCGCGACCGGCTGGTTCATCTGCAGCAGCGCCGACGCGCGCTGCTGGAACTCCGCCCGGTCCTCGTACCGCACCCCGAGCAGTTCGCAGATCATCAGCGAAGGCGCGGGGAACGCGAATTCCGTCATCAGGTCGGCGGTGGTGCCGCCGGCCAGCATGGCGTCCACCCGCCCGGCGACGATCTCGTCGATGCGGGCGCCGAGCTCGCGGATCCGGCGGACGGTGAACTGCCCGGTGAGCAGTTTCCGGTACCGGGTGTGCTCCGGCGGGTCCATGTTGATGAACGACCCGGCCCGCGCTTTGTCGTCGCGGAGGCGTTCCCGGAATTCGGCCGACAGTTCTTTGAACCGCGGGTGGTACTGGAACCGGTCGGAGGAAAAGCGCGGGTCCGAAAGCACCGCGCGCGCCTCCTCGTACCCGGAGACGAGCCAGAAGGGATCGCCGGCGGCCAGCGTCGCCCTGGCGACGGGCCCCCGTTCGGCGACCGCCACCAAAGCGGGCGGCACGTGGAACGGGTCCTCGCGCCGGACGAACTCCGGCGGCAGCGGTGAGCGCAGCGATTCGTTGCTGGGCGCGGTTTCGGTCACGTTGGTCGTCACTGCGGAGGAACTCCATTCCCGGATCGCCGGACAAGCCTCGGTGCGGAGCCTAAGTTCCCCGCGGCCGGGTGGGCATCCCTCGGTCTGATAGGTCACCGGGCGCAACTATCAACGTGGGGGTTGGGGCCCGCGGACGGCGTCGACAGCATGAGGTGGTCCGGCCCCCTGCTGAGCGAGGTGTCCCCGTTGCCCGACGTCCTGCTGCTGAACGGTCCCAACCTGGGTGTGCTGGGCCGGCGCGAGCCCGAGATCTACGGCACCGACACGCTGGCCGACATCGAAAAGGCCGTCGCCGAGGAGGTCCGGCCGCGCGGGTGGGACGTCGTGGGAGTGCAGCACGACGGCGAAGGCGAGCTGGTCGGCGCGGTGCACCGGCACCGCGACACCACGGTCGGGGCGATCGTCAACCCCGGTGCGCTGATGATCGCGGGCTGGAGCCTGCGGGACGCGCTCGCCAGCTATGCGCCGCCGTGGGTCGAGGTCCACCTGAGCAACGTCTGGGCGCGCGAGCAGTTCCGGCACGAGTCGGTCATCGCGCCGCTCGCGAGCGGGGTGGTGGTGGGCCTCGGCGCCTTCGGTTACCGGCTGGCCGCGCGGGCGCTGCTGCACTTGTGCTCCGATTCGGGGAATGCACTGCGCTGATTGCGCGGTCCGCACCCGACGCCCCGGGACCGTGCCGGTAACGGCGGTTTCCGGGTATTCCGCCGTGACCAGGTGCTCTCCCGATGGTCCAGTCCATCGTTATCGTGAACATCCAGCTGCCACCTGGTTTGTTGACTACTAACCGTTTGCCCGCTAGTCCATCGGGCTGATTCAAACCCGGCGCTACCGGAGAATTCCCTTGCAGGGCAAGGAATAAGTGTCGGTTTCAGCATTCTGAAAGGCTGTGATCGCCGTCACATCGCCGATGACGACCAGTCGGACCGAGGCTAGTGTGGGCCGGGTAAGAGGTTAATTTTTGACGTGTCAACCTGGGGAGGTTGTGGTGGCGCGCCCCGACGCGCCTTCTGGGGTGCCGCCACACGCTGACTTAACATTCCGCGCTCCGCGTGAACACCTGTTTGACGCGGTGCGCACTACATTGGGGGGAACGGCCCCTACGGGGCGTGCCGTTCATGCTCGGTGTCGGGAGAAATCCCCTGCAGCGCGGCGCGCCGTGAAATCGATTCCGCTCCGTCTATGCCGCTCCGTCTATGCCTGGGGGATAGCCGATCGATGTTGGACGTACCGAACTTGCAAATGCCACAGAATCCGTTCACCGGATTCGGTGACGATTTGATGCAGCGGTCCTGTGACACCGCTGGTTTCCTCCGCCGCTCCGCCTCGTCGTGGTTCAACGGGCGGCTCGACACGGGCCTGCACTGCGCCAGGGCCGCGGCGGAGGGCAACCGCCGGGAATCCGACGAACTGAGCCAGCTGGCCCAGTTCTGGTACGTCGGGTTGCTGATCAAGGCCCGGGACCTCGACGCCGGCCGCCGGGTGCTCGAGTCGGCGGAAGCGGGCCGGGGCGGGGCAGCCTCCGACCGCATGACCGCCGTCGCGCACAACGTGCGGGGCAGCCTGCTGTTCGCCATGGGCAGCGTCGACGACGCCATGGACGAGATCAGCACCGGGCTGCGGATCGCCGAGAGCTGCGGTGACCGGTCGCTGCGGCCGCCCAGCTACGTGGTGCTCGCCCTCGGCGCGCTGCGCCGCGCGGACATGCGGGCGTGCCGCCACTTCGTCGACAAGCTGTCGGACGAAGCGCTGCTCGGGTACTTCGGGCAGGCGCCGGGTGCGTGGGTGGCCGCGCAGGCGGTGGAGGCCCGCAGCGGGGTGGCGAGCGCGGCGAGCCTCATCGCCGGGATCGTCACGAACCCGGTGGTGCTCCGGCAGCTGCTGGTGTCGGAACCGGCGGCGGCGTCCTGGCTGGTGCGCGCGTGCGTCAAGCTGGGCGCGCACGACCTGGCGACGGCTTCGGCGCGGGAGTCCGCCGCCCTGGCCGCCGAGCAGCCGGAGTTCAGCGTGATCCGCGGCTCGGCCCTGCACGCGGCGGGGCTGCTGGAGCAGGACGCGGCCAAGCTCCACGAAGCGGCCGACATCCACCCCGACCGGTGGTGCGCGGCGTCGGCGCGCGAGGACCTGGCGAGCCTGCTGGCCGTCCGGTGCACCGAACGCGACCGGACGATCCGGGTCCTCGAGTCGGTCTTGGACGCCTACACGGCGGTGAGCGCGACGAGGGACTCCGCCCGGGTGGTGAACAAGCTCCGCGAGTACGGCGTCCGGCGTGGCACGACCCGCACGGTGGAGTGCGACGGCACGGTCCCGCACGGGCTGACGAACACGGAGTTCGCGGTCGCGGAGCTGGTCAGCCAGGGGCACACCAACAACGAGGTGGGCAGGCAGCTGTTCATCTCCCGGCACACGGTCGCGTTCCACCTCAAGAAGGTGTTCCAGAAGATGAACATCACCTCGAGAGTGGAGCTGGCGGCGGCTTGGAAGGTGTTCTCGTAAGAACTCGTAAGAAGAGGTGGACGCGGTGGGCCGGTCGGTCCCCCGGGCGGTTGGGTGCCGTGCCGGGCGGGAGGATCGGATCCGGAGTAGCCGTGCGGTCACGAAGTGTGGTCACGCCGCTGTGGAGGGCGGCGCGGCCCCGAGTGGCCCCCTTCGTGCCGGTGGTCGCGCAAGCGCTCTCTCGCGCCCTCGAACCGCCCCGCGCGACCCCTCGATCCGCGAAACCGACACGCCGACACGCCCGGCGCCGATCCGGTCCGGTGGCCTTCGCCTCATCCGCAGGCCTGTCCGAAAACCCCAGGTAGAGCCGCCAAGGTGGCGTTACCGGCCGGTAGCTGGAATGATATTTGGCCGCTCACGCTCCGCTGAACCTCTTCCACGCTGCGCCAACCGGCGGGACCCCCGTGTGGCATCTTGACTGGAAGCCCCGGTGGGGTCACGCTTACTCCCGACGGCGAAACCGGGGCCCTTGCGGGAGGGACCACCGGCTCGCCCGGAGGCATACCTGAAGACGTTGCGAAGCAGGCTGGGCCCCATCTGGAGCGCCCCCTGGACAAGCCGCGACGTTCGGGCTAGACTGCCTCTTTGCGCTGCCCTCTTTCAGGCTGCCCGGAGCCGGTAGTTAGGATAGTGGGCACACGGCACCCTTGACAGTCGCTGATAGCTGTTGCTATGGCGGCCGTCACCGCTCATTGTCCCCGGAAGGACGCATCTTGGCAGTCTCTCCCGCGAACCAGGCCACTGCTGCGACCAACTCGGCTGAATCTCGCTCGGAGTCAGCGTCGAACTCGGGAATCCCCGGCGCGCCCAAGCGGGTTTCCTTCGCAAAGATTCGCGAACCCCTGAACACCCCCAACCTGCTCGACGTCCAGATCCAGTCGTTCCAGTGGTTCACCGGGGACGAAGCGTGGTTCCAGCGCCGTGTCGAGGAAGGTGAAGAGAACCCGGTCGGCGGTCTCGAAGAGGTCCTCAACGAGATCTCCCCGATCGAGGACTTCTCCGGTTCGATGTCCCTGTCCTTCTCCGCCCCGCGCTTCGACGAGGTCAAGGCCTCGATCGAGGAGTGCAAGGACAAGGACATGACGTACGCGGCCCCGCTGTTCGTCACGGCGGAGTTCGTCAACAACAACACGGGCGAGATCAAGAGCCAGACGGTCTTCCTGGGCGACTTCCCGGTGATGACCGACAAGGGCACCTTCGTCATCAACGGCACCGAGCGTGTCGTGGTGTCCCAGCTGGTCCGCTCCCCGGGCGTCTACTACTCCAAGGACATCGACAAGACCTCCGACAAGGACGTCTTCAGCGTCCGGGTCATCCCGAGCCGGGGTGCCTGGCTGGAGTTCGACGTCGACAAGCGCGACACCGTCGGCGTCCGGATCGACCGCAAGCGCCGCCAGCCGGTCACCGTGCTGCTGAAGGCGCTCGGCTGGACCACCGAGGCGATCCGCGAGCGCTTCTCCTTCTCGGAGACGCTGCTGGCCACCCTCGAGAAGGACCACACCGCCGGCACCGACGAGGCGCTGCTCGACATCTACCGCAAGCTCCGCCCGGGCGAGCCGCCCACGAAGGAGAGCGCGCAGACCCTGCTGGAGAACCTGTTCTTCAAGGCGAAGCGCTACGACCTGGCCAAGGTCGGCCGGTACAAGGTCAACAAGAAGCTGGGCCTGTCGACCCCGATCGACAACGGGACGCTGACCGAAGAGGACATCGTCACGATCATCGAGTACCTGGTCCGGCTGCACGCCGGCGAGGACAAGATGACCGCCGCGAACGGGACCGAGATCCCGGTCGAGACCGACGACATCGACCACTTCGGCAACCGCCGCATCCGCACCGTCGGCGAGCTGATCCAGAACCAGATCCGGGTCGGCCTGTCGCGCACCGAGCGCGTCGTCCGCGAGCGCATGACCACGCAGGACGTCGAGGCGATCACCCCGCAGACCCTGATCAACATCCGCCCGATCGGCGCGGCGATCAAGGAGTTCTTCGGCACCTCGCAGCTGTCGCAGTTCATGCAGCAGACGAACCCGATCGACGGCCTGACCCACAAGCGCCGCCTCAACGCGCTGGGCCCGGGTGGTCTGTCGCGTGAGCGCGCCGGCATGGAGGTCCGCGACGTCCACCCGTCGCACTACGGCCGGATGTGCCCGATCGAGACGCCGGAAGGCCCGAACATCGGCCTGATCGGCTCGCTCTGCTCGTACGCGCGGGTCAACCCGTTCGGCTTCATCGAGACGCCGTACCGCAAGGTCGTCGAGGGCCGGGTCACCGACCAGATCGACTACCTGACGGCGGACGAGGAAGACCGCTACGTCAAGGCCCAGGCCAACGCGCCGATCGACGACGAGGGCAACTTCGTCGAAGACCGGGTCATGGCCCGCCGCAAGGGCGGCGAGGTCGAGCTGATCGACCCGCTCGACATCGACTACATGGACGTGTCGCCGCGGCAGATGGTCTCGATCGCGACGGCGATGATCCCGTTCCTCGAGCACGACGACGCGAACCGCGCGCTGATGGGCGCGAACATGCAGCGTCAGGCCGTGCCGCTGCTCCGCAGCCAGGCGCCGTACGTCGGCACCGGCGTGGAGCTGCGCGCCGCGATCGACTCGGGCGACATGCTGGTCGCCGAGCAGTCGGGCGTGGTCGAGGAGCTGTCGGCCGACCTGATCACGGTCATGCACGACGACGGCACCCGCAAGAGCTACAGCCTCTACAAGTTCCGCCGCTCGAACCACGGCACCTGCTTCAACCACCGCCCGATCGTCAACGAGGGCGACCGGGTGGAAGCCGGCCAGGTCATCGCCGACGGCCCGTCCACCGAAAACGGTGAGGTCGCCCTCGGCAAGAACCTGCTGGTCGCGGTCATGCCGTGGGAGGGCCACAACTACGAGGACGCGATCATCCTCTCCGAGCGCCTGGTGCAGGACGACGTGCTGACGTCGATCCACATCGAGGAGCACGAGATCGACGCCCGCGACACGAAGCTGGGCGCCGAGGAGATCACCCGGGACATCCCGAACGTCTCCGAGGAGGTGCTGGCCGACCTCGACGAGCGCGGCATCATCCGGATCGGTGCCGAGGTCCGCGACGGCGACATCCTGGTCGGCAAGGTCACGCCGAAGGGCGAGACCGAGCTGACCCCGGAGGAGCGCCTGCTCCGCGCGATCTTCGGCGAGAAGGCCCGCGAAGTCCGCGACACCTCGCTGAAGGTGCCGCACGGCGAGACCGGCAAGGTCATCGGCATCCGGGTGTTCTCCCGCGAGGACGACGACGAGCTGCCGCCCGGTGTCAACGAGCTGGTCCGCGTCTACGTGGCCCAGAAGCGCAAGATCCAGCCGGGCGACAAGCTCGCCGGCCGGCACGGCAACAAGGGTGTCATCGGCAAGATCCTGCCGGTCGAGGACATGCCGTTCATGGAGGACGGCACCCCGGTCGACATCATCCTGAACACCCACGGTGTGCCGCGACGGATGAACATCGGCCAGATCCTCGAGCTGCACCTCGGCTGGCTGGCCTCGCAGGGCTGGACGATCGAGGGCGACCCGGACTGGGCGAAGAACCTTTCGCCCGAGCTGCGTGACGTCGCGCCCGGCACGAACACCGCCACCCCGGTGTTCGACGGCGCGAAGGAAGAGGAGCTCACCGGGCTGCTCAGCAGCACGAAGCCGAACCGCGACGGCGAGCGGATGGTCAAGGAGAACGGGAAGGCCAACCTGTTCGACGGCCGCTCCGGCGAGCCGTACCCGTACCCGGTGTCGGTCGGCTACATGTACATCCTGAAGCTGCACCACCTGGTCGACGACAAGATCCACGCCCGCTCCACCGGTCCGTACTCGATGATCACGCAGCAGCCGCTGGGTGGTAAGGCGCAGTTCGGTGGCCAGCGCTTCGGTGAGATGGAGTGCTGGGCGATGCAGGCGTACGGCGCCGCCTACACGCTGCAAGAGCTGCTGACGATCAAGTCGGACGACGTGGTCGGCCGCGTCAAGGTGTACGAGGCCATCGTCAAGGGCGAGAACATCCCCGAGCCGGGCATCCCGGAGTCGTTCAAGGTGCTCCTCAAGGAGCTCCAGTCGCTGTGCCTCAACGTCGAGGTGCTCTCCAGCGACGGTGCGGCGATCGAGATGCGCGACTCCGACGACGAGGACCTCGAGCGCGCCGCGGCCAACCTCGGCATCAACCTGTCCCGCAACGAGTCGCCCTCGGTGGACGACGTCGTGCACTGATCGCGAGCTGAGCTGGGCCCTACCTCCCGCAGGGCCCAGCTCGCCCGCCGAACCCCTCTCTAGCCGAAACAACCCCAAGGGGATTAAGACGTGCTGGACGTCAACTTCTTCGATGAGCTCCGCATTGGTCTCGCCACGGCCGACGACATCCGTCAGTGGTCGTACGGCGAGGTCAAGAAGCCGGAGACCATCAACTACCGGACGCTCAAGCCCGAGAAGGACGGCCTCTTCTGCGAGAAGATCTTCGGCCCGACCCGGGACTGGGAGTGCTACTGCGGCAAGTACAAGCGCGTCCGCTTCAAGGGCATCATCTGTGAGCGCTGCGGCGTCGAGGTGACCCGCGCCAAGGTGCGCCGCGAGCGGATGGGCCACATCGAGCTGGCCGCCCCGGTCACCCACATCTGGTACTTCAAGGGTGTTCCCTCGCGCCTCGGCTACCTGCTGGACCTGGCGCCGAAGGACCTCGAGAAGATCATCTACTTCGCGGCTTACGTCATCACCGGCGTGAACACGGAGCTGCGCCACAACGACCTGCCGACCCTCGAGAACGAGATCGGCGTCGAGCGCAAGAACCTCGAGACCAAGCGGGACGCGGACATCGAGGCCCGCGCGCAGAAGCTCGAAGCCGACCTGGCCGCGCTGGAGGCGGAGGGCGCCAAGTCCGACGTCCGCCGCAAGGTCAAGGAGGGTGGCGAGCGCGAGATGCGCCAGCTGCGCGACCGCGCCGGCCGCGAGCTGGACCGCCTCGAGGAGGTCTGGACGACCTTCACGAAGCTCGACACCCGCCAGCTGATCGCCGACGAGCTGCTCTACCGCGAGCTCGTCGACCGCTACGGCGAGTACTTCACCGGCGGCATGGGCGCGGAGGCCATCCAGAAGCTGGCCACCGAGTTCGACGTCAACGCCGAGGCCGACAGCCTGCGCGACACCATCCGCAACGGCAAGGGGCAGAAGAAGCTCCGCGCGCTGAAGCGGCTCAAGGTCGTCGCGGCCTTCCAGGCCACCGGCAACGACCCGCGCGGCATGGTGCTCGACGCCGTCCCGGTGATCCCGCCGGACCTGCGCCCGATGGTGCAGCTGGACGGTGGCCGCTTCGCGACGTCGGACCTGAACGACCTGTACCGCCGGGTGATCAACCGGAACAACCGCCTCAAGCGGCTGATCGACCTCGGCGCGCCCGAGATCATCGTCAACAACGAGAAGCGGATGCTGCAGGAGGCCGTCGACGCGCTGTTCGACAACGGCCGCCGCGGGCGTCCGGTCACCGGCCCGGGCAACCGGCCGCTGAAGTCGCTGTCCGACCTGCTCAAGGGCAAGCAGGGCCGGTTCCGCCAGAACCTGCTCGGCAAGCGCGTCGACTACTCGGGCCGTTCGGTCATCATCGTCGGCCCGCAGCTGAAGCTGCACCAGTGCGGTCTGCCGAAGGACATGGCGCTCGAGCTGTTCAAGCCGTTCGTCATGAAGCGGCTGGTCGACCTGAACCACGCGCAGAACATCAAGTCCGCCAAGCGGATGGTGGAGCGCTCGCGGCCGCAGGTGTGGGACGTGCTGGAAGAGGTCATCACCGGCCACCCGGTGATGCTGAACCGCGCGCCGACGCTGCACCGCCTCGGCATCCAGGCCTTCGAACCGCAGCTGGTCGAGGGCAAGGCCATCCAGCTGCACCCGCTGGTCTGCGAGGCGTTCAACGCGGACTTCGACGGTGACCAGATGGCGGTGCACCTGCCGCTGTCGGCCGAGGCGCAGGCCGAGGCCCGGATCCTGATGCTGTCGGCGAACAACATCCTGTCGCCGGCGTCGGGCCGTCCGCTCGCCATGCCGCGGCTGGACATGGTCACGGGTCTGTTCCACCTGACCCGCCTCACCGAGACGGCCGAGGGCGCGGGCAACGCGTACTCGTCGCCGGCCGAGGCGATCATGGCCTTCGACCGCAAGGCGCTGAGCCTGCACGCCCCGGTCAAGATCCGCATCACCGACCGCCAGCCGGCCAAGGCCGACGAGGCGCGGCTCGCGGAGAAGGGCTGGGAGCCGGGCAAGGCGTGGCTGGCCGAGACGACCCTGGGCCGCGTGCTGTTCAACGAGCTGCTGCCGGCGGACTACCCGTTCATCAACGAGCCGATGCCGAAGAAGCGGCAGGCCGCGATCGTGAACGACCTCGCCGAGCGGTACTCGATGACCCAGGTCGCGCAGACCCTGGACCGCCTGAAGGACGCCGGCTTCTACTGGGCGACCCGGTCGGGTGTCACCGTCGCCATCTCGGACGTGCTCACCCCGGTGGGCAAGAAGGCCATCCTCGACGAGTACGAGGGCAAGGCCTCCCAGGTGGAGAAGCGCTACCAGCGCGGTCAGCTGTCGCACGCCGAGCGCAACAACGAGCTCGTCAAGGTGTGGACGCAGGCCACCGAAGAGGTCCACAAGATCATGGAGACGGCGCTGCCGGACGACAACCCGATCGCCATGATCGTGAAGTCGGGCGCCGCCGGTAACATGACGCAGGTCCGGTCCCTGGCCGGCATGCGTGGCCTGGTGTCGAACCCGAAGGGTGAGTACATCCCGCGTCCGATCAAGGCCAACTTCCGTGAGGGCCTGTCGGTGGCGGAGTACTTCATCGCGACGCACGGTGCCCGGAAGGGTCTGGCGGACACCGCGCTCCGGACCGCCGACTCGGGTTACCTGACCCGGCGTCTGGTGGACGTCTCGCAGGACGTCATCGTCCGCGAGATCGACTGCGGCACCACCCGCGGCATCATGATGCCGATCGGCGAGGACATCGGCGACGGCAAGGTCCTGCGCGACCAGCACGTCGAGACCTCGGTGTACGCGCGGAACCTCGCGACGGACGCGGTGGACGCCAAGGGCAACGTCGTGCTGAACGCCGGCGACGACCTGGGCGACCCGGCCATCGAGAAGCTGCTCGGCAGCGGGATCTCGAAGGTCAAGGTCCGCTCGGTGCTGACGTGTGAGTCGGCCGTCGGTATCTGCGCGACCTGCTACGGCCGCTCGATGGCGACCGGTCAGCTCGTCGACGTCGGCGAGGCGGTGGGTATCGTCGCCGCCCAGTCGATCGGTGAGCCGGGTACGCAGCTGACGATGCGTACGTTCCACCAGGGTGGTGTGGCCGGTGACGACATCACCACCGGTCTGCCGCGTGTCCAGGAGCTGTTCGAGGCCCGCGTCCCGAAGGGCAAGGCGCCCATCGCCGACGTCGACGGCCGCGTGCGGATCGAGGAGAGCGAGCGGTTCTGGAAGATCACCCTCATCCCGGACGACGGGGGCGAGGAGATCGTCTTCGACAAGCTGTCCAAGCGGCAGCGGCTCGCGAACACCCCGAACGGCCCGCTGGGCGACGGTGACCACGTGCACGTCGGCCAGCAGCTGCTCGAGGGCACGCCGGACCCGCACGAGGTGCTGCGGGTCATGGGGCCGCGCGAGGCGCAGATCCACCTGGTGGACGAGGTCCAGAAGGTGTACCGCGCCCAGGGTGTGTCGATCCACGACAAGCACATCGAGGTCATCGTCCGGCAGATGCTGCGCCGGGTGACGATCATCGACTCCGGGGCCACGGACTTCCTGCCGGGCGAGCTGCCCGAGCGGACCAAGTTCGAGGCGACGAACCGGGCCGCGGTCGCCGAAGGCGGCGAGCCGGCTTCGGGCCGTCCGGTGCTGATGGGGATCACGAAGGCGTCGCTCACCACGGACTCGTGGCTGTCGGCGGCGTCGTTCCAGGAGACCACGCGAGTCCTGACCGACGCGGCCATCAACGGCCGCTCGGACAAGCTCGTGGGCCTCAAGGAGAACGTGATCATCGGTAAGCTGATCCCGGCCGGTACGGGCATCAACAAGTACCGCAACATCCAGGTGCAGCCGACCGAGGAGGCCCGGGTCGCGGCGTACGCGATCCCGTCCTACGACGACGGCTACTACACCCCGGACGTGTTCGGTACGGGTACCGGTGCCGCGGTGCCGCTGGACGACTACGACTTCGGCCGCGACTTCCGCTGAAGCTGATTTGACGGAAAGGCCCTCGCCGGGTTACCGGCGGGGGCCTTTCCCTTTTCGTCACCCAAATGGGTATTCACCCACCCGGAATGCCGCTAGAGTGAGCCGGTTCACGCGGTTCGGGGGCTTTGCGCGTTTCCAACGGGTAATCAGGGGTGACTGTTCGTGAACACATCCAGAAGCGCGAGATCTGTCGCGCGCGGTTTCGCCGCATTGACCGCCGTAGTCGCGCTGACCAGCGTGTTCGCCGGTCCGGCGGCCGCGGATCCGACTCCGGAATCGACGGCACCGGCCACGTCCGAAGCGCCGTCCACATCGGAAGTGCCGGTTCCGGAGCCGAGCTCCGCGCCGAGTTCCACCCAGCCGGAGAACAAGCCCGCGGCGGCGGAGCCGCGGGACGAGCCCGCGCCACGCGCCCGCATCGAGGTCGCGGTCGTCGGCTTCGGCGGCGAGCACGCGTCCGACGAGGACATCCGCTTCACGTTCAAGCTGACGAACACCGGCAACGCCACCGCGACCGGGGTCTGGGTCATCCAGCACCTCGACCAGCCGACCGATCTGCAGGTCGGCTCCGTGCCGGGCTGGGAGGACCTGACGTCCTACGGGCGGGGGGTCAAGCTCGAGCCGGGGCAGACGTACGAGCTGGCGATGACCGGGCACATCCGGGACATCGGCAAGGACACCGTGCGCTTCCGGGGCGTCGTGTTCGACGGTTCCGGCTCTCCGTCCAACCTGACCTTCGACGAGTCGGCGAAGGTCGTCCAGACCCCCGGCGAGGCGTCGGGGGTCGTGTACGGCGACAAGAACGGCAGCGGCACGCGCGACAGCGGCGAAGAGCTGGCCGGGATCAAGCTCACCCTCCGGTACGTCCACGGCGACGTCAGCTACCCCGCGACGAGCGACGAGAAGGGCAATCTCACCTTCAAGGTGCCGGCCGCGGACTACTACCTCGGCGGCGACGTGGTCGACGGCTGGCTGTTCCCGTGGCGCATCGTCCACATCGGCGAGGGCACGAAGCTGGACCTCCGCGGCGCACCGCCGCTGAACGGCGCGCTCAAGGCCACGATGAAGTTCACCAAGAGCAGCTACCAGGTCGGGGAGCTCGCGCACGTCACGGTGACCCTGTCCAACTCCGGGCCGATCCCGCTCGTCGGCATCGTGGCCGCGTGCAACCGCATCGGCGACCCCTACATGCTCAGCGGCCGTACTCCCGGCTGGGGCGACCTCGCCGGGAACGGGGTGACGATCGCCCCCGGGGAGACCCGGGTGATCGACGTGTCCGAGGCGGTCCCGCAGGCCGCGTTCGACCGGGGATTCGTGATGGCCGCCTGCGACTTCGGCTACTCCGAGGTCGACTCCGAAAACCACGCGGACACCTACACGCAGGCGGCGGTCCCGGGTGGCAAGGCCGTCGTCGAGGGCAACATCGGCACTTTCGACAATCAGGGCCAGGTGGCGCAGGGGCTCGCCGGAGTCAAGGTCGTGCTGGTGTCCGATCAGCACTGCCCGGTCGTGGGTGAGCGGATCACCGACGCGAAGGGCCACTTCGAGTTCCTCGATGTCGCGCCCGGGCCGGAGTTCCACCTGTACCTGCTGCCTCCGGCGGGCTGGAAGATCAAGTATGAGAACCCGATGTGGATCAGTGTCTGGGGCCCGCCGGAGAACCACCGCGCGTGGCGGATCGACGCGGAGGAAGGCGACGCGCCCCTGCCGACGGTGCCGGTCAACCCCGCTGACTGCACCGCGGTCCCCCCGACTTCCACGACCGGCGCGTCCGGCGGGACCGGTGGGACCGGCGGTGGCCAGAGCGGCGCCTCCGGGCTGGCCAGCACCGGTGTCGACGCGCTCGGCCTCGGCGCGCTCGCGCTGATCGCCCTCGCGCTCGGTGGCGGCCTGGTGTTCGGTGCTCGCCGGCGCAGGGGTGATTTCTCGTGAACGTGTCCAGGAGCGCGAGCTCTCTTGCGCGCGGTTTCGCCGCGTTGACGGCCGCAGCCGTGCTGACCAGCGTTTTCGCCGGTCCGGCGGCCGCGGAAGACGCGACACCCACGGTGCCGGCCACGTCCGAAGCACCGGCTACCTCGGAAGCGCCGGCGCCGCCCGCGCCGAGTACGGTGCCGAGTTCCACCGAGCCGGAGAGCAAGCCCGCTCAGCCGCGGGCCGCCGCGGACGACCGGGCGGAGATCGCCGTGTCCGTCGAGCTCGACAAGGACGTTTACCAGTCCGACGAGGACGTCCCCTTCACCTTCAAGATGACCAACACCGGGACGGTCCCGGCCAAGGGCCTCCACATCGCCCAGGGCATGAGCAAGCCGACCGACCTGCTCGTCTACTTCGACGACAACGGCTGGGGCAAGCTCGTCCAGCAGTCGGGCGTGGACCTCCAGCCGGGGGAGAGCTTCGAGCTGAAGAAGACGGCGAAGATCCGGGACGTCACCCAGGCCGAAGTGGTCCTCGAAGGCCAGGTGTTCGACAGCGACGGCCGTCGGGTCGCCGACTTCGGCGACACGGCGAAGGTCCAGCAGAACCTGCGGCCCACCAAGGGCACGGTGTACGGCGACCGGAACGGCAACGGCGTCTTCGACGAAGGCGAGCAGCTGTCCGGTATCCCCATCACGCTGCGGTACGCCAACGGTTCGAACCAGTACGAGGCCGCGAGCGGCCCCGGCGGGAAGATCGACTTCGGCGAGGTGCCGGCGGCCACGTACTACCTCGGTGGCGTGCCGGCCGGCGACTGGCTGATCCCGTTCCAGTTCGTGCACGTCGGAGCGGACTCGAAGGACCTGCTCATCCGCGCGGTCCCGCCGATGAAGGGTGCGCTGAAGGCGTCGCTGGTGTTCACCCAGGACAGCTACCAGGCCGGTGATCTCGCGCACCTCACCGTGACGCTCGCCAACTCCGGCTCGATCCCGCTCACCGGCATCGTGGCCGCGTGCGACCGCTTCGGCTCCGGCTTCGCGCTGAAGACCGGGCCCGGTTGGGGTGACCTCTACACCTTCGCCGACGGCGTGACGATCGCCCCGGGGCAGACGCGGACCTTCGACGTCACCGAGCGGGTGCCGGAAGCGGCCCGGAACAGCGGTGTCGTCACGGCGGACTGCGACTTCGGGTACCGGGAGGTCGGCATCGACGACCACCCGGTCGGGAGCGCCCAGGCGGCGGTACCGGGAGTCAAGGCGACCGTGGTCGGCGACGTGGCGGTCTACGACGACCGGGGCGAGGTCAAGCAGGGCGTCGCCGGCGCCAAGGTCGTGCTGGTGTCCGACCGGCACTGCCCGGTCACCGCCGAGCAGACGACCGACGGGAAGGGGCACTTCGAGTTCCACGACGTGGTGCCGGGCCCCGACTACCGGCTCTATTTCCTGCTGCCGAAGGGCTGGAAGGTCAAGGACGAGAACCCCAGGTCGATCTTCGTCCGCGGCCCGGCGGACCGTCCGGTCCAGCTCCAGATCGAGGCCGAGCAGGGTGACGCGCCGCTGCCGGAGGTGCCCGCCAACCCGGCGGACTGCACGGCCGGTGCCCCGACGTCGACCACCGGCGGGACCGGTGGGACCGGCGGGACCGGCGGTGGGCAGGGCAGCGGCTCCGGGCTGGCCAGCACCGGTGTCGACGCGCTCGGCCTCGGCGCGCTCGCGCTGATCGCCCTCGCGCTCGGTGGCGGCCTGGTGATCACCGCCCGCCGGCGGCGGAACGCGGCCTGACGGACACGACAGCGCCCCCGGTCCACAGTGGACCGGGGGCGCTGCTGCGCTTCAGTGCAGGCTTCCCCGGGAGACCGGGAAGTCGAAGTAGGTGTCCGGGAACGGCTCGCCGTTCAGCGTGAAGTGCCACCACTCCTCGGGCAGGTTGCGGAAGCCCGCGGCGGCCATCGTGGACCGCAGCAGGTCGCGGTGCTGCCGGGCCACGCCGGTGATCGCCGGGTTGTCGGTGTGGGCCAGCGGGTCGAAGCAGTCGTAGCCGGTGCCCATGTCGACCGTGTTGTCCGGGAACCGCTGGTCCCGCGGCGCGAAGCACGCCTTGAGCGGCTCGCCCGGGAGGTACGGCCGCTGGAACGCCGGCGGGAGCCGCACGATCGTCAGGTCCATCGTGCTGCCGCGGCTGTGCCCCGACTTCTCGGCGATGTACCCGTCGGCGAACAGCCGGTCCTTGGCGACGTTCGGGTAGAACTCCGCCTTCATCTTCTCGTCGGCGAGGTCCTTCGCCCACCGCACGAAGTGGTCGACGGCGCGCTGCGGCCGGTAGCAGTCGTACACCTTGAGCGTGTAGCCCTGCCGGACCAGCCGCGCCTGCGCCTTCCGCAGCCCGTCGGCGGCCTGCCGGGTCAGGATGCACAGCGGCTGCCGGTACCCGTCGATGCGGCGGCCGACGAAGTTGTGCCGCGTGTCGTAGCGGATGTCCTGCAGGATCGACGGCGCGACGTCGGAGAGCGCGACGAACGCACCGGACGTGGTGGCCTGCGCGGGCGCGGGTGCGGCGAGGCCGCCCAGAGCGGCGAGGGTGACGGCGAGCGCGCGCACCCGGCGAGTCAAGATCGGCATCCCTCTCGTCTACCACTTGGGCACCGGGGGAATCAGCCGCCTTCCGGGCAGCTCTTCGTCAGGACCAGCCTTCGGAGGTCGTCGCGCGGAGGAAGTCGTCCGAGGGCGGCTGCACCGGCCGTCCTTCGAACTGCGTCGACAGCACCACCGACGACCGCAGCTCGCCGTGCTTGCCCAGCCGCTCCAGCAGTCCCTCGAAGTGCTCGAGCGAGGCGGTCCGGACCTTCAGCATCGTGCAGTGGTCGCCGGAGAGCCGGTGGATCTCCACGACCTCCGGGTAGTCCTCGGACTTCGACGTCTTCAGCAGGCAGCTGCTCAGCGCGCACCGCATCTCGACGAACGCCTGCAACGGCTGGCCCGCGCGCCGCGCGTCGACCTGGGCGCGGTACCCGGTGATCACCCCGGTCTCCTCCAGCCGCCGCACCCGCTCGGCCACCGCCGGCGCGGACAGGTTGATCCGGCGGCCGAGCTCCTTGAACGACAGCCGCCCGTCGGCCTGCAGCAGGTCGAGCAGCCGCCAGTCGACGTCGTCCAGCGCCTTTTCCGAACGGAAGGTCATGGGCCTCATTCTCCTTCCGTTGTGCGGGGCGGACGACCGGAATTCCGTTCGCCGCCCCTTCGAAGCGCGGCCGGAAATCCCTAACGTTGCCGGTCATGGGGACTTTCACGGTGACCGGCCGGACCCGGTCCGTGTGGGCGTTGTTCGCCGGTGTCGCACTGCTCAACACGGCCACGGTCGGCCTCGGCACCGCGGCCACGCTGATCGTCGCCGCCGGGAGCGGTGCGGTCTGGAGCGGCCTGCCGAGCGTCGCGAACGTGCTCGGCACCGCGGCGGGCGCGCTCGGTGCCGGGACACTGCTGCCGGTCCACGGCAGCCGGAAGGTGCTGGCCGGCGGCTACGGCGTCGCCGCGGCCGGCGCGTTGGTGGCGTTCGCGGGCGCGCTGACGACGTCGGTCGTGCCGCTGCTGCTGGGCATCCTGCTGGTCGGCCTGGGCAACGGCGGCGCGCAGCTCTCGCGGTACCTGGCCGCGGACCTGTACCCGGAGGACCGCCGGGGCCGCGCGCTCTCGACCGTCGTCTGGGGCGGGACCGTGGGCGCGCTCGCCGGGCCGGCCCTGATGGCCCCGGCGGCCGGCGCCGCGGCCGGCTTCGGCTGGCCGTCGCTGTCCGGTCCGGCGGCGGTGGCGGTCCTGGCCACGGCGGGCGCGGCGCTGGCGGCGGCGTTCCTCCCGCGGCACGTGCCCCCGCCGCGACCACCGGCCGCGCGCGGCCCGGTGCGGCAGGCCGGCGTCGTGCGGCCGCTGGTCGCGATGGTCGCCGCGCAGCTCGCGATGGGAGCGGTGATGACGATGACGCCGTTGCAGCTGCAGGCACACGGGCACGGCCTCGGCGCCGTCGGCTGGGTGCTCGGCGCGCACCTGGCCGGGATGTTCGCGCTGGCGCCGCTGTCCGGCCGGATCGCCGACCGCTGGGGTCCGCGCGTGGCGGTCAACGCCGGGCTCGGCGTGCTGGCGGTGGCGTCGGCCACGGCGCTAGCGGCCCCGACGGCGCACACGTCCGGCCTGCCGCTCGCGTTGTTCCTCCTCGGCTACGGCTGGAACCTGGTGTTCGTCGGCGGCAGCGCGCAGCTGAGCCGGGACCTGGCACCCGAGACGCGCCGCCGGGTGCAGGGCACGGTCGACGCGGTCGTGTGGTCGGCGTCCGCGCTGGCCGGGCTGGGGTCGGGCGCGCTGTTCGCCGGCGGCGGGTACGCGCTGGTCGCGGTGGTCGGCGGCGTGCTGGCCCTGCTCCCGCTGGCGTTCGCCGCGGCCCGTGACGGCCGGTAGCCGGACCGTTGTCGGCAAATCTCTCGTCGCCGGGGTCGCGGTTTCCCGGCCAAGATGGGCCGTGGCTGACTCTGTGCCCTTCACGGACAACTTCTCGGACCTCTCGAACCTGCAGGGGTACCAGTTCGAGTTCCGCTGTGAACGCTGCGGCAACGGCTTCCGCTCCGCCTTCCGGCGCGACAACGTCGAAACCGGCCGAAGCGTGCTCCGCGCGGTGGGCTCCTTCTTCGGCGGCACCCTGCGCGACCTGAGCAATTCGGCCGACCAGTGGCGCTACGACCGCGCGACCAACTCGCCGGCCAAGGACCGCGCCCTGGCGGCGGCGGTCGAGGAGATCACCCCGAGCTTCCGCCAGTGCCGCGGCTGCGGCGACTGGATGTGCCACGACCAGTGCTGGAACGAAGAGATCGGTCAGTGCCTGCGCTGCTCGCCGAGCGTCGCCGAGGAGATCTCCCGCGCCCAGGCCTCGGCGCAGCGCGACCAGATCTGGGAGAAGGCCCGTGAGAAGGACTGGACGTCGGACCTGGACATCGACACCCGCGCGAAGGTCACCTGCCCGGGCTGCGGCCTGAAGGCCGACGGCGGCAAGTTCTGCTCGTCCTGCGGTACGTCCTTGGCCCTCAAGGTCGCCTGCGGCGGCTGCGGCAGCGAAAGCAACAAGCCGGGAGCGCTGTTCTGCTCCGATTGCGGCGCCAAGCTCTGAGGCGGGCCCCGGCGGAAACCGGCGTTTCCCCGCTGCTTCCCACGAATTCCACCGAATCACCCCGGCGCGGTCCGCGATGTGGACCGCGCCCTTTTCTCGGCATCGACAAACCGCCTTCGGCGCGGGTATTTGTCTAGGGCGCGCGAGGGGGGCTCGCGGGCACGAACCGGATCGGCGGTCGGTCCGGGACTCGCGGAGGAGGGGGTGCGGTTTGGCTGCGGGCGGGAACAACGCGGAATGGCCCGGTGGCACGGTCATGTCCCGGTTGCCGGGTGCGCTGGCCGGTGAGCTGCTGGGACTGGGGAACGCGAAACCGTGTCCGGCCGGGACCGTGCTGCTGCACCAGGGCGAGCCCAGCACGCACGTTTTCCTGCTCGGGCACGGGAAGCAGCCCCGGATGGCGTCCGTCAAGGTCACCGCGGCGGACCGGAACGGCACCGAAAGCCTGCTGGGCATCCGGATCAGCGGCGATCTCGTCGGCGAGATGGGGGTGCTGCGGGACGGCCCGCGCTCGGCCACGGTGACGGCGTGCGGGGCGATGACGGTGCACCGGATCCCGCTGGAGCAGTTCCGGCTCTTCCTGCGCCGGCGGGAAGAAGCCTGGCGGGTGGTCTGCCACATGCTCGCCGACCGGCTCGACTGGGCCAACCGCCGTCGCCTCGACTTCGCCGGGTACGACACGGCGGTGCGCCTCGCCCGGGTGCTGCTCGAACTCGCCGAGCGCCACGGGGCGCCCGGCGAGGCCGGGATCCGGCTGGGGATCCAGCTTTCGCAACCGGAATTCGGCAAGCTGATCGGGGCCGGCCGGGACGCGATCCAATTGGCTGTCCGTCAATTGAAGGAGAAGAACTACATCGCGTACCGATACCGGACAGTAACCATTCTTGACCTGAACGGGCTAGTGGCGTTCGCTGATCCTGGCTAACGAACCGGTGCAGATCACGGAATTTTCCGGAGTCTTGGTCACGGAGAGCAGGCAGACTCTGCGCTCATCTCCTACCGCCTCCGGAAAAGGACAACGACCTTGGCTCGCGGCAGCGATTTTTCCCGTCATCTTCTCGTTTCCATGGACGTCCAGGGCTACGGCGGCCGGGACGACCGGCAGCACGCTTCGATCCAGTCCGGTCTGCTGGCCGTGGCGGACACCGCCGCCGCCCGGTGCGGCCTGGACCGGACGGCCTGGCACCGGCAGGGCGCCGGCGACGGCGAACTGGCGATCCTCCCGGCGGGCACGCCCGAACCGGCCGTCACGGACGACTACGTCCGCGAACTGGCCGCCGCGCTCGCCGACCACAACCACGACCTCAGGGCCGAAGCCCGGATGCGCCTGCGGATCGCGATCCACCACGGCGTCGCGATGCCCGGCGCGAACGGCTGGACGGGACAGGGCGTCGTGGGGGTGAGCCGCCTCGTCGACAGCGCGCCGCTGCGCGGAGCCCTCCGCGCGTTCCCGGACGCCGGCCTGGCCGTGCTCGTGTCGCGGCAGATCTACACCGACGTCGTGGCCCAGCGCCACACCTCGCTGAAACCGGGCGAGTTCCGGGAAGTCGTGGTGCGGCACAAGGAGTTCACCGACGTGGCCTGGCTCCGGGTCCCCGGCCACGACGTGCACGGCGCCGCGCTCTCGGCCGATCCGCCCGGGCACCCGGTGGACCCGCCGGGCACCCGGGTGACCGCCGCGGCGGGCCAGCACTACCGCGCCGAGGCGATCACCGTGGTCAACGGCAGCGTCGACGCCCCGAACGCGGTCTTCGGGATCAAACACGGCTCATGAGCGACGAGGAAGAACCGGCGGAGAAGCCGGATGCAGCCTTCGGTGACGACTGCTCCGAACAGCTCGCCCGCGTGGTGAACCAGTTCAATGCCCCGATCTACGCTGCGGGCGCCGAATTCGGCGCCGGCTCGCAGGGGGCAGCTCAGGTCAAGGCGGCCATCGGGAAGCTCGATGACACTGATGTCCAGACCGAGCTGAGGTACTACGTCTCACCTGCCTGTTACGACGCAACCTTCAGCGCCCTGCGCAAGGACCACGTCGTCTGTCTGTACGGCGATCGGGGAACCGGGAAGCGTTCCGGGGCCGTGGCGCTGCTCCGCGAACTCACCGCCGGGCCCCTGTACGTCCTGTCCCCAATGCACAAGCTCAAGAGCTTGGCGGAGCGCGAGTACATGGCCGGCAGTGGATACATCATCGCCGACCACATCGCAGAGCGAAGATCCGCCGATGCCGACTTCACGTGGCGCACGGTCCGGGACCGTGTCCGCGACCAAGGGGCCTACCTGGTCGTCACCACGGTCGTCGCAGTCGGGACGCGAGAAGTCGACGCGGTGGCTCAGGTGCGCTGGGAGTCACCGGACCTGCGTAGGGTTCTGCGCGTCCGCCTCGCCGGTCTCGAGGACGCGGAGGAGATCGGCGAGCGGGTCGTGCGCTCGTGGCCCGACGGTGGGCGGCTGACCGACCTCGTCGCCGTCGCCGGCGACCTTACCGAGGGGATGACGGTCGACGAGGCGCTGCCCAAGCTTGACGCGTCGCTGCAGGAGCGAGTTCGGGCGTGGTTTGACGAATACCGCGACGAGCGTGATTATCTGGCTGTTACCGCGTTGGCGTTTCTCGAAGGTACACGGCAACGAATCTTCGAGTCGCAGCTCGGCAAGCTCGAGGCCAAGCTCGCCGAGGTTCTGCTCGAGGAAACCGATATCGTCGAGAAGAAACGTGGATTGTTCCGGCAGAACCGGGTTGCGCTTTATGCTCGCGAAAACCTGATCAAGATCGCGAAAGTTGGTTCGGATGAGGTTGTGCGACAGTGTCCAGTTTTCCGGGAGTTCCAATATCGTCGATTTGTTTTGGAGGAGTTGTGGTTCAGGGAGGATGAGTCATTTTGGGGTGGTATCTCCGCGTGGCTCGACGAAGTGATTCCCGAAGAAGGTCTGCGCGTCGCAGGGGGTCTTGCCCTGCTCGCGAAGTGTGCCCTCGATGAGGTGGTCGACATCCTTGCGCCCTGGGCCGACGGGCGACGGGGCGGGCCGGGCCAGGCGACCGCGACGCACGTCCTTTGGCTATTGAGTTATGACGAAGAACTTGCTCCGGAGGCCTTGCGGTTGGCCGCACACTGGGCGGCCCGTGGAAGTCCTGCTGAGCGATGGACAGGGGCGGTCGTCCTGAGTGGCGAGCTTGGCGCCAGATATCCCGCCGAAGCGTGTAACCGCCTGTGGCAACTCATCTTGCAGAGTCATACCGTCGCAGGAAATCCGAACGCGGCTCTCGCAGGCTTGTTCGTCACCCTCTCGAGGCGTGCTGAGGACGCTGGCGTCGTGCTGACGTTGCTCGACAGGAAATTGGCGAAGCCATCCGTTGCTCCCGAATACGCGCGGGCGACCATTCGTGCCATTTTCAGTGTGCTGTCGACGCGAGACCGAAACTCCGGTCGACATGCTGCTACCGCTTACCTCTGCCGCGCACGAGACTCTGCTGCACCCATCCAAGGCCGCTTGTGGGCCGCTGTTCTGACCGACAAAGCGACCCGCACCCGTGCGCTGAAGGCCCTTAAGGTCGCGCTGAGCGACCTTAAGCACCTATGCGATGACCCCGGGTCCGTCGCCACTTTGCTGGGGCGGGCCATTCTGGTTGCCTTGCCTCCTGAGGTGGGGGACCTCATGCGGGCGGACTTCGCCGAGTTTCGAATCCGTACCCGTACAGGTAGCTTCCTGTTGGCTCAACATCTGGCCGTGCCGCCTGCTGCATCGGCTCAGGACTGCCGCACTGCCATGACCGAGTCCTACCCGATCGTCGAGCAACGCTCCCTGGATCCCGCGCAGGTGAAGGGGAAGTTCTTCGGGCGCGAGGAATACCGCGAGCACGGCGAGCTGCCGCGGCCGAACGCGCACCAGGTGTTCGTGTACCGCGTCGACGGCGAGTACGTCCTCGACAGCGCCCAGCGGCGCCTCGACGAGGAACAGGTCGTCAACGCCACGCACGTCAGCCTGGTGGACCTGACCCGCGACGCCGAGGTGATCGTCGAGCTGGCCATCCCGGGCGCCGAAGCCGAGGACTTCACCATGCGCGTCACCTTCGTGTGCACGGTGACCAACCCGGTCAGCGTGGTGCGCGAAGGCCGCGGCGACGCCCAGACCCTGCTGCGGGCCTACCTCAAGAGCCACCACCGGTTCTTCGAGCTCGGCCTGAAGTACCGGCTCGACGAGATCAACGAAGTCCGCCGGGACGTCAACGCCCAGGTCAAGGCCTTCACCACGGTCAAGCCGCCGGTGATCTCCGGCATCGCCGTGGAGCTGCGCAGCGTCGAAGTGCTGACGCCGGACGAAGTGCGCCGGCTCATGGGCAACCGCCGCAGCCTCGAGTACCAGCACGAGCTCGACACGGCGCAGCAGCGCTACGAGCTCGACCGCGCGGAGATCACGGCGCCGGCCGAGATCATCGACGAGAACCCGGACAGCCTGCTGGCCAACGCCTCCGTGGTCGGCTCGCTGGACGCGACGGACCTGGCCGAGCGGCTGCTGACCGAGAACCGCCACCGCGCCGAGATCGAGCGCACCGACCGGCAGGCCCGGTTGGACCGCGAGCACGAGGAGCGGCTCTTCGAGATCGAACGCCGCAACGAGCAGCGCCGCTGGGAGCGGGAGCAGTCCCGCGAGGAGCGCAAGTGGAGACGGGAGGACCACGGCCTGGCGCGCGCGGAGACCCTGCGCAAGGAGGAGATCACCCTGGAGGTGATCCGGGAGCTCGGCAAGCACGGCTACCTCGACATGACGAACCTCGACCCGAACGTGCTGATCACCAAGCTGACCGGGGCGCCCTCGCGCGAGCAGCTCGAGCGGGGCTCCTCGGCGCCGCCCGCGCAGCAGGGCGTGCTCGACGACGGCGAAACCGACGACACCGGGGTGAGGGAAGAGGATGTCAGTTGACACCGAGGCGCCCACCCGGGGCGCCCTGCCCCCGGACGTCCCGCTGGACCTACCGGCCGGTGGACCCGCACCGTGGGCTCGGCAGGCGGCTGCGGGCGCTGGCCGGGATCCGCGAGGAGATCCTCGACTGGGTACCGGAAGAGCGGCCGCGCCATCGTCTTCAACACCGGCCTGCTCGCCGGGGTGTCGCTGCTGGTGGCGCTCGGCGACCTGTCGAGCGTGCCGTGGATCTTCCAGCCCGCCGTCCGGCGGATCCGCGCCGCCCCGGGCACCATGAAGGCATGACGCCCGTCACGAAGCGCCTCACGGTGGTCGCCGTCGTGCTGATCACCGCCGGGGCGATCCTGCTGTCGGTGGGTGCGATCGGCTTCCGGGCGACCTCGGACCAGCCCGACGCCAACATCGGCGCCGGGTTCGCGCTCCTCGCCGGTCCCTACGTCGTCGGCCTCGGGCTGGTGTTCGCGCTGTCGGCGGCGCTGACCCACCTCACGACGCGCCGCCGCTGAAGTTCCACAGCGCCGTCGGCAGGTGATCGGCCAGGTCGGCGAGGTACCGGGCGTCGGCGGCGAGGTTCTGCCGCGTCGCGCACCCCGGCCCCCAGGTGCGCGCGGCGCCGTTCTCGACCACGACCTCCCGCTGCCCGAACCGCGGGTTCGCCGCCAGCCACCGGGCCACCTCGGCGTCGAGCGCCGAGCCCGGCGGGAGCGTCGGCATCGACACCGGCCGGCCCGGGACGATCCGCAGCTGGGGTCCCGGCGGCACCCGCACCTGCGTCACGTGGAGGTCGCGGAAGTGGATGTGGTCGTCGAAGTTCCGGTAGGACTCCCGCGTGTCGATCGCGAGCACCGGCCGGTCGCCGAGGCGGAACTCGACCCACGGGTCCGCCGGCCCACCGGCCAGGGGACGCCCGGTCGGGTGAAACACGCCGAAGGACGGGGCCGGCCCGCCGTCACCGCTGCCGAACGTGCCACCCCGCTCCGCGGCGAACGCTTTGAACCAGTGGCCGGCGCGGCCGGCGGCGGCCTTCCGCTGCGAACGCCACCAGATCGCGGCGGCCACCGCGGCCACGACCACCAGCACGCCGATCGTGAAGAGCGTCTGCATCGTCAGAAGTCCAGGTCCTCGCGGGTTTCCTCGCTCGGCTGGTCCCGGCCCGTCCCGTCGTAGCCGCTCGTCTTCTTCGCGTTCTTGACGTGGCTGTTGAGCTTGCCGAGGTGGTCGTTGACGGTCTTGGCCGGGTTGTCGCCGGGGTTGGCCGGGTTGAAGCCGAGCACGCCCTTGACCGCCGCTTCGCCGCCTTTCTTCAGCGCTTCGGTGGCGCCCGCCTTCAGCATCGTCTTCCGGTAGTCGACCTTGCCGGCGGCGTCGAGCACCGGGTTTTCGAACGCCTTCGCCCAGCGCTTGCCGATCAGGCCCTTGTCGCCGACGGCCTTCTGGAGGAGGTCCTTGCCCTCGTTCTCCTCCGCGATCTTCGTGAGCGACTTGCCCAGCGTCGTCGCGGCGAACTTCTGCTGCAGCTGCCGGAGCCAGTCGAGCACCTTCTGCAGCAGCTCGCGCAGCTTGTTCACCTTCTGGGTGGTCTTCGCGGTGGTCTGGGCGGCCTTGACCTCGGTCACCGGAGCGGCGGCGGACAGCGAGGCCCCGCAGGTCGGCACCGCGGCCGCCAGTGCCGGCACCCACAGCAGGATCAGCCAGGTCACGAACTCGGTGAGGATCGCCTTGACGATGTCTTCGACGAAGCTCATCAGCATGCTGTTCAGCTGCAGCATCCTGGCCAGGTCGCCGGACTTCCCGGCGACGCCCTCGATGCCGTGCGCGAACTCGCCCAGCGCCGTCTTCGCCGCGTTGCTCGCGTTGCCCTGCCAGCCCTTCAGCGACTCGTCGGTGACCTCGGCGAAGTTCTTGGCCAGCTGGTCCAGCCCGGTGGCGATCGCGCCGAAGTTCTCCGCCGCGACGCCCAGCGCCGGCCCGTCACCGCTGACGAAGTGGATCGCGTCCTGGATCGGCTGGACGGCGCCGACCAGGAAGTTCAGCCCCTGTCCGACCAGCCAGCCGAGCGGGTCGGTGGCGATGTCGGTGATGGTGCTCGAACTCGACTGGATGAAGCTCGCGGTGTCGGTGGCGATCGTGCCCAGCGCGAGGGTGATGTCCGCGCCGTCCGGCTGGGGCGCGAAGACGGCCTTCGTCACCGAGACCGCGTCCTTGCCGACGGTGACCGCGCTGCCGGCGAACGGTGTCGCCTTGATCGCGTTGTCGACGTTGACCCCGAGCACGGTCTTCGGGTCGTCGGGTTTGACGGTGATGCCGCTCGCGACGTCTTCGACCTCGGCCATGTGTTCCCCTCAGTGCTTTCCCGGGCCGTCGAGCAGGGTCTCGACCTGGCCGAAGAAGATCTTGTGGTCGTCCTCGACGCCCTGGTAGACGTTCGCCGCGTCGGTCAGCTTGGCCTGCGCCGACGCCAGGCCGTCCGCGATCGAGGTCAGCAGCGAGTGCAGCTCGCGGAGGGTGTCGTCGTAGCCGCTCTTGGTGAAGAGGCCGACCACCCCCCACGACTTGTCGCCGACGTCGGCCTGCGCGACCTTCTCGGTGATCTTCGCGCCTTGGTCGCGGTACTCGTCCAGGTCGCCGACGTACTGGTGCAGTGCGTCGACCTCGATCCGGTAGCCGTCGGGCATCAGTCCTCCTCGTCGAACAGGGTGCGCAGGAAGCGGTCGCCTGCCGTCGGCCCGGCCGCGGGCGGCGACGGTGGCGGGTCGGCCGGGCGGAGCACGCGCTGCTCCGAGAAGTCCGGCGGTGCTGCCGGCTCTTCGGGCGCTTCGGGGAGCTTCGACCGCAGTTCCTCGACGGTGGTCCCGAACGCCACGGCCTGCGTCTCGAGGACCTGCTCGACCAGGCCGAGGTCGTCGCCCATGTGCGCCTCGACGAGCACGGCCTGCCGCCGCGCCGCTTCGCCGACGGCCTCCCGCAGCGTGGCGAGGAGGGTCGCCGAAAGGGCCTGCGGGCCCCTGGCCAGCGCGGCTTCGGTGAACTTGACGTCCAGGACGGCCCCGCCGGGCCCGGTGACGACGGTGACGCCCCCGTCCGGCGACGCGGCGCTCGCCCGCAGCTCGGTCAGCTGCTGCTGCATGGCGCCCAGGCCGGCGAACCGGTCGTCGGCGTCGCGGATGCCCGCCTGGAACCGCTCGAACTCGGCCACCAGGTGCTCGAACTCGCCCGACATGCGCCCGCCTCTCCGTTTCGTGGTGCACCCATCGTGACCCTCCGGCCGCACTGTGACGCACGGAACGGCCGATCCGATCCCACTGCATCACCCGACCGGGTAATGGGTAGGTTTCGGCCGAGAGGGAAGCAGGGGACAACGCGCGAGGAGTGTGTGATGACCAGCACCGAAGGGGCCGGAGGCTCCACAGAGGAACCGAAGTCGACGGGCAGCCACGCGGCCCCGGAGGGGGCGGGCGTGCACCCGCTGATCGACCTGTCCCGCGACCCCAACCCGGGCAAGCCGGACCACGCCAAGCCGGACGAGGACTGAGCCACGCCACGGCGCCGGCGCACCTCGTCGGAGGCGGTGCGCCGACCCGGAACAGGGGAGCGGGGTGGTCATCCCGTCGCCTGAGGCCGTGAAATCACTTTGAGCCGGGCCCGCAACCTACAGCGCTACGTGGGAGAGACAGCGCACGCTTGCGGGCCCGGCTCAAAGTGATAGGCCTCAATCAGGCGACGGGATGGCCACCTCGCGGCCCACCTCGAGAACGCGAGGCGGCAGCGGGAGTTGTGGTCATCCCGGAGCCTGCCCGTCCGGCGAGGACAGTCTTTAGAGCTGCGGCAGAACTTCTGCTGCAGCTTTGTTCTGCCGTGGTTTGTTCTGCCGCGGCAGAGCGGGTCCGACCTCCCCCGCCCCTCCGGTGGGATTTTCAGCCGGCGGGCGGGTTTGTCAAGGCGGGAAAGCGTGCCTTGACAAACCCGCCCGCCGGCTGAAGGGATAGCTGGGATGAGGGGCGGGGGAGGTCTGGTGACGTCGTTGGTTGCCTCGCGTCCCCGGCCGCCGGTTCGCGTGTGGTGATGCTGTGGGTCGGCTTGCCGCCCATTGCGCGCCTCGCGACCAGCCCCCATGCAGCTCCTGTGCCGCGAGTCGGTTCGGTAGCCGCGCGGTCCGTAACACCGCGCCGCACCGGCAGTCCGAGTCGAGCCGCCCGGGCCCGGTGTCGTGAGTCGGTTCGGTAGCCGCGCGGCCCGCAACACCACACCCCACCGGCAGCCCGAGCCGCCCGGCTCCGGTGCCGCGAGTCGGTTCGGCGGCCGCGCGGCCCGTAACACCGCACCTCACCGGCAGCCCGAGCCGAGCCACCCGGCCCACTGCCGCGAGCCACCCCCACCCCGCGAACCACCCCACCACCCGGCCCGCCCGCCCGCCGGAACCACCCGCGTCCCCACAACCGTGATCGCCCCGCGACCCGAGGTGTGGAATGTCCCGCAGCCCCGGGGCGTTGAGAGGTACGCTGGAGGTTCGTCGACCTACAGACCCCCCGCCGCGCTCCTCCCGGACCCGGGCGGGTATCTTTGGAGACCGTGCCCGGCATGCGTCGGGCCGCTCCGCGTGCCGTGCGCATGGGCGGGGTGCTCAGGCACCCGGTCACCGGCTTCGGCAGGTCGGGGTTCCGACGGAAATCCCTCCGGGAAGTTACCGGTCGCGAGACCGTGACGCGGGCCGACACGCCCGACCGCGGGGGCCGGTGAAGACACGAAGAAGCAGATCACGACAGGAAGCTGGTCCATTGCCCACGATCCAGCAGCTGGTCCGCAAGGGCCGCCAGGACAAGGCTGCCAAGCAGAAGACGGCGGCCCTCAAGGGGAGCCCGCAGCGGCGTGGCGTGTGCACCCGCGTGTACACCACGACCCCCAAGAAGCCGAACTCGGCGCTGCGCAAGGTCGCGCGTGTGAAGCTGACCAGCGGCATCGAGGTCACCGCCTACATCCCCGGTGAGGGCCACAACCTGCAGGAGCACTCGATGGTGCTCGTGCGCGGTGGTCGTGTGAAGGACCTTCCGGGTGTCCGTTACAAGATCATCCGCGGTTCGCTCGACACCCAGGGTGTCAAGAACCGCAAGCAGGCGCGCAGCCGGTACGGCGCGAAGAAGGAGAAGAGCTAATGCCCCGCAAGGGTCCGGCCCCGAAGCGGCCGCTGATCTCCGACCCCGTCTACGCCTCCCCGCTGGTCACCCAGCTGGTGAACAAGGTGCTGAAGGACGGGAAGCGGTCCCTGGCCGAGCGCATCGTGTACGGCGCGCTCGAAGGCGCTCGCGAGAAGACGGGCACCGACCCGGTCGTCACGCTGAAGCGCGCCCTCGACAACGTGAAGCCCACCATCGAGGTGAAGAGCCGCCGCGTCGGTGGTGCCACCTACCAGGTGCCGATCGAGGTCAAGCCGGGCCGCTCCACCACGCTGGCGCTGCGCTGGCTGGTCTCCTTCTCGCAGGCCCGCCGCGAGAAGACGATGATCGAGCGCCTGCAGAACGAACTGCTGGACGCTTCCAACGGCCTCGGTGCCTCCGTGAAGCGTCGCGAAGACACGCACAAGATGGCCGAGTCCAACCGGGCCTTCGCGCACTACCGCTGGTGATGACCGCCCGGCTGTCGACCAAGCCATGCCGGGCCCCAAGCTTGAGAACAGGGGAACACTCTCGTGGCACGTGAAGTGCTGACCGACCTGAACAAGGTCCGCAACATCGGCATCATGGCCCACATCGACGCCGGCAAGACGACGACCACCGAGCGGATCCTGTTCTACACCGGGGTCAACTACAAGATCGGTGAAGTCCACGACGGCGCCGCCACCATGGACTGGATGGAGGAGGAGCAGAAGCGGGGTATCACCATCACCTCGGCTGCCACCACCACCTTCTGGGACGACCACCAGATCAACCTGATCGACACCCCCGGGCACGTCGACTTCACCGTCGAGGTGGAGCGCAACCTGCGGGTGCTCGACGGCGCGGTCGCCGTCTTCGACGGCAAGGAAGGTGTCGAGCCGCAGTCCGAGCAGGTCTGGCGGCAGGCGGACAAGTACGACGTCCCGCGCATCTGCTTCGTCAACAAGATGGACAAGCTGGGTGCGGACTACTACTACACCCTGAAGACCATCGAGGAGCGCCTCGGCGTCAAGCCGCTGGCGATCCAGCTGCCCATCGGCGCCGAGAACGACTTCGAAGGCGTCGTCGACCTGGTCCGCATGAAGGCCCTGGTCTGGCGCGGCGAGGTGCAGAAGGGCGAGGACTACACCGTCGAGGAGATCCCGGCTGACCTGGCCGACCGGGCCGCGGAGTACCGCGAGAAGCTGGTCGAGACCGTCGCCGAGACCGACGACGCCCTGATGGAGAAGTTCCTCGAGGGCGAAGAGCTGTCCGAGGCGGAGATCAAGGCGGGCATCCGCAAGATCGTGATCACCCGGGCGGCGTTCCCGGTCCTGGCCGGCTCCGCGTTCAAGAACAAGGGCGTGCAGCCCATGCTCGACGCGGTGATCGACTACCTGCCGTCGCCGCTGGACGTCCCGGCCGTCGAGGGCCTGCTGCCCGACGGCGAGACCGTGGCGACCCGCAAGGCGTCGGTCGACGAGCCGTTCGCGGCCCTCGCGTTCAAGATCGCGGCGCACCCGTTCTTCGGCAAGCTGACCTACATCCGGGTGTACTCGGGCAAGGTCGCTTCCGGCGCGCAGGTCATCAACGCGACCAAGGAGCGCAAGGAGCGCATCGGGAAGATCTTCCAGATGCACTCCAACAAGGAGAACCCGGTCGACGACGCCCAGGTCGGCCACATCTACGCGGTCATCGGGCTGAAGGACACCACCACGGGTGACACCCTGGCGGACCCGCAGAACCCGATCGTGCTGGAGTCGATGACGTTCCCCGAGCCGGTCATCCGGGTCGCGATCGAGCCGAAGACGAAGGCCGACCAGGAGAAGCTGTCCCTGGCGATCCAGAAGCTGGCCGAAGAGGACCCGACGTTCCAGGTCAAGCTGGACGAGGACACCGGCCAGACGATCATCGCGGGCATGGGTGAGCTGCACCTCGAGGTGCTGGTGAACCGGATGAAGTCCGACTACAAGGTCGAGGCGAACATCGGCAAGCCGCAGGTCGCCTACCGCGAGACGATCAAGAAGACGGTCGACAAGCTCGACTACGTCCACAAGAAGCAGACCGGTGGTTCCGGCCAGTTCGCGAAGGTCATCGTGAAGCTGGAGCCGCTCGAGCGCACCGACGGCGCGCTCTACGAGTTCGACAACAAGGTGACCGGTGGTCGCGTGCCGCGGGAGTACATCCCGTCGGTGGACGCGGGCGCGCAGGACGCGATGCAGTACGGCGTCCTGGCCGGCTACCCGCTCGTCGGGTTGAAGTTCACCCTGTTGGACGGTGCTTACCACGAGGTCGACTCTTCGGAGATGGCGTTCAAGATCGCCGGTTCCATGGCGATGAAGGAAGCCGCGAAGAAGGCCGGCCCGGTGATCCTGGAGCCGATGATGGCGGTCGAGGTGACCACGCCCGAGGACTACATGGGTGACGTCATCGGTGACCTCAACTCCCGCCGTGGTCAGATCCAGGCCATGGAGGAGCGGTCCGGTACCCGCGTCGTGAAGGCGCTGGTTCCGCTGTCGGAGATGTTCGGCTACGTCGGCGACCTGCGGTCCCGCACCCAGGGCCGGGCGAACTACTCCATGGTGTTCGACTCCTACGCCGAGGTTCCCGCGAACGTCGCGAAGGAAATCATCGCGAAGGCGACGGGGGAGTAATTCCCCCCGGCGCTCGCGGGCATTAAGGGACTCTCCTGAACGTCCGCAGCACCGACGAAGGAACAATCGTGGGGCGGCAGCCACGCCGCCCCACGAGCACAAAGCGAAATCAGTCCAGGAGGACATTCCAGTGGCGAAGGCGAAATTCGAGCGGACCAAGCCGCACGTCAACATCGGCACCATCGGCCACGTTGACCACGGCAAGACGACTCTGACCGCGGCCATCACCAAGGTGCTGCACGACAAGTACCCGGAGCTGAACGAGTCGCGGGCGTTCGACCAGATCGACAACGCGCCGGAAGAGAAGCAGCGCGGCATCACGATCAACATCTCGCACGTCGAGTACCAGACCGAGAAGCGTCACTACGCCCACGTGGACGCCCCGGGTCACGCGGACTACATCAAGAACATGATCACCGGTGCCGCCCAGATGGACGGCGCGATCCTGGTCGTGGCCGCCACCGACGGCCCGATGCCGCAGACCCGTGAGCACGTGCTGCTCGCCCGCCAGGTCGGCGTGCCCTACATCGTGGTCGCGCTGAACAAGGCCGACATGGTCGACGACGAGGAGATCCTCGAGCTCGTCGAGCTGGAGGTCCGCGAGCTGCTGTCCTCGCAGGAGTTCCCGGGCGACGACGCGCCGGTCGTGCGCGTTTCCGGCCTGAAGGCCCTCGAGGGCGACGAGAAGTGGTCCGAGGCCGTTCTCGAGCTGATGACCGCCGTCGACGACAACGTGCCGGACCCGGTGCGTGAGCTCGACAAGCCGTTCCTGATGCCGATCGAGGACGTCTTCACCATCACCGGTCGTGGCACCGTGGTGACCGGTCGCGTCGAGCGCGGCCAGATCAACGTCAACGAAGAGGTCGAGATCGTGGGTATCCGCGAGAAGTCGACCAAGACCACCGTCACCGGTGTCGAGATGTTCCGCAAGCTGCTCGACTCGGGCCAGGCGGGCGACAACGTCGGCCTGCTGGTCCGCGGTATCAAGCGCGAGGACGTCGAGCGCGGCCAGGTCGTCGTGAAGCCGGGCACCACCACCCCGCACACCGACTTCGAGGGCCGGGTCTACATCCTGTCGAAGGACGAGGGTGGCCGTCACACCCCGTTCTTCAACAACTACCGCCCGCAGTTCTACTTCCGCACCACCGACGTGACCGGCGTCGTGACCCTCCCCGAGGGCACCGAGATGGTCATGCCGGGCGACAACACCGACATCTCGGTCCAGCTGATCCAGCCGGTCGCGATGGACGAGGGTCTGCGCTTCGCCATCCGCGAGGGTGGCCGGACCGTCGGCGCGGGCCAGGTCACCAAGATCATCAAGTGACGTAGGCGCCCTGCGCCCGGGTAATACACCCCCGGGTGCAGGGCGTCAACTCACGTGTGCGACACTATTTTGGTTGCTCGTCCTGGGGCGGCCGATCCCTTTGGGGTCCGGCCGCCTCGGTGCGAGTGGCCACGGTCCGCGGAGCTCTTTCCTTCGGGTGAGGCGAGCGGGCAAGGGCAGTGAGACGGTGTTCTTGGAAAAGCGCAGCCGGCTCATCGCCTCCTCACGTTGAGGAAGACCAGGCAAGACGACGATCCCGCGGGATCCGTCTGTGCGTCGGGCGCGACACGCCCGACCGCGTGGACCGGGGACAGGGCCGTTGAACTGCGGAAACTCATGGCTTGGTGGCAACACCGGCCGGGGTTTGTGAGATAGCGGCACGAGACGACAAGGAACGAGCAGCCACCATGGCGGGACAGAAGATCCGCATCCGGCTCAAGGCCTACGACCACGAGGCGATCGACACCTCGGCGCGCAAGATCGTCGAGACGGTCACGCGCACCGGCGCCCGGGTTGTCGGGCCGGTGCCGCTGCCCACCGAGAAGAACGTTTACTGCGTCATCCGCTCGCCGCACAAGTACAAGGACTCGCGCGAGCACTTCGAGATGCGCACGCACAAGCGTCTGATCGACATCCTCGACCCGACGCCGAAGACGGTCGACGCGCTCATGCGCATCGACCTGCCGGCAAGCGTCGACGTCAACATCCAGTAGTAGCGGCTGGCGAGCGGCGGAGAGTAAGAGACTCATGTCTGACAGGCAGATGAAGGGCATCCTGGGCACCAAGCTCGGCATGACCCAGGTCTTCGACGAGCAGAACCGGGTTGTCCCGGTCACCGTCGTCAAGGCCGGTCCGAACGTGGTCACCCAGGTTCGGACCCAGGACAAGGACGGCTACGCGGCCGTGCAGCTGGCGTTCGGCGCGGTCGACCCGCGCAAGGTGAACAAGCCGCGCACCGGCCACTTCGACAAGGCGGGCGTGACCCCGCGCCGGTTCCTCGCCGAGCTGCGCACCACCGACGCCGAGACCTACGAGGTCGGCCAGGAGATCACCGCCGAGGTGTTCGCCGCCGGCGTCGAGGTCGACGTGACCGGTACCAGCAAGGGCAAGGGCTACGCGGGTGTCATGAAGCGCCACGGCTTCAAGGGCCAGGGCGCGAGCCACGGTGCCCAGGCCGTGCACCGCAAGCCGGGTTCGATCGGTGGCTGCGCCACCCCCGGCCGCGTCTTCAAGGGCCTGCGCATGGCGGGCCGGATGGGCAACGACCGGGTCACCACGCAGAACCTGACCGTGCACGCCGTGCGTGCCGAGGACGGCCTGCTGCTGATCAAGGGCGCCGTGCCCGGTCCCAAGGGCGGCCTGCTGTTCGTGCGCAGCGCCGCGAAGGGTGGTAACTCCGAATGACAAGCGTCGAGCTGAAGACCCCGGCCGGTAAAGCCGACGGCACGGTCGATCTCCCCGCGGAGATCTTCGACGTGCAGGCCAATGTCGCGCTCATGCACCAGGTCGTGGTGGCCCAGCAGGCCGCCGCGCGCCAGGGCACGCACGACACGAAGACCCGTGGTGAGGTTCGCGGTGGCGGCAAGAAGCCGTACCGCCAGAAGGGCACCGGCCGTGCCCGCCAGGGTTCGACCCGCGCGCCGCAGTTCGCCGGCGGTGGCGTCGTGCACGGCCCCACGCCGCGCGACTACACCCAGCGCACCCCGAAGAAGATGAAGGCCGCCGCCCTGCGTGGCGCCCTCTCCGACCGGGCCCGCGCCGGCCAGCTGCACGTCGTCACCGAGCTGGTGACCGGCGAGAAGCCGTCGACCAAGGCCGCCAAGAGCGTGCTCGCCGCCGTCACGGCCGCGAAGCGCGTGCTCGTGGTGCTGGACCGGGCCGACGAGCTGAGCTGGGTTTCCCTGCGGAACCTGCCCGAGGTGCACCTGCTCTGGGCCGACCAGCTCAACACCTACGACGTGCTGGTCAACGACGACGTCGTGTTCACCAAGGCCGCGTACGACGCGTTCGTCGCCGGCCCCGTCCGCGGCAAGGCCGTCAAGGCTTCCGCGCGGTCGGGCGAGGTCACGGAAGGGAGTGACGAGAAGTGAGTTCGGTCGCCATTCCGGACCCCCGCGACATCCTGCTCGCGCCGGTCATCTCCGAGAAGTCCTACGGGCTGCTCGAGGACCACAAGTACACGTTCATCGTCCGCCCGGACGCCAACAAGACCCAGATCAAGATCGCGGTCGAGAAGGTGTTCGGCGTCAAGGTGGTCAGCGTCAACACGGCCAACCGCCAGGGCAAGCGGAAGCGGACTCGCGCCGGCTTCGGCAAGCGCAAGGACACCAAGCGCGCCATCGTGACTCTTTCGCCCGAGAGCAAGGCGATCGAGATCTTCGGCGGACCCACCGCGTAAAGGACTGAGCTGACAATGGGCATCCGCAAGTACAAGCCGACGACCCCCGGTCGTCGCGGTTCGAGCGTCTCGGACTTCGCCGAGATCACCCGCTCCACCCCGGAGAAGTCGCTGCTTCGTCCGCTGAGCGGTTCGGGCGGTCGCAACTCGTCCGGCAAGATCACCACCCGGCACAAGGGTGGCGGCCACAAGCGCGCCTACCGCGTCATCGACTTCCGTCGCAATGACAAGGACGGCATCCCCGCCAAGGTCGCGCACATCGAGTACGACCCCAACCGGTCCGCTCGCATCGCGCTGCTGCACTACGCCGACGGCGAGAAGCGCTACATCATCGCGCCGGAGAAGCTGAAGCAGGGCGACACGGTCGAGAACGGCCCCCGGGCCGACATCAAGCCGGGCAACAACCTGCCGCTGCGCAACATCCCGGTCGGCACCGTGATCCACGCGATCGAGCTCCGCCCCGGCGGCGGCGCGAAGATGGCGCGGTCCGCGGGCGCGAAGGTGCAGCTCGTCGCCAAGGACGGTCCGTACGCCCAGCTGCGTCTCCCCTCGGGCGAGATCCGCAACGTGGACGTGCGCAACCGCGCCACGGTCGGCGAGGTCGGCAACTCCGAGCACGCCAACATCAACTGGGGCAAGGCCGGCCGCAACCGCTGGCGCGGCAAGCGCCCCACGGTCCGCGGTGTCGTCATGAACCCGGTCGACCACCCGCACGGTGGTGGTGAGGGCAAGACCTCCGGTGGTCGCCACCCGGTCAACCCGAACGGTAAGCCCGAGGGCCGCACGCGTCGCCGCAAGGCGTCCGACGCCCTCATCGTCCGCCGCCGGCGTACCGGCAAGAAGCGCTGAGCAGGGAGGTAGAAGCACATGCCACGCAGCCTTAAGAAGGGCCCGTTCGTGGACGACCACCTGCTCAAGAAGGTGGACGCGCTGAACGAATCGGGCAAGAAGACGGTCATCAAGACCTGGTCGCGCCGCTCGACGATCATCCCGGACTTCCTGGGTCACACGATCGCCGTGCACGACGGGCGCAAGCACGTCCCGGTGTTCGTCACCGAGGCCATGGTGGGTCACAAGCTGGGCGAGTTCGCCCCGACGCGGACCTTCAAGGGCCACATCAAGGACGACCGCAAGTCGCGCCGCCGCTGAGCGGGCACGAGAAGAGACAAGGGAAGTAGCGATGAACGCCCAGAACGACGCGACGACCGAGGCCCTGCCTACGGCGTACGCGCGGGCTCGCTTCGTCCGGGACTCGCCGACCAAGGTGCGCCGGGTGATCGAGCTCATCAAGGGACGTAGCGCCGCCGACGCCTTGGCCGTGCTCCGGTTCGCCCCCCAGGCGGCCAGCGAGCCGGTCGCGAAGGTGCTTGCCAGCGCTGTGGCCAACGCCGAGAACAACCTTCAGCTGGACCCGGAGACGCTCTGGGTCAAGAACGCGTACGCCGACGAGGGCCCGACCCTCAAGCGCATCCGCCCGCGGGCCCAGGGCCGCGCGTACCGGATCCGCAAGCGGACCAGCCACATCACCGTCGAGGTGGAGTCGCGTCCCGCCGTCGCGCAGAAGGCTCAGAGCAAGAAGAAGGCAGGTGGCCGGTAGTGGGCCAGAAGATCAACCCGCACGGTTTCCGCCTGGGTATCACCACGGACTGGAAGTCGCGCTGGTACGCCGACAAGCAGTACGCCGAGTACGTGGCCGAGGACGTCAAGATCCGCAAGCTCCTCGCCACCGGCATGGAGCGCGCGGGCATCTCCAAGGTCGAGATCGAGCGCACCCGTGACCGCGTCCGCGTCGACATCCACACCGCCCGGCCGGGCATCGTCATCGGCCGCCGCGGCGCGGAGGCCGACCGGATCCGCGGCGCGCTGGAGAAGCTGACCAAGAAGCAGGTCCAGCTGAACATCCTCGAGGTCAAGAACCCCGAGGCCGACGCCCAGCTGGTCGCCCAGGCGGTCGCGGAGCAGCTCTCCAACCGCGTGGCGTTCCGCCGCGCGATGCGGAAGGCGATCCAGACCTCCATGCGCTCGCCGCAGGTCAAGGGCATCCGCGTGCAGTGCGGCGGTCGTCTCGGCGGTGCCGAGATGTCCCGCTCCGAGCACTACCGCGATGGCCGCGTCCCGCTGCACACGCTGCGCGCCGACATCGACTACGGCTTCTTCGAGGCCAAGACGACGTTCGGTCGCATCGGCGTCAAGGTGTGGATCTACAAGGGTGAGCTCGTCGGTGGCCTGAAGGCCCGCGAGGCCCGTGACGCCGCCGAGCGCGCGCCGCGTCGCGACCGTGACCGCAGCGACCGGCCGTCCCGTCCGCGTCGTTCCGGCGCCTCGGGCACGACCGCCACCTCGACCGAAGCCGGTCGGGCCGCCGCTGCCGCCACGACCGAGGCCCCGGCGGCTCCGGCCACCGAGACCGCAGAAAAGACGGAGGGCTGAGACGTGCTCATCCCGCGCAGGGTCAAGCACCGGAAGCAGCACTCCCCGAAGCGCCACGGCGCCGCCAAGGGTGGCACGAAGGTCAGCTTCGGCGAGTACGGCATCCAGGCGCTTGAGCACAGCTACGTGACGAACCGGCAGATCGAGTCCGCTCGTATCGCCATGACCCGTCACATCAAGCGTGGTGGCAAGGTGTGGACGACCATCTACCCGGACCGCCCGCTGACCAAGAAGCCGGCCGAGACCCGGATGGGTTCCGGTAAGGGTTCGCCCGAGTGGTGGATCGCCAACGTGAAGCCGGGTCGCGTGATGTTCGAGATCTCGTTCCCGAACGAGGAGACGGCTCGCGAGGCGCTGCGCCGCGCGATCCACAAGCTGCCCATGAAGTGCCGCATCGTGACCCGTGAAGGTGGTGAGTTCTGATGGCTAACGCAGGTGCCGCTCAGGCATCGGAGCTGCGTGAGCTCACCGCGGAAGAGCTCGTCCTGCGTCTGAAGGAATACAAGGAGGAGCTGTTCAACCTCCGCTTCCAGATGGCGACCGGGCAGCTCGACAACAACCGCCGTCTGCGCACCGTCCGCACGGACATCGCGCGGATCTACACGGTCATGCGCGAGCGCGAACTCGGCCTGTCCGTTGCCCCCGACGCCGAGAGTGAAGGTGCCGCATGAGCGAGCCCACCACCGAGACGCCGGCCCGGAACGACCGCAAGGTCCGCGAGGGCTACGTCGTCTCGGACAAGATGAACAAGACGATCGTGGTCGAGCTCGAGGACCGCAAGAAGCACCCCCGTTACTCGAAGGTCGTCCGCACCACCTCCAAGGTGAAGGTGCACGACGAGAACAACGAGGCGGGCGTGGGCGACCGGGTCACCCTGATGGAGACCCGCCCGCTGTCGGCATCGAAGCGGTGGCGCCTGGTGCAGATCGTGGAGAAGGCCAAGTAAGCAGGGCTCTTTAAGAGTTCTTAGTTCCGCAAGGCTCGCTCGTCCGGGCGAGAACCGGCGCGACATACAGGAGTAGACGTGATCCAGCAGGAGTCGCGGCTTCGGGTAGCCGACAACACGGGTGCGAAGGAAATCCTCTGCATCCGCGTTCTCGGTGGCTCCGGGCGGCGCTACGCCGGCATCGGCGACATCATCGTCGCCACCGTGAAGGACGCCATCCCGGCCGCCGGGGTGAAGAAGGGCGACGTCGTCAAGGCCGTCATCGTCCGCACGGTCAAGGAGCGCCGTCGTCCGGACGGTTCCTACATCCGGTTCGACGAGAACGCCGCCGTGCTCATCAAGAACGACAACGAGCCCCGCGGCACCCGCATCTTCGGCCCGGTGGGCCGCGAGCTGCGCGACCGAAAGTTCATGAAGATCATTTCGCTCGCGCCGGAGGTGCTGTGATGAAGGTGAAGAAGGGCGACACGGTCGTCGTCATCGCCGGCAAGGACAAGGGCGCCAAGGGCAAGGTCATCCAGGCTTACCCGGAGCGCGAGCGCGTGCTGGTCGAGGGCGTGAACCGGATCAAGAAGCACACGCGGATCAGCCAGACCCAGCGCGGCGCGCAGTCCGGCGGCATCGTCACGCAGGAGGCGCCCATCCACGTCTCGAACGTGATGGTCGTCGACTCGGACGGCAAGCCGGCCCGGGTGGGTTACCGCATCGGCGAGGACGGCAAGAAGGTCCGGATCTCGCGCCGGAACGGTAAGGACATCTGATGACCACCGCAGAGAAGACCTCGCCGCGCCTCAAGGTGCGCTACCGCGAGGAAATCAAGGGCCAGCTGCAGGCTGAGTTCTCCTTCGCCAACGTCCACCAGATCCCGGGCGTGACGAAGGTCGTCGTGAACATGGGCGTCGGCGACGCCGCCCGCGACAGCAAGCTGATCGAGGGCGCGGTCAAGGACCTCGCGCTGATCACCGGCCAGAAGCCGGAGGTCCGGAAGGCCCGCAAGTCCATCGCGCAGTTCAAGCTGCGTGAGGGCCAGCCGATCGGTGCGCGCGTCACGCTGCGCGGCGACCGGATGTGGGAGTTCCTCGACCGGCTGCTGACCATCGCGCTGCCGCGTATCCGCGACTTCCGCGGGCTTTCGCCGAAGCAGTTCGACGGCCACGGCAACTACACGTTCGGTCTCAACGAGCAGTCGATGTTCCACGAGATCGACCCCGACTCCATCGACCGCCCGCGCGGCATGGACGTCACCGTCGTCACGACCGCCACGAACGACGACGAGGGCCGGGCGCTGCTGCGCAAGCTCGGCTTCCCGTTCAAGGAGAACTGAGCCGATGGCCAAGAAAGCACTGGTCCACAAGGCCGCGAAGAAGCCGAAGTTCGCCGTGCGCGCCTACACCCGCTGCCAGCGGTGCGGCCGCCCGCACGCCGTGTTCCGCAAGTTCGGGCTCTGCCGGATCTGCCTTCGCGAGATGGCGCACGCGGGCGAGCTGCCCGGCGTCCGCAAGTCCAGCTGGTAAGAGCTTCTTTTTAACTCCAGATTCGCCACAGGCCCCGCTCCTTCTGGGAGCGGGGAACCAGGCGAGAAAGGTTGACAGGTCACCATGACGATGACCGACCCCATCGCAGACTTCTTGACGCGTCTGCGCAACGCGAACTCGGCGTACCACGACGAGGTCAAGCTCCCGCACTCGAAGCTCAAGGCGAACATCGCCGAGATCCTCAAGCGCGAGGGCTACATCGCGGGTTACCACGACGAGCCGGGCGAGAAGCACAAGAACCTCGTCGTCGAGCTCAAGTACGGCCCCAACCGTGAGCGGAGCATCGCCGGCCTCCGGCGCGTCTCCAAGCCCGGTCTGCGGGTCTACGCGAAGTCCACCGAACTGCCGTCGGTCCTCGGCGGCCTGGGCATCGCGATCATTTCGACGTCCGGTGGCCTGCAGACGGACCGGCAGGCCAAGCGCAACAGCGTGGGCGGCGAAGTCCTCGCCTACGTCTGGTAAGGGAAGGGGTAAAGGCATGTCACGCATCGGAAAGCTGCCGGTCGCCGTCCCTTCCGGGGTCGAGGTGACCATCGACGGTCAGCAGATCAAGGTCAAGGGGCCCAAGGGCACCCTCGAGCACACCATCGCCGAGCCGATCACCGTCGAGCGCGACGAGGACGGCACGCTGCTGGTGAAGCGCCCGGACGACGAGCGCAACTCCAAGGCGCTCCACGGGCTCACCCGCACGCTGGTGAACAACCTCGTCGTCGGCGTCACCGCCGGCTACGAGAAGAAGATGGAAATCCACGGCGTGGGTTACCGCGTGCAGGCCAAGGGCGCGGACCTCGAGTTCGCCCTCGGCTACTCGCACCCGGTCAAGATCGAGGCCCCGGAGGGCATCACCTTCAAGGTGGAGACCCCGACCCGGTTCTCGGTCTCGGGCATCGACAAGCAGAAGGTCGGCCAGATCTCGGCCGTCATCCGCAAGCTGCGGCGCCCGGACCCGTACAAGGGCAAGGGCCTGCGCTACGAGGGTGAGAAGATCCGCCGCAAGGTCGGAAAGACGGGTAAGTGATCATGAGCGACACGACTACGAAGCGCAAGCCGGTGGGCAAGGACATCTCGACCCGCCGCCGCGTCGCGAAGGCCCGTCGGCACTTCCGGCTCCGCAAGAAGGTCTCGGGCACCGAGCAGCGCCCGCGCCTGGTCGTCAAGCGGTCCTCGCGGCACATCGCCGTGCAGGTGATCGACGACCTCGCCGGCCACACGCTGGTGTCGGCGTCCACCCTCGAGGCGGACGTCCGGTCGGTCGACGGCGACAAGAAGGCCAAGGCCGCCAAGGTCGGGGCCCTCGTCGCCGAGCGCGCCAAGAACGCCGGGATCTCGGCCGTGGTGTTCGACCGTGGCGGCAACGCCTACCACGGCCGCATCGCCGCGCTCGCCGACGCCGCCCGTGAGGCGGGGTTGGAGTTCTGACGATGCAGCAGTTCGTGAATGGAAGGAAAGCCTGATGCCGGGACGTACACGGCAATTCGGCGGCGGCCAGGGTGGACCCGGCGGGCAGGGCGGCAACGACCGCGGTGACCGTCGCGACCGCCGGGACCGGCGCGACAGCGGCCGTGGCGGGGCGGCCCAGGACAAGACCCCGCACCTCGAGAAGGTCGTGACGATCAACCGCGTCGCCAAGGTCGTCAAGGGTGGTCGTCGCTTCAGCTTCACCGCCCTGGTGGTCGTCGGCGACGGCGACGGTCAGGTCGGCGTCGGCTACGGCAAGGCCAAGGAAGTTCCCGCGGCCATCGCCAAGGGCGTCGAGGAAGCGAAGAAGAACTTCTTCCGCGTTCCGCGCGTCGGCGGCACCATTCCCCACCCGATCCAGGGTGAGGAAGCCGCCGGTGTGGTCCTGCTCCGCCCGGCGTCGGCCGGTACCGGTGTCATCGCCGGTGGCCCGGTCCGCGCGGTGCTGGAGTGCGCGGGTGTCCACGACGTGCTGTCGAAGTCGCTCGGCTCCGACAACGCGATCAACATCGTGCACGCGACCGTGGCGGCCCTGAAGGGTCTGCAGCGTCCCGAAGAGGTGGCGGCCCGCCGTGGCCTGCCGCTCGAGGACGTCGCTCCGGCCCGGATGCTGCGCCAGCGTGCCGGCCAGGGGGTCTGATCTCATGGCTCAGCTCAAGGTCACCCAGGTCAAGAGCAAGATCGGCACGAAGCACGCTCACCGCGAGTCGCTGCGCACCCTCGGGCTGCGCAAGATCCGCCAGAGCGTCGTGCGTGAAGACACCCCCCAGGTGCGCGGCCTGATCCACACCGTCCGCCACCTGGTGGAGGTCGAGGAGGTCAAGGCATGACGGCCATCAAGATCCACCACCTGCGTCCGGCTCCGGGCGCCAAGCGCGACAAGATCCGCGTGGGCCGTGGTGAGGGTTCGAAGGGCAAGACGGCCGGTCGCGGTACGAAGGGCACCAAGGCCCGGAAGAACGTGCCGGCCCGGTTCGAGGGTGGGCAGATGCCCATCCAGATGCGGCTCCCGAAGCTCCGCGGCTTCAAGAACCGCTTCCGCACCGAGTACCAGCCGGTGAACGTGGGCGACATCGCCCGCGTCTTCCCGGACGGCGGCACCATCGGGGCCGACGAGCTGGTCAAGGGCGGTCTGGTCCGCAAGGGCAAGCTGGTGAAGGTCCTCGGCAACGGCGACGTGAACGGCGTCAAGCTGAACGTCACCGCCGACGCGTTCTCCGGCTCCGCCAAGGAGAAGCTCGAAGCGGCCGGTGGCTCCGCCACCACCAACTGAGTTCGATCCCGTTCGAAGGCCCGTCTGGCTCCGCCAGGCGGGCCTTTGGCGTTTCCGCGGTCCGGGTGCAGGATCGGCGGGGTGACAACCCGTGCTCGCCACTACCTGGTTCCGGCGCTCACCACGCTCGTGGCCGTGCTGACGGTCGCCGGCTCGTTCCTGCCGCTGTTCCGCCGCGAGGAGCCGTTCGGTTCCGGAACGTCCGAGACCGTCAGCTCGGTCACGGGGGCCTGGCGGTACACGTTCCGGTTCCCCGGCCAGGAGGAGCTCAGCACGCCGACGGCGCCGGTCGGCATCCCGCTGCTCCTGGCCGGCGCGCTCCTGCTGCTCGCGGCCGTCCTCGGTGTTTCGAGGCCCGGCCCGACGGCGAGCCGGACGGCGCTCGTCGCGACGGTCTTCCAGCTCGGCACGGTCTGCACGGTCGGGATGCTGGGCGCGAACGCCCTGGCCGGTTCGACCCGCGCGCAGGTCACGCTCGGGACCGGGATGTGGCTGCTGATCGCCGGAGCGCTGGTGGCCGCGGTGGCGGCGGTGCAGAGCTTCCGCGCCCCGGGCTCCCCGTCCGGCCCGGCTTGGGCGGACCCCGACGCGGCGTACGCGGACACGGAGACCCCACCATCGGGCGTCGTGATCACGGTGCTCCCACCCGACGGCGACTGAGGGGAGGGTTCCTTGCCGGGACGGGAATCCGGACGGAGGATCACAGGGTGGACAGACCGTCGCAGGAGCCCGCAGCACAGCCCGACGGCGCCGAGTCGCCGCTGAGCTTCCCGGTCGAAGCACCCCGGCCCGCCGGCCCGGAGCCGGGAGCGGGCGCGCCCCAGGCAGAGCCGCTGCAGTTCCCGGCAGAGCCGGCTCCGCCGGTCGGATTCCAGCCCGGTGCACCGCAGGCCGCACCGTTGCAGTTCCCCGCCGAGGCTCCGCGGCCGGAGGCGACCCCGCTCGGCGAAGCGCCCCCGCCCCCAGGCCCGCTGCCCACCGAACTGCCGTACCCCGTCGCGCACATCCCAGGCGCCGCGACCACCACCGAGCCGCCACCCCCGCCGGCCGTGCCGCCCGCTCAAGCGCCGGCTCCACCCCCTTCTCTCCTGCGGTTCGCCCCACCCGCTCTCGCCCTCGTCGCCGCCCTCATGACCGCGCTGGGCGCCTTCCTGCCGCTCTTCCGGATCCGGGAACACCTCGGCCAGCGGTTCCTGGACACCCAGATGCTCATCACCGAGACCGCGTGGGGCCACAGCTTCGAGCTCCCGGACCAGGAAGTCACCGACCAGCCCGGCGCTCCGGTCGGCATCCCGCTCCTCTTCGCCGTCGTCCTGCTGGTCGCCGCCGCGCTCGTCGCCTTAACGCGCCCGGACCACCGGCTCGGCCGGTGGCTGCTTGGCGCGGGGGCGTTCTTCGCCGCCGGGGTGGTCGCCACCGTCGGCACGAGCGGGATCGGGTGGTCGGTCACCTCCCGCGGGGACGACCTGACCGTCGACACCGGGCCCGGCATGTGGCTGCTGATCGGCGGCACGGTCGCGGCCGGGGCCGCCGCCGTTCTCGCCTGCCTGCCGCGGCGGCAGCCGAGCTGGGCCGATCCGGCGCTGGCCTACGCCGACACCCCGACCCCGCCCTCCGGCGTCGCCATCACCGTCCTCCCGCCTGGCGAACCGGACGACCAACAGGCCTGACCCCCGCTACCGTGGAGGCGTGTGGGTCTTCTTCGGGGCTTCGGTGCTCATCGCGCTTACGCCAGGCGCGAACAACCTGCTCGGCCTCCACCACGGCATGACGCACGGTGTTCGCCACGGCCTCGCCGGGCTCGGTGGCCGGCTGGCCGCCTTCACCCTGTTGATCGCCGCCGTCGCGGCCGGGCTCGGGCAGCTGCTGGCCGCCTCCGAGACCGCGCTGACGATCATCAAGTGGGCCGGCGCCGCCTACCTGCTCTACCTCGGCGTCCGCCTGATCCGGTCCACTTTCCGGGGCGAGCACACCCCGGCCGAGCTGCCGAAAGCGCCCACGACGGCCTGGCGCGTCACCCGCAAGGAGTTCGGCGTCGCGATCACCAACCCCAAGGCGATCCTGATCTTCACCGCCTTCGTCCCGCAGTTCATCGACCCAGGTCAGGGCGCATTTCCGGGCCAGATCGCGCTGCTGGGCGCGGTATACCTGCTGGCCGAATTCCTGGCCGGCTCGGTCTACGTCGGCGTCGGCGCCGCGGTCAAGACGATCAAGCTGTCGCGGCGGGCCCGGCGGCGGGTCGACCGGGGGACCGGCGTGGTGCTCGTCGGCCTGGCCGGCGTGCTCGCGGCGTCCAACGCCTGATCCACATCTGTCAAGGAATACGGCCAAGACGGCGATGTGGATCAACCCGCCGGAGCAACCTTGGTACGGAAAACGCACACGGACTGCGGACACGCCCTGTGAAGCTGTTAGAGTCGGCGACACGCTTCGGGACGAGTGTGCCCCGAAGCGTTCCTGGCTTGCGTGCCAGTAGTGCTGTGTGTTCCTGCCGGCCCCGTGCCGGCCAAGCCGATCGTCGGTTAGGACAGCCGACGACGCCGAGGAGGTCCCCCGCGTGCTCAGCGCCTTCCGCTCGGCTCTCGCGACGCCGGATCTACGCAAGAAGATCCTGTTCACGCTAGCCATCGTCGCGGTTTACCGAATCGGTGCGACCATTCCGGCGCCCGGCATCTCGTACGGTGCCGTACAGGCTTGTAGCTCACAGGCGCAGCAGGAGGGCGTCTACCAGCTGCTGAACCTGTTCAGCGGTGGTGCGCTGCTGCAGCTGTCGCTCTTCTCGACCGGCATCATGCCGTACATCACGGCGAGCATCATCATCCAGCTGCTCACCGTGGTCATCCCGCGGTTCGAGGAGCTGAAGAAGGAAGGGCAGTCCGGCCAGGGCAAGCTGACCCAGTACACCCGGTACCTGACGGTCGCGCTGGCGATCCTGCAGGCCACCGGCGTGGTCGCGCTCGCGGACCGCAAGCAGCTCTTCCCCGACTGCCAGTCGCCGATCATCCCGGACAACAGCGTCTACTCGCTGGCGATCATCGTCATCACCATGACCGCGGGCACCGCCGTCATGATGTGGCTGGGCGAGCTGATCACCGAGCGCGGCGTCGGCAACGGCATGTCCGTCCTGATCTTCCTGAACATCGCCGCGCGCATCCCGGTCGAGGGCGGCAACATCCTCAGCAACGCCGGTGGCCTCGGCCTGGCGATCGTGTGCGTCTTCGGCCTGGTGATCATCGCCAGCGTCATCTTCGTCGAGCAGGGGCAGCGCCGGATCCCGGTGCAGTACGCCAAGCGCATGATCGGCCGCCGGATGTACGGCGGCACGTCGACCTACCTGCCGATCAAGGTCAACCAGGCCGGTGTCATCCCGGTCATCTTCGCGTCGTCCCTGCTGTACCTGCCGGACCTGATCAGCCGCCTCGTCGGCGACCAGAACAGCAACTCCGGCTGGCAGGTGTTCATCAAGAACTACATCGTGAACCAGTCCAGCTGGGTGCACATCGCGCTGTACTTCGGCCTGATCATCTTCTTCACGTACTTCTACATCACGATCACGTTCAACGTGGACGAGCGTGCGGAAGAGATGAAGAAGTTCGGTGGCTTCATCCCGGGCATCCGCCCCGGCCGCCCGACCGCCGAGTACCTCAGCTTCGTCCTCGGCCGGATCACCCTGCCGGGCTCGCTGTACCTGGGCATCATCGCGATCCTCCCGAACTTCTTCCTGTCGGTGACCGGTAGCGGGAACAACCAGAACTTCCCGTTCGGTGGCACGGCTGTGCTGATCATGGTCGGTGTCGGCCTCGACACCGTGAAGCAGATCGAAAGCCAGCTGATGCAGCGCAACTACGAAGGGTTCTTGAAGTGACGCGCCTGGTTCTCGTCGGCCCGCCCGGTGCGGGCAAGGGCACGCAGGCGGTGGCCCTGTCCGAGCAGCTGCGCATCCCGCACATCTCGACCGGTGACCTCTTCCGCGCGCACGTCGGCCAGGAGACCCCGCTCGGCCAGGAGGCGAAGCGCTACCTGGACTCGGGCGAGCTCGTGCCCGACTCGGTGACCAACGAAATGGTCCGCGAGCGGCTCGCCGAGCCGGACGCCAAGGTCGGCTTCCTGCTCGACGGCTTCCCGCGCAACACGAAGCAGGCCGAGGTCCTCGGCGAGATCCTGGGCGACGCGGACGTCGCGCTCGACGCGGTGATCCAGCTCCAGGTCCCGGAGGACGTCGTCGTCGCGCGGCTCATGTCGCGCGGCCGTGCGGACGACACCGAAGAGGTCATCCGCCGCCGTCAGCAGATCTACGTGTCGGACACCGCGCCGCTGCTGGAGTACTACGCCGACATCCTGGTGACCGTCGACGGTGTCGGCAGCGTCGAGGAGATCTCCGGCCGGGTGCTGAAAGCGCTGCGCGACCGCACGTGAACCTCGGAGGATTGCGTGTTCTGCAAGTGCTCCGCCGTGGGCGCATGATCGAAGTCAAGACCCCGGACGAGCTGCAGGCGATGCGGGCCGCCGGCCTGGTCGTCGCCCGCACGCTCGCGGCGGTCCGCGCCGCGGCGAAACCGGGCGTCAGCACCGCCGAGCTCGACGAGCTGGCCGAGCAGACGATCCGGGACGCCGGCGCGGTGCCGTCGTTCAAGGGCTACCACGGCTTCCCGGCGTCGATCTGCGCCTCGGTCAACGAGCAGATCGTCCACGGCATCCCGGCGAAGACCCAGGTGCTGGCCGACGGCGACATCATCTCCGTCGACTGCGGCGCCATCCTCGACGGCTGGCACGGCGACTCCGCCGTCACGCTGGCCATCGGCCAGGTCTCCGACGCCGACCTCGCGCTGTCCGCGGCGACCGAGGCGGCGATGTGGGCCGGGATCGAGGCGGTCAACGCCGGCGGCCGGCTCACCGACATCTCCTACGCCGTCCAGTCGGCCGCCGAGCGCGCGGGCCGCGACGACGGCGTCGAGTACGGGATGATCGTCGAGTACGGCGGCCACGGCATCGGCCGCCAGATGCACATGGACCCGTTCCTGCCGAACGTCGGCAAGCCCGGCAAGGGCCCCCGGCTGAAGCCCGGCATGGCGCTGGCGATCGAGCCGATGCTCACCGGCGGCGGCGGCGAGACCCGCGAGCTGGACGACGGCTGGACGGTCGTCACGGCCGACGGCTCCCGCGCGGCCCACTGGGAGCACACGGTGGCGATCACCGAAGACGGCCCCTGGGTGCTGACGGCCCCGGAAGACTCCTGAGCTGGGGATTCACCCACAAGCGGTGATCGCCATCACGTCCACCTGCACACGCCTTTAGCATGGTCACCCCCGGTTTGGGGGTCGCGACACGACATGCGTACACTGTCAAGTCGGCGCACTTATCGCGCCCGGATCCTGCGCGCTCGTGAATTCACGGTCTTGGGAGCCGGGCACCAGTGTGCCACGCAACACCCCAACCCGGCACTAGTGCTCGAGTTGATCATGGTGTGGCGACAGACGCTGTTGACAAGGCAGAGTTCGACAGGAAAAGCGGAGGACATGGCGAAGAAAGACGGGGCCATCGAGGTCGAAGGCCGCGTAGTCGAGCCGCTCCCCAACGCGATGTTCCGCGTCGAGTTGGAGAACGGCCACAAGGTCCTGGCTCACATCAGCGGCAAGATGCGGCAGCACTACATCCGCATCCTGCCGGAGGACAGGGTTGTCGTGGAGCTTTCGCCCTACGACCTCTCTCGTGGTCGCATCGTCTACCGCTACAAGTGATCACGAAGAGCGGCTAACAGGAGAGCAGAAGACGTGAAGGTTCAGCCGAGCGTCAAGAAGATCTGCGACAAGTGCAAGGTGATCCGCCGCCACGGCCGGATCATGGTGATCTGCGAGAACCTGCGGCACAAGCAGCGGCAGGGCTGATCGCCAAGCACTCGAGCAGAGTGGATTGACGGCTACACAACCTCCCCGCACCTGCCGGCTCACGTGAGTGAACCGGTTCACCCCCGGGCTTCAGGCCGGGGCTGGGACACCCGAGGCGCAAGCCGAGGGCACGACAGGCGAGTCGGTCCCGGAACCGGACGGGGAGCAGACCTGAAGAAGAAACTATGAAGGAGCATCAGCGCCAATGGCACGACTCGCTGGCGTAGACCTCCCCCGCGAGAAGCGGTTGGAGATCGCGCTTACCTACATCTACGGCATCGGCCGTACCCGCTCGAAGCAGCTCATCAAGGCTGCCGAGCTCAACGCGGACACCCGCGTCAAGGACCTCAGCGATGACGACCTCGCGAAGCTGCGTACGTACATCGAAGAGAACTTCAAGGTCGAGGGTGACCTTCGCCGTGAGGTGAACGCCGACATCCGTCGGAAGATCGAGATCGGGTGCTACGAGGGCCTTCGCTGGCGCCGCGGACTTCCCGTCCGTGGTCAGCGCACCAAGACGAACGCCCGCACCCGCAAGGGTCCGAAGAAGACGGTCGCCGGCAAGAAGAAGGCTGGCAAGAAGTGAGCGTCCAGGGCAAGAAGGTCGTGCAGATGGGTGGCGTTCAGCGCCGCGGCTCGGCTTGTGTCTCGCCCAAGGCGCTCTACGCCCGCCCGATGGCGCTCCGCAACCTGTACACCGACGCCGGTTCGATCATCCGGCGCGGCCAGGCCGAAGCGGTCGCCGCTCACCAAGAGAACGCGCGCTAACAGGAGAACCCTCAGAACATGCCACCGAAGTCTCGTACTGCGGCCGGGGCCAAGAAGGTCCGCCGCAAGGAAAAGAAGAATGTCGCGCACGGTCACGCGCACATCAAGAGCACCTTCAACAACACCATCGTCTCGATCACGGACCCGACCGGTGCCGTGATCGCGTGGGCGTCGAGTGGGCACGTGGGCTTCAAGGGCTCGCGCAAGTCCACCCCGTTCGCCGCGCAGATGGCCGCCGAAAACGCTGCCCGCAAGGCCGCCGAGCACGGCATGAAGAAGGTCGACGTCTTCGTGAAGGGCCCGGGTTCGGGCCGCGAGACGGCGATCCGCTCGCTGCAGGCGGCCGGCCTCGAGGTCGGCACCATTCAGGACGTGACCCCGCAGCCTCACAACGGCTGCCGCCCGCCCAAGCGGCGCCGGGTCTGAGGAACGGGGAGGAGTAAGAAGAAATGGCTCGTTACACCGGCCCCGCGACGCGTATTTCGCGTCGCCTCAAGGTTGACCTCATCGGCGGCGACCAGGCTTTCGAGCGTCGCCCCTACCCGCCGGGCCAGCACGGCCGCGGGCGCATCAAGGAGTCCGAGTACCTCCTGCAGTCGCAGGAGAAGCAGAAGGCTCGCTACACCTACGGCGTGCTCGAGCGTCAGTTCGTCCGGTACTACAAGGAAGCCGTCCGGCGTCCCGGCAAGACCGGTGAGAACCTGCTGCAGATCCTCGAGTCCCGCCTGGACAACGTGATCTACCGCGCCGGCATCGCCCGCACGCGCCGCCAGGCGCGCCAGCTGGTGAGCCACGGCCACTTCCTGGTCAACGGCCAGAAGGTGAACGTCCCGTCGTTCCAGGTCACCAAGTGGGACATCATCGACGTGCGGCCGAAGTCCATGGGCATGCTGCCGTTCGTGGCGGCGAAGGAGTCCTTCGGCGAGCGCCCGATCCCGGCGTGGCTGCAGGTCGTCCAGTCCAACCTCCGCGTGCTGGTCCACCAGCTCCCGGAGCGTGCGCAGATCGACGTTCCGGTTCAGGAACAGCTGATCGTCGAGCTCTACTCGAAGTAGTCCGGCTTCGTCGGACGCAGGGCGGCGGCGCAACAGGTGCGCCGCCGCCGCGCCATCCCTTCGACGTCATATGGCGGGCGTCGTCTGGAAAGGAACTAGGAAGAAATGCTGATTTCCCAGCGGCCGGCTCTCGGCGAAGAGACGGTCAACGAGACCCGCTCCCGGTTCACCATCGAACCGCTGGAGCCCGGCTTCGGCTACACGCTCGGCAACTCGCTGCGTCGTACGCTGCTGTCGTCCATCCCGGGCGCGGCCGTGACGAGCATCCGCATCGACGGCGTGCTGCACGAGTTCACCACCGTTCCCGGGGTGAAGGAAGACGTCACCGACATCATCCTGAACCTCAAGGAGCTCGTGGTGTCCTCGGAAGAGGACGAGCCGGTCACCATGTACCTGCGCAAGCAGGGCCCGGGTGAGGTCACGGCGGCCGACATCGTGCCGCCGGCGGGTGTCACCGTGCACAACCCGGATCTGCACATCGCGTCGCTGAACGGCAAGGGCAAGCTCGAGATCGAGCTCGTCGTCGAGCGCGGCCGCGGTTACGTTCCGGCCCTGCAGAACAAGCAGGCGGGCGCGGAGATCGGCCGGATCCCGGTCGACTCGATCTACTCGCCGGTGCTCAAGGTGACCTACAAGGTCGAGGCCACCCGTGTCGAGCAGCGCACCGACTTCGACAAGCTGATCCTGGACGTCGAGACCAAGCCGTCGATCACGCCGCGCGACGCGGTCGCGTCGGCCGGCAAGACGCTGGTGGAGCTGTTCGGTCTCGCCCGCGAGCTGAACGTCGACGCCGAGGGCATCGAGATCGGCCCGTCGCCGCAGGAGGCGGACACCATCGCCGCCTACGCGATGCCGATCGAGGACCTGGACCTCACCGTCCGGTCGTACAACTGCCTCAAGCGCGAGGGCATCCACACGGTGGGCGAGCTCGTCTCGCGCAGCGAGGCGGACCTGCTCGACATCCGCAACTTCGGCGCCAAGTCGATCGACGAGGTCAAGCTCAAGCTCGTCGGTCTCGGCCTCGCGCTGAAGGACAGCCCGCCCGGGTTCGACCCGACCGCGGCGGCCGCCAGCTACGACGGTGAAGGCTGGTCGGAGGGTGTCGGTGGCATCGCCGACGGGATTTCGGACGGCCACGACGATGGCCAGGACTACGCAGAGACCGAGCAGCTCTGAGGCCGTGTGCCTGGACGCTGTGAGCTGAACTAGGAGAACCAATGCCCACCCCTACCAAGGGAGCCCGGCTCGGCGGGTCGTCCGCGCACGAGCGGCTGATCCTGGCCAACTTGGCCACGCAGCTGTTCGAGCACGGCAAGATCACGACCACCGAGGCGAAGGCCCGCCGGGTCCGCCCGCTGGCCGAGAAGCTGATCACGAAGGCGAAGCGGGGCGACCTGCACAACCGTCGTCAGGTGCAGAAGGTCGTCCGTGACAAGGACGTCGTGCACAAGCTGTTCGCGGAGATCGGTCCGCACTTCGCGGAGCGCGCGGGTGGCTACACCCGGATCACCAAGACGATGCCGCGCAAGGGCGACAACGCCGCCATGGCCGTCATCGAGCTGGTGGCCGAGAAGACGGTGACCTCGGAAGCCGAGCGCGCTCGCAAGACGAAGTTCGCCAAGGACGAGAAGGCCGCCGCTCCGGTCGCCGAGGAGACCACCACCGAGGCGCCCGCCGCTTCGGAGGAGGCTCCGGCTGCCGAGGAGGCCAAGGCCGAGGAGACCACCGAGGCCCCGGCCTCGGAGGAGACCGACGCCGACGCCAAGAAGGACTGACGTCCTGACGGCCGATTCGACACCGGACGAGCCCGCCACTCCCCTCGGGGAGGGCGGGCTCGTTCGTCTGCGCCTGGACGTGTCCTACGACGGCACGGACTTCTCGGGCTGGGCCCGCCAGCCGGGCCGCCGCACGGTCCAGGGGCTCCTGGAGGAGGCCCTGCAGAAGCAGCCGCCCGGCGCCGCGGTGCCGAAGTCCGTCGTCGTGGCGGGCCGCACGGACGCCGGGGTGCACGCGACCGGCCAGGTGGTGCACGTCGACGTCGTGCCGCTTTCCGGGCCCTCAGGCCGCGTTCCGGTGTCTCCCGAGGGCATCCCGGACCTGACCCGCATGGTGGGCCGCTGGAACCGCCTGCTGCCCGCTGACGTCCGGGTGCTGGGCGCCCGGATCGCGCCCGAGGGCTTCGACGCGCGGTTCTCCGCGATCCGGCGGCACTACCGCTACCGGGTCTCGGACGCGCCCTGGGGCGTGGACCCGCTGCGCCGCCACGACACCCTGGCCTGGAACCGTCCACTGTCGACGGACGCGATGAACACGGCGGCGGCCGAGCTGCTCGGCCTGCACGACTTCGCGGCGTACTGCAAGCAGCGCGACACGGGCACGACGATCCGCGAGCTGCAGCGCCTGGAGTGGGCCCGGGTGGACGACCACCTGCTGGAGGTCCGCGTCTCGGCGGACGCGTTCTGCCACTCGATGGTCCGCAGCCTGGTCGGCGTGCTGCTGCTGGTCGGCGACGGCCGCCGCACGGACGCGTGGCCGGGGAAGGTGCTGGAGAGCGGCATCCGCGACAGCGCGGTCGCCCCGGCCCACGGCCTCACGCTGCTGGGCGTCGACTACCCGCCGGACGCCGAGCTGGCCGCCCGCGCCGAGCAGACCAGGAACGTCCGCACCACTCCCTGACGACCGAAGCGGGTGGCTCCCCGAGGGGAACCACCCGCTTCAGCGTGTCCGGAGAGGACCTCAGTCGCCGCGGCGGACCGGGCCGAGGAGCTGCTGCTCCTTGCCTTGCGTCACCAGCCGCAACGGCCGCCAGAGGTTGCGGCCCAGCGCCACCACCTGGTCGTCCTTCAACGTCGTCAGCTGGCGCATCATCTGCGGCGGCAGGCGCCAGATGCGGGCCGCCAGCTCGGCCTGGCCGGCCGGGAGGCGCTGCATCAGCACCAGGTCCGCGGCGTTGGCCGTCGCGCCCGCCTGCGGGTGCAGGTACGGCAGCACGTAGACCGTCGTCTGCCACGGCGAGCGGGGCGGGAACAGGTCCTGCGGGGTCGGGCCGCCGTCGGTCACCACCAGCAGCGGCGCGTCCTCCGACGGCCGCGGCAGCTCGACCGGCGACAGCCGGCGGATCTGCACCAGCGGCGACGGCCGCCCGTCGCGGCTGCCCGCCGCCCGGGAGAGCACCTGCCACTCGGTCGGGCGCCCGGTCGCGACGACGACCCAGGCGCCGACCGCCATCGCGCGCATGGCCACCTGCCGGGCCAGGTACAACCCGCCCACCAGGACGATCCGGGTGGGGGTCGACCGCAGCGCCGAGATGGTCAGCGGCTCGCCCTTGAGGCCCGAGCCCAGCACGATGCCGCCGCGGTCGCCCGAGGGGCTGATCGCGTCGAGCAGCGCGGGGTCCACCGTGAACTCCGGTGCCACGCCACTGTTCTGCCCCGCGTCACGAACTCGCGAACTCATGCTGTGCCTCCGATCGGCAACGTCGCGGCGAACGCGGAGACCTGCAGCCCGCGCAGCGGCGTCAGGTCCACCCCGAGCCGCTCGGACAGCCCCTGCAGCCGCTGGTCGGCGGCGTCGAGCTCACGCGGGTTCCGCGCGCTCAGCCGGACCACCCCGCGCAGCCCGATCTTGCCCTCGTCGGACGCCGGGGAAATCGACATCGCGAGCGTCGCCGACAGCGCGCGGACGCTCGTCAGCGCGTTCAGGCTGCTGGTCACCTTGCCCTTCGGCCAGCCGGTGATGGCGTAGCTCGCGTGCCCGATGCCGGCCGCGGTCACACCGGACCACCGTTCCTGCAACGTCACCTTGGTCGGCGACCCGGCCACCGACGTCAGCTCCGCGGCGGAAATGCCCGCCCGCAGCAGCTCGTCGGGGTCGAGCGGCCGGGTCGGCACGCCCTGGGACTCCAGCGCGTTGCGGACCCGCGACAGCGCCCCGATCAGCGCGCGGTGGGCGCCGACGACGCCGCCGCCGCGTTCCCGGATCGCCGCCGGGCAGCGCTTCGGGTCGAGGCGGATCGCCACCCACGTCGTCCGCCGGGCGGCCGCGGGCAGCGGGCCAAGCACCTCCATGTAGGAGCTCAGCGCCGGCGAGTCCGACGGCAGCGCCGCGCTGCCCGGGTAGCAGTGCCAGATCATCTGGATCGAGTCGAGGACCACGCCGCGGTCTTCGAGGCAGGGCGCCAGCGCCGACAGCGGGAGGCTCGGCGCGCCGTCGGCCTGGGTGATCAACGCCGGCGCCGGCTCGACGAGCAGCACCGCCGTCCAGGTGCCGTCGTTCCAGGCGAGCCCGACCTGCTGGCGTTCGTGGTCGACGCCGTGCGCGACGACGAGGTCCGGCACGGCGATCCGGAGCAGGTTGACGCGGGCGTCGTCGGGGCCGGTGACCGAGGTCTCCTCGGCGGCCAGCTCCTCGACGGTGCTCGGCGGCAGCGGGTTCGCCACCCGGTCGTGCGAGCGGAAGGTGTAGCGCAGCGTCAGACCGACCCACTGGGTGAACCAGCGGCCGCGCCAGCGCAGCAGCGCGACGATGAGGGCGAAGCCGACGATGCCGATCCCGACGTACTTGAGCGACATGTCGATCGCGAGCAGGACCAGGCCGATCGCCAGGCCGACTTCGAGCACCACGAGGTTGGCCACGGGCAGCGGGCCGAGGGTGACGCCGGCGGACCGGCGCCGTGCCGGCGGGGCCACCCGGGCCGGGCCGGGCGGGGGAGTCTGGGGACCGCTGTCCTCGGGGCCGGGGGAACCGCCGGAGCCGCCACCGGGACCACCTGGGCCACCGGGTCCGCCGCCACCGGGACCGCCAGGGCCACCGGGTCCGCCGCCACCAGGACCACCGGGACCACCCGGGCCACCGGGACGTCCGCCGGGGCCACCGGGACCGGGGCCAGGACCGCCGGGACCGCGCGGGGGCATGCCGGGGCCGCCGGGACCACCGGGACCGCCACCGGGTCCACCGGGCACCCCACCGGGTCCGCCAGGGCCACCCGGAACGCCACCGGGGCCGCCGGGACCACCGGGTCTGCCCGGCCGCGGCGGCGGGCCCGGCGGACGGCCACCGGGCGGCGGGGGCCCGGGCGGGCCAGGCGGACGTGGAGGAGTGGTGACGGACATCCGCGCTTTCTCTTCCCCTCGTGCTTGCTGCGTACCCCGGAAAGCCGGGTCCCGGGGTGCCCGACCCTAGCTTGAGTTGGTAGAAACCCCACACCAGACGGTCCCCGTACGGCTATCCTGCGGAACCGTACCGCGACGGGGAGAGCTGTAGGTCGAGAATGCCATCAACACCCACGACTAAGTCTCAGGTCCAGGCGTATCAGTTCGTCCTACGGCGGATGCAGTCGGCGCTGGTCCGGCGGGATGCCGTGATGCTGCACGATCCGATGCGCACCCACACGCGCGCCACGATCGTCGGGGTGGTGCTGGGTGCGCTCGGCATGATCGTCTTCGTGGTCTGGGGCCTGCTCAGCCCGGCGCCGTCGGTGCCCGAGGCGGGGAACATCGTGATCGGCGAGCAGTCCGGCACGGTCTACGTCGTGGCGGCGGGCAACCCGAAGAAGCTGATCCCGACGTTCAACCTCGCGTCGGCGCGGCTCCTGCTGCTGGCCCAGCAGAAGACGCCCGGCGCGGGCGCCGCCGGCGCTCCCGCCGCGCCCGCCCCCGCCGCGGCGAGCCCGGCGAGTGTGAAGAATCCCACCGTCGTTTCCGACGAGCAGCTCAAGGACATTCCGCGCGACAAACTGACCGGAATTCCGGACGGTCCGCAGCTGATCCCGACCGATTCCCAGCGGATTACCCCCAATTGGGCCGTCTGCGACCAGGTTCAGCTGGACACGTCGCTGCCGAACCCGGACACCGGCCGGACCAACACCTACGTTTTCGGCGGCGTCGCGCCGAGCAGCCTGGGCACCGAACTGCGGGAGAACGAGGCGTTGCTGGCGAAGGCCGACAACGGGAAGACCTACCTCGTCTACCGGCTGCCGAGCTCCCGGAACCGGCCGAACGCGAACACCGTGCGCGCCGAGATCGACGTCGACAACCCGAACGACGCCGTCCGGGTGGCGCTGCAGCTGCCGCCGTCGCCGCGGAAGATCACGCAGGGCCTGCTCAACGCGATCCCCGAGGTCGCGAAGCTGACCCCGCCGAAGATCCAGAACGGCCAGGCCCCGGCGGACTTCGACGGCCTGACCACCGGCGATGTCTTCGCCACGCAGCAGGCCGGCGAGACGACGCTGAACTACTGGGCGATCACCCGCGGCGGCATCCAGCGGGTGTCCAACGCCGTCGCCGACATCATCCGCGTCGCGAAGAACGGCAGCTCCGGCAAGATCCAGACGCTGGGCCTCGACAAGCTCGCCGGGGTGCACACCCTGCAGCCCACCGACCCCGACTACATCCCGGTCGACGACTTCCCGCGCTCGGTGCCGACGGTCCTCGACGCGACGAAGAACTCGTCGGTCGCCTGCCTGGGCTGGTCGCTCGTGGGGTCCGGCCCCGACCAGGACGCGCACACCTCGGTCTTCGTCGACACGCAGCTGCCCGGCCAGAAGAGCACCGGCGAGAAGTTCACGCCGATGGCGGTGACCACGCCGGGCCCGAACCGGGTGCCGCTCAACGGTTTCTACCTCAAGCCCGGGTTCGCCGCGGTGGTCCAGTCCGCCACCGGCAAGGCCAGCTTCGGCAAGGGCCAGATCCAGCTGATCTCCGACCGGGGCGTCCGCTACAGCGTCCCGGACGCGCAGACCGCGGACGCGATCGGCATGAACAACCGGCAGCCCGCGCCCGAGTCGATCATCGGGCTGCTGCCGACCGGGGCGTCGCTGAACACCCAGGACGTGCTGCGGCAGTTCGACTCGGTGCCGATCGACCCGAACGCCGGCTCGTACCCGACCGTGAAACCGGGGAGCTGAGGGAACCGACGGCCCGCGGCGGGCGTCCCACGCTCGAAGGTCTTTCTCGTGAGCGGAGGTGCCGTGGCCGGCTTGAAGATGGACGGCGTCGTCGTCGCCGGGTACGCCGAGACGGCCGAGGCCGCGGCGGCCGAGCTGGACGCCGCGGCGGCCGAGGTCGGCGGGGACGCCACCGCGGAGTCCTACGGGACGCTGGGGGCCCGGCTGGGCGTCGGCGAGTCGTACGGCCGCGCGTCGGGGGCGTTGCGGCGGCAGCTGGCCGACGGCGCCGAGGCGCTGCGCTCGGCCGCGGAGGCGCTGCGGCAGGTGACGGTCCGCCACGGCGGGCAGGACGAGGAAGCCGCGGAGCTGATCAAGCGGGCCGGGAGGCTCGACGGATGACGACTTCGGTGCCGGTGCCGGCGGGCGAGGACATCACGGCGGCGGCCGAGCCGTACCTGGGGTACCTCACGGACCTTTCGCAGCAGCTGGGCGTGATCGACCCCGTCGAGACGTACTTTCGGCCGCTGGTCGGCCGCTGGGCCGAACTCGGTGCGGAGGCGGACGGCCTGCGCCGGGCGGCCTCGGTGGCGGCCGACGTCTCGGCGCGCCTGGACGACCAGCTCGGCCGGCTCGACGCGGGCTGGGAGGGCAAGGACGCGGACTCCTTCGTCGCCTACATCCGCACGATCAGCGCGGCGGGCGGCGACCTCCGCGAGGCCCTCGACGCACTGGCGGGCGCGCTGGACGAGCTGGTGACGACCCTGCGCCACGTCGTCGTCGACCTCGTCGAGGTGCTGGTGGACGCGGCGGAGCTGACGTCGGAGACGATGCTGCTCCCGTCCGGTGGCACCAAGCGGGCGCGGGCCCAGCTGCAGGAGACGCAGGACTCGGCGAAGGCGCTGCACGAGACCGCGCAGGACGTGCTGGAAGCGTTCGCCCGGCTGTGCAACGGCGTCGACGACCCCGACGCGGCGTCCCGCACCATCGAAATCCGGCACCGCTACCCGCCGGAGCGCTTCAAGCTGCACGACGACGCCCTGAACGAGGCGGGCGAGCAGGCCGACGGCCCGGCTTCGGCGGCGCCCGCGGCCGACGACGAGGTCATGACCCCGTCCGCGGCCGACGGCCCGGCGGAGGGCAAGCACACGGGCGCCGGCACCCCCGACCCCGCCCAGCCCGCCGACGCGGCCGCCCCGCAACCGGCCCCGCCCGCCCAGGACCACCAGAGTGCGTCCGGCGGAGTCCCGATGATGCCGATGATGGGCTTCGGGGCGTTCGGCGGAGGCGGTGGTGGCGGCCGCCGCCAGTCGAAGACCCGCCCGACGACGAAGCCGTCGGAATTGCTGGGCGAGCCCGGCCTGGTCGCCCCGCCGGTCATCGGCGAGGACGAAACCCCGCCGCAGAAGAAACCCCCCGCGAAGTGACGGAAGGGTCAGCTCACGTGATTTGGGGGTCAACTCGCGTGATTGCAGGGTCGACACGGCGGATGTGCCGTGTCGACCCTCTGATCACGTGAGCTGACCCTTCAATCACGGGTGATGACCTTCCCGTCACGCGTGATGCCCGTCAGCGGCGGGGGTTCGGCTCGGCCGGGCGGTTGCGGCGGATGGTGTGCATCACGAACAGCGTGATCAGCAGGGCGAGCACGCCGCCCGCGGTGCCGGCCAGTGCCACGATCACCGGCGTCGAGCTGTGGTTGTTGGCCGGGGGGAGCTGGGCCAGCTGCGGGCCCGGGGCCGGGGCCTGGTTCCCGACCTCCGAGGGCAGCACCTGCGTCAGCGCCGCCACCGGGTCGATCACGCCGTAGCCGACGAAGTTGTCGCGGCCGCCCGGGGCCGCCGGGTGCTGGGCCGTCTCCTTGATCCGGTTGACGATGCCCTTCGCGTCGAGCTCCGGGTACTTCGCCTTGACCAGCGCCGCCAGGCCGGCCACGTACGGCGCCGCGAAGCTGGTGCCCTGGATCTCGCTGGCCTTGTCGCCGTTCTCGAACGTCAGGTTCGCCAGGCTGCCGGATCCCTCGGCCGGGTCGAGCGAGACGATCTTCGTGCCCGGCGCCGCGACGCCGACCCACGGGCCGTGCACGCTGAACGGCGCCACGCCGCCGGTCTCGTCGATCGCGCCGACCGACAGCACGTCGTCGGCGAACCACGGCGGGGTCACGATCGTCTTCGGCTTGCGCGCGTCCGGCTGGTCGTTCTGCGGGCAGGTGTCCGTCGCGTTGCCGGCCGCGGCGACGATCACGATGCCGGCCTGCGCCGCGAAGCGCACGGCCGCCTGGACCTGCTGCTCGCCTTCGGTGATCGACCCGGTGGCCGGGCGGCAGTTGTCGACCGACATGTTGATGACGTCGGCCTCGCGGCGTTCGGCGATGCCGTGGATGATCTCGGCCAGCGTCCTCAGCGTGCCCGCGGTGCCGGCCTTCTCCAGCTGACGCCCGCCGTTGGACTGCCCGGGGGAGGTCCCGTCGCCTTCGGCACCGCCACCGCCGCCGCCCGGCGGCAGTTCGGTGCTGGACCCGGACGGCGGGTTCGTGCTCGACGACGACGGCGGGGCGCTCGAGCCGGCCGTCGCGTTCTGCTTCGCGGGCTCGTAGTTCTCGCTGAGCTGGCGGTACGAGACGATCGTGGCGTCCGGCGCGACGCCGACGAACCCGACTTCGGGGTTGTCCGGCTTCGCCCCGATGATCCCGGCGACCTCGGTGCCGTGGCCGTCGCAGTCCTCGAGCCCCGGCGGCTGCCCCTTGGTCGGTGTGGCCACGTAGTCGCCACCGGACTTGAGCCGGTCCTGGAACCACGGGTGCCGCGCCACGCCGGTGTCGATCACCGCGACCCGGACGCCCCCGCCGACACTGCCCTTGGCCGCCTTGACGATTTCCTGCGCCTTGGAGATCTGCAGGTACTCCTGGCCCCACGGGCGGTTCTTGAGCTGGATGTCCTGGCCGAGGGTGCTGCGCTGCACGCAGCCCTTCGTCTGCGTGTACGTCTTGTCGGGCTGGCGCTGGTCGGGGACCAGCTTGTCCATGTCGACCGGCGGCGGCGTCGCGAAGTAGCCGTCGGCCGGCGCGGCCTGCGCCCACGCGGGCACCGCGAGCGTCAGCGGCGACAGGAGGCCGATCGTGCCGGCCAGCAGGGCGGTCGTGGTCCGCCGGGTGGCGCCGGGACGTCGTGCTGCTGCCATCGGAGATTCACCCGATCCGGTCACTTGAAGTTCAGGTGCCGCAGGGTGGTGTAGAGGTCCATCACACCGAGGGCGAGGGGCAGCACGGAGGCGATGCAGATCGCTTCGATGATCTCCACCGTGCGCCGCAGCGGCGGCGAGAACCGCTGGTTCGGGAAGATCACGCCGACGACGAGCGCGCCCGCGGCCAGCAGGACCAGCGCGCCGAAGACGTAGAGCAGGCGGTTCTGGGCGCTCGACGTGATCAGCCAGCCGGCGGCGATCCCGGTCGCCGAGACCAGGCCGGTGGTGAGCAGGGCGATCGCCTGGCTGCCGTTGGCGTACGCGCGGGCGCGCAGCAGCAGGACCAGCGTGGCGACGACGCCGAGGATGATCCCGAACGCCCCGGGCGCGCTCGCGGCGATGATCGCCGAGACGGCGACCGTGGCCCCGCAGCCGACCATCAGGCCGGTCATGTAGTTGTGCGCGATCGCCGTGCGGCGCTCGATCGCCCGGTAGTCGGGGAAGCCGGAGTCTTCCTTCAGCTCTTCGGCGTTGCTCGGGACGTGCGGCAGCGGCAGCTTCGCGAGCCAGATCGTGGCGCGCGGCAGGATCGAGATGCAGGCGAGGGCGACCGCGACGGTGCCGGCCGCGATCCCGGCCGCCGGGTGCGCGACGAGCGTGCCGAACAGGAAGGCCAGCGCGCCGAAGGTGCCCGCGGTGGCCGCGGCGATGAACGTGGTGATGCCGGCGCCGATCACCATGATGCAGACCGAGGCGACGATGATCACCAGCACCGCGCCGAGCAGCAGGTTCGCCCGCAGGGACAGCCCGGGCACGATGTAGAAGCCGCTGACGAAGGCCAGCGGCAGGCCGCCCGCCGCGGCGATCAGCACGCCGGTCGGCTCGGCCTGGTAGCCCTTGGCGAGCGTGGCGCCGATCGCGACGCAGGCGATCGCGCCGATCCCGCCGGCGATGGCCGCGCCCAGCGCGCTGCCGCCGTAGAACGAACCGCTCATGAACAACGCGACGGCGGCGGCGAACAGCGCCAGCCCGCCCGCGACGTGCCCGAACCGGTTCGCGGTCTCCTTCGTCCACGGCCGGAAGCTGTCCGGCGAAGACTCGGCGATGGCGTCGACGACGTCGTCGTAGAGCGGCGGCGGCGGGTTCTCGTTGCGCTTGCGCAGCTGGAGGAGCTCGCCGTCGACGACGCCGAGCGAGGCCAGCGTCCGGCTCGGGTCGAGCGGGGCGTCGCCGAGTTTCGCCAGCGCCCAGCCGCCGTGGCGGGCGCCGCCGTCGGGCGAGGTCTCCTTGGCCATGTCCAGCAGCATCGGCAGCAGATCGGCCACCGCGACGTCGGCGGGCAGCGCCACGTCGATCCGGGTGGACGGCGCGACGACCGTCACCCTGCTGAAAACTGTCGTGCCCGTAGCCACTGCACTGCCCCCGCTCGGTCGATACTGCTCCCGGGGGAACTTATACCGAACCCGGGCGCGGGCATCATCGAACGTCCGAAATTCACCGGCTGCCGCAGCTCAGGGCGGCCAACGCGACATTACTGTCGGTGCCGGGCCGTACACTCGCCTCACGACGATCGGGCAGCGTTCCCCGGCGGTTCCGGCATCCGGCGGAATTCCACGGGGGCGTTCGATAGGTTGGTCGCGCACCAACGCGGTGGCCGCCATCGTCGAGTTTGAATGAGGGGTCCTTCGATGAGCACGCTGCAGTTCAAGAAGTCGCCGCGGCTGGCGGCACCGCGGCCGCCGGGCGGCGAGGTGCACCTCGAGCCGCCGCCCGAGGTGCCCCGGGTCATCCCCGGGAACATCGTGATGAAGGCGCTTCCGGTCGTCATGATCGTCGCGTCGCTCGGGATGATGGTCTTCATGTTCCAGGCCAGCAACCGGAACCCGATGATGATGGCCATGGGCGGCATGATGGTCGTCGGGACGCTCGGGATGATGGCCGGCGGCGGTGGCAAGGGCGGCGGCGCCAAGCGGGCCGAGATGGACGAGGACCGCAAGGACTACCTGCGCTACCTGGGCCAGATGCGCGACCGCGCCCGCGAGGCGATGGTCGACCAGCGGGCCGCGCTGGAGTGGGTGCACCCCGACCCGCAGTCGCTGTGGTCGCTGGCCGCCAGCCGCCGGATGTGGGAACGCCGCCAGAACGACCAGGACTTCCTGCACCTGCGCGTCGGGCGCAGCTCGCACCGGCTCGCCACGCGGCTGGTCCCGCCCCAGACCGGACCCGTCGACGAGCTGGAGCCGATCGCCACCCTCGCGCTGCGCCGGTTCGTGCGCGCGCACTCGATCGTGCCGGACCTGCCGACCCAGATCACGCTGCGCGGGTTCGCCGCCGTCAGCATGCAGGGCGACCGCGCGCTGACCCGCGGCCTCACCCGCGCGATGCTCGCGCAGCTGGTTTCCTTCCACAGCCCCGACGACGTGCTGATCGCGGTCGCCACCGCGGGCCGGGCGAAGGAGGAGTGGGAGTGGGCGAAGTGGCTGCCGCACGTGCAGCACCCCACGCTGTCGGACGGCATCGGCCAGCTCCGCATGATGGCCGGTTCGCTGGCCCAGATCGAAGACTGGCTCGACGAAGAGCTGCGTGACCGCCAGCGCTTCTCCCGCAACGCCACGCCGGCGCCGGACCAGCCGCACGTCGTGATCATCATCGACGACGCCGAGGTGACGCGCGAAGAGCAGATCGTGCTCGAGGAAGGCCTGGTCGGCGTCACGCTGATCGACCTGTCCGACTCGCTCGGCAACCTCGCCGCCCGCCGCGGCCTCCGGCTGGTCGTCGAGGCCGACAGGCTGGGCGCGCGCAGCGCCGGCGGTGTCGAGTGGTTCGGCCGCCCGGACACCCTCAGCCTGGTCGAGACCGAGTCGCTGGCCCGGCTGATCTCGCCGTACCGCGTCGGCGGTGCCGCGGGCCAGGACGTCGGCGACGAAGAGCCGCTGCTGTCCAACCCGTCGCTGCTGGAGCTGCTCGGCATCCCGGGTGACCCGATGACGTTCGATGTCCAGCAGGCGTGGCGGCCGCGCCCGATCCGCGACCGCTACCGGGTGCCGTTCGGTGTGGGTGAGTACGGGCAGCCGGTCGAGCTGGACATCAAGGAAGCCGCCGCCGAGGGCATGGGGCCGCACGGCCTGTGCATCGGTGCGACCGGTTCCGGTAAGTCGGAGTTCCTGCGCACGCTGGTGCTGGGCCTGCTGGCCACGCACTCCTCGTCGACGCTGAACTTCGTGCTGGTCGACTTCAAGGGTGGTGCGACGTTCCTCGGGCTGGACAAGGCCCCGCACGTGTCGGCGGTCATCACCAACCTCGCGGACGAGGTCACGCTGGTCGACCGCATGAAGGACGCGCTGGCCGGCGAGATGAACCGGCGGCAGGAGGCGCTGAAGAACGGCGGCAACTTCAAGAACGTGTGGGAGTACGAGAAGGCGCGCGAAAACGGCGCGGACCTCGACCCGCTGCCGGCGTTGTTCATCGTCTGTGACGAGTTTTCCGAGCTGTTGAGCGCGAAGCCGGACTTCATCGACCTGTTCGTCGCCATCGGCCGGCTGGGCCGGTCGCTGCAGATGCACATGCTGCTGGCCTCGCAGCGCCTGGAAGAGGGCAAGCTGCGCGGCCTGGACTCGCACCTGTCGTACCGGATCGGTCTCAAGACGTTCTCGGCGGCGGAGTCCCGCGCCGCGATCGGCGTGCCGGACGCGTTCGAGCTGCCGTCGGTCCCCGGTGGTGGCTACCTGAAGTACGACACCTCGACGCTGGTGCGGTTCAAGGCGTCCTACGTCTCGGGCCCGTACCGGCCGGCCGGGCTCAAGGCGGCGGGCCCGGCGGCGACCGTGGTGCGGGCGGACAAGCGGCCGCAGCTGTTCGTGCCGGACTTCGTGGAGCTGCCGAAGGAGCCGGAGCCGCAGCTGATCGAGGCGCCGGTGGCGCAGGCGCCGCAGTCGGAGGAGGCGGTCGAGCCCAGTGAGCTCGACGTCATCGTCTCGCGCCTGGTCGGGCAGGGCCCGCCGGCGCACGAGGTGTGGCTGCCGCCGCTGAAGGACCCGAACTCGCTCGACACGCTGCTGCCCAACCTGAACCCGACCGACGACCGCGGCCTTTCGCCGGTGGGCTACTTCGGCAACGGGCGGCTGCAGGTGCCGCTGGGCATCATCGACCGGCCGTACGAGCAGCGCCGCGACCCGCTGTGGGCGGACTTCTCCGGCGCGGCCGGGCACGGGGTGATCGTCGGCGGCCCGCAGACCGGCAAGTCGACCATGCTGCGGACGCTGATCATGTCGATGGCGCTGACCCACACCCCGGAGGAGGCGCAGTTCTACTGCCTCGACCTCGGTGGTGGCACCCTGGCCGGGCTCGCGGACCTGCCGCACGTGGGCGGGGTCGCGGTCGCCCGGCGCGAGCCGGACAAGGCGCGGCGGATCGTGGCCGAGCTGACCACCCTGCTCACCGAGCGGGAAGGCCGGTTCGGGGCGATGGGCATCGACTCGATGACCGAGTTCCGCAACCGCAAGCGCCGCGGCGAGATCCGCCCCGATCAGGACCCGTTCGGCGACGCGTTCCTGGTGGTGGACAACTGGCGGGCCCTGCGCGACGACTTCGAAGAGCTCGAGACCACGATCACCCGGCTCGCCACGCAGGGTCTGTCCTACGGCGTGCACGTGATCATCTCCGCCAACCGGTGGGCCGACATCCGCCCGGCGATCAAGGACATGCTGGGCACCCGGTTCGAGCTGCGCCTCGGTGACCCGACCGAGTCGGACATCGACCGGCGCATCGCGGTGAACATCCCGGCCGGGCGGCCGGGCCGGGGCCTGACCCGGGAGAAGCTGCACATGCTGGGCGGTCTCCCGCGGATCGACGGCTCCAGCGACGCGGAGACGATCGCCGCCGGGGTGGCGGACGCGGTGGCGAAGATCAAGGGCGCCTGGCGCGGCCGGGTCGCCCCGCAGGTCCGCCTGCTGCCGGAGATGATCACCTACGAGGACGTGCTGCAGCTCGACACCGCGCGGGACTCCAAGCTCATCCCGATCGGCGTCAACGAAGAGGACCTGCAGCCGATCTACCTGGACTTCAACGCCGAACCGCACTTCTACGCCTTCGCCGACGGCGAATCCGGGAAGACGAACCTGCTGCGGCAGATCGCCCGGGGCATCTCCGAGCGCTACACCGCCAAGGAAGCGCTCATCCTGCTGGTCGACTACCGGCGCACGATGCTCGGCTTCATCCAGGGCGATTCGCTGCTGGGGTACGCGGTGTCCTCCGCGCAGCTGGAGAGCATGGTCGGCGACGTCTTCAACTCGATGACCCGCCGCCTGCCGGGCCCGGACGTCACGCAGGAGCAGCTGAAGACGCGGTCCTGGTGGAAGGGGCCGGAGCTGTTCATCCTGGTCGACGACTACGACCTGGTCGCCACCTCGACGAACAACCCGCTGCGGAAGATCTCCGACTTCCTGCCCCAGGCCAAGGACGTCGGCCTGCACCTGGTGGTCGTGCGCCGCACCGGTGGCGCGAGCAAGGCGATGTACGACCCGATCATCGGCAAGCTCAAGGAAATCGCCGCGCCGGGCATGGTGATGAACGGCTCCCGCGACGAAGGTGCGCTGGTCGGCAACATCAAGCCGTCCGCGATGCCGCCGGGCCGGGGCAACCTGCTCACCCGCAAGTTCGGCAAGCAGCTGATCCAGGTCTCGTGGATCCAGCCCGACTGAGCACCGTGGCGGGGCGCGCCGGGGTGGGGGGTAGGTTCCTCCCCGAGGGCGCGTCCCGCGGGCGGGGCGCGGGGGATCGCGACGAAGACTGCGTCGTTCTTGGGAGCTGCTGGTGACGGTCCGGGTTGCGGTGGACTTCGGGACATCGAGCACCTGCGTCGTCGCCTCGGTGAACGGGCGCGAGCCGCAGGTCGTGGTGATCGACGGCCAGCCGCTGATGTCCTCGGCGGTGTACGCGGCGGCGGACGGCACGCTGTTCGTCGGCCAGGAGGCCGAGCGGCAGGCGGCGGTCGACCCGTCGCGGTACGAGCCGAACCCGAAGCGGCGGATCGACGAGGGCGAGCTGCTGCTCGGCGAGAACGTCCTGCGGGTGACCGACGTCGTGCACGCCGTGCTGGGGCGCGCGGTCTCCGAAGCGCGCCGCCTGGCCGGTGACGCCGAGGTCGACCTGCTCGTGCTGACCCACCCCGCGGACTGGGGCGCGATCCGCACCCGGCTGCTGCGGCAGGCCGCGGGCGGGCTGGCGCGCGAGGTCGCGCTGGTGCCGGAGCCGGTCGCGGCGGCGGTGTACCACGCGGCGACGTTCGCGCCGCAGGAAGTGACGAACGACCGCACGGTGGAGTTCAGCGGCCGCCCCGGCGACGCGCTGGCCGTGCTGGACCTCGGCGGCGGCACGGTCGACGTCAGCGTGGTGCGGCGGCTGCCGCCGGACACCGCGCGCGACCGCGCCGGCCGTCCGCAGCGCGGCGGCTTCCAGGTGCTCGCCACCCGCGGCGACCCCGGCTTCGGCGGCGCGGACATCGACCAGGCGCTGCTGGAGCACGTCGGTTCGCTGGTCTCCGCGCCCGATCCGGGCGCGTGGCGCGAGCTCGTCGAAGGCCGCGAACTGGCCGACCGGCGCCGGCGCCGCGTACTGCGCCAGGACGTGCGAGGCGCGAAGGAGACGTTGTCGCGGCACGCCTACACCGACGTGCCGATGCCGCCGCCGTTCGCCGACGCGCACGTCACCCGTGAGGACCTCGAACGGCTGATCGCGGCCCCGCTGGGCCGGGCCGTCGAGCTGACGGTCGCCGCGATCGGCGACGCCGGCCTGCGGCCGAAGCAGCTCACGGCGATCTTCCTGGTCGGCGGGTCGAGCCGGATCCCGATGATCTCGCGGCTGGTGCACGAACGCACCGGCGTCGTGCCGACGAGCCTCGACCAGCCCGAGACGGTCGTCGCGCGCGGTGCGCTGCGGGCGGTGCTGGTGGACCCGGACCGCACCGGCGCGCTGCCGGGGGAGGCAATGGCGCGGCTGGCCGCGGCACCGGGTGCCCTCGGCCCGGCGGCGCAGCGCACGGAGGTCGTCCGCCCCGGCGACGTCGCCCCGCGCCCGGCGCCGCCGCGCACCGCGCCCGGCGGGTTCCCGAACCGCCCGGCGCCCCCGCCGTCGCCACCGGCAGGCCAGCCGGTGGCCCGGCCGTGGACGCCGCCCGCCGGGCAGCCCGCGCGGCCGAACCCGCCGGGCCCGGCCGCGTCCGCCCGGCCCGCGCCCCCGGCCGCGAAGAGCCGGCGCAAGCTGTGGGGCTCGGTCGCGGGCGCGGTGGTCGTCGTGGCCGCGCTCGTCGCCGGGTTCCTCGTCTTCAGCAACTCCGGGAACCAGCCGGAGAGCGGCCGGACGCTTTCGCAGTACGACTTCAAGTTCGTCGCTCCCGAGGACTGGGTCCAGACCGACGACCGGGTGGCCGACAAGCAGGTCGTGATCCACCCGCAGGAGTCCCGGGACGGCAACGACCTCGTGGTTGCCCAGGAGTACGTCATGGACTACGACGCGACCGCGAACCCGCAGACGCTCGTCGACGAGCTCCGGCACCTCGCCGAAGGCGCGCCGGCGCGCTGGAGCGCGTACAACCCCAGCCTGTCCTACGCCGGCAAGACGGTGATCGGCTACCACGAGAGCAAGCCGGACCGGCCCGACCTCCAGGTCGACTGGTACGTCGTGGCGAAGGGCCGGATCCGGGTCCACGTCGGCTGCCAGTACGCCACGGCCGCGCTGCGGGACCGGGTCGCCGCCGCCTGCACGCAGGCCGTGCGCACGGTCGAAATCCTCAACTGAGAGCGGGGCACGCGGTGCCGTCCGAAGAATTCGCAAGCGCCGCGGCGTCCTTCCGGCGCATCGGCCAGGACGCGGTGACGCACGCGCGTCGCGTCGCCGGGAACGCGAAGGCGCGCAACCAGCGGCACCACAGCGAAAACGCCGATCTCCTGAAGCGCGGCGGGCGCGGTGCGAAGTCCGGCGATCCGACGCCGGGAACGCTGCGCGCGGCCGCCGAACGGTTCCGGCGCGCGCGGGGGCTCGTGGTTCCCGCGGTGCCCGATCCGGTTCCTTCGCGTTCGCAATCTCCCGCGCGAGCCCCTCGATCGGGTGATGACGACGAAGACTTTTCCCAGATGCGAATCATGCAGCGCGATCAGTGAAACCGCTGCGACGGTTGCTGTGCGCGTGCTAATCCCGCTGGTGGGGAACATGTTTTCGGGTGATGCGCCACCGGTTCGGGGCGTTCCCCGGATACCCGTGGCGACCGGTTCCCGCGGCGGGCGTTAACGCAAGCAACTACTTCGCGGCAAAGCACGACAAGGGGGAACCGGACGTGGCAGTGTCTGCGTCGTAGGGCCGTACGAACGAACAAGCTTGGTACGGACAACCACCACTCTTCTGAAGGGGGTACCGGTATGAGCGCCGGACAGGGATTCCAAGGAACAGTTGTTCAGTTCACCGAGGCCGAAGGGCGCGTCACCGAGGTTCGGGCCCAGATGGACCAGAACCTCTCGACGCTGCGCGACCGCATCGAGGCCACCCGCGCCGGCTGGCAGGGTGAAGCGCAGAAGGCGTTCGACCACGTGATGATGCGCTTCGACGACGACGCCCGCGGCATGGCGCAGGCCCTGCAGCGCATCGGTGAGCTGCTCAAGGAAGCCGGCTCCAAGTACGAGCGTTCCGAGCAGCAGCAGCAGGAGATCATGGGCGCCATCAACCGCGGCTTCGACGCCCTCGGCTGAGCACCTTCCGAATCCTTTCTCGACCACCCGACATCTTCAGCTCAAAAGGAGTAAGTCATGCCTGATGGCGCCGGCATTGTCGTCAATTACGCCACCATCCGCGCGGCCGCGGACGACTGCACCCAGACCGGGGGCGAGCTGCAGTCCGCGTTCGACCGCCTCAAGGACGACCTGCGTCCGCTGACCACCACGTGGACCGGTTCCGCGAAGGAGCAGTACGACGCCGCCCAGCGCACCTGGGACCAGAAGTTCGAGGACCTGAAGCAGGTTCTGGCGCAGATCGCCGCCGCCCTGCCGCAGATCGCCGACGGTTACCAGCAGACCGACAGCGCCGTCGAAGGCCTGTTCTGAGCCGGTAGCCCCGGAAACCACGGCGGGCCCGCACTCCGGTGCGGGGCCCGCCGTTTTCCTTTTGCGGGCCGGAAATTCCGTGCCCGGCCGAGGCGCCGGCAGCCGTCAGTGCGGGGCGCCGACCTCGTACTCGGGCCGGTCGTTGAGCACCCGCACGGTCACCTTCTTCTGCTGCCCGCCGATGGTCACCGTGCAGTCGAACGTCGTGCCGTTCCGCGCGGCCTCGTTCGCCGGGCACTGCGCGTTCTTGACGTCGGGCTCGCCGTAGTTCTCGTTGAGGACCTTGACCACACCGTCCTCAAGGGACTGCCGGTCCAGCACGTCCCCGCGGAACGCACCCAGCAGCCACGCCGCGCCGCCGCCGAGCGCGAGCACCAGCACCGCGCCGACGGCGATCAGCACCGGCTTCTTCGACTTCGGCTTCTTCGCCGGTTCAGCCGGGAACGCGCCGAGGCCGCCGTACTGCGACGGCTGGAACCCACCGCCGTACTGCTGCCCGTGGCCGGGCGTCGGCGGCTGCTGCTGCGGAGTCGGCTGGGACGGCGGCTGCCACGGGCCGCTCTGCTGCCCCGGCTGCTGCCACGGGCCCGAGAACGAGCCCGACGGCTGTCCCGGGTTCCACTGGCCGGTGTAGGACCCGGTGCCCGGGTCGTGCTGCTGCTGCCACTGCCCGGCGTGCGGGCCGGTCGCCTGCTGCTCGGGCTGCCACCCCGCGGGGGCGCCGGAAGCGGGCGGCTGCCACCACTGCTGCGGCTGCTGCGGGTCGGACGGCTGCGACGGTGGCTGCGGCGGCTGTGACGGTTGCGACGGTTGTGTCATCGGAGATCACCTCGGGTCCTGGTCACGCCTCAGCTGCCCTGCGCTTCGCCGAGCCGGCGGTAGAAGTCGTCCATCGCCGCCCGGTCGGGCAGCACCGTGATCTGGCTCGCGTCCGGCAGCTTCGGCATGTCCTGCTGGCTCGCCTTGCCGGTGAACCGGAACTCGTACTTGAGCTCGAGCTGGTGACCGTCGCCGGCGAACTTGGCCTCCATCACGAAGGAGACGAGGCTGCCGTCCGGGTTCAACGTGATCGTGGCCGGGACCGCGGCCTTCTTCAGCTCCGGCCCGATCTTGTCGGTGATGCTCGGCGGCAGGATCTCGACCTTGTTCTTGACGAAGATCTCGAACGGCACGTTCACCGTCAGCGCGGTCTTGCCGTCGCCGAGGCTCTTCGCGCCGCGGACCGCGCGCTTGTCGGCCTGGTACGCGTCGACGGCCGAGTCCGCCATCCGGCACGGCGTCAGCACCCCACCCCAGGCGCACGGGAGCACCAGGCCGCCCTCCGGCTTCGGCATCGAGACCCACGCCGTCGGCGAGACGCCCTTCTGGACGTACATCGGGCCGAGGTAGGTGTACTCGACCGTGCCGTCCGCGGGCGTGTACGTGTCGATGATCTCGTCCGGGTTCTTCTGCGACCGGTGCCGCACCGCCCGGCTCTCCGGGCTGCCGGTGCGCGCCGACGTCACGGTGCTGTGGATCCACTTGTCGTCGAACTTGAAGTAGGCGTCCAGCGAGTTGGTGACGTCGCGCGAGTCCGTGATGGCGTCGCCGAGCTTGCCGATCACCTGCTCGAACTTGGCGCCGACGTAGTCCGCCGCGTCGTCGCCCTTCGGCAGCGCGGTGCCCGCCTTCGCCGTCCCGCAGGCGCTCACCAGGGCCAGCAGGGCACCCAGGACGAAGATCGCCGTCGGTCGTTTGGTCATGCCGTCCCCTGCTCGCCTGGTGCCCGGATCGGCCCCATCCTCGCGTGTCACGGCGGCGCGTGCAGGCGCTTCGGGGGGAAAATCCGGTAGAGTCCCGGCTGCGCCCGGGCCGCTCGGAGCCTAGTATGGGCGCTTCCACCACCCCCGATGCGCGGGTGCGGTGACCGTGGGGGTATCTTCATATGTCGTTGTGCGCTGCGGCGCGTAAGCGCTAGGCCCGCACAGAACCCACACGCAATGTTGACGACGAGGTAGACCCTTGCCCACGTACAGCCCCAAGCCCGGCGACGTCACTCGTGCCTGGCACGTGATCGACGCCGAGGATGTCGTGCTCGGACGGCTGGCGACCGAGGTCGCCACGCTGCTGCGCGGCAAGCACAAGCCGACCTACGCCCCGCACGTGGACACCGGTGACTTCGTCATCATCGTCAACGCCGAGAAGGTCGCGCTCACCGGAAACAAGCGCGAGCAGAAGTTCGCGTACCGGCACAGCGGTTACCCGGGCGGTCTGCGGAAGCGCTCGTTCGGCGAGCTGCTGGACACCAAGCCCGAGCACCTTGTCGAGAAGGTCGTCAAGGGCATGCTGCCGAAGAACAAGCTCGGCCGCGCCCAGGCGAAGAAGCTGAAGGTGTACGCCGGCCCGCAGCACCCGCACGCCGCGCAGCAGCCGCAGGCGCGCGAGATCACCAAGATCGCGCAGGTCGCGCAGTGAGTGAGGAACAGTCTGTGACCAGCACCGAGACCGAGGCCCCCGAGGTCGTCGAGACCACCGAGGCGACCGAGACCGGCGCCGTCGCGACCAGCGAGACCCCCGCCGCGCCGCGCCCGTCGCGTGCCGCCGGCGGCAACGCCCAGACCGTCGGCCGCCGCAAGGAAGCCGTCGTCCGCGTGCGGGTCGTCCCGGGCACCGGTGAGTTCAAGCTCAACGGCCGCACCCTCGAGGAGTACTTCCCGAACAAGGTGCACCAGCAGCTCATCCGCGAGCCGCTGGTCACGGTCGAGAAGCCGGACTCCTTCGACATCTTCGCCAACCTCAAGGGCGGCGGCGTCTCCGGCCAGGCCGGTGCGCTGCGCCTGGCGATCGCCCGTGCGCTCGTCGAGGTCGACGCCGACGACCGCCCGGCCCTCAAGAAGGCCGGCTTCCTGACCCGTGACGCGCGCGCCACGGAGCGGAAGAAGTACGGCCTCAAGAAGGCCCGCAAGGCCCCGCAGTACAGCAAGCGCTGATCGCGCCTCTGGCGCAACCCACCGGAGCGCCCATCCGTCCATCGGATGGGCGCTCCGGCGTTTTCAGGACCGGCGCTTCCGGGGTATTCGTGTGTCGTTTCCGCTGATCGGAGCGACATCCAAGGGTGGGGGATCGTGGTCCGCCCACGTCGCTAGGTTGTCGTGGTGTTCCCACAAGGAGGTCGATCGATGGCACGCCTGTTCGGTACCGACGGGGTCCGTGGCCTGGCCAACGCCGAGCTGACGCCGGAGCTGGCACTGGCGCTGGCGGCCAGTGCCGCCCGCGTGCTCGCCGCGCACGACCGCTCCCACCGGCCGGTCGCGGTCGTCGGCCGCGACCCGCGTGCCAGCGGCGAGATGCTGGAAGCCGCGGTCGTGGCGGGGCTCACGTCCGCCGGGGCCGACGTCCGCCGCGTCGGGGTGCTGCCCACCCCGGCCGTCGCCTACCTGGTCGGCGCGCTCGAGGCCGACCTCGGCGTGATGATCTCCGCGTCGCACAACCCGATGCCCGACAACGGCATCAAGCTCTTCGCCGCGGGCGGGCACAAGCTCCCCGACGGCATCGAGGACGAGATCGAAGCCGGCGTGTCCGCCGAAGCCACCCGCCCGACCGGCGCCGGTGTGGGCCGTGTCACGGACGTCGAAGACGCCCTCGACCGCTACGCCGCCCACCTGCTCGGTGCCACGCCGCACCCGCTGGCCGGGCTCAAGGTGGTCGTCGACTGCGCGAACGGGGCTTCGTCGGCTGCCGCGCCCGAGGTGTACCGCCGGGCCGGTGCCGAGGTCGTGGCGCTGCACGCCGACCCGGACGGCATCAACATCAACCAGCACTGCGGCTCGAACCACCCGGAGCTGCTGCGCGAAGCGGTCGTCGCCCACGGCGCCGACCTCGGCATCGCGCACGACGGCGACGCCGACCGCTGCGTGGCCGTCGACTCCGCCGGCGAGCTGGTGGACGGCGACCAGATCATGGCCGTCCTCGCGCTCGCGCTGGCCGAGGCCGGCGAGCTGACCAAGGACACGCTGGTCGCGACCGTGATGAGCAACCTCGGCCTGCACCTGGCCATGAAGGCGCACGGCATCACCGTGGTCACGGCCGCGGTGGGCGACCGCTACGTCCTCGAGGAGCTGCGTGCCGGCGGCTTCGCGCTGGGCGGCGAGCAGTCGGGCCACGTCGTGCTCCCGGCCCACGCCACCACCGGAGACGGCCTGCTGACCGCGCTGCGCCTGATGAGCCGCATGGCCGAGACGGGCAAGTCACTGGCCGACCTGGCGGCCGTGATGAACCGGCTGCCGCAGGTGCTGGTCAACGTCCCGGTCGCGGACAAGGCCGCGGTCGCGGACTCGACCGAGGTCCGCACCGCCGTCGGCGAGGTCGAGGCCGAGCTGGGCGAGGAGGGCCGGGTGCTGCTGCGCCCGTCCGGCACCGAGCAGCTGGTCCGCGTGATGGTCGAGGCGCCCGCGCAGTCGACCGCGCAGGCCGCGGCCGACCGCCTGGCCGGCGTCGTCTCAGCGGTTTCCTGACCCGAGGGTGACCACGGCCTCCTCGAGGCCGTGGAACACCGGGTGGGTCTTCCAGCGGGCTTCGCCCACGCGGCACCCGCCGCTCAGGACCTTCGCCAGCGCACCCAGCGCGATCTCGCCCTCGGCCACCGCCACGCCGGAGCCGGGGCACGCGTGGCCGCCCAGCCCGAACGGCAGGCCGTCGGTCAGCGAGATCGCCACCGGGCCGTCCGGGCCGAAGCGCAGGACGTACCGGGCCGGGCAGACCGCCGTCACCAGCTCCCGCACGGTCCGCGGCCCCGAGGTCGCGAGCTCGAGCCCGGCGCAGGCCAGGAAGTTCAGCGAGTTCTCGTAGGCCGCGTGCGCGAGCACCACGGCGTTGATCACCAGCTCGTCCTCGTCGAGCCGGCCGGCCGCGTGCGCCTCCCGCAGCGCCGTCAGCCCACCCGGCCCGGCCGGGGTCCGGCTCAGCTGCACCGCCAGCCGGAACGCCGACGCCTGGCCGGCCCGGTCGACGCGGGCGAAGACGTCGAGGTTCGCCGTCGTCGCCTCCAGGTGGTCCAGGAAGACGTCGTCGAGGGGCACCCCCAGCACCGCCGACGTCACCAACCCGGCCACCGGCCGCGCGAAGTCGCGCACGAGGTCGAACGAGGTCCCCAGCCCGGCCACCACGCCCTCGATCGAGGCGCGCAGGGCAGCCGGGACCGGCTCCAGCCCGGCGATGATCTCCCGCAGCACCGCACGCACGCGGGTGTGGCCTTCGCCGTCCCGCAGCAGCACGCTGGGCGAGCCACCACCCGGATCCGACGTCAGCCCGGGGGACCGCAGGGCGCGGGCGCACGCGTCGCGGCCGGAGACCACCGCGATGCCGTGCCGTTCGAACTCGTCCATCGCTTCGACACGGTAGGGCAGGATGGGCCCGTGCCGCCCGCAGCAGTCCCGGAAGCCGTCCTGGCCACGCCGTTCACGGACTACCTGCTCCGCAACGCCGCCGAAGACCGGCCCGCGTTCACCTGCCGCACCTTCCCGGGGCCCGCCGACCACACGCTGACCTGGCCGCAGGTGCTCGCGCGCGTCCGCGGGGTCGCCCGCGAGCTGCGCCGCGTCACCCGGCCGGGTGATCGGGTGGCGATCGTCGCCCGGCAGGACCTCGGGTACGTCGTCGCCTTCCTCGGGACGCTCTACGCGGGGCGCATCGCGGTGCCGCTGTCCGTGCCGACCGGCCGCACGAACCGCGCCCGGATCGAGGCGGCCTTCGCGGACGCCACGCCGTCGGCCTGCCTGACCTCGAAGAACCTGGTGGACAAGGTGCCGCCGGGTCTCGTGCTCGCCATCGAGGACATCGACGCCGTCGAGCCGGGCGATGCCGAGCCGCCCGCCGCCGTGGCGATGACCGATCCCGCGTACCTGCAGTACACGTCCGGCTCGACGCGCCGCCCGGCCGGCGCGGTGATCTCGCACCGCGCGCTGGTGGCCGCCTGCTGGCAGACCACGCGGTGCTACCGGGCCGACGCGTCCACCCCGCTGGCCGGCTGGGTGCCGTTCTTCCACGACATGGGGCTGATCCTGCTGATCGGCACGCCCGTCTTCCTCGGTTCGCGCTCGGTCTTCTTCACGCCGATGGAGTTCGTGCGCGACCCGCTGCGCTGGATCCGGCTGCTGGCCGAGCACCCCGGGGTCGTCACCGGCGCGCCCGACTTCGCCTTCGCACTGGCCGCCGAAGCGGCGGGTGACCTCGAAGGCGTCGACCTCTCGCGGGTGAACTCGCTGCTCAACGGCAGTGAACCGGTCCGCGCGGACACCGTCGAAGCGTTCGCGGCGGCCTTCGCCCCGTTCGGGTTGCCGCGCGCAGCGCAGAAGCCGGCGTACGGGCTGGCCGAGGCGACGGTGTTCGTCACGAGCGCGGGCGCGGAGGGGCCGACGATCCGGGTGTTCGACGGCGAGCCGCGCGTGTCGGTGGGGCGGCCGTACGGCCAGCGGATCCGCATTGTCGACAAAGAGATCCAGGTGTCCGGGGCGAACGTCGCCGACGGCTACTGGGGCCGCGACGACGTGCTCGCCCCCGGCGGCTGGCTGCGCACCGGCGACCTCGGGTTCGTCCACGACGGCGAGCTCTACGTCACCGGCCGCCGCAAGGACCTGATCATCGTCGACGGCCGCAACCACCACCCGCAGGACATCGAGGCCACCGTGGCGGCCGCGCACCCGGGCATCCGGCGGGTCGCCGCGTTCGCCGTCCGGGACGGCCGCGGTGAAGGCGTCGCGGTGGTGGCCGGGTGCACCGCGCCGGACGCCTCGGTCGAGACGGCCGTGCGGCGGGCGGTTTCCGCGGCCCACGACCTGCCCCTGCGCGCCCTGTGGCTGGTGCGGCCAGGCGAGGTGCCGCGGACCTCCAGCGGCAAGGTGTCCCGCGCCGCGGCCCGCGAGCGCTGGTGGGGCGAGAATGAGCGGCATGGCTGACCCGGGCACCTACGTCGACGAGATCCGGCGGATCATCGCCTTCGCGCTGGAGATCCCGCCCGAGGGGCTCACCGACACGACGCCGTTCGACGACCTCGGCCTGACGTCCCGGCAGCGGATCCAGCTGCTGTCGCGGGTCGAGGTGACCTACGGCGTCTCGGTCGACATCGACGAACTCGACCGGCTGGTGGACATCCGCGGCGTCGCCGAGGTGATCTCCGAAGCGGTCGCGGCGCAGCACGCCGGCGGGTAGGTCCCGCCCGGGTGCACTTCGCGGAAGCCCAGGTGAGCCGGTCGGCGGGACGCTAGACTTCTGTGTGCATCTGCGACGGCACCGAACGGTGTCCGGGCGCGTCACAGTCCCGGAACGACTGGGGACCTGTGGGATCGAAGGGGGCAGCCACCATGCCGAACGGCTACGAAGCGAGTTCGGAGGCGATGACGCGGGCGCAGATCCGCCTGGCGGACGTCGCCGACGACCCGGCGAACGAAGCGAAGAAGGTCGCGCCGACCGAAATCATCGCGGGGGACTTCGGGCGCGTGCACCAGGAGAGCTTCGGCAAGTACAAGGCCGGGATCGACGAAATCGGTGCGGGCATGACGGGGCTGTCGAACGCCCTGCTGAACCTGGGCAGCGGAATCGGGACCGCGGGCGCCAAGTACAACGCGCAGGAAGCGAACGCCGGCGCGACGGCGAACCAGGCCGGGGGTAACCGCTGATGGCTGAATGGGCCGAAATCAAGAAGGTCCTCGACGACCCGAACGTCTCGATGGCCGCCAAGTCCAAGCTGATGGAGGAATACAGCGAGGACACGGTCAACTTCGACGAAGAAGAAGAGGCGTACGCCGCCAAGTACATCGAGAACTACACCGACAGCGTCAGCTTCAACGACGACTGGCTGCCGGGGTCGTCGTCCGACGTCGACGAAGCGCTGCAGGAAGCGCAGCAGGAAGCCGCGGCCAAGAAGCAGGAACACGAGCGCGACACCGCGGCGCGGGACCAGGCGAAGAAGAACCTCGACGGAATCGGCGCGCCGACGTTGGGGGCCGGCGCGAAGAGTTCCGACGAACAGCTCGACCAGGGCAACGTCGCGGTCGACATGCTGGCGAAGTGGACCGACGAGGTCTGGAACAAGTTCGGCCAGAAGAAGGATTCCCAGAAAGAGCTCAAGGACAAGTTCCACGAGAACCGCGGGATCCAGTACCAGAAGTTCCTGGGCGACGCCGACGACCTGGCCAAGGCGCACAAGGTCGTCGAGGACGCGCTCACCAAGAGCGACACCGAACTCCAGACCCTTTTCGACGCGTGGAAGGGCAAGGGCGCCAACGCGGCGGAGATCAAGTACGACGAGACGATCAAGCCGCACGCCAAGGAGCTGTCGCAGCAGATCGACGGCGCGGCGAAGCTGATCCCGCAGACCGTGACGCAAGTCTTCACCGCGGTCAAGAAGAAGGTCGACGAAGTCCTGCAGCTGCACCGCCCGGTGATCGCCGAGGCCGACATCCCGATGGCACTGGACGTCCTCAAGATCGCCAACAACGAGACCGAGGAATTCGACGACTTCATGAAGGTCGCCGGCTGGATCGACGCGGTGAACGCCAAGCACGGCAACAACTCCAACCTGGCCGAGCGCCTGCAGAACGACGACGGCTGCTTCAACCAGGAGAACATCGACTACGGCCGCAACGTCTGCCGCTACTGGCGCGACGGCGCCTTCTCGACCGAGTACAAGAGCCTGATCACCGCGTTCGACGGGTCCTGCAAGGCCGCCAAGGACACGATCGACCAGCAGTTCGGCGCGCTCGCGCGGTACATGGACGGCTACCGCAACCAGCTGACCGAGGCGAAGAACGAAGGCGGCGGCGACAAGACCGGGAACACGGGGAACACCGGGAATACGGGCAACACCGGGAACACCGGCACCGGCAGCACGGGGAGCACCGGCACCGGGAGTTCGGGCAGCACCGGCAGCGGCTCCACGACGCCGTCGGCGACCGAGCCTCCGAAGGCCGAGGAGCCCCCGAAGCCGGAAGAGGGCAAGAACCCGATCACCGGGAAGCCGCTGGAGGTCGACCCGGCGACCGGCGAGCCGTACCCGATCGACCCGAAGACCGGCGAAGCCATCAAGGACTCCGGCGACACCGACACGGTGTCGGTCAAGAAGGGCGACAACACGATCACGATGTCCGAGCCCGACAAGGAGGGCAAGCAGGACATCTCCGTGGACGACGGCCACGGCAACAAGAAGGACTACCACCTCGACTGGGGTGACGACGACAAGGCCGAAGCGGCCAAGGACGGTGCCGGCAAGGACGGCGACAAGGCGTCCTTCGGGCCGCAGGGCACGCAGCAGCCGGTCAAGGACGGCCAGCCCTCGGCCGACGGCTCCTACAAGCCGGGGCCGGACGGCAAGATCCACATCCAGGACGGCAACCTCAAGATCACCGCGGAGCGGCCGGAGGGCCCGGACGGCCCGACGATCGTGACGGTCGACGACGGCAAGGGCGAGCCGACCACCTACACCCTGGACGAGAAGGACGACCCGAAGGCCGCGGACCTCAAGGCGGACGGCCTCAAGGCCGACGTGAAGCCGGTGGGCGTCGGCGCGGACATCCCGCACGACGCGAACGCCGAGTCCCCGCTGACGAAGGACCCCGCGCCGCCCAACCCGGACCCGGGCTTCACGCGCAGCGAAGGGGCGTCGAGCTTCACCGCCCCCGGCGGCTTCGAAGGCGACCTCGGCGGCGGGGGCAGCGTCGGAGCCGAGCCCGCGGTGGCGACGGCCGACGCGGGCGCGGGAGCCGGCGCCGGTGCCGACTCCGGTGCCGCCGACGCGACCACGACGGCGGGCGCGAGCAACTTCGGCTCGGCCGTCACCGGCGGCGGGTCGCCGGACTTCGCCGGCGCCGTCTCGCTCGACCCGGGCGCCCAGACGGGCAGCGACGCCTCGTTGCCGATGTCCGACGGCGGCGGCGGTCTCGGCGCGACCCCGGTCGACCCGGGCGTGCACCAGGCCGCGGCGAGCTCGTCGAGCATGAGCGGCATGTCCGGGATGGGCGGCATGGGGATGATGGGCGGCATGGGCGGCGCGCCCGGTGGTGGCGGCGGCGACCAGCAGCGCGGCCCCAGCCAGTACCGCATCGAGGGTGGCGTGTTCGAAACGAGCGGCGCGAAGGGCCGCATCAGCGGCTCGCTCGACGACGAGGGCGACCGTTCGATCCGGTACGACCGGTGACGAGGGGCGAGGAGGGCCGATGAGCAGCGCCGAAGACCGGTATCGCGCGGCGATATCGACGATGGAAGCGGCGGCGCGGGAGCAGGACGAGCAGCGGGGGCTGCGCGAACGCCGGCTCGCCGAGGCCCAGCAGCAGGCCCGCGAGGGCATGCAGAAGGAGCTGGCCGCCACGCAGCGGTACGCCGAGCACATGGACGAGCTCAACAAGCGCAAGCAGAGCGCGGGCGGCTGGGCGACGGAGAAGACGCTGGCCGACAAGTCCCGCGAGTCGCTGATGGAGTTCGGCGTCCACGACGAAGAGGCGGACACGGGGTACACGAACTACCCGACGCCGAGCTACGGCACGCCGGCTGCGGCGGCGGTCCCGCCGCGTCCGGAGCCGGCCCCGGAACCGCCGCCGGCGGCCGAGCCGCCGCGACGTGGCCGGCACGCGCGTCAGCCCGACGACGAGGACGACTTCTCCAGCACCAGCTGGCTGGTCTGACCGGGGGCCCGCCGGCGTCAGCGGGCGGGCTCTTCCTCACGCTCGATGGGGGCGCGCTTGACGTCCGCCTCGAGCAGGGGCCGGTACTTGCCGGTGCCGGTCAGGTGGGTCAGGAAGAACGCGGTGAACAGCGCGCGGGTGAGCTGCTGCGTCCCGCGGTGCGGCTTGCCGTGCATGAACAGCTGCGACCAGTGCCTGCCCTCGGTGACGCCGAGGTGCGACGCCTTGCCGAGGAACCGCAGCTGGACGTCGTCGCCGCCCCAGGCACCGGCGATCGCTTCGGCGTGTGCAACGGCGGGGGCGACCAGGTCGTCTTCGGCGGCGAGGTGCAGCCCGGGGACGGTGACCGCCTTCGCCGACTCGGTGGCGGGTGGGAGCGTCTGGGCCGCGGTGATGGTGGCGACGGCCTTGATCCGCGGGTTTTCGGCCTGCGCGTCCTGAGCCGCGGCGAGGACGGCGGAGCCACCACCGCTCGAGTGGCCGGCGAGGCCGAGCTTGCCGGGGTCGACGCTGATGCCGTCCGGCCCGAGCCGCACGGTGGTGACGACGTCGAGGGTGGTCAGCAGGTCGGCGGCGAGCAGCCGATGCGACGGCAGGGGCCCTTTTTGCGTGGCCGGAGCGGCGGCGACGATGCCCCAGCTGGCGAGGTGCCGCAGCAACCCCCGGTACCGATCGGGCGGCTGCAGCCACCCGTGCCCGAACGCCACGGCGGGCAACCCGAGCCCGGCGCGCGGCGTGAAGACCACGCCGGGCAGCCCGACCAGGGCGAGGTTGCCCCGCAGGACCTCGTGCGGACCCGGGTGCGTCAACTCCGCGAGCAGCTGCTTGGGCTTGCTGGCCATGGCCGAACCCTACTGTGCGAGCTCGCCCACGGCTCGCCCGCCGCCCCGGCGCGCCGCAACAGCCGGCCCGCGCACCCCAGGCTGGTCGGCGCACCTGCGTGGTCGGCTCGCGTGCTTGGAAGGTCGGCTCGCGTGCCTGAAGGGTCGGCCCGCGTGCCTGAAAGGTCGGCCCGCGTGCCGCGACGGCCGGCCGGCATTCCTGGCGGCCCGCGGGGGCGCCCCCCGTTTTCCACGCTACCGGCAGGCACCGACAGTTTCGGTCACCCAAGCCTGTCCGGCACCTCCAGCCCGCCGCATTGGTTCGAACCATCCGGGGCGTGTCCGTGCAGGTCGTGGGTGTTCACGGACCCCGTCAGCCCGCTGAACATCCCTCGTTAGGCTGGTGACCGTGTGTGGAATCGTGGGATATGTCGGGCACCGCCCGGCTCTGGACGTCGTCCTCGGTGGGCTCCGGCGCATGGAGTACCGCGGTTACGACTCCGCCGGTGTCGCGGTCCTCGACGGTGCCGGTGCGCTGACCGTCGAGCGCAAGGCGGGCCGGCTGGCCAACCTGGAAACCCGGCTCGACGAGGTCGGCCGCGAGCACTTCGGCGGTACCGCCGGCATGGGGCACACCCGCTGGGCCACCCACGGCGCGCCCGTCGACCGCAACTCGCACCCGCACCGGGACGCCTCGCAGCGCGTCGCCGTCGTGCACAACGGCATCATCGAGAACTTCGCCGCCCTCCGCACCGAGCTGGAAGCCGACGGCGTCGAGATGGCCAGCGACACCGACACCGAGACTGCCGCCCACCTGGTGGCCCGCGCGTACACCGAGGGCGACACGAAGGGTGATCTCACCGCCAGCGTCGCCGCCGTCTGCCGCCGGCTGGAAGGGGCGTTCACCCTGGTTGTGACGCACGGCGACCACCCGGACACGATCGTGGCCGCGCGCCGGTCGTCGCCGCTGGTCGTCGGGGTCGGTGACGGTGAGCACTTCGTCGCCTCCGACGTCGCCGCCTTCATCGAGCACACCCGCGAGGCCGTCGAGCTCGGCCAGGACCAGCTCGTCGTGATCACCCGCGACGGCTACGACGTCCTCGACTTCCACGGCGACGCCGCCCAGGCCAAGCCGTTCACCGTCGACTGGGACCTGAGCGCCGCCGAGAAGGGCGGCCACGAGTACTTCATGCTCAAGGAGATCGAGGAGCAGCCCGAAGCGCTGGCCAACACGCTGCGCGGGCACTTCGAGTCCGGCCGGATCATCCTCGACGAGCAGCGCATCTCCGACCAGGACCTCCGCGACGTCGACAAGGTCTTCGTCGTCGCCTGCGGCTCGGCCTACCACTCCGGCCTGGTCGCCAAGTACGCCATCGAGCACTGGACGCGGCTGCCGGTCGAGGTCGAGCTGGCGAGCGAGTTCCGCTACCGCGACCCGGTCCTCGACCGGGACACGCTGGTCGTCGCGGTGAGCCAGTCCGGCGAGACGGCGGACACGCTCGAAGCCGTCCGGCACGCCCGTGAGCAGAAGGCCCGCGTCCTCGCCGTCTGCAACACCAATGGCGCGCAGATCCCGCGCGAGTCCGACGCCGTCCTCTACACCCACGCCGGTCCCGAGATCGGCGTCGCCTCGACCAAGGCGTTCCTCGCCCAGATCGCGGCGAACTACCTGGTCGGCCTGGCGCTGGCGCAGGCCCGCGGCACGAAGTACCCGGACGAGGTCGCCCGCGAGTTCGCCGAGCTGGAGGCCATGCCCGCGGCCGTCCAAAAGGTACTGTCCACTGTGGAGCAGGTGCGGGAGCTCGGCCGCCGGATCGCCGACTCGAAGGCGATCCTGTTCCTCGGCCGTCACGTCGGCTTCCCGGTCGCCCTCGAAGGCGCGCTGAAGCTGAAGGAACTCGCGTACATGCACGCCGAGGGCTTCGCGGCCGGCGAGCTCAAGCACGGCCCGATCGCGCTGATCGAGGACGGCCTGCCGGTCGTCGTCGTGATGCCCTCGCCCAAGGGCCGCGCGGTGCTGCACTCGAAGCTCGTGTCGAACATCAGCGAGATCCAGGCGCGCGGCGCCCGGACGATCGTGATCGCCGAAGAGGGCGACGAGACGGTCCGGCCATTCGCCGACGAGCTCATCGAGGTCCCCGCGGTGCCGACGCTGCTGCAGCCGCTGGTCTCCACGGTGCCGCTGCAGGTGCTGGCCGCGGAGATCGCCCGCGCCCGCGGGTACGACGTCGACAAGCCGCGTAACCTGGCGAAGTCCGTCACAGTCGAGTAAGCGGAGGCCCCGCCGTGCAGGGAATCTGGACCACGGAACGGATTCGCGAGGCGGAGGGGCGGGCGTTCGCCGTCACGCCCGAGGGCGAGCTGATGCGCCGGGCGTCGTTCGGGCTCTCGGTGCACATCGCGGACTTCCTCGAGGACCACACCGGCGGTGTCTCGGGCCGCCGGGTCGTCCTCCTGGTCGGCTCGGGTGACAACGGCGGCGACGCGCTCTGGGCCGGCGCGTTCCTGCGCCGGCGCGGGGTGGCTGTCACGGCGATCCTGCTCAACCCCGCGAAGGCACACGCAAAAGGCCTCGGTGCGCTGAAGCGGGCAGGCGGCCGCGCGGTGCCCGCCGCGGACGGTCCACAGTGGATCGCCAAGGCGGACGTCGTGGTCGACGGGATCGTCGGCATCTCTGGCCGCGGCTCGCTGCGGCCCGACGCGGCCCGGCTGGTCGAACTCGTCGAGGCCCCGATCGTCGCGGTCGACCTGCCCAGCGGCGTCGACCCGGACACTGGCGCGGTCGACGGCCCGGCCGTGCAGGCCGCCAGGACCGTCACGTTCGGCGCGCTCAAGCCGGTCCACGCGCTCGCGCCCGCCCGCTGCGGCGAGGTCGTTCTCGTCGACATCGGCCTCGAGCTGGCGGACCCCGACCTCCGGCGGCTCGACGTCGTGGACGTCGCCGCGGCCTGGCCGGTGCCCGGACCGGAGGACGACAAGTACAGCCAGGGTGTCGTCGGCATCGCGGCGGGCTCGGCGACGTACCCGGGCGCGGCGGTGCTGGCGTCCGGTTCGGCGGTCCGCGCGACCTCGGGTCTCGTGCGGTACGCCGGTCACGCGGCCGACGTCGTCCGCGCGCAGTGGCCGGAGATCATCGCGACCGGCACGGTCGCGGACGCCGGGCGCGTCCAGGCATGGGTCGTCGGCCCGGGCATCGGCACCGGCTCCGACGGGCGGGACGTGCTGCGGTACGTGCTCGGCCAGGGCGTCCCGGTCTGCGCGGACGCCGACGCGACCACGATCATCGCGAAGTCCCCGGACGTCCTCGACGCCCGCGACCCGGACACCCCGCTGGTCCTGACCCCGCACGCGGGCGAGTACGAGCGCCTGATGGGCCGCAAGCCGGGCCCGGACCGCGTGACAGCGGCGCGCGAAGCGGCGAAGAAGTACGACGCCGTGGTGCTGCTGAAGGGCCACTGCACGGTGGTCGCGGCCCCGGACGGCCGGGTCGCGATCAACACGCCCCGGGGCGCCTGGCTGGCCACGGCCGGCTCGGGTGACGTCCTGTCCGGCCTGGTCGGCGCCCTCCTGGCGGCCGGGTTGGACCCCTGGCTGGCCGCGGCCGCCGCCGCGGACGTGCACTCGCTGGCGGGCGCGATCGCGGCCCAGAACGCCCCGACCTCGGCATCGGGCCTGGTCCACGCCATCCCGGAGGCCATCCGCGCGGTCCGCTCGCTCATGTCCTGACCGGACGACACGCGTACCCACACGGACGACACGCGTACCCACACGGACGACACGGCGGCGGCCTGCCGGGCCGGCGTGTCGTCCGGCTGGGTGCGCGTGTCGTCCGTCGGCGTACGCGTGTCGTCCGGGCAAGCACGCGGGCCGAGCCAACTTACCGAGAAGACTTATCGAGTTCTCTGTTAACTTCACGCGCCAAATCTGGTAAGAATTCCGTGTGAGCGGCGGCACAGCAGCACCCGGAGACCGGAAGACCCGGCCGTCCGATGCCGTCGTCGAGCAGCGGCGGCAGGACATCCTCGACCACGTCATCGAGCAGGGCGAGGCGCGGATCGACGACCTGACCAGCCGCTTCAAGGTCAGCCTGATGACCATGCACCGCGACCTCGACGACCTGGCCGAACGCCGGCTGCTGCGCAAGCTGCGCGGCAAGGTCGAGGCGTACCCGGCGCTCACCATCGAGAGCGCCGCCCGCTTCCGCGACACGCTCCACCACGGCGAAAAAGAGGCGCTCGGCCAGGCCGCCGCGAACCACGTGCAGCCCGGCCAGACCGTCTTCGTCGACGACTCCACCACGCTGCTCCCGCTGGTCAAGCGGCTCGCCGAGATCGACGCGCTGACCGTCGTCACCAACTCGCTGCACGCGGCCCGCCTGCTCGGTCCCCGGGTCGAGGTCGTCCTCGCCGGCGGCCGCTACAGCCACGAGTACGACTCCTGCGCCGGTCCCGAGGTGCTCAACCTGTTGGACTCGATCCGCGCCGACGTCTCGTTCGTCTCGGTCACCGCCGTCGCCGTCGGGCGCCTGTTCCACCCCGACCGCGACTACGCCGAGCTCAAGAAGGCCGCGCTGAAGGTCGCGAACCACACCGTCCTCGTCGCCGACCACTCGAAGTTCGGCCGCACCGCCACCTACGCGCACGGCGACGTCGGCGACTACGACCTGCTGATCACGGGCCAAGCCACGCCCACCGAGGAGATCGAGGCCGCGCTGAACGCCGGCACCTCGATCGAGATCGTCGAACACGTCGCAGAGGGGCAGCCCTATGACAGCTGAACTGGTCGCCGGCATCGACTCGTCCACCCAGTCGACCAAGGTCGTCGTGTGCGACGCCGAAACCGGCGAGATCGTCCGCACCGGCCGCGCGCCGCACCCCGACGGCACCGAGGTCGACCCCAACGCCTGGTGGGACGCCTTCCAGGAAGCCACCAACGGCGTGCTGGACGGCGTCCGGGCCATCGGCGTCGGCGGCCAGCAGCACGGCATGGTCACCCTCGACGAAGACGGCGAGGTCGTCCGGCCGGCGCTGCTCTGGAACGACACGCGCTCCGCGCAGGCGGCGCTCGACCTCATCGACGAGCTCGGCGGGCCGTCGGCCTGGGCGAAGTCGGTCGGCTCGGTGCCGGTCGCCAGCTTCACCGTGACGAAGCTGCGCTGGCTGGCCGAGCACGAGCCGAAGCTCGCCGACCGCGTCGCGCGGGTGCTGCTCCCGCACGACTGGCTGACCTGGAAGCTCACCGGCGGCGACCCGGTCACCGACCGCGGTGACGCGTCCGGCACCGGCTACTTCTCGCCGACCGACAACGCCTACCGCCTCGACGTCCTCAGCCACGCCTTCGGCGGCCGGACGCCGGAGCTGCCCACCGTGCTCGGCCCGGCCGACACCGCCGGCCACACCCCGGACGGCGTGCTCGTCTCGGCCGGCACCGGCGACAACATGGCGGCCGCGCTCGGCCTCGAACTCAAGCCCGGTGACGCGGTCGTCTCGCTCGGCACCAGCGGCACCGTGTTCGGCGTCGCGGAGACCGGCGCCGCCGACATCAGCGGCGAGGTCGCCGGGTTCGCCGACGCGACCGGCCGCTTCCTCCCGCTCGCCTGCACGCTCAACGCCGCCCGCGTCCTCACCGCGACGGCCGCGATGCTCGGCGCGACGCTCAGCGAGTTCGACCGGCTCGCCCTGACCGCCGAGCCCGGCGCCGGCGGGCTGACGTTCCTGCCCTACCTGGACGGCGAGCGCACCCCGAACCTGCCCGGCGCGACCGGCTCGCTGTCCGGGCTGACCAGGGACAACATGACCCCGGAGAACCTCGCCCGCAGCGCCGTCGAAGGCATGCTCTGCGGCCTGGCCGCGGGCCTCGACGCGGTGCGCACGCACGGCCTCGACGTCCAGCGCGTGCTGCTGATCGGCGGGGGCGCGCAGTCGCGGGCCGTCCGCGCGGTCGCGCCGCTGGTCTTCGGCGTGCCCGTGCAGCTGCCCGAAGTCGCCGAGTACGTCGCGCTGGGCGCGGCGCGGCAGGCGGCGTGGGCCCTGGCTTCCAGTGCGGAACCCCCGTCCTGGCAGGAGAACCAGAAGCTCCGGCTCGAGCTGGACGAGCCGACCGAGGCGCAGCGCGCCGAGGGCCACCGGATCCAGCAGCGCCACCTCGAAGCCCGCGAAGCGGCGTACGGGGTCCGGCGGAATCTCGGAGAGGACTGACCGATGGCTTCCATCACCTACGACAAGGCGACCCGCCGCTACCCCGGTGCCGAGCGCCCCGCGGTCGACGCGCTGGACCTGGAGATCGCCGACGGCGAGTTCCTCGTGCTGGTCGGCCCGTCCGGCTGCGGCAAGTCGACCAGCCTGCGCATGCTGGCCGGCCTCGAGGACATCGACGACGGCGCCGTCTGGATCGGCGACCGCGACGTCACCCAGCTGCCGCCGCGCTCGCGCGACATCGCGATGGTGTTCCAGAACTACGCGCTGTACCCGCACATGACGGTCGCGCAGAACATGGGCTTCGCGCTGAAGATCGCCGGCCGCCCCGCGTCCGAGATCAAGCAGAAGGTCCTCGAGGCCGCGAAGCTGCTCGACATCGAGCAGTACCTCGACCGCAAGCCGAAGGCGCTCTCCGGTGGTCAGCGCCAGCGCGTCGCGATGGGCCGCGCGATCGTCCGCGAGCCGCAGGTCTTCCTCATGGACGAGCCGCTGTCGAACCTCGACGCGAAGCTGCGCGTGTCGACGCGTACGCAGATCGCCGCGCTCCAGCGCCGCCTCGGCGTCACCACCGTGTACGTCACGCACGACCAGGTCGAGGCCATGACGATGGGTGACCGCGTCGCGGTGCTTTCGGACGGCCTGCTCCAGCAGTGCGACACCCCGCGCGCGCTGTACGACAAGCCCGCAAACGCTTTCGTCGCGGGCTTCATCGGCTCGCCGGCGATGAACCTGGTGACCGCGAAGCTGACCGCGGACGGCGCCGAGCTGGGCGGCGGCAGCGTGCCGCTGACCCGCGAGGTCATCGCGGCCGCCGACGGCGACAAGGTGACCCTCGGCTTTCGGCCGGAGTCCCTGGAAGTGACCACCGAGGGCGACAGCTCGGTGCCGATCAAGGTCGACCTGGTCGAGGAGCTCGGCTCGGACGCGTACGTCTACGGCAAGCTGGCCGAGACCGACGCCGAGGGCACGAAGTCCAACATCGTCGCCCGCGTCGACCCGCGCACGCCGCCGGCCATGGGCGACACCGTCCACCTGCGGATCCGCCCCGACGAGCTGCACGTGTTCTCCGCCACGTCCGGGCTGCGCCTGCCCTGACCGCGGGTCGTGGGAAACTGGAGGGTGCCATGACCTCCAGTTTCCCGCGGGCGCAGGTCGACATTGACCTCGACGCGATCCGCCACAACCTCACCCTGCTGGGCGCCCGCGCGCCCGGCTCCCAGGTGATGGCCGTGGTGAAGGCCGACGCCTACGGCCACGGCGCGCTGCCGGTGGCGCGCGCCGCGGTCGAGGCCGGCGCGTCCTGGCTGGGCACCTGCTCGCTCGGCGAGGCCCTCGCCCTCCGCGAAGCCGGCCTCAAGACCCGGCTGTTCAGCTGGCTGGACACCCCCGACGTCGACTTCGCGGCGGGCGTCGAAAACGATGTCGACCTCGCCGCCAGCTCGCTGGGTGAGCTTCGCCGCATCGCCGCCGCCGCGAAACCGGGTACCCCCGCTCGTGTGCACCTCAAAATCGACACCGGGCTCTCCCGGAATGGCTGCCCGCCCGCCGCGTGGGCCGAGCTGGTCGAAGCGGCGGCCGCCGAACCGCGGGTCGAGGTGGTCGCGATCTGGTCCCACCTCGCGTGCGCCGACGAGCCGAAGCACCCCTCGATCGACCTGCAGGCCAAACGCTTCGCCGAGGCCTACGACACCGCCCGCGCCGCCGGGCTCGACCCGATGCGGCACCTGGCGAACTCCGCGGCCCTGCTCACCCGGCCGGACCTGCACTTCGACGTCGTCCGGCCCGGCATCGCCATGTACGGGCTGAACCCGGTGCCGCAGGCCGAAGACCTGCGCCCGGCCATGACGTTCCGGTCGGCGGTCGCGCTGGTCAAGCGCATCGAGGCCGGGGAATCCGTGTCGTACGGGCACACCTGGACCGCACAGCGCGACACGACCCTGGCGCTCGTGCCCGCCGGGTACGCCGACGGCGTGCCCCGCAGCCTGTCCGGCCGGATGGACGTCTGGCTCGGCGGGCGGCGGCGGCCGGTCGCCGGGCGGGTCTGCATGGACCAGCTGGTGGTCGACTGCGGTGACGACGAACCGGCCGCCGGCGACGAGGTCGTCCTGTTCGGCGCCGGGGCGCACGGCGAGCCCACCGCCCGGGAATGGGCCGACAAGCTGGGCACCATCGACTACGAGATCGTGACGTCGATGTACCGGCCGCGGGTCCGGCGCCGGTATCTGGGGGAACACTCGTGACACCTTCACGACGACTGCTGGCCATCGCCGGCGGGGTCGGGGCCGTGGCCACCGGGACCGCCGCCGCCATCGCCGTCGCCGCGCAGCAGCGGCGGCACAGTGAGGATCCGTACGTGGACGAGCCGCTGGGGGAGCTGAAGCCCGACCGCACTTCGACGGTCGCGGCCGAGGACGGCACGCCGCTTTCGGTCGAGGAGATCGACCCGGAAGACGGCGGCGAACCGGAACTGACCGTCGTGGGCGTGCACGGCTTCGCGCTTTCGCGGCGTTGCTGGCACTTCCAGCGGCGCGACCTCGCGTCGCTGCGGCTGCCGCGCGTGCGCCAGGTGTACTACGACCACCGCGGCCACGGCCTGTCCGGCGCGGCTTCGGCCGAGACGTCGACCATCGAACAGCTGGCCCGCGACCTGGACTGCGTGCTGCGGTCCGTGGTGCCGGACGGGCCGATCGTGCTGATGGGGCACTCGATGGGCGGCATGGTCATCATGGAGCTGGCCGCCGAGTTCCCCTCGCTCTTCGAGGACCGGGTATGCGGGGTTGCCTTCATCGCGACCGCGGCGGGCGAAGTGGGCGCACGCGGGTTGCCGCGTTCGCTGCTCTCGAAGTACAACCCGCTGACGCGCGCGGCGGGCGGCCTCGCCGGGTGGCAGCCCGGGCTGGTGGAGTTCGTCCGCGCGGCGGGCGGCCAGCTGACGCGGCAGGCCGTGCGCCGGCTGGCGTTCGGCAGCCGTGACGTCGCGCCGCGGCTCGTCGACTTCATGCTCGAGATGCTCGAAGTGACGCCGGTGCGCGGGCTCGTCAACTTCGTCGACACGCTCGGCAGCCACAACCGGTACGCGGCGCTGGCCGGCCTGAAGCACGCGGCAGTGCTGGTCATCGGCGGCGATTCGGACCGGTTCACGCCGTTCTCGCACGCCGAGCGGATCGCGGCCGAGCTGCCCGACGCGGAGCTGGTCCGCGTCCGCGGCGCCGGGCACATGGTCCTGCTCGAGCAGCCCGAGCTGGTGAACAGCCATCTGATCGATCTCCTGCAACGCTGTTCCGGTGTGGACGGCGAATCCTCGTCCCGGCGAACCTGGTGGTGGCAGCGTTGAGTTTCGTGTTCCCGACCCCCGAAGAGACCATGGACTTCGGACGGGCCCTCGGCCGCGTGTTGCGCGCGGGCGACCTGGTGCTCCTGGCCGGCCCGCTCGGCGCGGGCAAGACGACGCTGACCCGCGGCATCGCGGACGGCCTCGGCGTCGGCGGCCGGGTGAGTTCGCCGACGTTCGTCCTGGCCCGGGTGCACCCGGCGGGTGCCGCGGGCGTGCCGCTGGTGCACGTGGACGCGTACCGGCTCGGCGGTGATCTGTCGCAGCTGGACGACCTCGACCTGGACACGGATCTTGAGCGCTCGGCCATCGTGGTCGAGTGGGGTGAGGGTTCGGCGGAGCGGTTGTCTTCGGACTACCTCGTCGTGCGGCTGGACCGTCGCGAGGACGATGTCCGCGAGGTCACGCTGGAGCCGCACGGTGCGTGGGGTGACCGGGTTCCGGAGCTCACGACGGCTTGATCGCCGGCCGCGCTCAGGTTCCCCCCGACGGGGGAAATCCGCCGGAATCTCGGTCAAACACCGCGCGGTTCCCGATATCAGGGGTGCCGGCTCGCAACAGGCGGGCCCTCCGAATGGAAAACCTGATGGTCGCCGCAAACAAGGCCACCGCGCGCCAGCACGCGGAAATCGCCACCAAGGCAGCCCATACACGGGCCCTCGAGCACATCAAGCAAGGTAGGCCGGAGGAGGCGGAGGCGACACTCCATCGCAACGCCAAAACCGTACTCAAGTGGCTCACAGGTACTCACGAGAAGTACGGCGAGGCGATGCCGGAGGGCCTCTGAACCGGTCGTCGAGTGGGGTGAGGGTTCGGCCGAGCGGTTGTCTTCGGACTACCTCGTCGTGCGGCTGGATCGCCGTGAGGACGATGTCCGCGAGGTCACGCTGGAGCCGCACGGTGCGTGGGGTGACCGGGTTCCGGAGCTCACGACGGCTTGATCGCCGGCCGCGCTCAG